>CAYRTE010000003.1:128977-158628 GCA_964427205.1 uncultured Caulobacter sp.
AAACACCAACGCGGGCGGCGGCAATGACAATGCCGGTGGTGGCAACGCTGCTGGCGTTGGCCCCGGCTCGGGCGGTGGAAACACCAACGCGGGCGGCGGCAGCGACAATGCCGGTGGCGGCAACGCCGGTGGCAACGGCGCCAGCGCGGGCGGTGGAAACACCAACGCGGGCGGCGGCAATGACAATGCCGGTGGTGGCAACGCTGCTGGCAATGGCCCCGGCTCGGGCGGTGGAAACACCAACGCCGGCGAAAACAGCAACGCTGGCGGGAACACCGGCGGTAATGGCGGCGGCAATGCCAACGCCGGCGGCTCGCCTAAGGAATAGCAATTGACCGCTATAGCTCCCGATCAGCGTCAGGGGTTCGCCGCTCGCATTCGGTCTGCGGCAGGCGTCCTGCTGGTCACGGCGTGCGCGGCGCTGGTCTATGGGCTTGGCGTACTCCATCCGATCGACGACGCCTTGTCGCAGTGGCGCTTTCGCCTGCTGGAGCGCCCGCCGAGCGCGACGCTCACGGTTGTCGAGATCGACGCCGAGAGCCTCCGCGCCGCTGGCGCCTGGCCCTGGAGCCGGGAACGCTTTGCTCGCGTCATCGACAATCTCAATGGAGCCGGCGCCCAGGTGGTGGGCCTGGACGTCGACTTCAGCGCCCCTTCCACTGCGGCGGCTGACGAGGCCTTGGCGAAATCCGTCCGCCGTTGGCCCGGCCAGGTGATCCTGCCCACGTTCGACCAACAGGTCGGATACGGCGCCGACCGGCGCCAGATCAGCATGCGTCCTATCGAAAACCTGGCCAAGGACGCGGTGCTCGCCAGCGTCAATGTGCCCGTGGACAGCGACGGTCGCGTTCGTCGTTATCGCCTCGGCTTCGAGACGGCCTCAGGCTTGCGTCCCTCCATGGCGGCCACGTTACTGGGCCGAGAGCCCATGGCTGGCGACTTCCTCGTCGATTATGGCGTCGACGCCGCCGCGATCGACCGGATTAGCTTCCAGGACGCCTATTCAGGCCGCTTTGACCCCGCCCTGGTGCGCGGCCGCAACATTCTGATTGGCTCGACGGCTGTGGAACTTGGCGACCAGTTCGCCACGCCCAAGCGCGGCGTGCTACACGGTGTCTATATTCACGCTCTGGCCTATGAAAGCCTCCGCGCCGGCCGCGCCCTCCAATCCCTGGGCTTTCCCCTCCTGATCGCCGGCTCGGCGCTCGTGGCGTTCCTGCTCCGACCACGAACGACGGCGGGTTACGCCGGATCACTCCGTCGCCATCTGCTCGTGGCTGCCGCTTCCATCGGCCTACCCGTCGCCCTTCAGGCCTGGACGCCATTCTGCCTGGATGCCGGCCCGCTGTTTGTGGCTCAGGGGCTCAGCTTGATCTGGCTAGTGCGCGCCGAGTTGCAACACCGCGCCCGAGCTGTGGTGCAGGCGCGGGAAGCCCACCTCATCCAGCTGGCCGACCACATGCGCGAAAGCCGCGACAGCATTCGTGTCGCCCACGACGAACTGGCTGTCGCCAATGTGGCCCTCGATCACGCCCTCAAGGCCCGCACCGATTTCCTGGCCATGACCAGCCATGAAATCCGCACGCCGCTGAACGGCGTCATGGGCATGACCCAGGTGATCCTGGCCGACCAGAGCCTTCCCGAGGGTCTGCGCGAAAAGGTCCGCCTGGTGCATGCTAGCGGCGAGACCATGGCCGCCCTCGTCGATGACCTCCTCGACGTCGCCAAGATGGAGAGCGGAACGATCTCCATCGCCAAGGCGCAGATGGACTTCCACCGCCTCTTTGATGAAACGGTCGCGGTATGGTCGGACAAGGCGCAGGTCAAGAGCCTGAGCCTCGTCGGCGAAAGGACTGCGGCGCCCGCCCTGATCGAAGAGGATGCGGGGCGGCTTCGCCAGATTCTGTTCAACCTCCTGGCCAATGCGATCAAGTTCACCGAGGCCGGGGAAGTTTCAGTGTCGGCCGGCGTCGCCAGCGGGTCTGACGGCGATAAGCTCGTCCTCACCGTCACCGACACAGGCATCGGCATCGCGCCAGGCGAACTGGAACGCATCTTCGAGCCCTTCACCCAGGTCGATGACAGCCGCACGCGCAAGTATGAAGGCACGGGCCTTGGTCTGGCCATCTCCCGGCGCCTGGCCGACGCCATGGGCGGCGAACTCACGGTCGATAGTCAACTCGGAGTCGGTTCGCGGTTCACGGTCAAACTACCGCTGCGCACGGTAAGGGCGGCCTCGGAGGCCGCCACGCCAGCCGTCTTGCTCGCTGCGGCCTCTGTCCTGCTCGTCGAGAGCAATCCGCTGGCGCGCGGCGTCCTTCGAGCGGCCCTTTCGGATCAGGTCGGAGCGCTCGAAATCGCGGACTCGTCGGCCCAGGCCCGGGAGGTTCTAGCCTCGCGCGGCTGCGACCTTCTCCTGATTGAGGGCAAGATTCTTTTCCAGCTTGAACGCAACGCCGGCGACGTTCTCAATGAGTTTGCGGGCACGGCTGGCGCGGCCAAGATCGTGGTGATGTGGGGCGGCGACGCCACCGAGGGAACTCAGCTTCGAGAGGCCGGCGCTGATCTGATCGTGCAAAAGCCGATCTCCGCCGGCGACCTCGTAGACCGGCTAAAGACGCTGTTCCCGTCCAAAGGCGTGAGCGGCCAGGGCGCGAACGCAGCTGCGCCTCCGGACCCGCGACGAAATGTCTACCAGCCCAATGCGCATACGGAAGTTTGTGCGTTGTAGCCTGATGGCTGGCGCGGCTTACTAGGATCAGCGCTCGTGCGACGCTGCGGAGACCGAGATGCGAGTTCTATTTGTTGACGACAACGCCATGAACCGGACGGTCGTCAAAAGCATGCTGGCCGCTGCCGAGGTCGAGATGGTCGAGGCCGCCGATGCCGAAATCGGCCTGGCCCTAGTTGAGGCCGAGGACTTCGATGTCATTTTGATGGATTACCGCATGCCAAGAATGGACGGGCTGGCCGCGATCAGGTCGATCCGAGCCCGATCCGACGCCAAGGCTTGCCTGCCGATCATTATGGTCACCGCGGACGACGGCCCCGGCTTGCGAGCCGAAGCGATGACGGCCGGCGCCAGCGACCTCTTGCGCAAGCCGGTTCAGATGCAACCCCTCTTTGATGCCATCGCTCGAACCATGGCAGAGACCGAACAAGGCGCTGGGATCCTCGTTTAGAAGGCTTCGACCAATCTAGTCAGAGTCTGGCCTCCAACCTGCTGCCGGCTGGGAGCCACGGGTAGCGGGTTACTAGCCCACTTGTCGCGCGCCCGGGACTATTCGCGGCCCGGAAGCCAACCTTCAGAAGATCGCGTAAGAGCCATGGTCGCGCTACCGACCACAAGGACCTGAACGCCCCCGAGGGTCGAAAGCCCATTCTAGTTCAGGCGCCGATCTCGGACGTTCAGATCGCCACCGCGAGCGATCGGTGAACACCCGCCCTGAAATGAGGGGATGCACCGGTACCGGCAAACACTAGCGTCAGCGACGAAGCGGACATGCCGAAGTTCTGTTTCGGGTGTAAGGAGCGGAGGGGCAGCCCCACCTCAGGCTTTGGCGACGAGTCCCGTTCATCTGAGGTGAAGGGTCTATCCGCGACTGAACTCCGCTACCGAAGGACCCGGCGCATGAAGCACCTGCTCATCCTGAACGATCCGCCCTATGGCAGAGAGCGCAGCTTTAACGGCCTGCGAATGGCCCACGCGCTGGCCAAGAACGATCCCGAAGCGGAGATCACCGTCTTCCTGATGGCCGACGCCGTTGTCTGCGCCAAGGCGGGGCAGAAAACGCCCGATGGCTACTATAACATCGAACGCATGCTGGGCCGGTATAACATCGAACGCATGCTGGGCCGGGTGCTGTCTGCCAGCGGACGTGTCCTGATGTGTGGCACCTGCATGGACGCCCGAGGCCTCAGGGCCGAGGATATGGTTGAGGGTGCAGCCCGCTCTACGATGGATGAGCTAGCGCAAGCGACACTCACCGCCGACCGGGTGCTGGTGTTCTGATGGCCGGTATGTTGACGCTGGCGGCGCAAAATGGGCCGGGACCGACGGTCGCCTGAGGGTGCGGAGCGGACGGAGACCACGCGCCGAGCGGGCACCCTCTTATTCAACCCGGCAGAAGCAATACATGAACTGCTGAGGCATGCCCCAAGGCGTCTCATGCAACTCTGTAACGCTGTCCAGCAATCGGAACCTCGGCCCGAACTCGCCGTGCAGGTTTTCGGCGTCGTAGCGAACGACATCCAGTCCGCTGCACTTCTCCGGCCCATCTAGCCCGAAGGTCGCGACTATGACGTGACCGCCAAGCTTAACCGTACGGGAGACCTGGCGCACGTATGCGGCTCTGTCATCTGCACTCGTCAGGAAGTGGAACACGGCCCGGTCATGCCAAACATCGTAGCGAGCGGCTTCCAACTCCACGACCGTGATGTCGCCGGCAATCCAGTGCACCGAGGCAGCAGAAGAATCCAGCCGACGTTTTGCCACCTCAATCGCCGCTGGAGAGATGTCGAGCACGGTCACGTCGCTGTAGCTGCGCGCAACAAGATCATCGACCAAAGTCGCTTCCCCGCCACCAACGTCAATCACCGCGATGTTGGTGTCCGTCGTCGCCTGTTCGATGAGCCTCAGTGAAACGTCCAAGTGGGGGCGATACCAGCTTACCTCGTCGACAGCCTTGGTTTGATAGACCTTTTCCCAATGGGCTTTCGTAGTCATCGCCGCCACTCCCGGATTGTTCTTAAATAGCTGGGGGGCGGGCCACGTGAACGCTAGAGGGACATGTTCGAATGTCCCTAGTGGGTCGAAGCACCCCTTGGGCTTCCGGCCGACAAGCGGACGTTCAGATCGCCACCGCCAGCCATTGTCGGTCCCGGTGAACACCGGCCCTAAAATGAGGGGATACACCGACACTGGCAAAGGTCGGACGCCGGCGCCGGAAGCGGACATTCCGAGGGGCTGTTGGGGGTGGTGAGCGGAAGTTGAGAGCCGCGAGGCATTGATATAAGCATTAGAGATGCAGCGCATTTTTTTCTTCGCCACGCCATCAGATATAGTGCCCGTACTTCACCGTTTCGAAGCAAACGCGCCAATGAAGTTCGTTGAGATGGGCAATCTGAATACGCCCAATCGATCCATCTATCTTTCCTCTTCTGAAATTCCACATCCCGGCTACTCGACGCATGAGTCTGGGGTTTCCTCTGCTGCCTTCATGGTGTCTCATCAAGACACAAAGAACCACATGAATGCGTTTTGCGGTAACAAGGGTGAAAGGCGTTGGACGCTAGACAATTGCGACAACGAAGAAACAGTCATTCTGCGTTTAGGCGGCCTCTGGAGCGACGAAATCGTTATTGAAGGCCTGATGGACACTTTGCACACTGAAAACTCGGTGGCCCAAGGATTGATGAAGTGGTTTCAATCCGCTCTGAGGCGCGAAGGTTTCAATAAGATCGATGGCCGCTGGGTGGGTAGCGAGGCACTGGCGATGTTGAACGCCGGAAAGAGGCTCACACAGGCAGAACAATCACCTCGCCAATTTGATCTGAAAGCGCCGGCTAAGACCCCGGACGAGTAGCGAGTTCCGCCAGCCGAACGTCCGCAACGGGTCGTGTGCAGCCAGAAGCACAGACCCCGACTCCAGACATTCAGATTACGACCGCGAGCAATTGTCGGTCCCGGTGAACACACGCCCTGAAATGAGGGAATGCACCGACGCTGGCAAAGGTCGGTCGCCGGTGCTGGGAGCGGACATTGCGAAAGTCTGTTCGGGGTGGATAGGAGAAGTCTAGAGCCAGCGCCTGAGCCAGGAAGGTCTCGGTTGGCGCGCTCGCCACTTCTTAGCCGCATGCGCGATGATAGGGGCAATGCGATCGTAACTGCTCCACGCATCAGGAACCTGGTAGAGGTTAGCCGTTTGCTGAAACGCCTTCTCATAGTCCGCGAGGTATGAGGTTGTGCCCGAAGCTAGGTTTCCGTCCGCGCCATAGTATTCCCTGGCGAAGGCGTTGCCTTCTTCACTCAGATCCTCGTCAGTGAATTTCTCATCGCACGTTTCGATGAACCAGCGAGCCGGCGTAAGGGTTCGCGCGCGGAGAGCTTCGGTTGCTTCCAAACTCTCGACATCATGCAGCTCTCCCCCCATGCCGTTGAGCACGCACCAGGCAACGAACATCGCGATATGTGTTGCCCCAGCCTGATCAGGCAAGTCGGCAGGAAAGTCGCCGCCGTAATGCCATGAGGCGTCATCGTATTTCATTCTATCGCTCCACCATTGCGGTAGTTAGGACGCGACGGCGTCACCAGCACAAGCAGACCCTTGCAACGACGGCGATGGGTCGATTGCGGAGCTTTGCGTTTGGCAGCACCGCTAGTGAGACCTAGGCACTACACCGTCGGTAGCCTCCTCGAGTTCGGCGCGAAGGCCCATCATAATCCGCTCGAAAGCTTCACGCTCCGACCCGCCATCAGCAGCGTAAGCCCGGGCCGCGTGACGAGCCAAATCTGCGAGAAGAAGCCCCCAGGCTGCGGGATCCTTGAAAGTCGTCTGCAGTGTGAATTGCTGGGGAGCGCCGGGCTCGACCCAAACCCGAAGCACTTCTACTGCATCAGCATTCGAGGCGATTGGCGGCGGCTTGAGCTCGTTCTTCCGCTTGCCGAACATTGCTATCCCTCTCCCCACGCACAAGACTTGCGTTGGGTAGCGGGAGTTACTGAGGCCAGCAATGATCACGGCTATCATTGTCCCAAAGCGGACTCGTTAAAGGTCTCAGATGGGTCGGGAGCAGCCAGAAGCACAGGCCCCGAATCCAGACATTCAGATTACGACCGCGAGCCATTGTCGGTCCCGGTCAACACACGCCCTGAAATGAGGGGATACACCGACGCTGGCAAAGGTCGGTCGCCGGCGCCGGAAGCGGACATTTCGATCGTCTGTTCGGGGTGGTGAGCGGACGTCAGCCGACCACGCTAGAAGCTTGAGGTCGCAGTTTTCGCGGCGTACCTTTGCAAGGTTGCGGCGCCGGCGTCTTGGCGAGCAGCACGGCCTATAGTCGGAACCAGACTGGTTCAAATTCCAGTGCGTCCGTGACACCCTCGACTGCCACCATTCGCCCCTCCGGTCGAAGGTTCAGAGGCTGGAATGGCGCCAAGGCCCAAGGCGGACGACGTTTAGGCGACGACGATTGAACCGTTTGCTAAAGGCGCGCCACCTTATCCTTCGATGGCAAGCTCAAGCTCAGATCCGATCAATAAACCCAGTCGCCTCCTCGATGGCTATCTGGTCATCTGCGCCCAAGCCGGCGACCGGACGGCGGCGGGAACGCTGGCGCGTCGTTACCATCGCCGACTGATTGCCCACGCCTGGCGACTGACCGGCGACCTGGAGTTGGCCAAGGACGTGGTCCAATCCAGCTGGATTGACATCGCGAGGGGCCTTCCGGGGCTCAAGGACGAGGCCGCTTTCCCTGCTTGGGCCTATCAGATCGTCTCGCGCCGGTGCGCCCGCAACATTCGCGGTCTGCAGGCTGACCGGGCGCTCGTCGGCGCATTGGGTCAAGCCGGACACGGAGAGTCGACACAGCAGCCAGAGATCGCCACGCCGCGGTTGAAGACTGCGATCTTGGCGCTGCCGCCGGCCCAGAGAGCTGCGTTGGCCCTGTTTTATTTCGAAGACTTGAGTGTGAGCGAAATCGCCGTCGCGCTCGACGTACCGACGGGCACTGTCAAGACCCGTCTCATGCACGCCCGCCGCGCTTTACGCGCCGTGTTGGAAGGAGAAGACCATGTCTGACATCACAAAGGCTTTGAAGGATGAGGAAGACGCGCTGCTGCGCAGCATCGCCGAGGATCCCGGCCATATCGATCAGATCGCGGCATTGATCTCCGCGCGCTCCGGATGGGTCTCTCTCGTCCTCCTGGTCGCTCAGACGATCCTGTTTCTAGCGGGTGCTTGGGCGGCCTGGAACTTCTTCCAAGCAGCCGACCCCCTTGCGGCCCTGCGCTGGGGCCTGCCCGCAGCAGTTCTAATGCTGGCGTCTCTCATGCTCAAGCTGTCGCTCTGGCCGGCGATGCACGCGCAACGGCAGCTCCAGATCCTCAAGCGGATCGAGCTGCGGCTTGCGCGGAATGGGTGACCCAAGGCCCACAAATCCTGGCGTGGACGCGCGAAGCTGAGCGCGGGTCCACGAAACCTCCGCCGCCGCCTTCTCCCCAGGACGCCCATCATGGACCTCTTGCGCGATCTTCTCGTCATTCTGCTCGTGTTGCTGATCGCCCTATTGTCTGGCGCACCATCCCCTCCAATCCTGGGCGGCACGCTATAGCCTTGTTGCCGAGGTCGTATTGAGGCTCGGACTTGGCCGATGTCCGCAATGGTGGAAAGCGGACCTTGCCACCCACGACATGAACAGAAATGCTGAGCCATGGAATCGGCGCGGAGCTACTGATGAATTTTCTGCGGGACCTTATCAGGCGACGCCCTTCGACTATGAAACTCGAAGCGGAAGGCCAACTGACTATTGAAAATCCTTCCGAAGCACTGGTCCGGGCGATGATTCTCGGCCTCCAGCAGGGTGGCTCCACGTTTGCCTCCCTGACTGACGAAGCAGGGATTACATTCAGATCGCGGGTAGCCGACCGTGGTGCGTAATTGAGCGTCGCCACCTCAAGCCTCTAGGGCACGAGCGGGCTTTTCAGGAGACTCCCAAGCCCAAGTACAAGGACGGGGCCAAGCTATCGACAGGTGCCGGTGAGCTATCGTTGAAGCACGATGAATGGTTTCTGCTGAAGGATGCAGCCGAAGTGGCCGTTTCATTCCTTCGCCACGACGAAGTCCCGGCGCGCGTGAAGTGGCGCTCGATGAATGAAATGCTCGGCTTGGATTAAGCCTAGCATCTAGCCGTGCCGAAGCCCTGCGGTCTCATGCTGGACGGTGTCGACAAAGTCCCCATGGCGACAGGCTGCCCCAGAAGCGGACCTTCCCAATGTCGCAGATGGGCGGCTAGCGGACGAAGGCATAAAAAGCGAAGGGTTGACCATAGGCGATCAGCGTGGCCGTTTCGAACACAACCGCATTGAGACTAACTTACCGGCAATGCGCTAAAGGGCATCGCTCTGCCGCGCCCTACGGCCTACACCAGTCGATCTGGGAGATCGGCATGGCGTTCCTGAATTTTTTGCGCGTGGACTCGCGCGGCCATGTGGTGACGCCTGGACAAGGCGGCGCGTTCGAAATAGCCCCTCTGGACGACACCGAAGAAGCGTTGATCGCCTTCCAGGCGGTGGCGCGCGAGGCCATCAGAAACGGCGGCTCCGGGTATCGCGTTGAGGAACGGGCCTCCCTGGGGCGGCGATTGGCAGGGATGCGGACGGTTTACGATTCCATCGGCATCTTCCCCACGCTCGGCGGTTGATTGCCGTTCCGACGCCTTCGTCAGGAGGTCGGGAGCGCGAGTGACGGTATAGCGCGCTGGGCGTCCAGGTGCCGCGAGAGTTCTCCCACTAACCGGCGCGTGGCGATCAGGTCCGCGCCTGCCGCGGCTTGTTCGAGATTCGCGCCAAAGTCGGTGATCGCCTGGAAGCCGAAGGCGCCGCCCGACCCTCTCATGTTGTGCCCTAGCAGGACCACCGCCTCGAAATCGTTGCGCTCCAGCGCGTCGCCCATAGCGATCACGTGTTCACGGCAGCTGTCCAGGTAAGCCGGAATGCGGGCCGCGAGCCGTGGGCTTGGCCGCCAGGATTTGGCTTCCTCTGCGACAACCGCCGACGGATCGGCGCCCCGCGCAACGGCCGAATAGTCCTTGATCGCCTGCAACAACACGTCCTGCTTGATCGGCTTGGTCAGATAGGCGGTGCAGCCCGCCGCCAGGCACGTCTCGCGGTCGCCCTTCAGGGCCGAGGCCGTCAGCGCGATGATCGGGGTGGGATCGCGGCCGTTGGCTCTCTCCCAGGCCCGGATGGCGCGTGTCGCGGTCAAGCCGTCCATTACCGGCATCTGTCGGTCCATCAAGACCAGGTCGTAGCGTCCGGCCTTGAACATCTCGCAGGCGGTCAGTCCGGTGTCGGCCACGTCGATCAGGTAGGGCGTGCCCTCCAGATAGGCCAAAGCGATCGTGCAGTTATCGGCGGAATCCTCGGCCATCAGGATGCGTAGCGCCGGCAAGGGCGTCTCCGGGCCGTAGCCGACCGGCGCGCTGACCGGCCGGTTGGCCGCCGCCCAAACTTCGAACGGCACCGAGAACTCGAAGACGCTGCCCTGCCCCACGGTGCTGGTCACGCCGATCTGGCCGCCCATGAGTTCGACCAGCCGCTTGGAAATGGTCAGCCCCAGGCCCGAGCCGCCGAACCGCCGGGTCGTGGAGGAATCTGCCTGGGTGAAGCGCTCGAAGACCCGGCCCAGCTTGTCGTCGGCGATGCCGATCCCCGTGTCTGAAACCGAAAACCGCAGGGCCGTCGGCACAGCGCCGTCCTGACCCCGCTCGACCCGCAGGGAGACCTGGCCGGCCTCGGTGAACTTGATGGCGTTACCCAGCAGGTTGAGCAGCACCTGGCGCAGGCGGGTGGGGTCGCCCACCAGGTCGTTGCTGACGCCCGGCGCGATCTCGCAGATCAGGGTCAGGCCCTTTTCCTGGGCCTTGGGGGCGACCATCTCGATGGCCTTTTCCAGGTGGTCGCTCAGCGAGAAGCCGGTCTGCTCCAGGTCCAGTTGCGAGGCCTCGACCTTCGATAGATCCAGAATGTCATTGATCAGGTTGAGCAGATTGTCGCCCGAGCGGCGGAAGATCTGGACGTACTTGTCCTGCTCCGGTGTCAGCGCGGTCTTGGCCAACAGGTCGGCGATGCCCATCACCGCGTTCATCGGCGTGCGGATCTCGTGGCTCATGCTGGCCAGGAAGTCGGACTTGGTGCGGCTGGCGCTCTCGGCGTCGGCCTTGGCCTGCTGCAGCTCGGCCTCGACCCGCTTGCGCTCGGTGACGTCGCGGGCGGCGGCGAACACGCCCTGAAGCGTCCGCTTGCGATCATAGAAGGTGGTGGCGTTGAAGGAGACCACGGTCTGCTTGCCGTCGCGGCTGCGGACAGTCAGCTCGTAGTCGGTCAGCGACTTCTCCCCCAGCACCCGCTTGATGCCCGCCTCGGCCCCCTCGGGATCGGTGAAGCAGTCCTTGAACGGCGCGCCGATCAGCTCGTCGCGGGTCGAACCGGTCAGGGCCTCGGTCTGCTTGTTGACGTCGGTGATGATGCCGGCCGGATCGGTGGTGATCAGGGCGTCGATGTTGGATTCGATCAGCGAGCGGGTGTAAAACTGCTGGTCGCGCAGACGCTGGTCCGAGCGCTTCTGCTCTTCCTCGACCAGCTTTCGGGCAGTGTTGTCGGTGCCGATCAGCAGATAGCCGATGATGCCGTCCTGGTCGTCGCGCAGGGCCGTGACCGAGACCACGGCGGGGAACCGCGTGCCGTCCTTGCGGATATAGGTCAGCTCATAGATGTCCTCGATCCCGCGCGAGGCCTTGAAGACCAGGGCTTCGAAGCCCGGCGTGATGTTGGTGGCCAGCTCGGCGCTCAGGGTCCGCGCCCGGGCGATCAGTTCCTGGGGGTCGGAGATATCAGCCGGCGTGATGGTGTTCATCACCTCGCCCGCCGCATAGCCCAGCATGCGCTCGGCCCCGACATTGAAGATCTGGATCACGCCCTTGGCGTCGGTGGCGATGCTGGAAAAGTTGGCGCTGTTGAAGATGGCGCTCTGCAGGGCGCCGGCCTTGAGCAGGGCGGCCTCGGCCTCCTTGCGCGCGGTGTTGTCGGTGCCGATCAGCAGATAGCCGATGATGCCGTCCTGGGCGTCGCGCAGGGCCGTGACCGAGACCACGGCGGGGAACCGCGTGCCGTCCTTGCGGATATAGGTCAGCTCATAGATGTCCTCGATCCCGCGCGAGGCCTTGAAGACCAGGGCTTCGAAGCCCGGCGTGATGTTGGTGGCCAGCTCGGCGCTCAGGGTCCGCGCCCGGGCGATCAGTTCCTGGGGGTCGGAGATATCAGCCGGCGTGATGGTGTTCATCACCTCGCCCGCCGCATAGCCCAGCATGCGCTCGGCCCCGACATTGAAGATCTGGATCACGCCCTTGGCGTCGGTGGCGATGCTGGAAAAGTTGGCGCTGTTGAAGATGGCGCTCTGCAGGGCGCCGGCCTTGACGATGGATTCTTCGGTTTGACCGGGCGTCGGGGCCTTGACGATCTGGGCTTGCGCCGGCCGGTCGCCCGGCTCCGTCTTCGAATTTGAGATGGAGTTTCCTGACTCAAAATTAGACGGGCGGTG
Source organism: uncultured Caulobacter sp. (assembly GCA_964427205.1). Classification (GTDB taxonomy): domain Bacteria; phylum Pseudomonadota; class Alphaproteobacteria; order Caulobacterales; family Caulobacteraceae; genus Caulobacter. The sequence continues at coordinate 141,295 of CAYRTE010000003.1, forward strand.
ATCCCTCAACCGGGGGCCACCGGGTTTTAATGGAGCAGCTTACCCAACGAAACTTCAAGCTGCTCGGGGGAATAGGGCTTCTGAATGAACTGGCCGCCGCCGACGAACAGGTCGCTCATTTCCGCAGTCAATGGATTGCCCGACGTGTAGAGCACGCGCAAATTTGGCCGCAGCGCGATAGCCTGGTTGGCGACCTCGTAGCCGCCGGAAGCCAGGGTGTTCAGGCGAATATCGACGAACAGCACATCGATATGTCCTGCGGTGGAGAGGTGCGTCAGCGCCCCAGCCAGATCCTCCGCCATCAGAGGCTTATGACCGATGTCCTCCATGGCCCATTCCGCCGCCTGGCGGATGAAGACCTCATCTTCGACGACGAGAACAACCGCCATCAGACGCCCAGACGACTCAGCTGCTTCACGAGAACACCTCGCCGCTTCCGACAGACCGTGCAGCTCAATATCGAGCGAGGGCTTTGGAGAAACCGAGGACAAGACAATTCATCCTAGGTGCGGAACCCTTTGCTACCACCGAACACGTGTCAGGCCGCGCGGTAAATTAATTCGGCGCGCCGGGCGGCGATACCAGCCGTGTCGAGCCGATGCTCTATACGGATCACGGGCAGGCAACAGTTTGCTCGACAAACCACCGAAACGTTCCGCAACGGGTCGAAATTCGCTATCGGCATCCTGCCAACAAGCGGGCCCGTCAGATCGCAACTCCCAAAAATTGTCTGTCCCGGTCAACACCCACCCTGAAATTAGGGAATGTACCGACGCTGGCAAAGGTCGGTCGCCGGCGCCGGAAACGGACATGGTGATCGTCTGTTCCGGGACGTGAGCAGCCATAAGCACAGGCGCCGAATTCGGACATTCAGATCGCGACTGCGAGCCATTGCCTGACCCGGCGAACAAACGCCCTGGAAAGACGGGATGCACCGTTACCGGCAAACCTCGATCCCACGCTGAGAGCAGGCCTGCCGAGTGCCTGTTCGGACTAGTTTTAGACCTTGATGCCCCGCCGAAAAGCTGGCGCTGGGTGTTCTTGCACGTCGCGAGAGCCTCAATCTTAAGGGCGCCTAAAGCTCGACGTCGTGGAAGCGTCCGAAGAATGTAGACAATTTTCGGACACTTCCTTGCAAAATGTCCGAAAAACGACTACACGCTTCGGACATGACGGCCGAAAACCTCACCACCAAGCTCGACGCCCGGATCGCTCAGGGGGCCAGCCGACGCGTCTGGACGCCTTCGGACTTCCTGGACCTGGGCGGCCGTGACGCGGTCGACAAGGCCCTGCAGCGCAAGGTGGCGCGCGGCCTCCTGCGCCGCATCGACCGCGGCCTCTACGACCAACCCAAGCGCAACAGCCTGACTCAGGCGCAAAGCCCCCCCGATGCCCGAGCGGTGATCGACGCGGTCGCGCGTCGCGACCAGATCCGGGTCCTGGTCGACGGCATGACCGCGGCCAACGACCTGGGGTTCACCAACGCCGTACCGGCCAAGATCGTGGTCCATGCCGACGCGCGGCTGCGGCCGATCCGCTTGGGGGCCATGGACATCACCTTCCGACCGACGGCCGCCAGCAAGCTCTATTGGGCCGGCCGCCCGGCCATGCGCCTGGTCCAGGCCCTGCATTGGGTTCGCGACACCCTGGGTCACGACGACAACGGGATCGACCGCTACGACCAACGCCTGCGCGCCCTGCTCGCCGACCCGGCCCAAGGCTCGGCGCTGCGGGCCGACCTGGCGTCGGGCTTTAACGCCCTGCCCGCCTGGATGCAGGACCTCCTGCGCCCCTCTCTCGCTCAGGACCTGGCCCCCCAGCCGGCCGGGCCGGCGAGCGCATGAACCCCGCCTTCGATCAGATCATCGCCGCCGAGGACGAAGAACGCGCGGGCCTGTTTGCCGCCACGGCCCAAAGGCTGGGTACGACGCCGCAAAACGCCGAGAAGGATCTCTGGGTGTGCTGGGTGCTGGACGCCCTGTTCAATGGCCGGCCCGACAGCGCGCCTCGGCTGCTTTTCAAGGGCGGCACCTCGCTGTCCAAGGGCTTTGGTCTGATCAAGCGCTTCTCCGAGGACATCGACGTGACGGTGTTTCGCGACGATATCGGCGAGCCGGTCTCGGTGGCGAACCTGCAAGCGATGAGCGGCAACAAACGTAAAGCCGCCCTGGAGGCGATCGAAGCGGCCGGCGCGGCCTATATCCAGGGCGACCTGCGCGAGGCGCTGCAGGCGATCATCGCCCAGACCGCCGCGCGGACGGGCGTGGCGGCCGAGCGCTTCGAACTGCAAGTCGCCCCGGACGACGCCCAGACCCTGCTGCTGAGCTACCCGTCGGCGACGCCGGCGGCCGGCTACGTCCGCAGCACGGTGAAGATCGAATCCGGGGCCAAGTCGGCGCTGGATCCGCACACGACCAAGACTATCCGCCCCTATGTCGATGATGATGCGCCGGGCCTGGATCTCTCCGTGGCCAATGTGGTCACGGTCGACGCCGAGCGGACCTTCTGGGACAAGGTGGTCATCCTTCACGGCTTGCGGCGCTGGTACGATCGCAGGTCGGCCTTGCGCGGCGGCGGCCAGCGGATCTCGCGCCACTACTATGACCTGCACATGCTGATGCAGGACGCGGCGGGCGAGGCGGCGATGGCCGACGCGGCCCTCGGCGCCGACTGCGTGGCCCATGCGCGGCTGTTCTTTGACCGGCCTGATTTCGACCTGGCCAGCGCCCAGCCGCCGACCTTCGCCCTGTCCCCGGACGGAGCGATGTACGACGATCTGCGCCGTGACTACGCGCTGATGCGGCCGATGATCTTCGGCGAGGCTCCAAGCTTCGAAGCGGTTCTGGACAGCGTCTTCGCCCTCGAACGCCGGCTCAATGGCCGAGACTAGATCACTACAAAAGCGACGCTTGAAAGATCGCCGCCCGACGACCTGATTGGCGTCGCGGGCGCGTCTCGAATCCTCGCCTTGTGGCGTGCTTGGTCCCGTCCGAAGCCGTCTAACGTCACCTAGTCGCCCCGACCCCGCCGCCCGCGCACAAACGCCCGGTCGGTGGCCATGAACCGGGCCAGCATCGGGGCGATCAGCCGCGCCGGCTCGGCCGCCTTGCCCCCGTTCTCGGCCGCATGAGCCTGGGCGTAAGCCAGCAGATCACGATGGATGGCGGCCGGCAGGTCCAGGGTCAGCTTGACGGGGGTCTCGTCTTCCAGGGCGCCCAGCTTCAACTTGCTCATGGCGTCGTCCTTTCGAGGGGGCGGTTGTCGACATAGGGCTCAAGCACCAGATCGCGGACCAACAGCACCCGCAACGGCGCGCCGGGCCGGATGGTCAGGGTCGGGGTCAGATCCAGGCTCTTGCCGACGATCTGCTGGCCAACACCACTGGCGGTGTCGGCGCCGGCCCGGCGCACGGCGCGGGCCAGGTCGGACGCCTCGCTCGACGACCCGGCCTCGGCGCCGATGGCCAGCAGGGCGCTGAGACCCGCGGCGGCCAGGACACGGCGGCCATGGTGATCGACGCCGTCCTGCAGGCCCGCCATGCCTTGCGCGTCGGCGCCCGGCAGTCTGTCCAGCACGATCGAGCGCCCTGACGGCAGGATCAGGCGCGTCCAGACGACCCGAAGGCGGCTCTGACCGCTCTGGACCTCGGCGTCGTAGTCACCGACCAGGCGCGCCCCCGCCGGGATCAACAGCACGCCGCCGCCCAGACTGTCGAAGACGTCCTGAGTGACCTGGGCGATGGCGACGCCCGGGGCGTCCGAGCGCAGCCCAGTGACCAGGGCCGCGGGGATGATCGCGCCGGCCTGAAGGATATAGGGCGAGACCGGCGCTTGCAGACGCTCGACGCTGGTGGTGCGCGAATCGCCCGCCTGCCCGCCGTCGGGCGCCACGGGAGAACCCAGCGCTCCTGAACCGCTCCCCTGCCCCGATGCAGCCGCCTCGTCACGCCAGACCGAAGTCGCCACGAAGAGACCGCTCTGGATCGCCGCGCGTCGAACCTCCCGTGCGGCCTCAACCTGCGGATCGAGCGGTGCAGAAACGACGGGGGCTATGGCGGGAGCCATGGCGGGGCGCTCAAGCCCGGCGACCGGAAGACCCGACGGCTCGCCGGCCTGACGCGCCCGCGCCGCGCTCAAGATCGGCCGACCAAGATCTCCTGGCAAAGGCGGGCCGAGGGCCGGAACGCTGGCGGGGCCGACATAGCCGCGCGGCAAGTTGGTGACACGTTCGGGCGGCACCGATGGCATATGGGTCGCCTCGGTCGCCGCCGGCTTGCGCTTGTCCACTAGCGACCAGCTTACCGCCCCGGCCACCCCGGCGATCAGAACCGCGCCAACGATCAGCAGGGCGCGGCGCGAGACCTGGGCCACGGGCGCGGGCGTTCCACGGAGACGCAAGGTCTTGGCGATGGCCTTCTCGGCCTCTTGCGGATCCTGGCTCATCGGGAAGCCTCCGTCAGCGGGTTCAAACGGGTTAGCCGAACGGCCTGGGCCTGGCGTTTGCCGCCCAGCCGCAGCTCGCCGCGATCGAACAGGCGATCGACGACCAGGCGGCGGGCTTCCACGTGGTAGTTGATCAGCTCGGCGGCCTTGCCGTCGGGACCGACCCGGTAGAGCGGCGGCAGGTCGCTCAGATCGATGGTGGGCGCAAACTCGATGAAGACCCGGCGACCGTCGTCGAACACCCGCGCCGGCCGCCAGAGGGGATGGTCGCCGCTGATGCGGTAGGCCAGGTTCAGCGGCCCGGCCGGCGCCTCCGCGACGACGGGGATCGACATCGGCGCCGGCGGCGCCGCGACCACCACCATCGGCGCGGAAGCCGTCTGGTAACGCCAGGACACCTGGGACAGCCAGGTCCGGGACGAGGCGCGCAGTTCCAGGTGATAGGTGCGCCGGTCGGTGTTGATGATCAGGTTGGTGGCCAAGCCCGCCGCGGTCGGCTTGATCATCACATGGACGCGGCGCTGGTCGCCGGATCCGCTGATGGTGTCGCCGATCACCCAGCGGGCGGTGTCGCCCGCCGCCACCGGACCGGACCCGACCAAGGCCTCGCCTGGTTCCAGGATGATGTCGGTGATCCGGCCGGGTGTGGCGATGACCGGAAAGACCGCTTCATCGGCAAAGACGAAGCGCTTGGCGCCGCCGGGAACCGCCAGTTGGCCGGACGGCTGGCCCAGCGACACGCCTGGAAGCACCAGGCCAACCAACAGACTTGCGACCAGGCGGGTCATGCGCCGAACTCCTTGGACCACGAAATTCCCGAGATAAAGACGCCCAGCGGGTTGGCGCGCAGCCCCTCGGCCGTGCGCGGCGGCTTGACCACCAGGGTCAGGATGGCGCTCCAGCGCTCGGTCCCGGCCAGCTGGCCGTCGGCATAACGCTGCTCGGTCCAGGCCACGCGAAAACTGCCAGGGGTGGCGCGCACAACGCTGGACACGGTGACCACCACCTGGGCCCGGCCGACCTGGGCGAAGGGGTCATTGCGGCGCGCATAGTCCGACAGCGCCGCCGCGCCGTCCGCGTCGGTGAAGTCATAGGCCCGGAGCCAGGCCTGGCGCATGACCACCGGGTCGATGGAGACCGCGCGCACGTCAGTGATGAAGCGCGCCAAGGTCCAGGCGATCATCGGATCGGTGGCCCACGCGCCCTGGACGGCCGGCGCGACGACCCGCGGTTCGCCCACACGATCGACCTCGACGACCCAGGGCGTGACCCCGCCGCGTAAGGCGAGGCCAACCAAGCCCGCCGACAGGCCGCCCGACAGCGCCAACAGGCTCAAGGCCATCAACCGCCAGTTGGCCGCCTGGACCCTGGCCGCGCCCATCCGCTCGTCCCAGGCCTGACCGGCCCGCTGATAGGGCGTCTCCGGCTGCGGCGTCGCGCCATAGCGCGCCGATCCCTTCAAGGGGTTCATCTTTAGTCCTCCTTCAGGCTGGGTGCGGCGCCGCCGCTGTGATCGTCGCCGCCGCCGGCGGCGTGGATGGCCAGGCCCACGCCATGGGCCAGGGCCTGCTTGTGCTGGAGGTCACGGGCCCAGGCCGGCGGAGCCGACGCGCCGCCTTCGCCGCCATCGCTGCTGCCGCCGCCGGGAGACGCAGGCCCAGACGGCGGCGGCCCCTCGGGTCCGCCGCTCGGACCGCCCGGTGGAAGCCGGCCGCCCGCCGCCCCGCTGGCGGCGCTGCTGGCCCCGCCGGCGGCCAAGCTCGCGCCACCGCTCGCCGCCATCTGGGCGGCCGCCGCGCCGGCCATAGCCATGCCGCCGACCATCACCCCCGTGCCAACCGCCGCGCCGGCCCCCAACTGCGGTGCGCCAGAGACCAGGCCAGAGGCGACGCCGGGGCCGAAGATCGACAGGCCCAGCAGGCTCAGGGCGGCCAGGGCCATGGCCAGGACCTCTTCGAGGGTCGGCTGGCCGGAGGCGGCGCTGGTGAATTCCGAAAACAGCGACGAGCCTATGCCGACGATCACGGCCAGGACCATGACCTTGACGCCCGAGGCGATGACATTGCCCAGCACCTTCTCGGCCAGGAAGGCGGTGCGTCCAAAGAGCCCGAAGGGCACCAGGACGAAGCCTGCCAGGCTGACGAGCTTGAACTCGATCAGCACCACGAAGACCTGCACGGCCATGATGAAGAAGGCGACGATGACGAACAGCGCCACGATCAGCAGGATCACGATCTGGACGATGTTCTCGAAGAAGCCGGGAAAGCCGCCCAGGTCGCTGGCCGCCTGCAGGATCGGCTTGCAGGCCGAGAGGCCCAGCCCCGCCAGCTTGCCGGGCCGCAGGAAGTCCTCGGCCGACACCCCTGCCCCGCTGGCCTTGAGGCCAAGGCCGGAGAAGCTCTTGAGGACGATCCCCGTCAGGCTGTGGAAATTGCCGATCAGGAAGGCGAAAAAGCCGACATAGAGGGTCTTCTTGACCAGCCGGGCGATGACGTCTTCACCCGACGCCCAAGCCCAGAACAGCGCCGCCAGGGTGACGTCGATGGCCACGAGGGTGGTCGACAGGAAGGCGACCTCGCCGCCCAGCAGGCCAAAACCGCTGTCGATGTAGCGGGTGAAGACATCAAAGAAGCGATCGATGACGCCGGTGTCGCTCATGGCCGGCCGCCGTCGAAAAACCGCGCGCGGGCCGCGGCCCAGGCGGCGCGGCAGGCCTCATCGGCCTGCGCCGCCTCGCCAAGCGCGCGGCACCGCGCCAGGTCAGGATCGCGCGCGACGGCGGAAGGCCGCGGCGGCGCGTTTGGCGCCTGGGACGCGGTCACCGCCAAGCCGGCGGCCCCAAGCAAGAGAATCATTACGCCCCCCCAGACGAGGGCCCGGGTCATGGCTGGGACGCCCCGCCCATGAACCTGGAGAACCGGGTCTTGGCGTCGGCGCGGGCGGCGGCGCGATCGGCGGCCTCCAAGGCCAGGGCGCGCCCCTGGGCGGCGCTGAGCGCGATCAGGTCGGCCAATTGCTGGGCCTGAAGGGCGAGCAGCTGATTGCCGGCCTGGGCCGCCTGCAGCCCGCCGACCGCGCCCTGACTGGCGCCCACCAGGTTGGTGAGCTGGTCACGGCTAGCCCCCAGCCCGCCGACCACGCCGGCCTGAACCTTCAGGGCGTCCTCGAACCCGGCGACGGCCGTGGTCCAGCGGGCGTCAGCCCGCGCGGTCAGGGCCGCGTCGCTAGCCGACAGATCGACCGCCCCATAGTTGGCGCGGAAAGCTTGCTGGATCTGCGACACGTCATAGGCCAGGGCCTGGGCCTGTCCGAGCAGCTCACGCGTGCGGTCGACCTGGGCCTGGAGCGCGGCCAGGGACGAGTAAGGCAGGCTGGCCAGGGTCCTGGCCTGGCCGACCAGCATCTGGGCCTCGTTCTGCAAGGAGGTGATCTGGTTGTTGACCGCCTGCAGGGCGCGGGCGGCCTGCAGCAGGTTCTGGGCGTAGTTGCCCGGATCGTGGACGGCCAGTTGGGCGTGGGCGGCCGGCGGCGGCAAGCTGGCCAGCATGGGACCAGCCAGCAGCAGCGCCACCAGTGCGCGTCGGGTCAAGATCATGACAAGATCTCCGGTGAAATCACTGGAAGGGTTTGGATTTTCAGGTCGCTGTTGAGAGCCAGATCCGCCGCCCAGGTCAGACCCTGCCGGCGCAGCCAGGCGACGGCAAAGCCTTCGCAGCCGTGCGCGGCCAGGACCTCGCCGATCGCGGCCTGATCGGCCTTGGAGGAGGCTGCGCAAAAGGCCAGGGCCACCGGCCCCAGCCCCAGGTCGAACAGGCGGTCGCCGCCCCGAGATTGCAGGTAGTAGTCGCGGGTCGGGGTGGCGCGGGCGAGGATCTCGATCTGGCGATCGTTGAGCCCGAACCGGGCATAGGCCGCCGCCCCTTGCGGCTCCAGGGCGCGCGGGTTGGGCAGGAAGATCCGGGTCGGGCAGCTTTCTACGATCGACGCGGCGATCGGACTGTCGACGACATCGGCCAGCGACTGGGTGGCGAAGATCACCGAGGCGTTCTTCTTGCGCAGGGTCTTGAGCCACTCGCGCAGCTGGGCGCCGAAGGCCGGGTCGTCGAGCGCCAGCCAGCCCTCGTCGATCAGGATCAGGGTCGGCCGACCGTCCAGTCGTCGTCCGATGCGGTGAAAGAGATAGGCCAGGACCGCCGGAGCGGCCGCGCTACGCGCCAGACCCTCGGTCTCGAAGACCTGGACGCTGGCTTTCCCAAAGGCCTCGCCCGCGCCGTCAAGCAACCGACCAAACGGCCCACCCAGAATGAACGGCCCAAGGGCGGCCTTGAGCGCTGGGTTCGACAACAGGGCCGCCAGGCCCGTCAGGGTGCGCTCGGCGACCGGCGCGCTGGCCAGGCTCGCCAGCGCCGCCCAGACGCAGTCGCGGACGGCCGGGGTGATGGCCACGCCCTCCCGCGCCAGAACCGCCGCGAGCCAGCCAGCCGCCCAGGCCCGCTCGTCGGGCTCGTCGATACGGGCCAGGGGCTGGAGGGTCAGGGCGCCTCCGCCCTCGCCGGAAAGGTCATGGAACGCGCCGCCCATGCCCAGCACGGCCGCCCGGCTGGAGGCGCCGAAGTCGAAGGCGAAGACCTGGGCCTGCCGATAGCGCCGAAACTGCAGGGCCAGCAGGGCCAGGAGCACGCTCTTGCCCGCCCCTGTCGGCCCGACGATCAGGGTGTGGCCGACGTCGCCGACATGCAGGCTCAGCCGAAAGGGCGTCGAGCCGGCGGTCCTGGCGATCAGCAGCGGCGGACCGTCCAGATGGGCGTTGCGCGCCGGCCCGGCCCACACCGCCGACATTGGAGCGATGTGGGCCAGGTTCAGGGTCGAGAGCGGCGGCTGGCGGACATTGGCGTAGGCGTGACCCGGGAGGGTCCCCAGCCAGGCCTCCACGGCGTTGACGCTCTCACGGATGACGGTGAAGTCGCGACCCTGGATGACCTTCTCGGCCAGGGCCAGCTTGGTGGCGGCCAAGCCTGCGTCCTCGTCCCAGACCACCAGGTTGGCGGTGACATAGGCATAGGCCACCGCGTCGCCGCCAAGGTCCTGCAGGGCCAGATCGGCGTTGGCGGCCTTATTGGCCGCATCGTTGTCGACCAGCGGCGAGGCCTCCTGGGTCAGGGCCTCGCGCAGCAGGACGAGCACCGACTTGCGCTTGGCGAACCACTGGCGCCGGATCTTGCCCAGCAGGCTGGCCGCGTCGGTCTTGTCCAGGCAGATGGCCCGGGTTGTCCAGCGATAGGCCATGCCCAGGCGGTTGAGCGCGTCGAGCAGGCCGGGGACCGTCGCGGACGGGAAGCCGGTCAGGGTCAGGACCCGCAGATGCGCAGGGCCCAGGCGCGGCTCGAGCCCGCCCGTCAGGGCCTCCGTCGCCAGCAGGGCGTCCAGGTGCATGGGCGTCGTGGGAACACCCACCGCCTGGCGGACGGTGGAGACCGCCCCGTGCAGGAAGCTCAAGGTCGCCGCGTCGTCCAGCCAGTCGGCCTTGGGCATCAGGCCGTCCAGCAGGGCCAGAAGCCGATCGGACCGATCAACAAAGCCGGCCAGCTCGGCGCGCCAGTCGACCCCCGCCCCGGCTCGGCCTTCAATGAACAGGCCCTCGATGCGGCCCCGGCGATCGGCCGGCGGCAGATAGGTCAGGGTCAGGAAGTAGCGGCTCTCGAAGTGGTCGCCGGTCTGGACGAAGGCGGCCTTGCGCTCCTCGTCGACCAGGGCCGAGACCGGATCGGGAAAGACGCTGACGGGATAGGCCTGGGCGTGATCGCGCCGCGCCTCGACAAACAGCGCCCACCCCGAGCCCAGGCGGCGGAAGGCGCCGTTGAGGCGGGCGGCGACGGCGGCGACCTCCCCGTCGGTGGCCGAGTCCAGGTCCGCCCCCCGAAACTCGGCGGTGCGCTGGAAGGATCCGTCCTTGTTCAGCACCACGCCGGGCGCGACCAGGGCCGCCCAGGGCAGATAGTCGGCCAGGCGCGCGGGCCGGCGGCGATATTCGCGAAGATCGAGCACGGCTCAGACCTCCAGATGAGCCGGAATCCGGACATGCCGGCGTCCGACATCGAAGATCTGCGGATCGCGACGAGCGGCCCAGACGGCCAGGCCATGACCGACCAGCCAGACGACCAGACCGACGAACCACAGCCGCAGCCCCACCCCCAGGGCCGCGGCCAGGGTGCCGTTGACCAGAGCGATCGCGCGCGGAGCCCCAGCCAGCAGCATCGGCTCAAGCAGGGCCCGACGGACAGGCGCGGCCAAGCCCATGACGCGATCGCCGGCCATCAGAGCAGCGCTCCGCCGCCGAACGAGAAGAACGACAGGAAGAAGCTGGAGGCGGCAAAGGCGATGCTGAGCCCGAAGACGATCTGGATCAGCTTGCGCGAACCGCCCGAGGTCTCGCCAAAGGCCAGGGTCAGGCCGGTGACGATGATGATGATCACCGCGATGATCTTGGCGACGGGTCCCTCGATCGATTCCAGGATGCGCTGCAGCGGCTCTTCCCACGGCATGGACGAGCCGGCGGCCTGGGCGCTGCCGGCCACGAGGAGCCAGGCCAGCATCAGGCCGCTTGGCAGCCGACGCGGGTCAGGGTTCGCCTGCGGCGCGGCTGCCGCGCGATGACGGTAAAACATTGTAGAAACTCCGGGGTTTAGGGACGAAATCTCAGGCGGGACTGAGCTGGTAGGCGCCGTCGGGGCCCAGCCCCTCCAGACGCGCGAGGTCGACCAGACGGCGCTGTCGCCCTCGCCCGGAAAGGACCGCGATCAGATCGATGGTTTGGGCGATCAGGGCGCGCGGCACGGTGACCACGGCCTCCTGGATCAGTTGCTCCAGGCGCAGCAGCGCGCCCAGGGACGAGCCGGCGTGCAGCGTGCCGATCCCGCCGGGATGCCCCGTGCCCCAGGCCTTGATCAGATCCAGGGCCTCGGCCCCGCGCACCTCGCCGATGATGATGCGGTCGGGCCGCAGGCGAAGGGACGAGCGCACCAGATCGGCAAGGCTCGCCACGCCCTCGCGGGTGCGCAGGGCCACCAGGTTGTGGGCCGCGCATTGCAGCTCGCGCAGGTCCTCGGCCAGGATCACCCGGTCGCCGCTCTTGGCCACCTCGGCCAAAAGGGCGTTGACCAGGGTGGTCTTGCCGCTGGAGGTCGGGCCGGCGACCAGGATGTTGGCCCGGTCGGCGACGGCGGCGGCCAGCACCCGCCCTTCCCGCTCGCTCATCACGCCGGCGCGGACATAGTCGGCCAGCGTAAACACCAGGCTGGCGGGCTTGCGGATGGAAAAGGTCGGGGCGACCACCAGGGGCGGCAACAGGCCCTCGAAGCGCTCGCCCGCGCCAGGGAGCTCGGCCGACAGCCGCGGCCGGCCGGCATGGATTTCAGCGGCGACATGATGGGCCACCAGCCGCAGGATCCGCTCGGCGTCGGCCGGCCCTACCGTCTGCTCGGCATTGACCAGGCCGACATCGAAGCGGTCAATCCAGACGCGGCCGTCGGGATTGAGCATGACCTCGGCCACGCCTGGATCCTCCAGCAGCGCCAATAGGCTGGGCCCCAGGGCGGTGCGCAGCATCTGGCGGCTGCGCTCAAGTCCGGCTTTGGTTTCGGAAAGGTCCACGGCGGGTCCCCGTTGCTTACGGGGATGAGTAAGAAGACCCGGATCGGGCTGATCTCAACAGCCAAATCGGCCCGTCGTACCCTGGCGTACAAAGACAGGGGATCGGCGGTTTCACGCCGTCCGCGAAGGTCGCGAAACGATCCCGACGACGCTCCCTTCAAGTCTAGCCGCGCGCCGAAATCGCGTGCAGCTATAACCAGCGCCCAGCCGACCCATCAGACCAGGAACACCATGACCCAGATCCCCACGCTCGATGGTCCCAGCGCGGCGCCCGCCTCGGGCGGCCCGGCCAAATCCCTGGTGATCTTCCTGCATGGTTATGGATCGAACGGCGCGGACCTGATCGACCTGGCGCCCTACTGGGCCTCGGCCCTGCCCGACACGCTGTTCTTGGCGCCCGACGCCCCCCAGCCCTGCGACGGCGTGCCCTACGGCCGACAATGGTGGCCCCTGACCAGCCTGACGCCCGCGGCGCGCGCGGCGGGCGTGCGCGTCTCGGCTCCAGCGCTCGACGCCTATATCGACGCCCAGCTCGCCGCCCATGGCCTCAGCGAAGACAAGTTGGCGCTGGTCGGCTTCAGCCAGGGTGCGATGATGGCGCTGCACGTCGGACCGCGCCGGACCAAGACCCTGGCCGGCATCATTGGTTTCTCGGGCATGCTCGCCGACCCGGACGCCTTGGCCACGGAGGTCATGACCAAGCCGCCGATCCTGCTCGTCCATGGCAACCGCGACGACGTCCTGCCCGTCCAAGCCCTGCACGAGGCCGACGTCCGGCTCAAAGGCCTGGACTTCGACGTCGCATCCCACGTTTCTCCAGGTCTTGGCCACAGCATCGATGAGCCAGGCCTCCAGCTCGGCGCGCGCTTTCTGATCAGGCATCTCGCCTGAGCGGCAAGCCTTCGCTCTCGACCACCCCGAAATCGATGGGAGCCCGCAGCCCTGCGCCCAACGAGAACCCTGGCGCGCTTCCAACAGCCAGACGGGCGTTCTATGGCTTGCGCGTGAGCGGCCAGGACCGCGATCCCGCGCGACCAGGAGACCCAATCGCCATGTCGAGCCGCCATGGCCTGTCGATTCGGGCCGCCGACCATGGCGACGTGGACGGATTGGCCGAACTGCTCAAAACAGCGGGCCTGACCATCGCCCGGGACAAACTGGCCTCGCGCCTGAGCGCCATGCAGGACCAACCGGGCGTCCTGCTCATCGCCGACGAATGGGGCCCGCCGTCGGGCGTCATCGCGGTGCATTGGCACTCGGTTCTCACGGCCGACCTGAAGGTGGGATGGATCTCCGCCCTCCTCGTCGATCCAGACCGGCGTCGAAACGGGGTCGCCCGCCTGCTTCTCAAGGCAGCCTCCCAGGCCGCCCGCTCCGCGGGGTGCGGCGAGCTTGGGCTTCACGCGCCGATCCCGCCCGGGGACCTACGCACATTTTGTCTCGCCACGGGCTTTGTGGAAAGCGGGGAGGTTTTCACCCGCGCTCTAAGAAAGCGCAGCTGAGCTGCGGCAACAGCCGACCTTGGGATAGCGCCAGGCTCCGATGGGGTGGACGCCCCCCCGACGGCATCGATGTGCCAAAGTGGAGGTGTTGAGAACACCACTGCAAAGGAGGCGTCCGTGGAAGAAGTTATCACAATCGGGCTCGACTTGGCCAAGTCGGTCTTTCAGGCGCATGGCGCTGATCGGGCGGGCGGCGTGGTCTTCCGCAAGAAGCTGCGGCGAGATCAGCTGCTTGCGTTCTTCGCCAGCCAGCCACGCTGTTTGGTGGCGATGGAGGCCTGCGCCAGCGCCCACTACTGGGCCCGTGAGATCGGCGCCCTGGGCCACGAGGTCCGCCTGATCCCGCCGGCTTACGTGAAGCCGTTCGTGAAGCGGCAGAAGAACGACATGGCCGATGCCGAGGCCATTTGCGAGGCGGCGCAGCGGCCGACGATGCGGTTCGTCACGCCCAAGAGCGCGGATGCCCAGGGCTCGGCCGTGGTGTTCCGCACACGCGACCTGCTGATCAGACAGCGCACCCAGTTGATCAATGCGCTGCGAGGTCATCTGGCGGAGTTTGGCTTCGTGGTCCGGCAAGGCGCGGCGCACACTGCCAGGCTCCTGGATGTGGTCGACGACCCCAGCAGCGACCTGCCCGCCGAGGCGCGGCCGGTGTTGGTCATCATCGCTCAAAGCCTGCGAGCCCTACAGGGCCAGATCATGCAGTTGGATGCCGAGATCGCCGCGCGGGCCAAGCGCGATCCGGTCGCCAGACGGCTGATGACCATCCCTGGCGTTGGACCCGTCGTCGCCACCGCGTTGGTGGCGCTGGCGCCAGCGGCCCACACCTTCAAGCGCGGGCGTGACTTCGCCGCGTGGGTCGGCCTCACGCCACGGCAGCACTCCAGCGGCGGCAAGGAGCGATTGGGGCGAACCAGCAAGATGGGTGAGCGCAGTCTGCGACGACTGCTGATCCTCGGCGCCAGCTCCGCGGCCAGGGCAGCGAGCCGCGAGTCCGTTCCTGCCAACCCATGGCTGACAAGCATGCTGGCCCGAAAGCCGCGAATGCTGGTCACCGTGGCGTTGGCCAACAAGATGGCGAGGATCGTCTGGGCGCTGATGGCGCACGGAGGAACCTACAGAGCTCCGGCCGCGGCGATCTAACCGCCAAGGCCTGAGGCGTCGGAGAGGCGAAGGTCAGACGAGAGGTATGGCGCAACGGTCAGAAGACGGGGCCGGGAAAACCAGTGAATGTCCGAGCGCCTTGAGCGCGCGACTCCGGTCTGGACCCGACCCGCGATCTCCATACAGGCCAGCGGCGTGTGAACCAGCCGCATCAACAGGCCGGACACACGGAAGCACCTGAACCGACCGCGTCAGAAATCTCGAAAAACCTCTTGCCTCGAAGCGGGCGTCCACACACGGACATTCCGCTTAGGCGACCACAGTCCGGCCATGAACTATGCCTCAGCTCGTATGCCTTGCTCGTCCCCTTGGCGACGGCTTCGGCTAGGGGCAGCGCGGCGCCGATGGCTTGTCAAAGCCCACGGCGGTATTCGGTCGCGCAACGCATGCGGCGTCACCGATCGGCGCCTCTAAGCCTAGCTGGACTAACGGCGCGACGCCGCTTTCGCGGAGCGACCATCGCTCAGTTACCGGTCCCTAAAAGTCGATATCGCATACAGAGGTGTTGCAACTCAGTCGCAATTACACCATACGGCGCCTCATCCTAGATTCATGTTCTCCGGGGCGTCATGACCAAGCAACTTTCCAGCGCGCGCCTGCGGCTCGCGCTCCTCGCCGGCCTCAGCCCTCTGGCGCTGTCCCCGGTCGCGTTCGCCCAAGCCCAGACCGACATCGACCAGATCGTGGTGACCGCCGCCCGCACCATCCTGCCGGCCAGCGCCCTGCCCCTGACGGTCGACGTTATCGACAACACAACCCTGAACCAGCAGGTGGCGATCAGCGGCTCGATCATCGACGCTGTCTCGACCCTGTCGCCGTCTTTCTCGCCGACGCGCCAGAAGCTGTCGGGCGCTGGCGAGAGCCTGCGCGGCCGCTCACCGCTTTACGCCATTAACGGCATCCCGCAGTCGACGCCGGTCCGCGACGGTTCGCGCGACGGCTACACGATCGACCCGTTCTTCATCGACCGCGTCGAGCTGATTTACGGCTCTAACGCCCTGCAGGGCATCGGCGCCACCGGCGGCGTAGTGAACCAGGTGACGGTGGGACCGCCCAAGCAGGACGGCGTCTCGGGTCGCACCCTGATCCAGGCCAGCGGCGGCAACAAGCTAGGCGACTCCGTGGGCGGCAAGGTCGCAGGCCTGGTCGGCTGGCGGGGCGGCGCGCTCGACGCCACCGCCGGTGTCGCCTATGAGACCCGCGGCGCCTTCTATGACGGCGCCGGCCGACGCATCGGCATGGATACCGCCCAGGGTGACGTCCAGGATTCCAAGACCCTGTCGCTGTTTGGCCGCCTCGGCTGGCAACTCAGCCCCAGCACTCGCCTGGACGTGGTTGGCAGCCGCTTCGAGCTGAAGGGCGACGGCGACTACGTGACCGCCACGGTCGCTGGCCGCACGCCGGCTGCTGCGACCCTTCCGACGGATGGCAACAGCGCCATCCGCCTGCCGACAACCGCCGTCCGCGGCGTGGTCCCGGGCGATCCGGCGGCCAACCGCGTCGAGTCGATCTCGGCGTCCTTGGTCAATGACGATCTCGCTGGCGGTGTGCTGAACGCCCAGCTGTTCTTCAACCGCACGCGCGACACCTTCGGCGGCGACATCAGCGCCACCTTCCAGGATGCGCGTATCGCGCCCATCGGCACGCTGTTCGACCAGTCCGCCAACCGTTCGCGCAAGTTGGGCGCGCGGATGAGCTATGAGCGCGCCGTGCCGGGGATCGAGGGCCTGGTCGCCACTGCGGGTCTGGACGCCCTGACCGACACCACAGCCCAACTGCTGACCGCCACGGGCCGCGCCTGGGTGCCGCCGACCAAGTTCGAGAGCATCGCTCCCTTCTTCCAGGGCAACTACGCACTTGTGGATGGCAAGCTGCGCCTGGCCGGCGGCGTGCGCTTCGAGAACGTCAAGCTGAAGGTCGACGACTTCACCACCCTGGCCTCCTACGGCTCGCGTCAGGTCGGCGGCGGCGATCCCGAGTTCAAGGCCACGTTGGTCAACGGGGGCGTCGTGTTCGAGCCGGCCAGGGGCCTGCGCGCCTATGCCAGCTATGCAGAGGGCTACACCGTGCCTGACGTGGGGCGTATCCTGCGCGGCATCAACATCCCCAATCAGGACGTCGACACCTACCTGGCGATCGAGCCCATCGTGTCCAACAACCGCGAGATCGGCGCCGAGTTCAAGCGCGGCCCCTTCGACGCCGGCGTGACTTACTTCTGGTCCAAGTCGAAGTTGGGCCAGTTCCTGGTCCGCAACGCCGGCGGCATCTTCGACGTCCAGCGCCAGGGCGTGGCCATCGAGGGCCTGGAGGTCAATGTGAGGGCCCGCACGCCCGTGCCCGGCCTGGAGGTCTCGACCGGCTACGCCCGCCTGCGCGGCCAGACCGACACCAACCGAGACGGTAGGGTCGACACCGACCTGGACGGCGCCAACATCTCGCCCGACCGTCTGAACCTGGCCGCCGACTACCAGACCGGCAAGTGGGCCCTGCGCCTGCAGGTGCAGAAATACATGTCGCGCAACATGCAGACCGCGACGGTGAAGGACGATTTCGAAGGCTACACGGTCGCCGACGCC
>CAYRTE010000004.1:0-152781 GCA_964427205.1 uncultured Caulobacter sp.
TGCGGTGTTCCCCCACCGGCCTCCGGCCGCCTCCCCCTTCAGGGGGAGGACTTGGGTCACTTATCCCCGTGCCTGTCCGGGGACGGCGCGATCGCAATCCCCTTGGTCGACGCAGACACCAAACCCATTGCCCGTCAGCGGTCCGGACGCTAAGGAAGCCTCCGTCCGCTTCGCGCGGCGATTGGCCGGTTTAGCTCAGCTGGTAGAGCAGCGGTTTTGTAAACCGAAGGTCGCGGGTTCGATTCCTGCAACCGGCACCACTCCCCTAAGACGCCTTGGTCTCGGCGCCCAGGAACACCACCCTGGCGCCCTTCTGGACGGCCGCGCCCAGTTCGGCGGCGTCCCAGTTGGTCAGGCGCACGCAGCCATGCGAGGCGCGCTTGTTGACCAGCTTGGGATCGGGCGTGCCGTGGATGCCATAGGTGTCCTTGGTCAGGTCGATCCAGGTGGAGCCCACGGGGTTGTTGGGCCCAGGCTGGATGGTCAGCTTGCCCTTGGGCTTGCCGAAGGTCAGGCGCGAGGGGTCATAGGTATAGGTTGGCGCGGGCGCGACGGTGTTGACGGCCCACTCGCCGGTGGGGGCCGGGCGCTCGGTGCTGCCGACGGTGGCGGGATAGACGGCCAGTTGCACGGACTTGTCGTCAAAGACGCGAACCTGGCCCCGGGCCTTGTCGATCTCGATGCGCGCCACCTTGCCGGCCAGCTTGTCCGGGCCAACGGCGGTGACCACGATCGAGGCGCCCGCCGTGGCGAAGTCGGCGCCGGGATTGAGGGCCCGCAGCAGGGTCTCGTCCATGTGAAAGCGTTCGGCCAGGGCCTCGGCCAGGCTGCCGTAGGACAGCGCCGGCAGCTTGGCCATCGCCTCATAGTCGTCCTTTGGGATGTCCGGCTGGAATGGGCCGGCCACATCCTGCGCGGTGATCAGATAGTCGGTCATCACCGGCCCGGTGTCGCCGGCGACCAGGGCGTCCCAAGACACCTTGTCCAGCTGGCCGGTGACGGGCAGGCCCCTGGCCGCCTGGAAGGCCTGGATCGCCTGGGTGACATTGGTTCCGGGCCGACCATCGATGACGCCGGGCGACATATGGGCGCGGTCCAGCAGGACCTGGGCGCGGATCATGGCCTTCTTGATGGCCTCGGGATCAACCACGGCCGGATCGAGGATCGCCGCATCGATGGCCTGGGCCTGGGGCGCGGTGGAGGCCGCCACGGCCGCCGGGGCCTCGACCACGGGAACCTTGGTCTGGGCGGGCGTCGGCGCGACGGGCGATGCAGCCTTGGGTTCCGAAGCAGGGTCTGAGCACGCCGCCGTGGCGAGGATGCAGCCCAGTACCAGGGCGACGGGGCGCGGATCAAAGGGCATGGTGGAACTCCAGACGGAACGACTGCCGATCTGAAGCCTTCAGTCATGGCTAAGTTCCAACAATCGTGGGGAGAACCGGTTGAAGCTGCTGCGCCGCCTGGCCTGGATCTTCGGCATGGTCGCCCTGGCGGTCGCCGCTTTCGTCGTCTGGGTGATCTGGCCCGGCGATGAGCCCGTTCCGACGCCTCTGGTCACCGATCAGCCTCCGCCGTGGGAGCAGCAGGCGACGACTCAATACATTCCGTCGGTCGACCCGCCGGCCACGACTCCGGCCGTGGCGGCAAACGAGGTCTGCGACACGGGCGCCGCCCCGGTCGGCGCCGCCGCCGTCAACGCCGCCTCCCTGACCACCCTGGCCTGGTCGCCGTTCGGGCGACCCGAGGTGGGCTGGGAAATCTACGCCCCGCGCATCGCCGCCGAGATCAACACCGCCTGCGGCCCCGGCACCCGCCGGTTCGCCGCCCAGCTGGCGCAATGGCAGCAGGCGCACGGCCTGCGGCCGACCGGCGTGATGGACCCCGACACCTTCCAGCCGATGCTGACCCGCTGGCACCTGCAGCGCCCCTTCGTGCGGATCAACAACACCGGCATCTGCCCCGGCGCGCCGCCCCTGTCGGGGCTGAACACGGCAAGGCCGAACGAGAGCTATGGCGGCAAGGTGATCCAGCTGCGCCCCGGCGCCCTGGAGGCCTATCGCCGGATGGTCGCCGAGGCCCGGGCGGCCGGGGTGATCCGGCGGCCCGAGGCCCTGACCATCTTCTCGGGCTTCCGCGCGCCGGACGCCGACGCCGCCCGCTGCGCGCGCGACAACAACTGCCAGGGCCTGGTGCGGACCATCTGTTCGGCCCACCGCACGGGTCTGGCCGTGGACCTCTATATCGCCGCCGCCCCGGGCTTTGGCCCCGACAGCTCGGCCGACGAAAATCGCCGCGCCATGGCCCGCTCGGACGTGTTCCAGTGGATGGTCGTCAACGCCGGGCGCTTCGGCTTCGTCAACTATCCTTACGAGCCCTGGCACTGGGAGTGGACGGGCGAGCCCCTGCTGCCGGGCGTGCCGATCAAGAGCCTGCCGCAGACCGGATCGACGCCGGTGGACCTGACCCCCGTTCCCGCGCCGTTGCGTCTTCCGCGCTAGGGAACCGGTTTGGCCGTCGCGCGCTTATTGTGCAGGTTCGAGGCCTATCCCCTCCCTCGACCCCATCCCCTTGTACCGCGCTCGCATGCGCGGCCACTTTTCTCCAGCCCCTTGCGCCTCGCGCATTGGGCTGGAGGTTTTCTTCCCCCCTCTCACTCTCGAGCCAAGCCCATGCTATGCGCGGGGCCTCGTCTGCTGTGAGCCCTGCCGTGAACGCCCCTCGCCCGCCCGTGATCTTCATCGACGCCGACGCCTGCCCGGTGAAGGACGAGATCTACAAGGTCGCCGCGCGCTATGGGCTGAAGACCTTCGTGGTCTCCAACAGCTGGATCCGCGTGCCGCTGACGCCGGCCGTCGAGCAGGTGGTGGTCGACGCCGGCCCCGACATCGCCGACGACTGGATCGCCGAACGCGCCCAGCCGGGCGACGTGGCGGTGACCAACGACATTCCCCTCGCCGACCGCGTGCTGAAGGCGGGCGCGGCCGCCGTGGCGCCCAATGGCCGGATCTTCACGCCCGACATGATCGGCTCGGCCCTGGCCTCGCGGTCCATCGGCGAGCACCTGCGATCGATGGGCGAGATCACCGGCGGCCCCAAGGCCTTTGGCCCCAATGACCGCAGCAAGTTCCTGCAGGCCCTCGACACCGTGGTGGTCAAGGCCACGCGAGGCCGGCGATGATCGAGATCACCCCCTGGCTGCGGATCGACGACGACGAGATCATCGAGAAGGCGACCCGCGCCTCGGGTCCCGGCGGCCAGCACGTCAACAAGACCTCGACCGCCATCGAGCTGCGGTTCGATGTGAGGAACTCCCCCACCCTGCCCGAGGACGTCAAGGCGCGGCTGGAGACCCTGGGCGGCAGCCGCATGACCCTTGACGGCGTGCTGGTGCTGTTCGCCCAGGGCAGCCGCTCGCAGGAGATGAACCGTCAGGAAGCGCGCGATCGGCTGATCGACCTGATCAAGCGCGCGACGGAAAAGCCCAAGCCCCGTCGGCCGACCAAGCCGACCTATTCCAGCAAGCTGAAGCGGCTGGAGACCAAGGGCAAGCGCGCGGGGATCAAGACGCTGCGGGGGAAGCCCAAGGGCGACGACTAGAGGACGGCGACTAAACCGTCAGCGCCTCGGCGCGTCGGTTGAACGCCAAGACGTCCTGCTTCCACTCGGGTTCGTCGATCAGCCCGCCCAGCATCTTCTTCAGATAGCCCGTCATCGCGACCTGCTCCTCGGCGGTCAGCTCGCTGCACACCTCCTCGTTGAGGGGGCGGATGTCGGCGCGGATGCGGGTGAGCAGCTCATCGCCCCCGCGAGTGAGGCTGACCACCACGATGCGGCGGTCGGTCGGCGAGGTCTTGCGCTCGACAAGGCCGTCGCGGATCAGGCCGTCGATCGAGCGGGTCAGGGTGGTGCGGTCGCTGGCCGACAGCTTGGCCAGGCGGGTCATCGAGCATTCACCGAAGCGGCGCAGGGCGACCATGGCGATCCATTTCGGGAAGCTCAGGCCATGGCGCGCGATACAGTCGGAGGCCAGGGCGCGGCGGTGCTGTTCGGTCTGATACAGCAGATAGCTGAGATAGCTTGGCAGCGGCACGACGTACTCTTCCCCGATGTCCTGAACCCGCATGTCGTCCCCCCGGCCGTGCGTGGGCGCCTTCATGTCATGCGGTCCCGCCTCGCGCAACCGAGGTCAGACCACTACGCCGTGAAATTGAGCGCGATCGCACTGTCACATTCCAGCGCGAGCTTGGCGGGCGAAAAAAAGCCCCGCGAGGCGGGCTCGCGGGGGCAAGGCAGGGTCGGGAATTTGAAAGGCGGGCTCAGGCGGCGACGGCCCGGTTGCGGGCCCGGCCGCGGCTGAGCCAGTCGTCGGGATAGGTCTCGCGAACGGTGATCGACTTGAACTGACTGACGGGGATGCGGGCCGCGTCCCCGGGGTTGAGATCGCGCGACACCGAATGGCCGGCGAACTCTTCGATGATGGTGATCACCTGGCTGCTGCCGGCGGTGTTTTCAATGAGGACCATGTTCATGGGAATCCACTCAAGCGGGGCAATGAGGATTTGAAAACGGGCGGATCGTCTTAGCCGAGGCGTTGCTGGATCCGTTTTTCCGGAACGCCCTGGCGGGTCCAGGTCTCGATCTCGCCGGCCGACTGGAAGCGGCGGAAGGCGCCCTGGGCGTGCTGGTCGCAATAGGAGCCGCGCTTGGGCTTCTCGCGGCCGCAGAAGCCAAAATCGTTCTGGTCGGGATTGCCGATCGGCCAGCGGCAGGAATGGATCTCAAGGCCCAGGATGCCAGAGGTCGGCTCAAGGTCGACAATGGTCGGCGCGACCCGGATAACGGCGCCGCGGGTCGGCGCCATGGTGTTGGTCGGACGAGCCCTGACCTGGATGCGGGTGGGCGAGCGAACCGACGAGGCGCGCGGACGAACCGGCGTTTCGCGGACGGTGATGCCCAGACGGTGGACCTTGCCGATAACGGCGCTGCGGCTGACGCCGCCCAGCTGCCGGGCCACCTGGCTGGCGCTCATGCCTTCCAGCCAGAGCTTCTTCAGAACCGCGGTGCGTTCTTCATTCCAGTCCATCTTGTTTTTCCCAACCCAGAGCGGGGCAGCCCCCCCGCCTCTTTGGGGTAGGATCATGGTTAACGGGCGTCAAATATTTATGTGCAGACCCACGGTTCGCGAATTCACCTTTCGTGAACAGAATCATGTGCGTACCAACAATTGTCGCAGGGCCCCCGCGAGAACCATGGCGGAAGCTTGACGGCATAACGGCGTTATACGAGAAATCGTGACCCAGAACCTTGGCCTTAATTGAATGTGGCGCGGCGTCGCATAGTTTGCGTCTTAGTGTCGCTCGAGGATTTTCATGCGCGTATTTCACTCCACCGCCGTCGTGGCGTTCTGCGTCATTCTGACCGCCTGTTCGAAGGGCGACGACAAGGCCGAGAGCCCGCCCGCGGCCGTTCCGGCCGTCGCCGCCGCTCCTAGCGACGCCGAAAAGACCGCCCTGCTGGCCACCCTCCCCGCTCCCTACAACACCGGCGACCTGGCCAATGGCCAGCGCAAGTTCGCGCTTTGCCGTTCCTGCCACACCATCACGGAAGGCGGCCCGGCCCTGACGGGGCCCAACCTCCATGGCGTGTTCGGGCGCAAGGCCGGCTCGGTGGCGGACTACACCTACTCGGACGCGGTGAAGGCGGCCGGCTTTGTCTGGGACGGCGAGCATCTGGACAAGTGGCTGGCCGATCCGCGCGGCTTCATGCCGGGCACCAAGATGTCGTTCGCGGGCCTGAAGGATCCCAAGGACCGCATCGATCTGATCGCCTATCTGAAGGTCGAGACGGGCTACAAGCCCGCGTCCTGATGACCGAGGCCGAGGCGCTCCTCACCCGGCTGATCGAAGCCTATAACCGCCGCGACTTCGAGACCTTCGCGGCGGGCTTGCGGGAAGACGTCAACTGGCCCGACCAGACCCGGGGCGGCCGCCTGGTGGGCCATGCGGCGCTGCGCGACTATTGGAACGCCAACAGCCAGATCATTCGGGTGGAGGTGACGCCGATCGCCTTCGCCGTCCTGGACGACGGTCGGGTGAGGGTCGACCTCAATCAGGTGGTGCGCGGCGTGACGGGCAGCCTGTGGTCGGACATTCAGGTGCGGCAGTATTACACGCTTCACGACGGCCAGGTTTCGCGCATGGATATCGAAAGCCTAGACGAACCCGGCGTCGCGCCATGACACCCTCGCAAGTCAGCACCCTGATGTTCAATCGCGCCTTCGACGGCGGCTGGAGGGCGCCTTGATCACCCCGATGGACGGCGACAACGATAGGCATGCCGCGGACGCCTCGGTGGAATCCCTGCTGGGCGGTCTTTTTGAGGCGATCGACCGTCAGGACATCGACGCTGTCCTGGCGCACTTCGGGTCGGAGGCCTGCATTCCCGACAGCCTGGAGAGCGCGACCGTCGTGGGACGAGATCAGATCCGGGCCTATTATTTGCGCCAGTTCGCCACGATCCATGTCAGCGCTTCGCTGCTTTCGACCCGCCGCCTGCCCGATGGCCGGGTCGAGGCCGACCTGCATGTGCAGTTGCGCGGCGCCGAGGGCGGATCATGGGGTGAACGTCGGGTCAAGGCGATCTACCGCATCGACGACGGCAGGATCAGCGAGATGGTGGTCGATGAAGCGGTCGGGATCTGAGATGCGCCGCGAACGGTCCCTGTTGGTCAAGGCCTACGAAGCCTATAATGCTAGCGATCACGCGGCGCTTGGAGCGCTGCTGCATGAAGACGCCGAGTGGCCCGACAGCCTGGAAGGCGGCTGGTTGCGGGGTCGCGCGGCCATCGTCGACTACTTCGCCCGCCAGTTCGACCTGATGCAGCTGGACGCTCGTCAGGTGACCGTCCGCGAGGAGCCGCCGGCCCGGATCGTGCTGGACATCCAGTACGCGGTCAGAAGCCGCGAAGGTCAGCTCTGGTCCGACACCCGCGCCGTGCTGGCCTACGACTTCGCCGACCGGCTGATCCGGCGCATGACGGTGCTGGAAGGTCTTTAGGCCAGCAGATCCGCGCAGGCGTCGAGCACCGCGTTCGCATCCAGGCGATACTTTCCATACAGGTCGGGCAGGTCGCCCGACTGACCGAACGTTTCCAGCCCCAACGCCCGCACGCGCTGGCCGCGCACCGAGCCCAGCCATGACAGCGCCAGGGGCGAGCCGTCCGTCAGGGTGACCAGGCCCGCGTCACGGTCCAGCGGCGACAGAAGGGTCTCGATGGTCGAGGCGCGGCTCCCCTCACCGGTCCAGCGCGAGCGTCCGGCGCGCGTCCAGTCGCGGTGCAGGATGTCGGCCGAGGTCACGGCCAGCAGACCGGCCTCGGGCATGTCTTCCGACAGGGCCTCGAACGCAGCCTGGGCCTCGGGCGCCAGCGCGCCACTGAAGACCAGCGCCAGCCGCGCGCCCGGGGCCGGCGGCCGCAGCCAGTAGGCGCCGTCGATCGTTCCCTGTCGCCAGGCGTCATCCGCACGCTCGGGCTGGGCGATCACCCGGGTCGAGAGCCGCAGATAGGTCGCGGCGCCGTCGGGGGCCTGAATACGGTCAAAGGCGCGGGCCATCAGCACCGCCGTCTCGTCGGCGAAGGCCGGCTCATAGGTGTCCAGGCCCGGCTGGGCCATGCCGATCACCGGCCCGTTGATCGACTGGTGCGCGCCGCCCTCCGGCGCCAGGGTCAGGCCGCTGGGCGTGGCGACCAGCAGGAAGCGGGCGTCCTGGTAACAGGCATAGTTCAGGGCATCCAGGCCCCGGGCGATGAACGGATCGTACAGCGTGCCGACCGGAAACAGGCGCTCGCCAAACAGCGGCGCGGTCAGGCCCAGGGCCGCCAGGGCGATGAACAGGTTGTTCTCGGCGATGCCCAGTTCGACGTGCTGGCCCGTCTCGACCATCGACCAGACCTGGGCCGAAGGGATGCGGCGGCGCTTGAAGACGTCGTCGTGCGCACGGCGATGAAAGACGCCCCGCCGGTTCACGAAGCCGCCGAGATTGGTGGAGACGGTCACGTCCGGCGATGTGGTCACCACCCGGCCGGAGAACTCGTCGGCGCGGCGCGCGATCTCGAACATCACCTTGCCGAACGCGGCCTGGGTCGATTGCTCGTTTTCCCCCTCCTTGGCGGCCGAGACGGCCTCCAGCAGCTCATCGGCCCCGGGCGTCGCGACGACGGGCGCCGTGTGCCGACGCTGCACGTCGGCGGCGAACGGCGCGCGGGCGACCAGGCCCTTGAGCGCCGTGCGCTCGGCGGCCGACAGACCCGACAGCGGATCCCACTCCTCGCCCTCGACCACACCCAGCCTCTGGCGCAGTTCGGCGATCTGGGTCGGGGTCATCAGGCCGGCGTGATTGTCCTTGTGGCCCTGGAACGGCAGGCGCAGGCCTTTCACCGTGTAGGCGATGAAGAACCGGGGCGCGTCGTCGTGGCTGGCCCGCTCAAACGCCTCCAGCAGCGTTTCCAGGCAATGGCCGCCCAGTTCGGTCATCAGCTCGCCCAGGTCGACATCCTTGTAGGACGCGATCAGGGCCAGGGTGTCGGCGTCGTCGGCCAGGTCGGCGTTCAGGCGCTCACGCCAGGCCGCGCCGCCCTGATAGGTCAGGGCCGAATAGAGGTCATTGGGCGCGGTCTCGATCCAGCTGCGCAGGGTCTCGCCGCCCGGCCGGGCGAAGGCCTCGCGCTGGCGCCTGGACCATTTCAGGGTCTCGACGGTCCAGCCGGCGGCCTCGAAAATCTCGCCATAGCGGGTGAACATCCGGTCCTGGGTGGTCGCGTCCAGGCTCTGGCGATTGTAGTCAACGATCCACCAGGTGTTGCGGACGTCGTGCTTGCAGGCCTCGATCAGGGCCTCGTAGATATTGCCCTCGTCCAGCTCGGCGTCGCCCAGCAGCGAGATCATCCGCCCCATGGCTTCGGGCTTCACCGCGCCCCGGGCGACCAGGTAGTCCTGGGCCAGCGAGGCGAAGGCGGTCATGGCCACGCCCAGGCCCACCGACCCGGTCGAGAAATCGACGTCATCGACGTCCTTGGTGCGCGACGGATAGGACTGCGCGCCGCCCAGCGAGCGGAAGCGCTTGAGGTTGTCCAGGCTCTGGCGGCCGAACAGGTGCTGGATGGCGTGGAACACCGGGCTGGCGTGCGGCTTGACCGCCACCCGGTCCTGCGGCCGCAGCGCCTTCATGTAGAGCGCCGTCATCAGGGTGGTCATCGAGGCGCAGGAGGCCTGATGGCCGCCGACCTTCAGCCCGTCCCGGCTCTCACGCAGGTGGTTGGCGTTGTGGATCGTCCACGAGGCCAACCAGAGAATGCGTTCCTCGATGCGGCGAAGGAGCGCAATCTCCTGCCGCTTCGCGGTCATTGAGCCGTCAGACATTCTTCCTCACCCGGTTTATCCCGGTGAGGATTGCCCCTCACCGCTTTTCTCCCGGGCTTCATAGTCCTCGATCTGCCGCGACGTCCACTCCGGAGACTTCGTGAAGCGGGCCAGCAGATTGTAGAACACCGGCACCACGAACAGGGTCAGCAGGGTGGCGAAGATGGCGCCCATGAAGATCACCGAGCCGATCGTCTGGCGGCTGCCCGCCCCCGCGCCGGTCCACAGCATCAGGGGCAAGGCCCCCATGGCGGCGGCGATCGAGGTCATGATGATCGGACGCAGGCGCAGGGCCGCCGCTTCGATCACGGCCTCCTTCACCTTCAGACCCTCGTCGCGCAGCTGGTTGGCGAACTCGACGATCAGGATGCCGTTCTTGGCGGCGATGCCGACCAGGATGATCAGGCCGATCTGGCTGTAGGTGTTGATGCTCGACCCGGTGACCAGCAGGCCGAACAGACCGCCCAGCACCGCCAGCGGCACGGTCAGCATGATGACGGCCGGGTGGATCCAGCTTTCAAACTGCGCGGCCAGCACCAGGAAGACCAGCAGAAGCGCCAGGCCGAAGGCGACGCCCACGGCGCCCGAGGCTTCCAGATAATCCTTGGCCTGACCGCCCCACTTGACGCTGACGCCGGGGCTGGGCCGGGAGTCGGCCTCGGCCTGCAGGAAGGTCACGGCGTCGGCGACGGTGTAGCCCTCGGCCAGTTGGGCCGTCAGGGTCACCGAGCGAAGACGATCGACGCGCGGGCGATCGGGCGTATCGCCGCGAAGCTCCGTGGTGACCACGGTCGATAGCGGCACCAGGGCGCCGGACTGGGTGCGCACCTGCAGCTGGTCCAGATCGGCGATGCTGCGCCGCTGCTCCAGGGTCGATTGCAGGATGACGTCGTATTCCTGGCCGTTCTTGATGTAGGTGGTGGCACGGCGGGAACCGAACATGGTCTCCAGCGCCCGGCCGATCGACTGGGCCGAAACGCCCAGGGTGGCGGCCTTGTCGCGGTCGATCTGCACCGACAGACGCGGCGAGGTGGGCTCATAGTCGATGCGCGGACGCGACATGCCCGGATTGTCCTGGGCGGCCTCGAGGATCGGCTTCAGCCAGTTGGCCAGCTGGACATAGTCGTTGCCCACCGCGATCAGGTCGACATTGGTGCCGCCACCGCCGCCACCGCCGCGCTGGAAGGCGCCGCGCACGCTGGCCACGGCGCGCACGCCGGTGATCTTGCTGAGGCTCTTGTTCAGTTCGGCGGCGATCTGGTCGGCCGTCTGGTCGCGTTCGCCCCACCCCTTTAGCACCAGCACGCCGTTGGCGGTGTTGAACTGGCTTTGACCAAAGCGCGGCACCGAGATGATGGTCCGTTCGGCCACGCCGTCGGCGCGGTACTTCTCGAGCTGGCGCTCGACCTCATTGGCGGCCTTGACGGTGTAGTCAAAGCCCGCGCCTTCAGGGCCATTGAGACTGATGTCGACGCGGCCGCGATCCTCGGCCGGCACCAGTTCCTGGGGCAGGACGCTGAACAGTCCGCCGGCCACCAGGGCCAGGAACAGGACGAAGACGCCCGTGCCGATGCTGGCCGAGCGCGCGGCCAACAGGCTTTCCAGCGAGTGGCGATAGCTCTCCTTGAGCTTCTCCATCGCGAAATCGACCTTGCGATTGAACCAGCCGCCCGTGGTGGCGGGCTTGAGCAGCTTGGAGGCCAACATCGGCGACAGCGTCAGCGCCAGGAGCGCCGAGAAGCCGACGGCGGCGGCGATGGCGACGGCCAGTTCCACGAACAGACGGCCGATATAGCCGGGCAGGAACATCAGCGGCGCGAAGACCGAGATCAGCACCACCGTGGTGGCGACAACGGCGAAGAACACCTGGCGCGTGCCGCGCATGGCGGCCACGGGCGCGGGCTCGCCCTCATCGACGCGGCGCTGGATGTTCTCGACCACGACGATGGCGTCATCGACCACCAGACCGACCGCCAGCACCAGGGCCAGCAGGGTCAGCAGGTTCAACGAGAAGCCCAGCGGAGCCAGGACGATGAAGGTCGACAGGATGCAGATCGGCGCGATGATCGACGGGATCAGGGCCGAGCGCCAACTGCCCAGGAACACCAGATTGACCAGCGCCACCAGGAAGATCGAGATGCCCATGGTGACCCACACCTCGTGGATCGCCTCGGCGGTGAAGATCGAATTGTCGACCGCCTTGATCAGCTTGGTGCCCGGCGGCAGCGTCTTGTTGATCTCGGCGATCTCGGCGTCGACCACCTTGGAGATGGCGACATCGTTGGCCTGGGACTGACGGGTCAGGAAGATGCCGACCTGATTGACGCCATTGCCCCGGAACAGCTTGCGGCGCTCGTTGGAGCCCTCTTCCACCGTGGCCACATCGCCCAGACGCACCACGAAACCGCTGGAGTCGGCCGCGCGCAGCGGCAGCTGGACGAAGTCCTCGGGCTTGGAATAGCTGCGGCTGACCCTGATGGTGAAGTCCTTGGAGTCGCTTTCCAGGGCCCCGGCAGGCAGTTCGACATTCTGGCTGTTGAGGGCGTTCTCGACGTCATCGACGGTCACGCCGCGCGCCGCCATGGCGTCGGGCTTGAGCCAGATGCGCATGGCGTAGAGCTGACCGTTCAGTCCGGCCTGGGCCACGCCGGGCACGGTCGACATGCGCTCGACCAGATAGCGGTCGGCATAGTCGGCCAGTTCCAGCGGCGACAGGGTCGTCGAGGTCAGGTTCATGATGACGATCGGCGAGCTGTCAGCGGTCGCCTTGGCGATCTGCGGCGGGTCGGCCTGATCGGGCAGGTTGGCCGAGACCCGGCTGACCGCGTCGCGCACGTCGTTGGCGGCGTCGTCCAGGTCGCGGTCCAGCGTGAAGGTGATGCTGATCTGCGAGCGGCCGTCGCGCGACGACGAATTGACCCGGTCGATGCCCTGGATGCCCGAGACCTGGCGTTCGATCACCTGGGTGATGCGCTCCTCGATGACTTCGGCCGAGGCGCCGCGATAGGCGGTCGACACCGAAACGACCGGCGGATCGACATTGGGCAGCTCGCGGATCGGCAGGCCCGTGAAAGCGGCCAGGCCGATGACGCAGAGGATGATCGCCGCGACGGCGGCGAAGACCGGGCGGCGGACAGAAAGATCCGAGATCATCAGCGCGCCTTGGGACCGGCGCCGCCAGCGCCTTGGCCTGGACGACCCTGGCCGCCGCCGACCGGCGCGCCGTCCTGGACGCGGTTGAGGCCATCGGCCACGATCTTGTCGCCGGGCTTCACGCCCGAGGTGATCTCAACGAAGCCGCCATAGGCCAGACCTGTCTCGACATTGGTGCGGCGCGCCACCTGGCCCTTGGGCCCCTTGGCGATCAGGAACACGGAGGCTTGCGTACCTTCGAACTGAACGGCCGCCTCGGGAACGGCGGGCGCCGCGCGCATGCCCTGATCGATGGAAACCTTGACCAGCATGCCCGGCTTCAGCCGACCGCCCGGATTGGGAAATTCGGCGCGCGCCTTGACGGCGCGGGTGGTCGGATCGATGCGCGTGTCGATCTGGGCGATGCGGCCCTGGAAGGTCTCGCCCGGGAGGGCGTCGGGCCGCGCCGCGATCGGCAGGCCTTGGCGCAGGGTGGCGAGATAGCGGTCAGGGACGGAGAAATCGACGCGGATCACCGAAACATCGTCGAGGCTCACAATCGCCGTGCCGGGGCTGATCAGCGTGCCCGGCGCGACATCCGAGATGCCCACGCGGCCCGAGAACGGCGCGCGGATCACGCGATCCAGCTTCTGGGCCTGGGCCGAGGCGACACTGGCCCGCGCGGTCTCCACGGCGGCCAGATACTGCTCGGCGGTGGCGCGCGGCGCGACGCCGCGGTCGGCCAGGGTCTTCCAGCGCTGATAGTCGCGCTCGGCCTGGGCCAGGCGCACCTTGGCCTCGGCGATGCCGGCGTCCTCGCTGGCGGATTTCAGATCAACCAGCACCTGGCCGCGCGACACGGTCTGGCCGTCGGCGAAGTGCACGGCCGTGATCATTTCGGCGGTGTTGGAGGTGATCGTCACCGACTGCAGGCCCTTGGCCACGCCCAGCACCTCGATGCGATCGGTGAACGGCTTCGTCGAGACCACCGTCTGCGACACGTTCGTGGCCCGCCCGCCCGCGCCGGCCGGACCGCCCGGGCCTGCGGCCTTTTGGCCGAACGCCAGCTTCATGCCCCCGACAACGAGCATGAGCACGACAGCGGCCAGCGCCGCGAAAAGGAAGAAATGCCTGCGGATCAACGAAAGGACTCCAATCGCCGGAGGGAGTCGGCGGACGGGACAAAGGTGCGGGGACATATGCCGCCCCCCTAAACCTACGTCCAGTGACAGCAGGATGACCGACCATTTCAGTTCTGCAACACTCAGAATCCGCGCCAGATCCCCAGCACCGCGCCACGATCCCTGGCGATCTCGCGACCTGCGACGGTTTCGCGCCATCCGGCCTGCAGGCTCCAGGCGCCGAAGCCGCGGACCACCGACAGCTCGGCCTTGACCCAGCGGGATTTCCGAGGCCTGGCGTCGGCCTGGCCCGCATAGGTCTGCACCATCACCAACCAACGGCGAGCGGGACGAAAGCCCAGGGTCGCGTCCATGCGGGTCTCGTCGGCGAGGCCAGATCGCCGCAGATGGGCCAGTTGCAGATCCGAAAAGATTTCTCCCCGCCGGGTCGCCACTGATCGCCCGATGAGCAGCCGCGCCTCCAGATCGACCTCGCCCTGCCCCGGCGCCGCGTAGCCAGCGTTGCGGCCGACGCCCGCCTCGGCCGCGCCAAGATAGATCGCCGCGACGGTTCGAGGCCGGTTCAGCACCGCATAGCGCAGCCCCAACTCGACCGGCCCGCGACCTTCATAGCGCACGAAGGGGTCCCTGCCGCGCGTCAGCCCGGCCTTGGCCTGCAGCGTCAGACGGTCGGTGAGGCCATGTTCAAGGAAGATCGACGCTGTCTCATCCTCGCGAGCCCCCAGCGCCTCGATCGCGCCGTCGGCGTTGAACACCTGGTCGGCCGATTGCCGCTCGACCTTGGCGATGACCTGGGTTTGCCTCCGCGACATCGGCCAGGCGCCTGCCCTGGCCTTATTGCCGACCGCGCAAAAGAAAGCCGCCGCGATCCCCAGGAGCGCGGCGGCTGATCTTCCACCAAAATCAGGCGTCAGTCGGCGTAGCCGGGCGACTCCCGATCCAGCTTGCGCAGGCAACCCGGCCAGGCCAGGCCCGCGATCATGCCGAGCCCGCCGCCCGTCTGGCTGCGCACCTCGGCCTGAGCGTGCTCCGGCGCCATCAGGACGTTGTCGCGTCCGGCCGAGAGGGCCATCACCTGCTGACTGCATGCCCGCTCCAGGAAGAACATCCCCATCCAGCACTCGGCCGCCGTCGAACCCGCCGACAAGGTGCCGTGGTTCCGAAGCATCATCAGCTTCTTGTCGCCGAGATCGGCCACCAGCCGCTCCCGCTCGTCAAGATTGAGCGCAATACCTTCATAATCGTGATAGGCGAGTTGAGGCAAGACGATAAGCGCCTGTTGCGCCAGGGGCAGCAGACCTTCCTTGTGCGTCGAGACCGCGACGCCCTGGTCGGTGTGCAGGTGCATCACATAATGGGCGTCTTCCCGCGCCGCGTGCACGGCCGAGTGGATGGTGAAGCCCGCCGGATTGATGAAGTATGAGGTCTTGTCGATGACGTTGCCGTCCAGATCGACCTTGACCAGCGCCGAGGCGGTCATCTCGCCAAAGAACAGGCCATAGGGATTGATCAGGAAGTGATGCTCCGGCCCCGGAATGCGGGCCGAGATGTGGGTGAAGATCATGTCGTCCCAGCCATGCAGCGCGACCAGGCGATACAGGGCGGCCAGATCGACGCGCGCCTGCCACTCGGCGTCGCTGACCTTGCCCCTGAGGGACGTGCTGATGGACGTGGCTCCGTCGGCCATGGCGGCCTCCCTAGGTTATCGTTGTTGAGTTGAGGGTCGCGCCGGGGGCGTCCAGCGTCAAGTACGCGTCTTCACGGAAGCCAGGACTTGCCAGTCGTCTCCGCACGCCCGACGGTCAGCCGGGAGACGATCTTCAGGGGAATCGTCGGGCGGGAGACCTTCAAGCATGCTGAGCCTCTTGGGCGTGGCGGTGATCGTCGTGGGCTTCGCCCTGCGCTTCAACCCGCTGCTCGTGGTCGTCGCCGCGGCCCTGACCGCTGGAATGGCGTCGGGCCTGGGCCCGCTCGAGGTGCTGGCCGCCTTTGGCAAGGCTTTCAACACCAACCGCTATGTCACCATCGCCTGGCTGGTCCTGCCGGCCATCGGGGTGTTGGAGCGGTCTGGCTTGCAGGAGCGGGCCCGCATGACGATCCAGGGCTTGAAGGGAGCCAGCGCCGGCAAGCTTCTGCTGACCTATCTGGCCCTGCGCCAGATCACCGCCGCCCTGGGCCTGACCCATGTCGCTGGCCATGCCCAGACCGTCCGCCCCCTGGTCGCGCCGATGGCGGAAGCCGCCGCCGAAAGCGCGGGCCCCGTCGACGAGGCCTCCCGCGAGCGGATCAAGGCCATGAGCGCCGCCACCGACAATGTCGGCCTGTTCTTTGGCGAGGACATCTTCATGGCGATCGGCTCGATCCTGCTGATCGTCGGCTTCCTCGACCAGAGCGGCATCACGGTCGAGCCGCTGCACCTGTCGGTCTGGGCCATTCCGACCGCCATCGCCGCCTTCCTTGTGCATGGCGCGCGGCTGTTGCTGTTTGACCGCAAGTTGGTCGCGACCAGCCCGGGAGCCGACGCATGATCGGCCTGCCGCTGGTCTATCTGATCGCCGGCGCCATGTTCGCCGCCTTCGCCCTGCTGAGCGCCGGCGACAGGACCAACGCCCGGCGCTGGGGCAACGCCGCGTTCTGGGCCCTGGTCTCGGTGAGCTTTCTGCTGGGTGATCATCTGGGCGACCTGGGCAACGGCTTTCTGGTGCTGGGCCTGGCCCTGCTGGCGGGAACGGGCCAGCTGGGCGTCGGCGCACCGAAGACCACGACGCCGGAAGAACGTCAGGTCCTGGCTGAAAAGCTGGGCGCACGGCTCTTTCTGCCGGCGCTCGTCATCCCGCTGATCACGCTGATCGGCACATTCGCCTTCAAGGCCATGACCCTGAACGGCACGCCCTTGGTCGAGGCCAAGCATGCGACCCTGATCTCTCTCGCCCTGGCCGCGATCGTGGCGGCCATCCTGGCCCAGGCGCTGTTCAGGCAGCCGCCCTCCTCGCCCCTGCAGGAAGGTCGTCGCCTGATGGACCTCGTCGGCTGGGCGGCGCTGCTGCCGCAGATGCTGGCGGCGCTCGGCGCGGTGTTCGCCCTCGCGGGGGTGGGCGCGACCATCGGGGAGCTGGCCGTGGCCTGGACGCCAGTCGACAGCCGTTTCGCCGTGGTCGCCGCCTATTGCTTGGGCATGGCTGGCTTCACCATCCTGATGGGCAACGCCTTCGCGGCGTTCCCGGTGATGACCGCGGGCATCGCCCTGCCCCTGGTGATCGGCCGGTTCGGCGGCGATCCGGCCGTGGTCTGCGCCATCGGCATGCTGTCGGGCTTCTGCGGCACCCTGCTGACGCCGCTGGCCGCCAACTTCAACCTTGTGCCGGCGGCCCTGTTGCAATTGAAGGACCGATACGGCGTGATCCGCGCCCAGGCGCCGACCGCCGTCCTCATGCTGGTCATCAACATGGTCCTGATGAATGTCCTCGCCTTCAGGGTCTAGCCGCCCCAGCCCGGCCCGCCCCAGCCCGCCCCGCCCAAGTCTGGCGCAATCCACGGCGTCGCGGTTCGCCAAGATCGCCTTGGGCCACATCGCACGGGAATATCCCAACAAGCTGGACCATGTGCTGGCCGGCGACGCCGACGCCCGCACGCCCCGCGACCTGCACCCGATCTTCTTTGGCAGCTTCGACTGGCACTCGTGCGTCCACGGCTACTGGCTTTTGGCCACGCTGTTGCGGGCCCGCCCCGAGATGGCGGAGGCCGAGACGATCATCGCCCTGTTCGACGACGCCTTTACCGAGGAAAAGGTCGCCGCCGAGATCGCCTATCTGGCCCGCCCCGAAAGCCGGGGCTTCGAGCGCCCCTATGGCTGGGCCTGGAGCCTGATGCTGCAGGCCGAACTGATGCGGCACGGGGATCGGCCCTGGGCCGCACGCCACGCGCCGCTGGCCAGGGTCTTCGTCGAGCGCTTCGAGGCCTTCCTGCCCCTGGCCGACTATCCGGTTCGCGCGGGGGTTCACACCAACACCGCCTTCGCCCTGGTCCTGGCGTCGGAATATGCCGACATGACGGGCAACGCCGTCTTCCGTCAGCTCCTGACCACCAAGGCGATGATCTGGTACGGCCAGGACGCCGCCTGTCAGGCCTGGGAGCCCTCGGGCGACGACTTCCTGTCGCCGGCCCTGATCGAGGCCGAGGCCATGCGCCGCCTGCTGCCGCGCGAGACCTTCGAGATCTGGTTCGTGCGTTTCCTGCCAGACCTGGTCCGCAAGCAGCCCGTGACCCTGTTCACGCCCGCCCGCGTCAGCGATCGCACCGACGGCAAGATCGCCCATCTCGATGGCCTGAACCTGTCGCGCGCCTGGTGCTGGCGGACGCTGGCCGGCGCCCTGCCCGAGCTGGATCCGGCCAAGCCCCTCGTCATCAACGCCGCCATGTCGCATCTGACCGCCGCGGTGCCACATGTGGCCGGCGACTACATGGGCGAGCACTGGCTGGCGACCTTCGCGATGCTGGCCCTGACGAACGGCTGAACTCCCGCGCTGGGAGAGTTCGCAATCTTTCACAATGTGATCGACAGGACCCGGATTAAAGCCAGGTCCGGGCTTCAGTCTGCTTGCGATTCCGGGGGGGGC
Organism: uncultured Caulobacter sp.; assembly: GCA_964427205.1. Taxonomy (GTDB): domain Bacteria; phylum Pseudomonadota; class Alphaproteobacteria; order Caulobacterales; family Caulobacteraceae; genus Caulobacter. Next base: position 18,310 of record CAYRTE010000004.1, read on the forward strand.
TGAGCCGATCTTCAGGTGTGCGCATCCATGGCAAGAGACCGTCAAGACATCGAAGTCTTTTCCGCCCCCACAGGCGTGACGGCTCGATAACCGCCCTCCCCGCGAAGCACATTAAGCAAGATTACAAATGTCGACCGCCCATTTTGAGCATTCAAGACGCCCAATCTAGGCGGTTATATTTATGGTTAACGTTTCAATTGAATATATGACAGATTTTCGATGAGAATCGACCAGCAAATCTGCCCCTTAGAACAGAAGCCTGAGAAGGAGCTCACCATGTCAAAACAAATATTTGGCGAATGTGCCGGCGAGCACCACAAGATCGAAGTGATCACTGGGCCTGCGGGATGGTTGGTCACGGAAGATGGCGTGCTCAGAGGCAGTTTCGACAACATCGAGAACGCCTACCAGGAAGCCCTGTCGATCTGCACGACACTGTTCGATGCTGGAGTCGTCGCAAGAGTTTTCCAGAGCAATTCGACCGGCTTGTAAAGCCACGATAATTGTCCCCACAAACGTGAGGTCTTGCTGTGCCCATTGACGAACTCGTCCTCGCACGAAGGAAGCGTATCGAAAGCACCGGTCTGTTCTCGCCATTGATCGGCGAGATTACCGAGGCGCTTATCGAGCTCGACGGCGTCGCCCCGCGAAAACTGGTGATCAATCACATTGCCCGGCGTAGAGGCGCTCAGCGCGCGTCGAATGCCCTGAAGCACGAGTTGACCCTGGCCATGGAGCTGCATTGCGCCCAGGCCGAGCGCGAGGGACGTCTGGCGGCCTTCATCTCGGGGCCCAGGACCTGGTCACTGACCACCGACGCTTTCGACTTTCTCCGTCAGCACATGAGACCCGCGGCCCATGGCTGACCGCGCCGGGCGCGCGCGCGGTCCTCTGAAGGTGGTGTCGATCATCGCCGCCGCGTGCTTTCTGGCTGGCGTCATCATCGGCGTGCTGATCCTGGCGCCCCGATAGACGAGACGCCCCGGCTCAGTCGCCCCGGTCGCCCTTCATCAGCCGCGCCTTGTCGCGCTGCCAGTCGCGGGCAGCCTCGGTTTCGCGCTTGTCATGGGTCTTCTTGCCCTTGGCCAGGCCGATCTCGAGCTTGGCCAGGCCCTTCTCGTTCCAGTAGAGCTTGAGCGGGATCAGGGTCCGGCCGTCGCGTTGGACGGCGCCGATCAGCTTGTCGATCTGCTTTTTGTGCAGCAGCAGCGTCCGGTGCCGGCGCGGCTCATGGTTGAAGCGGTTGGCGTGGCCATAGGGCGGGATGTCGGCGTTGATCAGCTTGATCTGCTTGCCTTCGACCGACGCATAGGACTCGGCGATATTGGCCCGGCCGACACGCAGCGACTTGACCTCGGTGCCGGTCAGCATGATGCCGGCCTCGAAGGTTTCCTCGATGAAGTAGTCGTACCGGGCGCGCCGGTTCTCCGCGATCGGCTTGGTCATCAGACCAGACCCGCCTCGCGCATGGCCTCCAGGATCGCCGGCTTCACCGCATCGCTGCACGGGGCGATGGGCAAGCGCACGTCTGGCTCACACAGACCCAGTTGGGCCATGGCGAACTTGGTCGGCGCGGGCGAGGAATCCAGGAACAGGGCCTTGTGCAACTTGACCAGACGATCCTGGCCATACAGCGCGGTCTCCCACGCGCCTTGCATGCAGGCGTTGATGAAGGCCGAGCAGGCCTCGGGGGCGACATTGGAGGTCACGGAGATCACGCCGTGGCCGCCATGGGCCATGTAGCCCAGGGCGGTCGGATCATCGCCCGACAGCATCACCCAGTCGGGGCCGCACAGGACGCGCTGCATGCTGGCGCGGACCAGATCGCCGGTGGCGTCCTTGATGCCGATGATGTTGGGCAGCCTGGACAGGCGCGCCAGGGTTTCATTGGAGATGTCGACGCTGGCGCGGCTGGGAACGTTGTAGACCAGCACGGGCAGCTGGACGGCGTCGTTGATCGCCTCGTAGTGGCGATACAGCCCTTCCTGGCTCGGACGATTGTAATAGGGCGTCACCACCAGGGCGGCGTCGGCGCCGACGGCCTTGGCGTGCTGGACCAGCTCAATGGCTTCGGCCGTCGAGTTGCTCCCGGCGCCTGCGATCACCGGCACCCGGCCCTTGACGGTCTGCACGCACAGCTCCACCACGCGCTTGTGCTCCTCGTGGCTCAGGGTCGAGGTTTCACCGGTCGTGCCGACGGGCACGACGCCGTGCACGCCGCCCGCGATCTGACGTTCGACGAGGGCCACGAAGGCCGCCTCGTCGACAGCGCCGTCACGGAAGGGCGTAATCAGAGCGGGAATGACGCCCTTGAACGGAGAATGGACCATAACTTGCAATTTGCCGTGAGAAGGGCGCCGCGAAGGTTGCGGCCAGACGATGGGAGCGGACAATATGTCGCCGCCCCGCCGTCCCGCAACCGGTGCGTCGGAGCAGGCAGCGGTTTGATGGGCCAAGCCCGAAGGGTCAAGCCCCTTGAGGCCTCAGAAAAACCGTTCCTTAGGTGTCTTGAGGCCTGATGGATCGCATAAACGGCCGTCGGTTCGATTCGACGGTGCGTGAAGGAGAGCGGGTTTTGGCTTCAGTGTTGCGTCGGATCATGTTCGGAAGCGCCGGTCTGGCGCTGCTCGGCAGCGTCGCGGGCGCGCAGACGTCGGGTCCTGTTCCGTATCAGCCGTCATCGACTCCCGCCCTTGTCACGACCCCGCCCACGGCAATTCCCGGCACGGTGTCCGACGTCGAGGCCGAGAACCTGCGCATGGCGCTGGCCGCCGCCCGCAGCGGCGACGTTTCCCGCGCCCGCATGGCGATGAGCAGCCTGCAGGACCCCATAGCCCGCAAGATCGCCCTGTGGGCCCTGGTCGACAGCTCGGCCGAGGCCATGAGCTTCTTTGAGCTCGACTCGGCGCGCCGCGACCTGGCCGGCTGGCCGCGCTCGGGCCGTCGCGAGAGCGCCGCCGAAAAGCAGCTGTCGGTCTCCGGCCTCAGCCCCGCCCAGATCATCGCCTGGTTCGGGGGCGGCCAACCCGCCACCGCCGAGGGCGCCATGGCGCTCGCCTCGGCCTATCAGGCCAGCGGTCGCAACCAGGAGGCCGTCGACCTGATCCGCCGCACCTGGCGCGACAGGGTGTTCGAAGCCGACGCCCAGCGCAGCATGGCCGCCCGCTTCGGGACGATGCTGACCGCCGATGACTATGCCCGCCGCGCCGATATCCTGCTCTATGGCCAGCAGGGCCCGGCGGCGCGCGACCTCGTCGATCTGCTGCCGGCCGACCAGCAGGCCGCCGCTCGCGTTCGCATCGCCTTCCGCCAGAACGCCGCCAGCGCCACCTCGATGTTCGAGACCCTGGGGCCCGGCGATCAGGCCGCCCCCGGCGTGGTGTTCGAGCGCGCCGCCTATCTGCGCCGGCGCGGCCTGGACAGCTTCGCCCTGCAGCTGGTCCGCAACTTCCCCTCGCCGCCTCCGACCGACGAAGCCGCCACGGCGATCTGGAAGGAGCGCCGGGCGCTGGTCGTCTCGGCCCTGAAGTCCGGCGATAGCCAGGGCGCCTATGCCGCCGCCGCCAATACCGGCCTGTCCGTCGGCGCCGACGCGGCCGAGGCCGAGTTCTATGCCGGCTGGATCGCCCTGGCCCGCCTCAGGCAGCCCGACGCGGCCGCCCGCCACTTCGCCGCTATCGCCGCCATTGGCGCCTCGCCGATCACCAAGGGCCGGGCGCTCTACTGGCAGGGTCGCGCCGCCGAGGCCCAGGGCGACCCGATCGCCGCCCAGGCCTTCTATTTCGAGGGCGCGCGCCACATCACCACTTTCTACGGCCAGCTGTCGGCCGAGAAGGCGGGCCTGACCGAGCTGAAGCTGGACCGCGACCCGGTCATCACCCAGGCCGACCGCGCCCGTTTCCACGGCCGCGAACTGGTGCGCGCCGCGCGGATGCTGGCCGACATCGGGGCCAAGGATCAATTCCGCGCGCTGGTGCTGTTCATCGACGACAACCTGCCCAATGCCGAGGAGTCGGCTCTGCTGGTCGACTTCGCGCGAGGATATGGCGATCAGGACCTGGGCATGCGCGCCGTGCGCACCGCAGCCCAGCGCGGCTTCATCCTGCCCGAGCGCGGCTATCCCCTGCTCGACCACCACTTCACGCCGGGGCCCGGCGCGGCCGAAACCGCCTTCGTCTATTCAATCTCGCGCCAGGAAAGCAATTTCGACCCCAACGCCCGCTCGGGCGTCGGCGCGCGCGGCATGATGCAGTTGATGCCGCCCACCGCCGCCATCGTCGCGCGCCAGCTGGGCGAGCGCCACTCGGTCGAACGCCTGTCGGAGGCCTCGTACAACATGCGCCTGGGCTCGACCTATCTGGGCGACATGGTCAGCAATTTCAGCGGCTCCTACATCATGGCCGCCGCCGCCTACAACGCCGGTCCCGGACGCCCCGCCGCATGGGTGACCCAGTGCGGCGACCCGCGCGGCGCCACGACCGATCCGCTGGACTTCATCGAGTGCATCCCGTTCTCGGAAACCCGCAACTATGTGATGCGGACCCTGGAAACGACCATGGTCTACCGCGCACGCCTCAATGGCGGGAGCACGCCCCTGACCCTGTCTCGGGAGCTCAAGCGCGGCGGCTATGTCTATGCGCCGTCGGTGGCCCAGGCCTACGCGCCCGCGACCCAGCCCTGATGTTAAAGTCGGCGGGCGGCCAGCACGGGTCCCGCCGACGTTTCCACCAGCGCGCCGTCCAGCCTGAACACACGCGCCAGGATCTCGGGCGACAGGGCCACGCCCGGAGCGCCCTCCGACACCACGCGACCGCCATCGATCACCGCCAAACGGTCGCAGCAGCGCGCCGCGAGGCTGAGGTCGTGCAGGGTCACCACCACCCCCGCGCCCGCGGCGGCCTCGGCGCGCAGCAGATCCAGGGTCAGCAGTTGAGCGTCGGGGTCCAGGCCCGCGATGGGCTCGTCGGCCACCAGCAGCGGCGCGCGCGTCGCCAGCAGTCGCGCCAGCAGGACCCTGGCTCGCTCCCCGCCCGACATGTCCAGCACGCCGCGCGTGGCCAGATCGGCCGCGCCGACCCGCGCCAGTCGTTCACGCGCGACGTCCAAAGCCACGTCGTCCGGCAGATCGACCGCGCCCAGGCTGGCCACGCGCTCGGCGGGGAGGTTCCAGGCCAGTCGGCGGTCCTGGGGCAGATAACCCACGCGCGCGGCGCGGGCCTCGGCGTTCAAGGCCTCAAGGCGCTGATCGCCCAGCCAGACCTCGCCCTCCTGTCTGGGCAACAGGCCAAGCCCCGCCCGCAGCAGGCTGGTCTTGCCCGCGCCATTGGGGCCAACGACACCGACGACCTCGCCGGGGCTGACGGTCAGGCTGGCGGCGTCCAGCACCAGCTTGCCGCCCTGCCGCGCGCTGACGCCGCTGATGCTCCAGGCGGCCGTCATGCGCGCCAGCTCCGCGACGCCCGCCAGGCCAGCAGGGCGAAGGCCGGCGCGCCAAACAGGGCCGTGACCACGCCCAGCTTCAGTTCCTGATCGGTTGGCGCCAGGCGGGCCGCCAGATCGGCCAGCACCAGCAGCAGGGCGCCGGCCAAGGCCGAGGGCCAAAGGATCTGGCGCGGATCATCCTTGACCAGCGCCCGCACCATGTGCGGCGCGGCCAGGCCAACGAACCCGATGACCCCGGCTCCGGCCACGGCGGCCCCCGTCAACAGCGCGGCGCCGGCCACGGCGTAGACCCGCAGGCGCGCCATGGGCAGACCCGACATGGCCGCCGCCTCCTCGCCCAAGGTCAGCATGCGCAGGCCCTGCCCCGCCTTCAGGCACAGGGCGGCGCCGATCGCCATGGGAACCAGCGCTCTCAGGCTGTCGGTCCAGTCGCGATTCTCGACCGAGCCCATCAGCCAGGCCAGAACCTCGGCGATGGCGACGGGCGACGGCGCGAGGTTGAACACCAGTGCGGTCAGGGCGCCGCCGAAGGCCGAGATGGCCACGCCCAGCAGGATCAGGGCCTCGGGCTCGCGAAGGCGGGCGGCGATGACCACCACCGCTCCCCCAGCCATCAGAGCGCCCGCCAGGGCCGCCAGTTCGATGGCGCCCGGAACAGCCGCCAGCCCGGCGGCGATGGCCAGGGCGGCGCCCAGCCCCGACACGGCCGAGACACCCAGCACACCAGGATCGGCCAGAGGATTGCGCAGCAGGCCCTGCATGGTCGCCCCCGCCAGACCCAGGGCCGCGCCGACCAGCGTCGCCATGGCGACGCGCGGCGCCCGAATAGTCCACAGCACTTCTCCCGGAGGCGAACCAGGATGGGTGACAGCCTGGACGTACTGGTCGAGCGCCAGCGGGGTTTCCCCCAGCAGCACGGCGACCAGGGCCGCCAGCGCCAGCAGGCACAGCATGCCTAGACACAGACGTAGCAGGCTCATCGCGTGGCCCGCGCCCGCGCCAGTTGCGCCACCCCGTCGGCCGCGAACCAGGCGGGACAGCCCACCACCGCCCCAGGCAAGGACGAGATGGTGCGATCCTGGGTCGCCCGCTTCAGGGCCGCGTGACGCCCGGCGCCCCAGCGGTCCGAGCCCGCGCGGGTCAGGTCGAAAAAGCCCAGCACCACGGCGCGCGGCGGCGCCATGACCAGACTCTCCAGCGGCGCGGGGCTGAAGAAGGGCGCGGTGCTGGCATTGGACAGGCCCGAGGCCTTGAGCATGGCGTCGATCAGGGTGCCGCTTCCCGCCGTGTAGCCGCCCGGCGTCAGATAGAGGGCGGTCTCACCCTTCCAGGCGCCGGCGGCGGCCTTCAGCTGGCTGTCCATCCGCGCGATCAGCGCCTCGCCCGCCGCCTCGCGGTCCAGGGCGGCGGCGACACGTTTGACATTGGCGCGGACCCCATCGAAATCGGCGGCGTCATCGATCCTGACCGTGCGGACGCCGCGCCGATCCAGGGCCGAGACCAGCCGGGCGTCGCCGCCCCAATGGCGCACCACGACCTGGGGCCGCGCCGCGACAAGGCTCTCGACCGTGGCGCGGCGCCGAGGCAGCCCCTCCGAAGCCTTGCGCATATAGGAATCCGGCGCGCCCGCCCGATGAGACAGGCCGACGATCGCCTCGCGAGGCGCCAGAGCCAGAACATACTGGTCGGCGCAGGAATCCAGGGACATCACGCGCGGGCTCGCCGCGACGGCCGGCTGAGCGAGAACCATCGCCGCCGCGACGGCGCCGAACGCACGAACGATGGTCACCCGGATCAGTCCGTGACCAGGCCGTTCAGCAGGCCATCCAGCATCAGGGTCATCAACGCATCCGACGACGACCATGTGCGGTTGGGCTTGGTGATCAGCAGCGACACCAGGCCGTGGCAACCCGCCCACGCCACTTCGGCGGCGCTCTGCGCCGTGCCCGCCCTCAAGCGTCCGGCGGCCGCGATCTCACGGAAGGGCTCGCTGAACTTCTCGAAGCAACGATCGCCCAGTTCCAGGGTGCCGGCCTGCTTCTCCACCGAAATGCTCGCGCCAGAACCGCAGAACACCAGCTCATAGGTATTGGGGTTGTCCAATGCGAAGCGCATGTACGCCTCCAGCATCAGCCGCACATGGGAGACCGGATCGATCGGCCGACCGGTAATGTCGGTATTGAGGTTCAGCAACCGCTCGATCGCGCCGTCGCTGATCTCGAGCAGGATCTGGTCCTTGTCGCGAAAGTGCATGTAGAGGGCCGTGGATGACACCCCGACGGCGTCGGCGATCTTGCGGATCGTCGCGCCGGCATAGCCCTCGGCGATGAAAATCTTCTCGGCGGCCTCGAGGATTTCGCCGCGACGCAAGTGCCCGTCGCCCTTCGGCTTGCGGGCGGACTTGTGCGGCTTTTTCAGAACAAGCGTCACGACCAGCATTTCCCCTGCGTTTCCCCAACCGACACTAAACGGGAATCACCCAGCCGTCGCAAGCGACACGACATAAGACCTAAAACGCGTGTTTTTATATTTGACACCTATTGGTTGTGTTCATTTTAGTGGTCTCCCGAAGATCGAGCGAACCGGCCGAGGGGCGACATGGCGCGCGAAGAACGGGGCGTCGTCCCCAGGGCCGCCCTGGCGACCACGCCCTTCGTCCCGGATACGATCGCGCCGCCTGCCCCGCTCATCGCCGAGGGCTCCCATGTCACCTTCGGAAGCCGGCAGAGATCGACAATGGTCGTGGTCGGTCTTGGCCTCCTGGCGATCGGCATGCTGTCGCCCGGCCACCTGCTGCAAGGCCTCTACTGGTTGTTCTATGGCGTCTTCGTGGCGGGCGCCTCCATTCGGCTCGGCGCCGTCCTGACGCCGCCCCGCAAGTGCGTTTGTCCGACGCTCGCCGATCATGAGTTGCCGCATTACACGGTGATCGCACCGCTCTACCGAGAAGCCGAGGTGGCGGGCGAACTGGTCGCCAATCTGGCTCGACTGGACTATCCGCGCGACCGGCTGCAGGCGCTGATCGTGCTGGAGGCGGACGACTTGGCGACACGTTCGGCCTTTCACGCCCTGGACCTGCCCTCCTTCATCCAGGTTCTGGTCGCGCCGCCGGGCCTGCCGCGCACCAAGCCCCGGGCCTGCAACATCGCCCTGGAACTGGCCAAGGGAACGCTCGTCGTCATCTACGACGCCGAGGATGCTCCCGATCCGCTGCAACTGCGCGAAGCGGCGGCGCGCTTTGCGGCGGACGCGGCCGATCTGGTTTGCCTGCAGGCGCCCTTACGGGTGGAAACGCCGCGCTATCTGGCCTTCATCGCCGAGCAGTTCAGACTGGAATACGCCGCCCTGTTCCAGGTGCTGCTCCCGGCCTATGCGCGCTGGGGCCTGCCTTTTCCGCTGGGCGGCACCAGCAACCACTTCAAGATTTCGGCCTTGCGGGCGGTCGGCGGCTGGGACGCCTATAACGTGACCGAAGACGCCGACATCGGCTTTCGCCTGGCCCGCGAGGGATATCGTCTCGACGTGATCGAGCGCCCCACCCTGGAGACCGCCCCGACCTCGCTCAAACAGTGGGGACCGCAAAGGGCGCGCTGGATCAAGGGCCACCTGCAAACCCTCGCCGTCCATGTGCGCGGAGAGACGCGACGCAACCCCCGCGCCCTGCTGGCGTTGGTCGTGACCCTTGGCCTCCCTATCGCTGCCTCCAACCTGCATGCGCCCGCGATGCTGATCGCCGCCGTGGGCGTGGCCGTGAACTGGATGGCCGATGGCGAGCTGTCGGTCACCCTGGCCGACCTCACGCTCTACATGTTCGGCTGGAGCGTTTCGGCGATCTGCTCGGCGGTCGGGTTGATGCGGTCGGGCGAGCGGCCGCGCTTCCTGCATCTGCTGGGCATGGTGGCCTACTGGATGATGTGGGTCTTCGCCTCGCCCCGCGCGGTGTGGCAATTCTTCTTCGCGCCGCATCGCTGGGACAAGACCTCGCACACGCCGCGCACTGGACGGCCAACACCCTGAAAGCGTATGGGCGAGGCGATGAGCCCGACGATCGCCCCCGCCCCCATCGTGATGCGCACCACCGGCTGGAGCGACTACGCCCTGCTGGACAGCGGCCATGGCAAGAAACTGGAACGCTACGGCCCCTACACGGTCGTGCGGCCCGAGCCGCAATGCTTCTGGTCGCCCCGCCTGCCGACCAAGGCCTGGGAAGACGCCGACGCGGTGTTCGACCCCTCCGACGAGGACGAAGCCGGCCGCTGGCGCTTCAAGGGCAAGCCCATCGAGAAGTTCCCCCTGGCCTGGGGCGAGGCGAAGTTCCACGGCCAGTTCACCCCCTTCCGGCATCTGGCCTTCTTTCCCGAACAGGCCGCCAACTGGGCCTGGCAGGACGAGCACGTGCGCGCCTTCGCCAAGGCTTCAGGTCGTCAGCCCAAGATCCTGAATCTGTTTGGCTATACGGGTGTGGCTTCACTGGTCTGCGCCGCCGCCGGCGCGGCCGTGACCCATGTGGACGCCTCCAAGAAGTCGGTCGGTTTCGCCCGCGAAAACGCCGCCTTCGCGGACCTCGCCGACAAGCCGATCCGCTGGATCGTCGAGGACGCCCGCAAGTTCGTGGCTCGTGAGGTTCGACGCGGCAATGTCTATGACGGCATCATTCTGGATCCACCGAAGTTTGGACGCGGCGCCGACGGCGAGGTTTGGCGCCTGTTCGAGGACCTGACGGAACTCACCGCCAACTGCGCCCAACTGCTCAGCGACGACGCTTCGTTCCTGCTGATGAACGCCTATGCCGCCCGCGTCTCGGGCGCGGCGATGTCGGGCCTGCTGGCCCAGGTGCTGGACGGCCGTAGCGGCGTCATCGACTGGGGCGAGCTGTCCCTGGTCGAGGAAAAGGGCGACCGCCAGATCGGCCTGTCGTTCTTCGCGCGCTGGTCTTCGGAAGGGTGAATGAGATGAACGCCCCCAACCCGGCCAAGACCGTCACCTCGCTGTCGAACAACACCGTCAAGGCCGTCCGCGCCCTGCACATGCGCAAGGAGCGCGAGGAGAGCGGCCTGTTCCTGGCCGAGGGCCTGAAGATCGTCATCGAGGCCATCGACTGCGGCCACGCGCCCAAGATCATCATGTATGGCCGCGACGCCGCCGACCATCCGATGCTGCAAAAGGCCTCGCAGGCCTGCCTGAAGGCGGGCGGCGAAGTCATTGAGGTCAATCGGGAAATCCTCGAGAAGGTCTCGCGCCGCGACAATCCCCAGGCCGTGGTCGGTGTGTTCAGGCAGGTGTTCACGCCGCTGGACGCCATCGTGCCGCAGAGCGCGCCGTGCTGGGTGGCCATGCAGGCCGTGCGCGACCCTGGGAACCTGGGCACCGTCATCCGCACCGCCGACGCGGCCGGCTGCGGCGGGGTGATCCTGGTCGGCGACTGCGTCGATCCCTATTCCGTCGAGGGCGTGCGGGCGACCATGGGCTCGATCTTCGCGGTCAAGATCGCCAAGGCGACAATCCCGGAATTCCTGGCCTGGCGCGAGACCTGGCCTGGCTCGGTGGTCGGCACCCTGTTGACCGCCACGGTCGACCACAAGAGCGCCGACTATGTGAAGCCGTCGCTGATCCTGATGGGCAACGAGCAGCAGGGCCTGCCGCCGGAGCTGGCGGCGGCGTGCGACGTGAACGTGAAGATCCCGATGCGCGGCCGGGCCGACAGCCTGAACCTGTCGGTGGCGACCGGGATCATGATCTACACGGTGACGGGGTAAATCGGAGGGCCGTCGTATGCGCTGGCTCTACCGTATGGGTGGAAGCATACTCTTTGTGGTGCTGGTCGGGATGAGCCTGGCAGGCGAAGAACAGACTCGGGTCCTCGGCTACTTTCTTTGGCTGGGCTTTCCGTTCGTTTGGCTGGTACTTGGCAACAGCGTCAGGTGCCCCCGCTGCGGAAAGCACATCTTGGACAACGGGCGCGGATATGTTGCTCCTTGGATTCCTGTGCCCACTGAGTGCGTAGGATGCGGACGAGGCAGCAAGTCCGATTGGTGGCCATTCCAATGGCTACTGAAACCCGAACACAATTCGGACGACCAGCGGCCCTGACCGCGATATTTACGTCCCCCGAGGCTTCGCCCGCGTCGTCGGCGCCGCCGCCGCCGGGTCGTCCGGCCAGACATGGCGCGGATAGCGCCCCTTCATCTCCACCTTCACCTCGCGCCAGGAGCCCTTCCAGAAGCCCGGCAGGTCGCGCGTGATCTGGATCGGCTTGTGGCCCGGCGACAGCAGCGACAGCACCAGCGGGATCTTGCCGCCGGCGATGCTGGGGTGCTCGGTCAGGCCAAACAGCTCCTGCACCCGGATATCGATGCGCGGCCCGGCCTCGGCGGCGTAGTCGATGGCGACCGTGGTGCCGGTCGGGGCCTTAAAACGGGCCGGCAGGGCCGAGTCGATCCTCTGCTGGGCGTCCCAGGGGATCAGCGAGCGGATCGCGCCGTCCAGCATGCCCTCGTCCAGCGCCGACAGGGACGAGCGGCCGTGCAGCAGCGGCTCCAGCCATTCATCCAGTCGCTCCAGCAGCGCGGCGTCTGACAGGTCAGGCCAAACATCGCCGTCCAGTCCCCGCAGGAAGGCGACGCGATCGCGCAAGCCCTGAACGCCGTCGCCCAGCCGCAACGTCGACAGCCCCTCTGAACGGACCTGATCCAGCAGGGCGCTGGCGATCAGGGCCGGGTCGGGCTTGTCGATCAGCCGCTCTTCCAGGACCAGCTTGCCCAGCCGCAGCAACCGCTTGGCGCGGACCCTGCCGCCGGCGCCGGTCTCCAGTCGATCCTCGATGGTCAGGCGGTCGGCGAAGGCTTCTCGCAGGGCAGCCTCGTCAACCGCGGCGGCCAGCAGGATGCGGTCACGGCTGTCGCCGCCGCCCAGCTCGCCCACGGCCAGCCAGGTCTCGCGGGCCAGGGGATCGGTCGGCTCCATATAGACGCCGCGCCCGCCGGCCAGCTGGAACTCGCCAGGCTTGCCGCGCGCGCGCGCCACGCGTTCCGGATAGGCCTCGGCCAGCATCAGCCCCTCATCGAGCAGCGGCGCGCCCGAAGGCCTGCCCGCCGCCCGCGCCCAGCGGTCGGCCAGGGCCTGGGCGTCTTTCGCGCGAGGCGAGCGGTCACGGCCAAGGTTTTCCAGTCGCCGGCGCAGATCGGTATCGCGACCGCCCAGCCCCTGTTCGGTCAGCAGGGCGGCGACCTCGGCCCCGCGACGCGCCTGCCCCGACGCGGCGGCGCGCACCACCATGTGGGCGATGCGCGGCGGCAGGGGCATCTCGGCCAGGGCCTTGCCGTGGGCGGTGAGGTCGCCCTGCGTATCCAGCGCCTGGATTCTTTGCAGCAACCCCCGCGCCTCCGCGAAGGCGGCGGCGGGCGGCGGATCCATGAAGCACAGGCCCGTCGCGTCGCGCGCGCCCCAGCGGGCCAGATCAAGCGCGAGGCGCGACAGGTCGGCTTCAAGGATTTCCGGCCGCGCGAAGGCCGGCAGGGAGCGGGTTTCGGCTTCGTCCCACAGGCGGTAGCAGACGCCGGGCTCGGTGCGCCCTGCCCGGCCCCGGCGCTGGTCGGCGGCGGCGCGGCTGACGCGGACGGTGTCGAGCCGGGTGATGCCACTGGCCGGGTCATAGCGGGGCACGCGGGCCAGGCCGCCGTCGATCACCACGCGCACGCCCTGGATGGTCAGGCTGGTCTCGGCGATGGAGGTCGCCAGCACCACCTTGCGACGCCCCGGCGGCGCAGCGGCGATGGCGCGGTCCTGCACGGCGGGGTCAAGCGCGCCATAGAGCGGGGCCAGATCGACATCGGGTCGGCGCAGACGCTCGGCCAGCCAGCTCTCGACGCGGCGAATCTCGCCCTGCCCCGGCAAGAAGACCAGCAGGCTGCCGGTCTCTTCCGCAAGAGCGCGTTCCACGGCCCGGCCGACACGTTCCTCGAGCCGCAGGCGGTCATCCCGCCCCAGATAGCGGGTGTCGACCGGGAACATCCGTCCCTGGCTCTCGATCACCGGCGCGTCGCCCAGCAGAGACGAGACCCGCGCCCCGTCCAGCGTGGCCGACATCACCAGCAGCCGCAGGTCTTCGCGCAGCAGGCCTTGGACGTCGCGGGCGAAGGCCAGGCCCAGGTCGGCGTCGAGGCTGCGCTCGTGAAACTCATCGAACAGGACGGCCGCGACGCTCTCAAGGCCGGGGTCATCGAGAATCATCCGGGTAAAGACGCCTTCGGTCACCACCTCGATGCGGGTGCGGGCCGACACCCTCGACTGCAATCGCACGCGAAAGCCCACGGTTTCACCAACCGCCTCGCCCAAAGTGGAGGCCATGCGCGTCGCGGCGGCGCGAGCGGCCAGTCGGCGCGGCTCCAGCACGATGATCTTGCGGTTCCGGACCCAGGGTTCCCCCAACAGGGCCAAGGGAACGGCCGTGGTCTTGCCCGCGCCAGGCGGGGCCACCAGGACCGTCGCATGGGAAGCGAGCATCGCCGCTTTCAATGCGGGCAGGACATTCTCGATCGGCAGCATCACGGGGAGGCATAGACCCTCAAACCGGTCTCGTCACCGCAAGGCGTTGCGCGAAGGCGCCTCTCTGACTAACGTCCCGGCCCAATGCCTGACTAGCGGGGGTTCGCTGGTCGTTGGGGAAAAGAAACACATGGCCGGAAACAGGCTGTTCCTGAAGAAGTCGATCGCGAGCATCCAGAAGGAAGCCGCCCATAGCCAGCTGAAACGCACGCTGGGTCCCATCAACCTGATGAGCCTGGGTATCGGCGCCATCATCGGCGCCGGCATCTTCGTGCTGACCGGCCAGGTGGCCTCGGCCAATGCCGGCCCGGCGATCATGCTGTCGTTCATCGTCGCCGGCATCGCCTGCGGCCTGGCCGGCCTCTGCTACGCCGAACTGGCTTCGACCATGCCGGTCTCCGGCTCGGCCTATACCTACGCCTATGGCACCCTGGGCGAGGTCTTCGCCTGGATCATGGGCTGGCTGCTGGTTCTGGAATACGGCGTCGCCGCCTCGACCGTCGCGGTCGGCTGGTCGGGCTACGTCGTCAGCACCCTGCATGCGCTCGGGATCAATTTCCCGACCATCATGGTGGCTGGCGCGGACGCCCCGATGTGGGCCACCCCGCTGATCCAGGCCGTCGCCACCCCTGATGGCGGCACGACCTTCGCGCTCACCGGCACCCTGAACATCGTGGCCGCCATCGGTATCGCCATGGTCTCGGCCCTGCTGGTTCTGGGCGTCAGCGAGTCGGCCAACGTCAACAACGCCATCGTCGTGATCAAGGTGATCGTGCTGCTGGTCTTCATCGCGGTCGGCATCCAGTATATCAACCCGGCCAACTGGCACCCCTTCATCCCCGAGCCGACCGGCCAGCCCGGCGAGTTTGGCGTCACCGGGATCTTCCGCGGCGCGGCGATCATCTTCTTCGCCTATGTCGGTTTCGAAGCCGTCTCGACGGCTGCGGCCGAGGCCAAGAACCCCTCCAGGGACGTGCCGATCGGCATCCTGGGCGCCCTGGTCGTCTGCACCCTGATCTACATGGCCGTGGCCGCCGTCATGACGGGCGTCGTCCCCTACAAGGAACTGGCCAGCCCGGCTCCCATCGCCGTCGCCATCGACCGGATGGGTCTGGAATGGGCCGACGTTCCCTACGCCGCCGCTGAAGGCGGCAAGCTGAACCTGATCAGCTTCGCCATCAAGATCGGCGCGATCACCGGCCTGTCCTCGGTCATGCTGGTGCTGTGCTACGGCCAGACGCGGATCTTCTACACCATGGCCCGCGACGGCTTGCTGCCGAAGGTGTTTGCCGAGATCCACCCCAAGTTCCGCACGCCCTGGCTGGGCACGATCCTGCTGGGCGTCGTCATCGCCGTGGCCGCCTCGTTCCTGCCCATCAGCCTGCTGGGCGACCTGGTGTCGCTGGGTACGGCCGTCGCCTTCTCGATCGTCTGCCTTTCGGTGATCTATCTGCGGGTCAAGCACCCCGACATGCCCCGCCCGTTCAAGGTGCCCGGCGGCATCGTCACCGCCGTGCTGGGCATCCTGGCCTGTCTGTTCCTGGCCTGGCAGAACTTCCAGCCGATGATCGTTCACGCGATGAACAACAACCCACTGCCCCTGATGATCCTGGGCGGTTATGCGGCGGTCGGCGCGGTGATCTACATCGCCTACGGCTTCTGGCACTCGAAGCTCGCCAAGGGCATCGACATCACCGAGGACACCACCCTGGAAAGCGCCGCCGAAGCCTTCGGCCATGGCGTGGACGACAAGAAGAAGTAAGCGGTTCGCCGTTTCGAACGATCGAAGGCCCGGGAGCAATCCCGGGCCTTCTTTCATGGGCGCTCTCCACCGCCTATGTTATCAGCGAGCGAGCGTGATAGCCGAAAGTGGACACCGGTTTCGGCGGCTATCACGCTCTAATATTCAGATTGACCCGCCCGCTATGCGGGCAGGTCGGGAGTTCCCGTGAGCCAGAGCCAGCCTCCCATCCGCGCCGTCATCGCGCCGGTCACGCCCCTGCAGCAGAACTGCACCATCGTCTGGTGCGCCAAGACGCTGAAGGCCGCCGTCATCGATCCGGGCGGCGAGGTTCCGCGTCTGATGAAGGCTCTCGCCGACCAGGGCCTGACCCTGGAGAAGATCTGGATCACCCACGGCCACATGGACCACGCTGGCGGCGCCGCCGAGCTGAAGCGCCTGACCGGAGTTCCCATCGAGGGGCCGCACAAGGACGACCAGTTCTGGATCGACCAGATCCAGATGTCCGGCGAGATGTACGGCATCCCCGAAGCCCGGATCTTTGTTCCCGACCGGTGGCTGGACGACGGCGACGTGGTCACCCTGGGAGAAACCCAGTTCGAAGTGCTGCATTGCCCGGGACACACCCCGGGCCATGTGATCTTCTTCCACCGCGAGGCGCGCTTCGCCCAGGTGGGCGACGTGCTGTTCCAAGGCTCGATCGGCCGCACCGACTTCCCGCGCGGCAATCACCAGGACCTGCTGGACTCCATCACCCAGAAGCTGTGGCCGCTGGGCGGCGACGTGCGGTTCGTGCCTGGCCACGGGCCGATGTCCAGCTTCGCGGCCGAGCGGCGCAGCAATCCCTATGTCAGCGATCTGGCGATCGAGGCCCAGAACATCCAGGGCCCCGACTACGCCATGCCCAGGAACACCTCGCCGGGCTGAGGCGCATCAGGCCTCGGCGTCCTGCGCCTCTTCCAGGCTTTCGCGCTCCAGGGCGATGATCTCATCATCGTCCAGTTCTTCGGCGATCAGGGCGTCGTCATCATCGGCATCGCCCTCGGCGGTGGTCATATCCATGACCTTCGGCAGTTCCTCGAAGGTCTTCATCTCGCCTTCGCCGGCCAGGTTCTGATTGTCCTCATCGAAGGCTTCGGCCAGATCGAGGTCTTCGGCGTCGTTGGCAACGGGGGTCATGGTGGTCTCCTTCAATCCTGGAGGGATACCGTTCGGATCGACCATTCGTTCCAGACCGACGGCGCCCAAGGCGGCCGCAGCGAAATGTCGCAGCCATGAGGCGGCTCGCACGAGGCCCTGCTTGACGGCCTTGAGGGCCGATTGAGGCTCAAATCGCGCCATCGGGTTGCGCGGCTGTTTCAGGCGTGAAATCTGGACGCCACGGGGACATGACAGGAGCGTCTCATGGAGACAATTCCACAGACCGGCCCCGCCGCCGACCCGGAGGCCCCGCGCAGCGCGGCGTCCCGGATTCTCATCGTCGATGACGACCCTGGCATTCGCGACGTCGTGTCCGACTTCCTGGGACGCCACGGCTATGCGGTGGACACCGCATCCGACGCCCGCACCATGGAACAGGTCCTGGCCCGAGGGCCGGTCGATCTGGTGGTGCTCGACATCATGCTGCCTGGCGAGGATGGCCTGGCGATCTGCCGCCGACTTTCAGCGCAGGACGGCCCGGCGATCATCATGCTCTCGGCCATGGGCGAGGAAACCGACCGTATCGTCGGCCTGGAGCTCGGCGCCGACGACTACCTGCCCAAGCCCTGCAATCCGCGCGAACTGCTGGCCCGCATCCGCGCGGTGCTTCGCCGCCGGCAGGAGCCTCGCAACAGCGAAGACGGCATGGGCGCGGCTTGCGAGTTCGCCGGCTGGCGGCTCGACCTAGTGCGTCGAGAGCTGCGCTCGCCGCAGTCGGTGGTGGTGAACCTCTCCAGCGGCGAGTTCTCGCTCTTGCGCGCCTTCGTGGAACGCCCCCAGCGGGTGCTGACCCGCGACCAGCTGCTGGACCTTGCCCGCGGTCGCGATTCCGACGCCTATGATCGCGCCATCGACGTCCAGATCAGCCGGCTGCGACGCAAGCTGGATGACGGCGGCGGCAGCGAGCTGATCCGCACCATTCGCAGCGAGGGCTACATGTTCACCGCCAAGGTCCTTCGCACGCCATGAGCCAGCGCCGCCGCGGCGCGCCCCTGTTCATGCAGGCGCTGGGGTTGGTGACGCTGACCCTGGTGGCGGCGCAACTGATCGCCATCGCCGTCATCTTCACCCTGCCGCCGCCGCCGCCCGAGCTATACCGGCTGTCGGAGATCACACGGGCCCTGAAGACCGGTCAGCCGGTGCAACCGCGCGACGGGCGTCCCCTGGTGGTGCTGGCCCGGGCCAAGATGCCGTCCGGCGGACCCGATTCCGCCCGCCGAGCCGAGTTCAAGGCCGGCATCGGCCGCGCCATCGATGTGGCGCCGGCGCGGATCGAGATCGTCACCGACAACGGCCCGCGGTTCTTCGTTCGGCGCTTCAAGGCCAACCCCAATGACCGGCCCGGAGGCCCGGGCGGCCACACCGGCCCCGGCGGACCACGCGATCAGTTCATCGCCCGCGAACTGCCGCCGCCCGGCGAGCGCGGCGCTCGCCCCGGACCAGCGCGCGACGAGCCCTTCATCTTTGGCGACTTCAAGCTGGGCGTGCGCCAGAGCGACGGCAGCTGGGTCGTGGTCGAGCCCAAGCCCAGCTTTCGCTTCGACAGCTGGCAGCAACGGGTGCTGCTGATCCTGGTGCTGTCGGTGCTGGCCGTCGCGCCGCTGGCCTGGCTTTTCGCCCGTCGACTGGCCGAGCCGATCACCGCTTTCGCCAATGCCGCCGAGCGTCTGGGTCGCGACCCGCGCGCCACGCCCCTGGAGCTGTCCGGCTCGACCGAGGTGGTGGCCGCCGCCAACGCCTTCAACATGATGCAGGAGCGCCTGCGCCGCTATGTCGAGGACAGGACAGCGATGATCGGGGCCATCGCCCACGACCTGCGCACGCCCTTGACCCGCCTGCGGTTCCGCATCGAGGCGACGCCCGACGACGTGCGCGCCAAGCTGGCCGCCGATATCGACCAGATGGAGGCGATGATCTCGGCCGCCCTGGCCTTTGTCCGCGACACGACCCGGCCCGCCGAACGCACCAAGCTTGAGCTGGCCTCCCTGCTGGAGAGCGTGGTCGACGAAGCCGCCGAGACCGGAGGCCAGGCTACGGTCGAACGGGCCGAGAAGATCGTCATCGAGGGTGATCCGATCGCGCTGAAGCGGCTGGTCGTCAATCTGGTCGAGAACGCCCTGAAATATGGTCACGTCGCGCGCGGCCGCGTGTTCGCCGACGGCGACATGGCGATCATCGAGATCGACGACGATGGTCCCGGCATTCCGGCGGCCGAGCTGGAGCGGGTGTTCGAGCCGTTCTTCCGCGGAGAGCCCTCGCGCAACCGCGAGACCGGCGGCATCGGCCTTGGCCTGGCGGTGGTGCGCTCCCTGGCTCGGGCCCATGGCGGCGACGTCACCCTGGTCAACCGCCCCGAGGGCGGCCTGCGCGCCTGCGTCCGCCTGCCGATCTAACCTCCGGCGCCGCTTTGTTGCGGGCGCGCAAGGATCAGCTGGGCAGGTGACATTCTCCGGCAATCTCGCCGCGCTTGATGCCGAGGCAAGGAGTTCCTCATGACATTTCGCGTCGCGACCACCGCCGTCCTCGCCGCCCTTTTCCTTTCGACGGGCGCGCAGGCCGCCCCCCGGGGCGACGATGAGCCCCGGCCGGGTCGAGGTTTCGGCCCACCGCCCCGCGAGGATGGCGATCGCGGCCCGGGGCGTGCTCGCCAGCAACTTTTCATCAGTCCGGCGGGCGAACCTTTCCGCGCGCCAGCCGACGCGCCCTACCCCGTGGCGGCATGGTTCTCCGCCGCTGACGCCAACCATGACGGCGCCTTGTCGCGCGATGAATTCGTGGCCGACGCCGGTCGCTTCTTCATCGTGCTCGACACGGACAAGGACGGCGTCATCGATGGCTTCGAGGTCTCGGCCTATGAGCGGAACATCGCGCCCGAAATCCTTCAGGGGGTCAGCATGCCTCTTGGCGGGGGACGAGGCGGACGTGGCGGTCCTCCCGGGGGCGGCGGCGATGGCCCGCCCCGCAAGCGCGGCGGGCTGGTCGGCGGGGCCCTGCAGGGGGCCGCGCCCTACGCGCTGCTCGCCGAGCCCCAGCCCGTCATGGGCGCCGACGCGGACTTCAACCGTCGCATTTCCAGGGATGAAGCCCTCAAGGCCGCCAGGTCGCGCTTTGCCCTGCTCGATACGGACAAGAACGCCCTGCTGCGCGTGGAAGAACTGCCCGCCACGCCTGTTCAGCGGCCGCGCCGCTAGCGCCCAATCACACTGGCGATGATGTTGATTCCCAGCGCCAGGATGGCGGTGTTGTAGGCAAAGGCGGTCGCCGCATGGGCGGTGACCAGCCGGCGCAGGCGCGAGGTCAGTATGCTGTTGTCCGACACCTGGAAGGTCGCCCCGACGGTGAAGGCCAGATAGACGAAATCCATGTAGCTGCTCGGCGGCTCGCCGGGGAAGCCGATACCGCCCTTGTTCTTGCCATCGCCAAAGTGACGATGGGCATAGTGCGGCACGAAGACCGTCTGCAGCACCAGCCATGACAGGATAAGGGTCGCGCCGGCGGTGGTCGCGATGAGCGCCTTGGCCAGGCCCTGAGCGGCCCGGGCCGCCACCATCGCATCGATCACCGCGCCCAGACTGGCAACGATGGCGGCCACAACGATGAGCAGCAAGACTGGCCGGCCCTCGTCCTCCCCAGCCGCACGATCCCTGATCTCGGCCTCGTCGGCGCGCAGAAACATTCGCCAGGTCAGGAGCAGATAGGCAATGGCCGCCCCGTCCCAGCCCAGCAACAGGTGCGAGCCTGTCGGGGCCCGCAGCCAGAACGCCGCCGCCCAGACCGCCAGACCGACGAGGCAGCCCGCGCCGAGCCTCCAGTGAGGCGGCGTGATGTGGCTGGCTGCCCTGGGTTTGGCGGTGTTGGACAAGCTCTCAATCCCTTTGGCTGACAGGCATTACGCCCGTTGCGTGCATTTACTCACGCTTTGAGGTGAACCGAACGTGGCTTCGCTGGTTACGTCATGGAACGCGCAGGACACGACGCCATGACCGACCCCAACGCACCACCGCCTGTCGAGCCGCGGCCTCCGGAATACGACCCGGGGGCCACGCCCGATGAACTGCCCTCTCCCGCGTCACCGGTCGATCCCGGGGATGACCGTCCCTATGACGCCGCGCCCCGTTCGTCGACCGTGACCAGTATCGATTAGGAGCACCGTATGGACCTCGACAGCGAACGGCCCCGTGGCCGCCGCGGCTTCGCCGCCATGGACCCTGAACGTCGCCGCGAGATCGCGCGCAAAGGCGGGGCCAGCGTTCCCAGCGAAAAGCGAAGCTTCGCCAAGGATCGCGATCTCGCCGCCAATGCTGGTCGCAAGGGTGGATCCTCTTCCCGCAGCCTGCGCCCCGGCGACTAGCCTCTAACCTCGACCATTCAGATCGTGACGCGCGCTGGGCTTCCCCGTCCAGCGCGCGTTCGTGCGTGCAGCCTATCGGGTCAGGACGTAGACGCCGAACGCGGGATGGGCGCTTTCCCATTTGCGCGAGACGACCCACCCCGCCCGTCGCGCAATGGCCTCGAAGGCCTCGGGCCGATACTTGTATGAGTTCTCGGTGTGCACGGTTTCACCCGCCGCGAAGTCGAAGATCCGTCCTCCGATCGTCACCCGCTGGTCCTTCAGGCTGACCAGATGCATCTCGATCCGGCTCTCCCGGTCATTCCACAGAGCCTGGTGCGCGAAGGCCGCGAGGTCAAAATCGCCGCCCAGTTCGCGATTGATCCGGGCCAGAACATTCAGATTGAAGGCCGCCGTGACACCCTGGGCGTCGTCATAGGCCGGGATCAACACGTCGACCGACTTGGCGACGTCGGCGCCCACCACCATCATCGCGCCATCGCCGAGCAGTTCGCCGGCCCGACGCATAAAGTCCTCGGCTTCGGCCGGCGGGAAATTGCCGATGGTTGACCCTGGAAAGAACCCAACCGCGACCCGCCCCGCCACGGCCGAAGGCAACCGCAGGGCTCGCGTGAAGTCGTCGACCAGCGGCGCGACCGTCAGCGACGGATAGCTGGCCTCGATCGCGGCGGTCGCCTCGGCCAACGCGCTCTGGCTGATATCGATGGGCGCGTAGGCGGAGAGCTGAGGCGCGGCATCCAGAACAATCCGGGTCTTGACGCTGGCCCCGCTGCCAAACTCCACCAACACCGCGCCGTCGGGGATCCGCGCGGCGATCTCAGGCGCGATCTGGCGCAGCAACGTGATCTCGGTGCGGGTCAGATAGTATTCTGGCAGATCGCAGATCGCCTCGAACAGCCGCGACCCCTCGGCGTCGTAGAAATACTTGCTGGGCAGAGTCCTGGGCCGCGCTGAAAGGCCCGCCAGCACGTCTTCCAGGAACAGGTCGTCGGTTGGAGCGTCCTCGGCCTTCGCGTCGTCCGCCAGCCGCACGCCGGCGAAAGCCCAACGCTTTTCGGGATGGAAGAAATTGCGATAGGTCGCCCGCGTATGGCCCGGCGGGGTCGCCGCGCACCCGCCGCGCAGCACCATCTGGTTGACCATGAACTTGCCGTTGTATTCACCCAACGCGCCCGCGCCCGGGCGGAATCCCGGATAGGCGGCGTAGCCGCTGGATGTCCACTGCCACACGTGGCCATGCAGCTGGCGCAGACCACCGGCGCCCGGTGCGCGCGCCGCGGCTTCCCATTCGGCCTCGGTCGGCAGCCGTCGACCCGACCAGGTCGCATAGGCCGCCGCCTCGTAGTAGCTGACATGCGACACCGGCTCGCCGGGATCGACAGGGTGACGCCCGCTCAGCGTCATGGCTGTCCAGCCCGTCTCGGCTCGCCGCCAATAGAGCGGGGCTTCCCAGCCTTCCTCGACCACGCGCGCCCAGCCGTCGGAAAGCCAAAGATCGACCCTGCCGTAGCCGCCAGCTTCGATGAAGGCGATCCATTCGCCGTTCGTCACCAGGCGATCGCTCAATCGATAGGGCGCCAGATAGGTCTTGTGCCGCGGGCGCTCGTTGTCGAACGCGAAGCCTGCCTCCCCGGCGCCGATCTCGACGACGCCGCCCTCGAAGGGCACGAACCGCTCGGGGTCCAGCGCCTCCTGGCCGCGGCGCCCAATCTGGGCCTGATAGACCGGGTCCAGCGGCGATTGGGCGAACAGATGCAGAATGTCCATCAGGATCAGTTCCTGATGCTGCTCCTCATGGGCCAGCCCCAGATCCAGGCGCTCCCGCGCCTCGCGGGCCAAGGGCGGGCCAGACAGAAGCTGGCCCATCGCCGCATCGACATGCGCCCGATAGGCGCCGATTTCAACGCTCGACGGCCGCGTCAGCAGCCCCCGCGCCGGCCTGGGCTGCCGGGGTCCAAGGGCCTCGTAGTAGGAATTGAACAGGTAGCCGAAACGGGGATCGAACACCGCATAGCCAGCCAGATACGGGATCAACAGGAAAGTCTCGAAGAACCAGGTCGTGTGCGCCCGATGCCACTTGGTGGGACTGGCGTCGGCCATCGACTGGGCGGCCTGATCCTCGGCCGACAGCGGCGCGGCCAGCGCCTCGGTGCGTCGCCGCACCGCGCGATAGCGCTCAAGGTCTTGGGCGGCGGACGCCTCGACAGCCTCCGAAGCGTGCAGGTCGTCCGGGCTCATGCGCTCTCCTGGCGGCCAAGACCGGGTTTTTCGAGACCCGGCCGACGACAACGCGCCTAAAGCTTGGGTGTTCCAAGGCAGAGTTTCAATAGCGACAGCGAACAGGGTTCCCTCAAGGCGGCGCTAGGACGATGGCTTCGCCGCGGCCTTGCGGACCCGCGGCCTGGACCCCGACGCCGGCTTTGCTCGCGCCTTGGCGCTTTTGCTGGCGACCGCCCGGCTTTCGCGCTCGCTTCGGGCTTTCTCCACCAGCGCCTGACTTCTTTGCGCCGCTTCCACGCATCGGGCGTGCAGGGCCGTCAGTTCCTTGTCGGACAATGTCTCGATGCCGATGAACTGGTTCTCGGCGCTCGAGGCCAGGATCAGCTCGTCCAGCTTGGTTTGCAGCGCCGCGCCGTCGCGGTTCTGAGTGTTCTGGATCAGAAACACCATCAGGAAGGTGATGATCGTGGTGCCGGTGTTGATCACCAGTTGCCAGGTTTCGGAGAACCTGAAGATCGGTCCCGACGCAGCCCAAGCGACGACCAGCGTCACGCACAACAGGAACGCCATGGGACTGCCAGTCGCCTTGGCTGTGGCATTGGCGAATGTGGCGAAGAGCTTGTCCATTGTCGATCAGCCCGCTGACGGGCACGGCCAATTCCCCGCCCGACAGATCAGAACGTCGCCCTGGCGGCGCTGTTCCGGGGTCGCGGGCCAACCCGAAGCAGGCCAAGAGCCGCGCGCCGGCCTTCCGGACAGATATTGCCGGCGATCACCTCGCGGATACTTAACGGGCAACATTTCGCCAATCCGAGAAG
Organism: uncultured Caulobacter sp.; assembly: GCA_964427205.1. Classification (GTDB taxonomy): domain Bacteria; phylum Pseudomonadota; class Alphaproteobacteria; order Caulobacterales; family Caulobacteraceae; genus Caulobacter. Next base: position 42,626 of record CAYRTE010000004.1, read on the forward strand.
CGACAACGTTGTCACAAGCAAGACAGTCTATCGGCGACGTCCAAGGACGCTATACTCGCGATCAAGACGAACAATAGTTTCGTCAAAATGCGCAGGCAGGATGAGCAATGCAAAATAGCGGGCCGGGCGCCATGGCGCCCCCGACCAAACACGCGCGCCTCGTGACATGGGTCAACGAGGTCGCCGCCCTGACCAAGCCCAAGGCCATCTATTGGTGTGACGGCTCCGACGCCGAGTGGGAGCGGCTGACGGAAGAGCTGATCGCCTCGGGCACGCTCAAGCGCCTCAACCCAAAACTCCGCCCCAACTCGTTCTATGCGGCCTCGGATCCGCGTGACGTCGCCCGCGTCGAGAGCCGCACCTTCATCTGCTCGCAGGACCAGGAAGACGCCGGCCCCACGAACAACTGGCGCGATCCCTCAGAAATGCGCGCCACCCTGAACGGCCTGTTCGACGGCTGCATGCGCGGTCGCACGATGTATGTCGTGCCGTTCTCGATGGGCCCGGTGGGCTCGCCGATCAGCGCCCTGGGCGTCGAAATCACCGACAGCGCCTATGTGGCCGTCTCGATGCGGGTGATGACCCGCATGGGTCAGGCCGCCCTGGACGCCCTGGGCGAAGACGGCTTCTTCGTGCCCGCGCTTCACAGCCTTGGCGCGCCGCTGGAGGACGGTCAGGCTGACGTCGCCTGGCCCTGCAACGACGACAAATACATTGTCCACTTCCCGGAAAGCCGCGAGATCTGGTCCTACGGCTCGGGCTATGGCGGCAACGCCCTTCTGGGCAAGAAGTGCTACGCCCTGCGCATCGCCTCGGTGATGGCCCGCGATGAAGGCTGGCTGGCCGAACACATGCTGATCCTCAAGCTGACCTCGCCGGCCGGCAAGGTTCGCTACGTGGCCGCCGCCTTCCCCAGCGCCTGCGGCAAGACCAACATGGCCATGCTGCAGCCCACCCTGCCCGGCTGGAAGGCCGAGACCATCGGCGACGACATCTGCTGGATGCGGTTCGGGGCCGACGGCCGGCTCCATGCGATCAACCCCGAGGCGGGCTTCTTCGGCGTGGCGCCGGGCACCGGCGTCCTGACCAATCGCAACGCCATCGACACCCTGCACGCCAACTGCATCTACACCAATGTCGCCCTCACGGAGGATGGCGACGTCTGGTGGGAAGGGCTCACGCCCACCCCGCCCGAGGGCCTGACAGACTGGAAAGGCCGGGCCTGGAGCCCCGCCCTGGGCGAACCCGCCGCCCATCCCAACGCTCGCTTCGCCGTACCGGCCGGCCAGTGCCCGGTCATCGCCAACGAGTGGGAAGATCCGGCCGGCGTGCCGATTTCGGCCATCCTGTTCGGCGGCCGCCGCGCCTCGGCCGTGCCGCTGGTCACCGAGGCCTTTGACTGGGAGCACGGCGTGTTCCTGGCCTCGAACGTCGCCTCGGAAGGCACCGCCGCGGCCGAGAACAAGATCGGCGAGCTGCGCCGTGATCCCTTCGCCATGCTGCCCTTCTGCGGCTACAACATGGGCGACTATTTCAGCCACTGGCTGAAGGTCGGAGCCAGCGCCGACCCCGCCAAGCTGCCGCGCATCTATTTCGTCAACTGGTTCCGCAAGGACGAGACCGGCAAGTTTGTCTGGCCCGGCTATGGCGAGAACGCCCGCGTCCTCAAATGGATCGTAGAGCGACTTGAAGGCGAGGCCGAAGCCGCCGACAGCCCAATCGGCCGCCTCCCCGCTCCGGGCGCGCTGGATGTATCCGGACTGGCGCTCGACGAGGCGGCCCTGAATCTGCTGCTGACGGTCGACAGGTCGATCTGGCTGGAGGAAGCCGCCTTGATCCTCGACGCCTATACGCGTCTGGGCTCGCGCATGCCGCCAGCGCTCTACGCCCAGCTGGAAGCGCTGAAACGACGGCTCGCCCCCGCCGCCGTGCAAAGCCGGACCCTGGAAAGCGCCTAGCCTCACCGCGCGCGGGTCACCCATCCAGGTCGGTGCGATCACCACCGATGATCCTGAGATCGACCTGGACCTGGGCGCCCGCGCCGGCCCGCGCCGTGGCGTGGACTGTACGTCACCACGTCCGAGCGGGCGGACCGCGTGGCCTTTCACCGAGGATTGCAAATTACTCCGACAATTATGCTCCACGCCAGACGGCCGCTTGTGACGATAATTCGAGTCATTTCCGTCAGAGAGTTCGAAATCGAGTGATCCACGCCGCTTTGCGACGCATCGCGGAGCCAGACCCTGACTTGACAGAGCCCCTCAGTCGCGCAATTTGCCGGACATAAAAGCAGGCTACGGTCCTCCGTGAGAGCAGGTCAGGTGGGACGCACCGCGCGCAGCCAGCGTCGTGGCGCTCCCAAGTTGGGCCTGCTGTTCCAACGGGCAGCCGTAAGCCTCGGCGCCGCTGCCCGGCGCCACGCTGGCCGCCGTGGGGAAACGACATGATCAGATTGACTCGGCCGCTGGCCGCTTCCGCCCTCGCCCTGGCGCTTGCCGCGCCCACCCTGGTTCACGCCCAGACCAGAGCCGATGCTCCGGTCGCCCTGCGGATCGACGCCGGGACGCCGGGCGCCAGGATTGATCGCAACATCTTCGGCCAGTTCGCCGAGCACCTGGGGACGGGAATCTATGGCGGCGTGTGGGTGGGAAAGGACTCGCCGATCCCCAATACGCGCGGCATTCGCAAGGACGTCGTCGAGGCCCTGCGCGCGATCAAGGTCCCCAATGTCCGCTGGCCAGGCGGCTGTTTCGCCGATGAATATCACTGGCGTCACGGGATCGGTCCGGCGGAGAACCGTCGCAAGACGATCAATTCCAATTGGGGTGGCTCCGTAGAGCCCAACACCTTCGGCACTGACGAATTCATGGACTTCGTCCATCAGATCGATAGCGAGGCCTACCTCTCGGTCAATCTGGGTTCGGGCACGGTTCAGGAAGCGGCCGAATGGATCGAATACATGACCGCCGATCCGGCCACCACGGCGGGCAAGGAGCGCGCCGCCAACGGCCACACCGAGCCTTACAGGATCAAGTATCTGGGCCTTGGCAATGAAAGCTGGAGCTGCGGCGGCGCGATGCGCGCTGAATACTATACCGACGAGATGAAGCGTTACGCCCGCTTCGTGCGCAACTACAATCCCAAGCAGACCGGCGCCGAGGCGATGCAGCGGATCGCCGTCGGCCCCAACCAGGGTGACCCGGCCTATACCGAGGCGGTCATGGCTGCCCAGAAGGGGCACGACTGGGCCTGGAATATCGAAGGTCTGTCCCTGCACTCCTACACGACAGGCGGCTGGCCTCCGTCCTACTCCAGCACCAGTTTCGACGAGACCGCCTACGCCAAGCTGGTCCATGAGACCCTGAGCATGGACGGCCTGATCGCCAAGCATTCGGCGATCATGGACAAGTACGATCCCGAAAAGAAGGTGCCGCTCGTCGTCGATGAATGGGGCGTGTGGCTGGCTCCCCTGCCTGACACCAATCCAGGCTTCCTGGCCCAGCAAAACACCCTGCGCGACGCGATCATCGCGGCATTGAATATCAATATATTCGCCCGCCACGCTGACCGGGTTCGTGTGGCCAACATCGCCCAGATGATCAACGTCCTGCAGGCGATGATCCTGACCGACAAGGACAGGATGGTCCTGACCCCGACCTATCATGTCTTCAAGATGTACCTGCCATTCCAGGACGCGACCCTCATCCCGGTCACTTTCGACGCGGGAACCTATGTCCAGGGGGATATAAAGCTGCCGCGCGTTGACGCCGTGGCGGCGCGCGACACCCAGGGCAAGCTCTGGCTGGCGGTGACCAACCTTGATCCGACGCGCCCCGCGTCGATCATCGCCGAGGTCGCCGGCGCCAAGGCCGCCAGCGCCCGCGGCCAGATTCTGACCGCGCCCCGTGTCGACGCGCTCAATAGCTTCGCCGCGCCAAACGCCGTCACGCCCAGGCCCTACGCGGCCAAGGCGGGCGGCAAGGGACTGAGCCTGGACATCCCCGCCAAGTCGATCGTCGTCGTGCAGTTGGAGCCTTAGAGGCCCGTGACGAGGGAACGGCGTCGACGGAATAGTCCGGGCAACTTGCCAAGGCTTGAGCGCTTACGCTTATAGCACCGCGCACGCCCCCTCAGGAGCCTCACACCCATGCCGTTGGAAGACCCGGACAACAAGCCGCTCGCGCGATCGGCGAAAGGCTCGGGACGTCGGCTTCGCGGCGCGATCGCGCACTATCTGGGCACGGCGATCGTCTCGGGCCAGATCGCGCCCGGCGAAAAGCTGACTGGGGAAATCGCCAACGCCGAGGCGCTGGATGTGTCGCGTAGCGCCTATCGCGAAGCGGTTCAGGTATTGACCGCCAAGGGCCTGGTCGAAAGCCGCCCCAAGGCCGGCACGCACGTCCTGCCGCGCAGCCGCTGGAACATTCTGGATCCGGCGGTTCTGGCCTGGGCGTTCTCGGCGGAACCCGATGTGGCCTTTGTGCGCGATCTTTTCGAGCTTCGGGCCGTGGTCGAGCCCGCAGCCGCACGTTTCGCCGCCGAGCGGCGCGACAAGGATGACATCAAGGCGATGAAGGACGCCCTGGCGGGGATGCGTCGCCACACCCTGGCGACCGAAGCCGGTCGGGCGGCCGATCGGGCCTTCCATGACGCCTTGCTGCACGCCACCCACAACAACGCGATGATCGCGCTCAGCGCCAGCATCAGCGCGGCGGTCAGTTGGACGACCGAATTCAAGCAGCGCTCCCGCGCCCTGCCCCGCGATCCGGTGCCCGACCACGCCAGGGTCTGTGACGCGATCGTCGCCGGCGACCCTGAAGGGGCGAGCGCGGCGATGCGCACGCTGGTCGACCTCGCGCTGGAAGACACCCGCTCGGCCATGTGATGGGCCGCGACTTGCGGGCCGCTGAGATGGCCTGCTTTTGTCTGAGTATATAGCGATCAGATCGACGTCGGTGATGTCCGCATAACCCGGCAAAAGGCAAATCTCGGACTAGCGGGGAACAACAACTACAAAGAACGCTGTTCGCAAGTCATTGCCTCAAGCGCTTTTGTCGGAGTATACAACCTTAGGCGACGCCGCCAACTCGAAGCAGGCGGCCTGTCTGGTGAGGAAGCCAATTTGCGCCCTGTCACGCTGTCCCTTGCCCGCGTCCTGGCCCTGGCGTTGCTGGCCGCGCCCCTCAGTGGCCAGGCGACGGAATTGACGCGCAAGGCTTTTGGCCAGACCCCGTCAGGCGAGGCCGTCGAAGCCATCACCTTGACCAACAGCCACGGCGTCAGCGCCACGGTCATCACCTATGGCGCGACGCTGCAGTCACTGATCGCGCCAGACCGCTCGGGCCAGAAGGCCGACATCGCGCTGGGCTTCGCCGACGCCGACGCCTATGCCACGAACGCCAGCTATTTCGGCGCCTCGGTTGGCCGCTTCGCCAACCGAATTGGCAAGGGCCGCTTCACGCTCGACGGCAAAACCTACCAGCTGGCGCTGAACAACAACGGCGTCGCGGCTCTGCACGGCGGCGCAAAGGGCTTCGACAAGGTCGTCTGGAAGGTGCAGGAGGCCAGGTCCGGTCCAACGGCGTCCGTGACTTTCGGCTATCTCAGCCCCGATGGCGATGAAGGCTATCCCGGAACCTTGAGCGCCACGGCCACCTATGCGCTGGACGAACAAAACAGACTGATAGTCACTTACGGCGCGACAACCGACAAGCCGACGATCGTCAACCTGACCAATCACGCCCTGTTCAACCTCGCCGGCGAAGGCTCGGCCGATGGCGCCATGGGCAATGTCCTGACCATTCCCGCCGACGGCTACACGCCCGTTGACGCCGAGCTCATCCCGTCGGGCGCGATCACCTCCGTGGCCGGCACGGCCTTCGACTTTCGAGTGCCCACCGCCGTGGGGACACGGATCCGCGACGCCAGCGACCCGCAGCTGGTCATCGGCCGAGGCTACGACCACAACTATGTGCTGAACGGCAAGTCCGGCGGCGCCCCGCGCCTGGCCGCGCGCCTGGCCGACCCCAAGAGTGGTCGCGTGCTTGAAATTTTCAGCGACCAGCCGGGCATCCAGTTCTATGCCGGCAACTTCATCGACGGAACCATGGTCGGCAAGAGCGGCAAGATCTATCGCCAGGGTGACGGCATCGCCCTGGAGCCGCAGCATTTCCCGGACGCGCCGAACAAGCCGGGGTTCGCCTCGACGCGCCTGGATCCAGGCCAGACGTACAGCAACACCATGGTTTTTCGATTGAGCACGGCGCGGTGAAGCCCAACCCGCGCCTGGTCGCCGACCATCTGGCGGCGATTGGCGCGACCCCGGCAAGACCATCGAAGCTTGGTCCAAGCGCGCCGACGGCCCCCGCCGAGTTGATGCCTCCCCTGCCCGAAGATCAGGTCCATTTGCGAGATGCGAGACATGCCTAGGTCAGATTGGCGTCGATACGGCCTGGCGATGGCGCTTGGCGCCGCGATTGGCGGCGGCTCGACGCTCGTCAGCGCTGCCCCCATCGAGCCCCCATCGGCTGAACGGATCGAGGCCGAGCGGCGGGCCGAGGAGTTGGTCGGACAGCTGACGCTCGATGAAAAGCTCGCGCAACTCCTCAACACCGCGCCAGCGATCCCGCGACTGGGTGTTCCGGCCTATAACTGGTGGACGGAGTCCCTGCACGGCGCCCTGGGCGCTCTGCCCACCACCAACTTTCCCGAGCCCATAGGCCTGGCCGCGACCTTCGATCCCGCGCTTGTCCACTCCGTCGCCGGCGCGATCGGAACGGAGATGCAGGGCCTGCATGCCCTGGCGCGCGCGACCGGCCGGATGGGACGCATCGGGACAGGCCTGAACACCTGGTCGCCAAACATCAACATCTTCCGCGATCCGCGTTGGGGCCGGGGCCAGGAAACCTACGGCGAAGATCCATTCCTGACAGCGCGGATGGGCGTCGCGTTCGTCCAGGGGATCCAGGGCCCTGATCCGGATCAGCCGAACATCACGGCCACGCCCAAGCATTTCGCGGTCCATAGCGGACCGGAATCGACCCGTCACAGCGCCAATGTCTTCGTCTCGCGCCATGATCTGGAAGACACCTACCTGCCCGCGTTCCGCGCCGCGATCGTCGACGGTCGGGCGGGCTCGATCATGTGCGCCTATAATCGCGTCGACGGCCAACCCGCCTGCGCGAGTGACCTCCTGCTCAAGGACTATCTTCGCGGAGCCTGGAAGTTCGATGGCTACGTCGTGTCCGACTGCGATGCGGTCAAGGACATCAGCGACCACCACAGATACGCGCCCGACGCGGCCAGCGCCGTGGCGGCGGCGATACGGGCCGGGGTCGACAACGAATGCAACGGCGCCACCCTGACAGACACGGACGGCTTGCCGGACCGATATCGTGAAGCCCTGGACCGGGGCCTGATCACCACCGCCGATATCGACAGAGCCCTGGTGCGTCTGTTCTCGGCCCGACTGGGGGTTGGCGACCTGCGGATCACGCCTGACGCGCGAGCGACCGCGCCAACCACGGTGATGACGGCCGACCATGAGGCGCTGGCCCTGGCCGCGAGCGAGAAGAGCCTCGTCCTGCTGAAGAACGATGGCGTCCTGCCGCTCAAGCCAGGGATACGCATCGCGGTGATCGGCCCCCTGGGCGACGCCACGCGCGCGTTGCGCGGCAACTATTCCTCGGCCCTTTCGGCCGCGCCAATATCGGTGCTCGATGGTCTGAGGCGGGCCATGCCCACGGCCCAGGTCAGCCATGCGCCGTTCGGCGCCTCTTTCACCGACGGTGATCGCGTCCCGACCGCAGCCCTGCGCGCGCCTGACGGCAGGCCAGGCCTTCTGGCGCGCTATTTCAATCCTGTCGAGCCGGCGCCGGCTCGCTTTGCGCCCGGGACGTTCGGCGAGGCCGTCGCCAAGATGCGCTTTGCCGACAAGCCGGTGGTGATGCGTGTGGAGGCGGACGTCGCCGCGCGCAGCCTGGATCTGGCGAATGTCTCCGACCACCACCGCGTGGTCTGGACGGGCTTTCTGGTCCCGCCCGAGAGCGGGACCTATCGCCTGGGCCTGTCAGGCTTCAACGGCGAACTGAAACTGGACGGCAAGCCGTTCGCCGATCTTCGAAAAGCCAGTTGGGCGAGTCTGCCCACCCTGAAGACCCTGCGCCTTGAAAAGGGACGACGGTATCCGATCGAGATCGTATCGGAGGCGCACGTGCTGGCGGGCGTGAGCCTGGTCTGGAAGCGCATCTCCGACGACCCGCGGGCCGAGCTGGAAGCCGCGGCGGCGAAAGCCGACGTGCTGGTGGCCGTCGTGGGCCTCACTTCCGACCTGGAGGCCGAGGAATCGCCCGTCGAGATCCCCGGCTTCAAGGGCGGCGACAAGACAACGCTGGACCTTCCCGCCGACCAGCAGGCCTTGCTGGAGCAAGCCAGGCGGCTCGGCAAACCGCTGATCATCGTGGCGATGAACGGCAGCCCGCTCAACTTCAGCTGGGCCAAGGACAACGCCTCGGCGCTGCTGGAAGCCTGGTATCCCGGTCAATCCGGCGGCTTGGCGATCGCCAATGTTCTCTCCGGCAAGACCAATCCGGCGGGACGCCTACCGCTGACCTTCTATCGCTCGGTGGAAGATCTGCCGCCGTTCGATGACTATGCGATGATCGGCCGAACCTACCGATATTTCGAGGGCGTCCCGGTCTATCCGTTCGGCCACGGCCTCAGCTACACCCAGTTTGACTACGGTCCGCTCAAGGTCGAGCCAGCGGCCAAGGACGCCGGCCAGGGTCTGCGCGTGACCACGACCCTTCGCAACACCGGGGCAAGGTCGGGTGACGAGGTCGCCCAGCTCTATCTCGGCTTCCCCGAAACGCCCGGCGCGCCCCGGCTTGCCCTACGTGGCTTTCAGCGCGTCACGCTCAAGCCGGGCGAGACCCGCGAGGTGACCTTCTCGCTCTCCTCCCGCGACCTCAGCTCCGTCGACCTGGATGGCGAGCGTCGCGTGGCCGCGGGGCGCTATCGCGTCAGCGTCGGCTCGGGCCAGCCCGACACCGGCGCGCCCAGTCGCTCAGCGGACTTCTCGATCGACGCGTCCGTGGACGTGCCCAAATAGCCTCGCGCAGGCGCGGCGAACCCGGACAACAAGGCAAAAGGAACAGCGCCATGAAGGATACAGATTTTCAGAAACCCGATCGTCGGACCGTTCGCACGCGTCTGGCGGCGGTCGGTCTGGCGCTGATCTGCGCCCTGGCCACCGGGGCGCGGGCCCAGGATGACAAGATGACGCCCACCCCGATCCCGGCGCAGCCGAACGCCATCCCACTGGCTTCCGGCGCCTTGCCCGGCGCGACGGCGTCTGAGACCTGGCACCAGCAATACAACAGCCTCTTCGCCCGCAACGTCACCGTCGCCACGCTTACCCCCTTCCTCCCCGATCCGGCCAAGGCGACGGGCGCGGCGGTCATCGTCGCGCCCGGCGGCGGGTTCCGGACGCTGTCGATGGAGAACGAGGGCTGGGACGTCGCGCGCGCCCTCGCCGACAGGGGCGTGGCGGCCTTCGTGCTCAAGTACCGACTGAACCAGACGCCAGCGGACATGCCCGGGTTCGAACGCTCGATGAACGAGATGTTCTCGGCCACCGCCCGACCGCCCAGACCCAGCCCCGAGGCCGCGATCGCAGGCCTGGCCCCGCAGATCGCCGACTCCCGCGCGGCCTTCGCGCTTGTCCGCCAACGCGCCGCCGAATGGCGGGTCGACCCCGACCGTGTGGGCATGATCGGCTTCTCGGCCGGCGCCATGCTGACCATGGCGACCACCCTGGCCGGCGACGACGCCAAGCCCGCCTTCATCGGCCTCATCTACGGCCCGCTCGCGCCAGTCACTGTCCCGGCCGATGCGCCGCCGATGTTCGTCGCGCTCGCCGCCGACGATCCATTCTTCGCCAATAGCGGCTTCGGGCTGATCGACAGCTGGAGGGCGGCCAAGCGACCCGTCGAGTTCCATCTCTACGAGCAGGGCGGGCACGGCTTTGGCATGTACCCGAAGACCACCACCAGCACCGGCTGGTTCGACGCCTATACGCGCTGGATCGGCATGCACGGTCTGCTGACGCCCAGGCGCTAGAGCATTTTAGCTTCATGTGGAATCATATGAAGCGTCTAGAAAGGCTCTAAATCATAGACTTAGAGCGCGATGACCGCCGATGGCCGCCTCGGCGCCATCCCCGGGATCGCGCGAAAACGCGCCGTTGTGGACGCAGCGCGCGGATCACCCTCCGCGCGCCCGCGCCCGGTCGAGCCTGGCCATGGCGTAGAAGATCAGCAGGCTGGTCAACAGCAGCACGGCGGCCAGCACCAGCATGGGCGCCAGGTTGCTGCCGGTCGCGTCGCGCACCATCGGCACCAGGTTCTGGGCGATAAAGCCCCCCAGGTTGCCGATCGCGTTGATCGCCGCGATCCCGGCCGCCGCGCGGGGGCCGCTGAGGAAGCTGGGCGGCAGGCTCCAGAAGACGGGCTGGGCCGCGAAGATCGCGGGCGCGGCGATGCAGAGCATGGCGAACTTCAGCGCCGCGCCCGGCAGGACAACGCTCAGGATCAGGGCGACGGCGGCCAGCAGCGTAGGTCCGGCGATGTGCCAGGCGCTGGCGCCGTGGCGCGCGGCGTGGCGCGGCACCAGCCACAGCGCCAGGCCGACGAAGATCCACGGGATCACATTGATGAACCCGTTGACGGTGTTGGAGACGCCGAACGACTTGACGATGGTCGGCAGCCAGTAGCTCAGGCCGTAGGCGCCCAGCGGCATGCCGATATAGAGGCCCGCCAGCAGCAGCACGCGCGGATCGAAGATCGCCTTCCAGGCGCCGCGATGATCATCGACCACCCCGCCCCGCTCCGAGTCCAGGACCTTGGCCAGCCAGGCCTTTTCGACCTCTGGCAGCCATCGGGCCTTGGTCGGACCATCGGGCAGGCGCCACAGGACATAGGGCGCCAGCAGCACGGCCGGCGCGCCGGTGACCAGGAACACCCACTGCCAACCGGCCAGGCCCAGCAGACCGTCCAGATCCAGCAGCAGTCCGCCCAACGCCGCACCGACGGCATTGGCGGCGGCGCTGGCGATCATGAACAGACCCACCATGCGCGCGCGATGCGCCTGCGGATACCAGAGGGTCAGGACGTAAAGCACGCCGGGGAAGAACCCCGCCTCGGTCACACCCAGCAGGAACCGCAGGACGTAGAACATCGTCGCGTTCTGGGTGAAGCCCAGGGCCAGGGTGACCAGCCCCCAGGTGAACATGATCCGCGCGAACCAGACCCGTGCGCCCACCCGGGCCAGGATCAGGTTCGACGGCGCCTCGAACAGGAAATAGCCGATGAAGAACAGCGAAGCGCCAAGACCGTAGGCCGCCTCGGTAAGGCCCAGGGCCTGGACCATGTCGAGCTTGGCATAGGAGACGTTCTGCCGGTCGATATAGGCGATCAGGTACATCAGGCAGAACAGCGGCATCAGCCGCCGGGTCACCCGCCCGACGGTGGCGCGCTCCAGATCGAGGGACGGTTCAGGCATCGGATGACCTTTGGTGGGTTTTCGCGCCAGTGGGCGCGCGTGGAGGAGCGGTGGACTCGCGCTCGATCAGAGCGTGGTCCAGGACATATTCGGCGAAGGCCTCGGGCGTCGGCTCGGTCGATCTCAGGTCGCGTATCAGTCGGTCCAGGGCCACGGACGCCATCTGCCGCACCGGCTGGCGCACGGTGGTGAGCGGAGGCCAGAGCGTGGTGGCGACGGTCGTGTCATCGAACCCGACCACGGTCAGGTCACCCGGCACATCCAGGTGACGCCGGTGGGCCACAGACACCGCCGCGGCGGCCATGTCGTCGTTGCTGGCGAAGATGGCGGTCGGCGGCGGGTCGACGTCGAGCAGTTGCTCGGCGGCGCGCAGGCCAGAAGCGTAGGTGAAGGCGCCCTGGGCCAGCAGCAGTTCGGCGCCCTCGACGGCCGCGATCGCCGCGCGCGCGCCATCCAGACGCTCGGCGCTGGCGGTCTGGTTGGGATTCCCGGCGATGAAACCGATCCGCCGATGGCCCAGGTCCAGAAGGTGCCGGGTCATGGCCTGGCTGGCGTGGCGGTCGTCAATGCGCACATTGATCGCGTCGCTCACAGAACGCCCCGCGGCGACGACGGCGAGGGGAAGATGGGCGGCGCGGAGCATGTCCAGCGCGACGACGGACTCGCCCAGGGGCGGCGCGAGGACCACGCCGTGGACACCGGCCCCCAGCAGTCTCCGCAACTCCTGGGGCGTCGGAGCCTGGCCGTTCTCGCCACGCGCCAGGATCAGCCGGGCTCCGGCGCTGGTGGCCTCCTCGAACACCCCGATCAGGAAGTCGCTCATGAACGCGGCGCTGGGATTGGAATAGATCACCCCGATCCGCAGTTCGCCGGCCATGACCAGATTGCGGGCCGCCAGGTTTGGCTCGTAGTTCAGCTCGCGGATCGCGGCCAGAACCGCCTGGCGGGTCTCTTCCCGCACCGTGGCGCGATGATGGATCACGCGCGAGACCGTCATGCGCGAGACGCCGGCCAGTTGCGCGACATCGACGATGGTGGCGCCCCGGGCGCGGTCTGGCCTGCTCAATGGATAGCCTTCTGAACGTCCGCCAAAACCGCGGCGGCGTGCGGGTCCGATCGTCCCTGCCGCAGTCCGGCATTTGAGCAGAACCGCGGCGGGACGCCAGGGGGCGCTAGAAGCTGTAGCGCAGACCCACGTGATAGAACCGCCCCAGCAGGTCATAGAGCGCCGGGTTGGCGTCCAGACCGGTATTGGTTTGCGGGGACGGGGTCGGCTCGCGGTCCAGCAGGTTGTCGACCTTGAAATAGGCCTGCAGGCCATCGCCGAACTTGTAGGAGGCGCTGACGTCCACATAGGTGGCGCCGCTCATGTGGTTGTAGTCGATCGTCGGGTTGTTGTTGGTGGACACAGGGCAGTTGCCAGCGCCGCAGGTGACGTACTGGTTGCCAAAGGTTCCGTCGCTGAACCAGCGCTCCTGCACACTGAAGGCGAAGCGATCGGTGTCCCAGGACTGGATGGCCAGGAACTTCCAGTCCGGCGTGGCACCGGAGTTCTGACCAGCGCTGTCGTTGGCGATGGCGCCGGGGATGCCCGGGTTGGTGACGAACTTGTGCGTGTTCGTCGCCAGCCCGCGCGCGGTGAAGCGACCCGGAACGTTGGGCAGCTCGAACCGGTAGCTCGTCTCGATGTCAAAGCCGCTGGTCTTGATCGAGGCGAGGTTGAACGTCTGGGAGTTGACGTAGGGCGTGCCGCTGGTCGGGGCGAAGTTGAAGGCGCCGCAGAACTGCGTCAGGCCCGAAAAGCAGAAATTGACGACCTGCTGGGCGCTGAGGCTGGAGATCCCGCCGTTCAGCACGATGTTGTACCAGTCGACCGATACGCTGAAGCCCGGAAGCCATTCAGGGTTCGAAAGGACAGCCCCGATGGACGCATTCTTGGCGATCTCGGGCTTCAGGTCGGGGTTGCCGACCACGTTCTGCAGAACCAGCAGCGCGCCGCCCGTGAACGGGTTGGTGAAGTTCGGCATCGTGGTGGTGACGGGCGCGGCGTACAGCTCCGACAGGTTCGGAGCGCGCACGTCCCGGGACGTTACGGCCCGTAGGCGGAAGCCGTCGACCGGCGTGTCCCAGGTCGCGCCTACCTTCCAAGTATAGACAGTGCCTGAGGTGCTGTAGTCGGTCCATCGACCGGCCATGTTAATGTTGGCCTTGCCCGCGGCGTCTGAGTTGATCAGCGGCAGGTTCACTTCAGCATATGCTTCTTTCACCGAATACTTGCCGGCGCCGGAGTGATAATTGCCCGCGTACCAGTTAGAGCCCGACGCATTCAGGATCGGATCGGCCGGATATTCAGCCGTGTTGGGCGAGTCCGCCGAGCCGTCGCCGTAGGGGTCACCTTTGACGTGGTATTGTTCGCGGCGGTACTCGGCGCCGAACGCCAGGGAGACCGGGCCGGCCCACAAGGAGACGGGCTCGCCGCTGAAGTTGATGCTGGCGACGTCCTGCTTCTGCACCGAGTGCTGATAGGGGCCGTTCTTGGGCGTGATGTAGGCCAGGGCCGCGTCGCTGGGCGTCTGGCCGCCGAACACGTTGATCGGCGCGCAGCCATTGGCGCGGGCCACCGGGTCGGCGCAGACGATCTGCCCGCCCACCAGCGTGGCCTGAATGGCCTGCCGGTAGCGCGGGTTCAGCATGATGTCGCGAACGTGGATGTTCGTGGTGTTCTGCCCATGGGTGAAATAGGCGTCGTAGCGCCATTCCTTGCCCAGAGCGTCGAACTTGCCGTCGGCGCCCAGCACCAGACGATACTGGGTCCGCGTGGGATGGACCGAGATGTTGCGGGGCAACAGGGCGTTGCTGGTGCCGAAGGTGAAGCTGGTGATGCCGTTGGCCGCGCAGGCGGCGACGACCGACGCCGGCAGGTACGGGTTGGAGCACTGCATCGTCAGGCCGGTAGTGGCCCCGCCCGGGTTGGGCTGGTTGCTGCTCTCCACGCGGGCCAGGTTGAAGGTCGCATAGACCTCATTGTCGGCGTCGAGGTCAAAGCCGACGCGCGTATAGGTGTTCATGCGCTTCAGTTTCGACTGCAGCGACGTGCCGATGCCGACATTGCCCGACAGGTCGCCGCCGACACAGAAACCGCCCGACGTGTAGCAGCCAATCACCGCGCCATTGGCGGCCTTGGACGGCACACCGTTCGAACCATACTGGAACTGGAACGGATTGCCGCTCTTGTCGAAGGCCGTGCCCTGCAGCGGGCCAGCGCTGATCAGGCCGTACTTGGTGTACTGATAGGCTTGAGCGTGCTCGCGATAGAGGTACTGCGGCGAGCCGTCATTGGTGATCCCGCGATTGACCAGCGTGGCGGTCGTGTACCAGTCGCGGCTGCCGGGCGCGTCTTCGCCGAAGCCGCCGGCGGGAACGCCCTCTTCCTGATCGTATTCGCCGCTGACCTGGACGTGCAGGCGGTCGCCCATGAAAGACTTACCCGCCGCGACCTGCGCCAGATACTGCTCGTTGTCGCCGTAGGTCGTGATACCGGCCATGACATTGGCCTTGAAGCCCACGAACCGCTTGTTGGTGATGAAGTTGACGACGCCGCCGACGGCGTCCGAGCCGTAGGAGGCCGAGGCGCCGCCGGTCACCACGTCGACCCGCTCGACCAGCAACTGGGGGAACAGGCTGATGTCGGGAACGCCCGTGACGTTGGCCGGCACGACCCGCTGGCCGTCCAGCAGAGTAAGGGTGCGGATGGTGCCAAGGCCGCGCAGCGAGAACGAGCTCAGGCCCTGCGAGCCGCTCGAGGTGCTGAACGTGCCCGTCGTCGCGCCGGTCGAGCCCTGCAGCGACGGCAGCTGGGTGATGGCGGTGAAGATGTTTGGCTGGGCGGCGCGCTCCAGGTCGGCCGCACCGAGCACCTGGGTCGGCGTGGGCGCGGTAAAGCCCGTGGATCGGATCCGGGTGCCCGTGACCACGACCTCGGTCAAGGCCGTGACGGCGGGCTCCGAGGACGGGGGGGCCGTCTGCGCGCTGGCCGATTCCGCCGAAGCGATCATCGCGACCGCGCTCGTCGCGAACAACACGTTCAAAAAGCGCGATCCCCGTCGCGTCCGACCCAAAGCACTCATCCTGCAGCCTCCCGTTTTTCGTTGAGTCCATCTGCGATGGCCTGTCGCGAAGCTGTCAGACAAGTGAGGCGCTAACCATTACGACCATGGTCGTAGGTCGGCCGCTTGGGAGTGGCCACGCCCCCGACGGCTTCGGATCTAGGGGCGCCGAACCGCGTAAAGCGCGCGGTGGGTCAGCACAAAGAGCGTCTGTTTGTCGGGGCCGCCGAAGAGCAACTGCAGGGGGCGTTCGGGCACGTCCACGCGCCCCAGCTCGCGACCGTCGGGGGCGTAGACGAACACCTGGCCGTTTGCGACATAGACCCGCCCCTCGCCATCCGCCACGACGCTCTCGCCCCCGCGATTGGCGAAGGGCTTCAGATCGGTGATCGCGCCCCGCGCTCCAACCAGGCCGCTATAGGTCTTGTTCTCCGAGCTGTTGGTGACGAACGCCCGCTGTCCCGGCCTGGCCGTCGTGACGCCGTAGGTGTCGAGCGCATCGGAGAACCGCAAGCCGCGATAGTCGGACGGGCCCTGCTGGAACACACGATAGGCCGGCAAGGCCAGGCTTCCATCCGGCGAGAGGTATTCCCTGGACTTCGGCAGCGCCATGTCGCGCGCGAACATCTGCTCCAGGGTGGTGAACTGATAGGTTTGCAGATCCAGCTGGTCCTGGAACTCGCCGTTGTTCCACCAGTTGACCGGCAGCACGGTCGCCGCGCCCGGATGGTCGGCAGCCGGGGTCGGGGCGATCACCGTGACCTCGGTGTCGGGACTGCCCGGCCTGAAGCTGTAGACCGACCCATCGCGACCGTCCGACGACAGCACAAGCAGGTTCCCCGACGCGTCGACCGCCAGGCTGATGGGATCCAGCGTGTTGTCGCGCACGATCGACAGCTTGCGCTGATCCGACCAGCTGTAGATGCGCTGGTGGCGGCGGTCGGTGAAATAGAGCGTTCCGGCCGCATCGACGGCGCCGCCACCCAGCGAATGGAAGCCGTCGCTCAGCTTCTCCACGCGGGCGCCGGCCGGAAAGACCGAAAGCGCGACTGGCGGCGGATTGGCCGACAGGTCCAGCACCGCGAACTGCCGCTCCCGCACCTCAAGGCCGCTGGTCACGTCGTGGATGGCGTTTTCATACGGATACTTGCTCAGGCGCAGGAAGGTGGCGCAGCCGTTCTCGTCACAAGCCCCCAACCCACTCTCCGCGTTGACCGCCATGTTGCGGAATCGGATGTCGTGGGAGTTGTAGATCTTCACCGCCGCCGACGCCGGCTTGCGCGTGCGGGTGACGCGATAGGCGTGATAGTTGGCGAGCAGAATATTACGGGAGGCACGGATCTCCAGCGAGACGGTGTCCTCGCCCTCGCCCGCCTCCTCCTCGGTCTGCGCGGCCAGGAGCTCCCAGTTGGCGACCCGGTTGAGACTGATCTCAGAGCGCACATGGTGCTCGACCGAGGCCTGGTAGATGTGGCCCGGCGTCTGGGTGTCGGAGATGTAGATACCCGAATAGGCGTAGGTGCTGGGGCTCCAGATGTTCGCGAAGGTGCCGCCGCCGCCGTTGGTCACCCACAGACTGGGATATTGACCCGCCCAACGCTTGGCTGGATCAGCATCGGCCGTGGCGTTGGCGTTGTAGGGATTGAAGCGCGAGCCGTCATACAGATTGGTGCCGTGGCCGCCCTGGAACTTGACGTCATTGACCATCGAATTGGCGCCAGCCGTCCACAGCAGGGCCGTGGCGCGGGGATTGATCCCGCCGGTATTCAGGCCCAGCCCGGAGACGATGTTGTCGCCCCCGGCCGCCGACGACACCAACGCCCTGGGCGCGCCGACGCCCTGATAGCCCGGCGTGCGATCGGGTAGCACGATCTGGGTCAGGCTCGGGTGCAGGCCGATCAGCACGGTGTCAGGGCGCAGCCGCAGGGTGTCGGTGACGATATAGAAGCCGGCCGGGAAATAGACGACCCGATGGCTGTCGATCGCCTTCTGGATCGCGGCGGTGTCGTCGGTGGTGTTGTCGCCCTTGGCGCCCAGCGACCGGACACTGGTCCAATCGGCCACCGCCGGCAGAGCGCGGATCGCCGGCGCGCGGGGGCCGGGCGGCGTCATGATGGGCTCCGCCTTCATCAGGGTCTTGGTTGCGCCCACCTGTCCTGGGCCAGGTACGGTCAGGCCATGGTTGAAGGCGGCCACGCGATAGGCGCCGCCCTGCCCGGCCACGGTCTTGCCGCTGTCGCGGAAGCGGGCGAACACCGGCGTATTGACGGCGGACGCGTTCTCGAAGCCGACCTGGGTGTAGACGCTGGCCTCGTTGGAGATGATGACCCCGGCCTTCGAGACGTTCTGGAACCGGACGTCCTTGCCCCACAGCCAGTCGCCATAGCCCCGGTCGATCTCGATACCCACGGGGGTGTCGCGCAGGGTCACGTTGACGAGTGTCAGCCGGGCCTCATGCTCGCGGATCGCCGCGTCGCGCTGGCCCTCGAAGGTCGAGTCCAGCAGCACGAATCCCCAGGCCGGCGAAGTCTTCTCGGCCAGGATACCATAGCGCCCGCCCTTGAAGTGCAGGTCCTCGGCCTCGTTGGCGACGTGATACAGGCCCGCCAGGCCCGACCCGATGTCGAAGCTCATATGGCTGAGATAGGCATGCTGGGCGGCATGGAAACGGATCGCCGTCGCCGCCGGGTTGCCGCCGCCGATCTTGAAATCGATGTTGCTCATCGCCGAATAGAAGGTGCCGGGATTGGCGTCGGCGATGTCCTTGTTGAAGGGCACGCTGCCAGGCGGCGGGAACGGCACGCGGCGCGCCGGGTCGACCTTGGCGCCGGCGAAGATCACCATGTTGGCCAGGCCCTTCTGGAACCCGGGCGTGGCGTCGCCGAGCAGGATCAGAGGGCGGGTCGCGCCGACCCCGAACATCCGCACGCCAGGCCACAGGAAGATCGTCTTGCTGATCCGGTAACGCCCGGAGGGGAGGAAGACGATGCCGCCGCCGTCCTTGGTCGCGGCTCTATCAATCGCGCTCTGCAGCGCGGCGCCATCGTCGGCATGGCCATCGCCCACCGCGCGAACCACCACGGCGCGGGGATCGTCCGGTGCGGCGGTGAAGCTCGACACCGAAGCCGCCGCCGGAACGCTTGCCGCCAGCAGCAGGACCACCGCCGCCATTCCTGTCGCCAACCAGCTTCGCATGTCAAACCTCGTAAAAAGTGTCCCGGCGCGAGGCCGGGACAAGGCAGGGGTAGAGAAGAACGGCTCACCAGCCAGGCCAGTCAGCGTAGTGGCGCTCATCGGCGGCGCCGCCCTAAGGCGTTACCGCGTAGAGCGAGTGGTGGGTCAGCACGAACAGCGTGCGCCGGTCCGGTCCGCCGAAGATCAGCTGAAGCGGCCGCTCGGGCAGGTCGATGCGCCCCTCGGGCTGGCCGTCGGCCGCGTACTTGAAGATCTGGCCGTTGGCGACGAACACGCGTCCCTGGCCGTCAACGGCGACGCTCTCCCCGCCCCGGTTGGCGAAAACCTTCAGGTCGGTCAGGGCCCCGTCGGGACCGACCTTGCCGCTATAGGTCTTGTTCTCGGACCCGTTGGTGACGAACACGCGCTCGCCAAGGCCGGCCGCGATCAGGCCGTGGGTCTGCAGGGTGTCGGACCAGCGCCAGCCGACATGGTCGGGCGGCCCCTGCTCCCACACGCGGAAGGCTGGCAGGACGAGGCTGCCATCGGGCGAGACATACGCCTTGGCCTTGGGCGCGCCGGCGTCGCGGACGAACATTTCGGCCAGGGTCGTAAAGTGGTCGGTTGCCGGATCATATTGATCCTTGAACTCGCCATTGTTCCACCAGTTGACCGGCAGCAGGGTCCGGGCGGCCGCGCTCGACACCGACGGGGTCGCCGCGATCATGGTGATCTGATCCTTGGGCCCGTTGGGATCGATCGAATAGACGCTTCCCTCCGCGCCGTATGAGGACAGCACCAGCAGCTTGCCGGAACGGTCAACCGCCAGGTTCACGGGGTCCAGCGCCTGGTCACGCACCACCTCCAGGCCTCGCGCCTGCGTCCAGCGATAGATGCGCTGGAACCGCTTTTCGACGAAGTAGAGCGCGCCGTCCGCGCCCACCGCCGCGCCCGAGATCGACCAGAAGCCGGTCTCCAGCTTCCGAACCTTCCCGTCGATCGGTGGAGCGGTCGGCCCAGGCTCGCCCGTGACGTCGAGCACCGCGAACTCACGCTCGCGCACCTCCAGCTTGCGAGTCTTGTCCTGGATCGCGTTCTCGAATGGGAACTTGCTGGCCCGCAGGGTCGTGCCGCAACCGCTAGCGCCGCACAGGGCGATACCGCTCTCGGCGTTGATGTGGACATTGCGGAAGCGGATGTCGGACGAGTTGAACAGCTTCACAGCCGTCTCGGCCGGATGGTACGACCGCGTCACCCGGTAGCCGTGATAGTTGGCCAGCAGGATGTTGCGCGAGTTGCGGATCTCCAGCGACACGGCGTCCGGTCCGTCGCCGACTTCCTGCTCTGTCTGGGGAGCGAGGAATTCCCAGTTCTGGACGTTGTCCAGCACGAACTCGTTGCGCACGTGATGCTCGACCGACACTTCGTAGACATGGCCCGGCGTGCTGGTGTCGGAGATGTAGAAGCCGGCCGAGGCGAAGGTGTTGGGGCTCCACACATTGGCGAAGGTTCCGCCGCCGCCGTCGGTCACCCAGATACTGGGATACTGAGCGTCCCAACGGCCGTCGGCCACGGGATCGCCGCTGCGGGCCTGGGCCGCGCCCAGCGACTTGCCGTCCATGGTCGGGGTGCCGCCGCCGCCCATGATCTTGACGTCGGTGACCTGCGAGGCCTCGCCCGACCGCCACAGCAACGCCGAGGCGCGGGGATTGATGCGGCCGGTGAACAGGCCAATGCCCGCCAGAACATTGTCGCCACCGCGCGGAGTCTCGAGGATGGGCGTCACAGCGCCGACCCCGGCGTGGCGGGGGTTGCCGTCGGGAATGACCAGTTGGGTCACCGCTGGGTGCAGGCCGATCAATACGGTGTCGGGCCGCAACTTCAGGGTGTCCGACACCTTGTAGAAGCCGGTCGGCAGATAGAGCACGCGGTGGGTGTCGATCGCCTTCTGCAGGCCGGCGGTGTCGTCGGCCTCGCCATCGCCCTTGACACCCAGGGTCTTGACGTTGGTCCAGTCGGCCACCGGCGGCAGGGCGCGAAGCGCTGGCGGCGGGGCCGGCGGCATGTTCGACAACGCGGTGATATCCGAAAGGGTCTTGTATTCGCCCATCTCGCCAAGACCCGGCAAGGTCAGGCCATAGGTGAAGGACTTCACCCGATAGGCGCCGCCCTTGCCGGCCACGGTCTTGCCGCTGTCGCGGAAGCGGGCGAACACCGGCGTGTTGGACGCCACGGCGTTGTCGAAGCCCACCTGAGTGAAGACGTTGTCCTCGGCGGAGATGACGACGGCGGCCTTTGAGACGTTCTCGAAGCGGACGTTCTTGCCCCACAGGCTGTCGCTGTAGCCCCGGTCGATCTCGATCCCGACCGGCGTGTTCCTGATCGCCACATTGACCAGGGTCAGGTCGACCTCGTGCTCACGGATCGCCGCGTCACGCTGACCGTCGAAGGTCGAGTCAATCAGGGTGAACTGCCAGGCTGGAGAGGTCTTCTCGGTGACGATGCCATAGCGGCCACCATGGAAGTGGACGTCCTCCATGATATTGCCGGCCTGGTAGACACCCGCGAAAGCCGAGCCCAGGTGGAAGTCCATGTGGCTGAGGAAGGCATGCTGGGCCATCCGGAACCGGACCCCCGCCGCGGCCGGATTGCCGGCGCCGATCTCGATATCGACGTTGCTCAGCGACGAATAGAAGGTCCCCGAGTTGGCGTCGCGCACATCACCCTTGGCGCCGACCGCCGTTGGCGCCGGCACGGGAACCTTGCCCACGCTGTATTGGTCGCCACCGGTGAACACGATCATCGTGCCCACGCCCTTCTGAAAGCCTGGAGTGTTGGCGCCCAGCACGAAGACGGGTCGCTTGGCCCCGACACCGAAGATGCGTACGCCCGGCGGCACCAGGATGCTGCGGCTCAGGCGGTAGCGGCCCGACGGCAGGAACACCACGCCGTGACCAGTCTTGTCGCGGGCGGCGTCGATCGCGCTCTGAACAGCGGCGGTGTCGTCGACCCGGCCGTCGCCGACGCCCTTGACGCTGACCGCCCGCGGATCATCGGGGGCGGTCAGATAGACCGATTGGGTCCGCGCCATCGCCGAGGACGCGGACAGCAGCATAGCCGCCGCCAGTAGGACCACTCTCATGCCGCTTCCCTGAGTTTCTTCAACCACGGATACGGCGTCGAAAGCGGGTCGCCATCCACGACCATGGTCGTAGTTCCCGCTGTCCTGGCTTGGCCCTAAAACCCTGGCTCCAACGCTCGGCCTCGACATCCTGGTCGCCGATCAGCCTGAGGACGCCGTTTGCCGCCGCCCCCCAGCCCCACCGGCCTAGCCCCCGTCGCCGTCATCATCATGGGGGTGAGCGGGAGCGGAAAATCGACCCTCGGCGCGGTTCTCGCCCAGGCGCTGGACTGCCCGTTTCTGGACGGCGACGATTTTCACGACGCGGCGGCTATCGCCAAGATGCGCGCGGGCCAGCCGCTCACCGATGACGACCGCTGGCCCTGGCTCGATCGGTTGGGCCGCGCCGTGGGCCAAACCCTGGCGTCGGGTGGAATGGCCGTTGCGGCCTGCTCGGCCCTCCGACGCGCTTATCGCGACCGGCTGCGCGCGGCGATACTGGCGCCCACGCGGTTCGTCCTGCTGGACGCCAGCCCCGACGAACTCAGGCGCCGCCTCGATCATCGGACTGATCACTATATGCCCGCCAGCCTGCTGGGCAGCCAGTTGGCCACGCTGGAGCGACCGGGGGCGGATGAAGCGGCCACCCTGTTCGCCGCCGACGCTTCGCCCCAGCAACTGCGCGACGCCACGCTGAGCTGGCTGGAAGCGGGCAGCCGTCAAACCTGCATGGAGCGCCCCTCAGGGCATGAGTCGCTTTCGCCCTTGTGACAGGTGCCAGCGCATGGCCAAGGCCGCGCCGTCGCCGTCCTGCGCCCGGATCGCTTCCACGATCATCTCATGCTCGCGCATCATCTCGCCGATGGCCTCGGGCGGCCTGGAGCGCGAAATGCCGACGCCGGCGCGCATGATCCGATCGACGTCGGGCTGGAGCGCCTCGAACGCGCTCAGAAAGGCGGGGTTGGCGGTGGCCAGCACGATCCGGCGGTGAAGCTCCATATCCTCCACATGAGCCGGCGCATTCGACAGGAGCGCGGCACGTAGTTTCAGGAGGCCATCTTCGATACTGGCCATCTCCTCGGCGGACCGGCGCGCCGCCGCCAGCCGCGCCGCCTCGGCCTCGAGCACGAAGCGCACCTCGTAGCTCCCGAGCGTCGACGGCAGCTCGGACAGCGGCATGTAGGCGCCCAGCTTGTCGGATGGGCGGTTCTTGACAAAAGACCCTGCCCCGCGCCGCGCCTCGGTGATGCTGTCGGCCGCCAGTCGGACCAGTGCTTCGCGCACGACGGTGCGCGACATGCCAAAGATCTCCGCCAGGCGAGCTTCGGATGGCAGACGATCGCCGACGGCCAAGCCGTCGTTATTGATCATCTCCACGATGCCCGTATACGCCCGGTCGGCCAAGCGGCCTTCACTCATCCACTGGTCTCCAAATCAACAGGCGCCACCATCGCGCCGTTCGCGCGCCATAGAAAGCGGCGGTGACCAAAGCAAGCGCCCGGCCGACGGTGGCCAGGCCGTGACCAAATGCCCGCGAACTGCCGCCTGGCGAACGAGCCCGTCAAGCAGGCTCCGCCGCTCCGTCAGCCAAACCTGTATGACAGATTTGAACATGATGAGCTACACAGCGTGATGTTCACGCTCACATTGTCGAAATCACTTGAACTTGTCCAACAGATAGCGCTACCATTGGTTTACACGACCCGGGCCTGCCGACAACGATCAGCAGACAAGACCGAGGGGCGTCGCATCATCGCAGGATGGTTGCGCAGGGATGAAACAGAGGGGCTCAGTAATGACTACGACGGAAGTCCGCGTTATCGACCGGGATCTGGAGACGGCTTTTGGCGGGCTCACACCCACCCAGATGAAGGTTCTGGAGGGCGTCAATTCAGGGTTGCTCAACAAGCAAATCGCCTTTGACCTCGGCATTGCCGAGGCCACGGTCAAGGCTCACATGACCGCGTTGATGCGCAAGCTCAACGTTCACAATCGAACCCAGGCCGCGATCGCGGCCCAAGCCCTGGCGCACGGGCCGCGGTCCGCCGCTCGATAGGTCGCCGGAGACACGGGCGACCGTCTGGACAGGTCGCGCCATTCGGCGTAGGCGAGCGCCCATGGGACTGGGGTGGTCACGATTGACTCGGATGCAGGCGCGCCTCGGCGCGCTGCTAACCGTCTGCGCGATCGCTGTGCGGGTCATGATACCGGCGGGCTACATGGTCGCGCCGACCCAGGGGCCGGGCGATCTGCCCACCATCGTCATCTGTACCGCCCAAGGCGCCAAGACCGTTTCGGTCGACGCCAGCGACGTCGTCCAGAACGGTGAAAGCGCGCCCAATCCGGCTGACGACAAGATCGATCCCGGCCATGGCTGTGTCTTCGCCGGCGCCGCTACGCCACTGCCCGTTCCCAGCCTGACGCTGGCCCGCGCCGAAACCTTCGTCACCGTTTCGCAGATTGACCTGCCGGTCGCCCATCAGCGACCCGGCCTGGGCCTTGCAGCCCCGCCGCCGTTCAAGACCGGACCGCCCGCCATCGCCTGACGCCCATCGCCGCCGGCCGCCTCGCGCGCCGGCCCCTTGACGTTCGACGATCGGAATTTTTCATGTCCTCCCTGCTTGCCCGCGCCGTTTCGGCGCGCGCCCTTCTGGCCGCGCTCGCGGTCGGCCCTGCCCTCCTGCCCGCTCTCGCCTTGGCCGATGATCACGTCGCCGAGGCGGTCGATCCCGCCGACACCAAGGCCTCCGAGGTCGATCAGGTCCTGGTCGTTGGACGCGGCGACAAGCCTGTCACCGTCGTGCCGCGCGGCCTGGCCGTGTCCCTCGGGCAAACCGAGTTCGAGGCGATCAATGCGGTCAATGTCGAAGACCTGATGAAGTACGCGCCCGACTTTTTCGTGCGCAAACGCTTCGCCGGCGACGACAACGCCGTGGTCGCCCTGCGCGGGACCAACACCGTCCAGAGCGCCCGCACCATCGTCCTGGTCGACGGCTTCGTGGTCTCGAACTTCCTGGGCAACCGCTACGATTTCCCGCCCAAGTGGAACGTGGTCGGCCCAGCCGAGGTGCGCCAGTTCGACATCGTCTACGGCCCCTATTCGGCCCGCTACGGCGGCAACTCGATGGGCGGCGTGATCTCGGTCACCACCCGCGAGCCCGAGCCGGGCCGCGAGGTCTACGCCAACGCCCAGACCATGATCATGCCGTTCAAGGAATACGGCTATGACCAGACCTTCAAGGGCTACAGCGCCGAAGGCGGCGTCTCCTACAAGCAGGACGATGGCCCCTGGAGCATGCGTGGCGGCTTCCGGCATTTCGAGAACACCGGCCAGTCCATGACCTACAACCTGCTGTCGGCGACGACCGGGACGGGCACGGCCGTGACCGGCGCCTATGACGACAAACGTCTGGCCGCGCCGGTGTTTGGCGGCGCCTCGCCAGTGCATGTCATCCAGGACCAACTGCGGTTGCGGGTGGGCTATGCCGCGGCCAATGGCTGGGACATCCAAGCCCTGGGCTTTGCCTGGAAGACCAACCAGGATCTGACCAATCCGCGCAGCTGGCTGGTCGATGCGTCGGGCAAGCCGCTCTATCAGGGCAAGGTCAGCTATGCCGGCAAGACCTGGAACGCCACGGGCCTGACCTACTCCGAAACCGACCGGATCGAGTACCTGGCGGGCCTGAAGCTGGCGGGGCCTCTGGCCGGCTGGGACGCGTCGTTCAACCTGTCGCGCTACTGGATCCCGGACCAGGATTCGCGCACCTCCAACGACTACGCCACGGGCGCGAACAACGGCGCCGGCACCCAGAGCCGTCAGACCAAGCCGGGCTGGTGGACCGGCGACGCCAGCTTCGATCGCACATTCGGCAAGCATGAGCTGGGCTTTGGCCTGAACGCCAACCTCTACGAGGCCGGGACAGACACCTACACGACCACCCACTGGCATACGGCGACCGCACCCGTCTATTCGACCTCGACCTATGGCAAGACCAGCCTGTGGGGCGTCTGGGCCGAGGACGCCTATGATCTGGACGGCAACTTCGTCCTGACCGGCGGCCTGCGCTTTGACAGCTGGCGCGCCTTTGATGGGGGCATCGGCAAGCGGGTCTCGGGCACACGCGTCGACAGCGCCTATCCCGAACGTGAAGAGACCTCGGTCAGCCCCAAGCTTTCGCTGCAGGGCCGCATTCCTGGCGACTTCGAACTGCAGGTCAGCCTGGGCGCGGCCGAGCGCTTCCCCACCGTGGGCGAGCTCTATCAGGGCCGGTTCGATGACATCACCCGTCAGATCGACCCGACCAGCTATGATCCCAACCTGAAGTCCGAGAAGTCCAGGGACGCCAACCTCATCCTGCGGCGCACCTTCGGCAAGGTCCGCTCGACCACCAGCCTGTTCTATCAGGATATCGAGGACGCGATCTTCAGCTTTAGCGGGCTGAACCAGTACGGGACCGTGGTCTCGTCCTACAAGAACGTCGACAAGGTCCGGCAATACGGCCTGGAACTGATCCTGGAAGCGACCGACGTTCTGGTCCCGGGCCTGGACATCGACGCCAACGTCACGCGCATCGACGCCAAGACGATCAAGAATAGCGCCAACACCGCCGCCGAGGGCGTGAAGTTCCCGCGCATCCCCGATTGGCGGTCCAGCGGCAACATTCGCTATCGGGTCAGCGATAGCGTCAAGGCCTCCCTGGGCTGGCGCTACGCCTCGCGGCCCAACTCGGACCTGTTTGGCTTGTCCCGTGGCGGCGCCTACGGCTTCCAGACCGAATATTTCACGGTCGACAGCCGGGTGACGTGGAACGCGACCGACAAGGTCCAGCTGGGCGTCGGAATCGACAACCTGTTCAATGATCAGGCCTACGTCTCGCACCCGCTGCCGCAGCGGACCTTCGTCGTCGATCTCAAGACCAAGTGGTAGGAACCTGATCCCATGACCGCTTCCAGCCCGGCCCTGGCCAAGGCCCGACGGACGATCTTCGACTATCGCGCGATCTGGCGCTGGCACTTCTATGCCGGCCTGTTCTGCGCGCCATTCGTCATCATCCTGTCGATTACCGGCTCGATCTACCTGTTCAAGCCCCAGGTCGAGGCCTGGCTGGATCGGCCCTATGACCACCTGACGCTGACGGGGAAACCCGTCAGCGCTCAGGCTCAGGTCGATGCGGCCCTCAAGGCCGTGCCGGGCTCCGGCCTGCGCACCTACGAGGTGCGGCGGCAAGCCGATGACGCCGCCCGGGTCGTGGTGGGCAAGAAGGGCGAGAACATCCTCGTCTATGTCCACCCCGAGACGCTGCAGATCCTGAAGGTGATCAACGAGAGCGATCGCCTGATGGACATCGACAAGACGATCCATGGCGAACTCCTGATGGGCGACAATGGCTCGATCCTGGTCGAGCTGGCCGCCTGCTGGGCCATCGTCATGGTGGTCACCGGCCTTTATCTCTGGTGGCCGCGTCAGGCCCAGGGATTGGGCGGGGTGCTGTATCCGCGCCTGGGGCGCGGCTCCAAGCTCTTCTGGCGTGACATCCACGCGGTGACCGGCATGTGGATTTCCAGCCTGGTGTTGTTCCTGCTGCTGACGGGTCTGCCCTGGGCCAAGGTCTGGGGCGACAGCTTCAAGGAGGTCCGCCGGCTGACCGGCACGGCCGTGGCCAAGCAGGATTGGTCCAACAGCCGCGCCGGCGAAAAGGCCGAGCGCAAGGCGTTGGATGCGCCCGCCGCCTCGGAACACGAGGGGCACATGGCTGGCATGGACATGGCCGGTATGGATATGTCGGGCATGGACATGTCTGCGATGTCGATGGAGGCGTCTCCAGCCCTCGATCGCATGGTCGCGACAGTGCAGGCCATGGACCTGCCGCCCCCCGTGTTGATCGCGCCGCCGTCCAGCAAGAAAGGCCGCAACGCCTCGCCCGACTGGACCGCTCGGTCGGACACGCCCAACCGGCCCCAAAGGGTGACGCTGACGCTCGATCCCGGAGCCGCAGAGGTGATCCGCACCGAGACTTTCGCCAGTCGGCACCCGATCGACAAGGTGATCGGCTATGGCATCGCCGCTCATGAAGGCCAGTTGTTTGGATGGGTGAACCAGCTTCTGGGCGTTCTGGCGGCCCTGGGCCTCATCACCCTCAGCATCAGCGGCCTTGTCATATGGTGGCGTCGGCGACCCGACGGTCAGTTGGGCGCGCCGCCAGCCTTGCCGGAAGGCCGTATCGCCATGGGTGTCGGCATTCTGATCGTCGCGTTCGGCGTCCTGCTGCCCGTGCTGGGCATATCGATGATTGTCATTGCCCTGATCGAACACCTTGCTCTGCGTCACATCCCCGGCGTGCGCCACTGGCTGGGCCTGCGCCAAGCCAATCTTGAAGCCTGATCAACCATGAGGTTTTCCATGAAGAACGCTGCTTTGATCGTGACCGCCGCCTGCGTGGTCGCCACCTCGGCCCTTGCCGCCGTCTCGCCCCCGCGTATCGAAGCGGGTTGGGTTCGCGCCACGCCACCTGGAGCGCAGGCGGGCGCCGCCTATTTCAACCTGACCAACACCGGCAAGACGCCAGATCGTCTGCTGGGCGGCTCGGCCCCGGGCGTCAAGCGCGTCGAGGTTCACGAGATGTCCGTAACCGGCGGCGTCATGCGCATGCGTCCGTTGACGGACGGCCTGGCGCTCCCGGCCGGCGGTACGGTCGCCCTGAAACCCGGTGGCTACCACATCATGCTTATCGGCCTGGATGGCCCGCTGAAGGCAGGCAGCGCCTTGCCGCTGACCCTGCGCTTCGAGAAAGCGGGCCAGGTCACCGTGACCCTGCCGATCAAGGCGCCGCCACCCGCTGGTGCGCACTGATGCGACGCAGGGCCATCGTGCTAGGCAGCCTCGCCGCCGCGCTCGGCGCGGCGACGGGCGGCCTGCTGTATGTGGGAAACCGCAAGGGCAAGCCCCTCTTCAGGATCGGTGGCCCTTTCGCCCTGACAGACGTGGACGGCAAGACCGTCACCGATCGGGACCTTCTGGGCAAGCCAACCCTGATCTATTTCGGCTTTACCTATTGTCCAGAGATATGCCCGACGACGCTGACCGACATCGGCCAGTGGCTGGAAAGGCTGGGCCCCAAGGCCGACCGCTTGAACGTCATTTTCATCACGGTCGATCCCGAGCGCGATACGGCCCCTCAGCTCAAGCGATACCTGTCGAACTTCGATCCGCGCATACGGGGGCTGACGGGATCGGCCGAGGCGATCGCCGCCACGGCCAAGGCCTATCGCATCTACTACAGCAAGGTCCCGCTGGAGGGCGGCGAATACACGGTTGATCACTCCACGGCCGTCTATCTGTTCGACAAGCGCGGCGAGTTCGTGGCGCCGATCGGTTACGGCAGTTCGCCAGATCAGGCTCTCGAACAACTGACCGCGGTGCTGGACTAAACCGGCCTTGTCGAAGGTGACGCCCGTGGCTCCCCCCAGGAACTGACATAGGGCCCACGC
Organism: uncultured Caulobacter sp.; assembly: GCA_964427205.1. GTDB lineage: Bacteria > Pseudomonadota > Alphaproteobacteria > Caulobacterales > Caulobacteraceae > Caulobacter. The sequence goes on from CAYRTE010000004.1 coordinate 72,074, forward strand.
AGGCCATTGTCGCCCGCGCGGCTTTCGGCCAAGGCTTGGGCGATACGTTTGGGACCACAGGCTTGACCATCGACCATCTTTGGGCCGTTTCGACCCTGATCTTCGCGCCCTTCGTTGGCAGCTTCATCGGCCTGTTGACCCTGCGCCTGCCGGCCAATCGCGCCTGGGCGATGTCACGCTCGGCGTGTGACGCCTGCGGTCGTCCTCTCGGGGTCGTCGATCTGGTTCCCTTGCTGAGCTTTCTGGTCTTGCGAGGCCGCTGCCGAACCTGCGGCGCGGCCATACCGCCCCGCTATCTCCTGCTGGAGGGCGGATGTTTACTCATCGCTCTGTGGAGCGCGCTCGCCCAGACCGGGGTAATGGTTCCGGTGACAGCGCTTCTGGGCTGGGCGTTGCTGTTGATCGCGATCATCGATGCCGAGCACCTCTGGCTCCCCGATATGCTGACCCTGCCGCTTGGCGTGGCGGGGACCATACTCACCATAGGCTTGGCCGGCGCCCTGCCCTGGACACCGCTGCTGGGCGCGGCTGTCGGCTATGGCGGACTGGCGACGATCGCGTGGCTTTACAGGAAGGTCCGGGGATTCGACGGCATGGGCGGCGGCGATCCGCGCCTGCTGGGCGCCATCGGGGCCTGGGTGGGCTGGCAGGGTCTGCCCTCGGTACTGATCTGGGCCTGTGTCGCCGGCCTCAGCGTCGCCGCGTCCCAGGCGATCGTTCGCCGGCGCCTCGCTCCGGGCCAACAGTTGCCATTCGGCGCCTTTCTGGCCATCGGAGCCTGGCTGACCTGGCTATGGGGCCCGCTGCATGTCCTGATCCGTGACGGCCTGGCCTGAAGCACCCTACAGGCGCCCCTCCACCGTGCGTCGGGCTCCGACGGCATCGCGAAGGAACCCACCCGCCAGCAAGCCCTGGATCGTGACCTCATTGACCGTCGCGACCATGATTTCCAGCTGGTAGCGGCCCTTGCCGTCGATCCTCGCGGCCAGGGTCACCTTGCCATCCGCCGCAGGCCCGACCAAGGTCGCGCTCCAGACACCGCTCTGGCAGACAGGCTCGCCGCTCAGGACCGCCCCCCGCAAGAGTCCGTCACCCGCCAGGATCAGTTGAACCTTCCCGCCCGCGCGCAGGCATCGTTCCTGCCGGAAGACCCCGACCACGTCCGTGAACGCCACGATGCCCGAGACAGGCAGACCCGCCGCCGTGAAGTCGATCGGCGTCCGCAGGTGCAACCCCTCGACCCCGGTCGCGCGACCGCCTTGCAGCAGCACCGCCCGCGCGTCCGCCAACGGCGTCCTGCGCAGGCTCACCCGCATCTGGCCCGTCATCAACGACAGGGGCGAGAGACTCACCTTCAGGTCGCCCACCGGGCTGCCCGCGACAGTGACGCCATTCAAGCGCCCGGCCCACACAGTGCCCTTGACGCTGGTCACGCCAACCCGCCTGGCGTTGGCGAAGGCGCCCGTCAGAAGACCGACCGGCGCCAGGACCAGGGTCATCAGCACGAGGGCCGCGATCAGGAGCGCGACAAACCTTCGGTCGCTCATCGCGCGGCCCCGGCAAAGGTGATTTCGGCCTCCACGACTCCGCCATCCAGCCGCGAGGCCGTGAAGTCAGCCACCTTCACGCCACCCTCGCGCTCAACGGCCGCCACCCAGGGCAGCAGGGTCCGCGCATCGATCGCCGCGATCCAGATCGTGAACTGGCCATTCGCGTCCTGCCTTCGTCGCGCGATCGGCACACTAGCCTTGGCCGCGCTGGCCTCGACCACGGCCTGGGGCGTTGCGGCTCCGCCACCGGGCCGCGGCGCGTTGACCCGAGCCATGGCCTTCAGGCTCGCCAATCGCCTGGCCGCCGTCTCGACGCGAACCTGGCCAGCTTCGGCGGCGTCACGCAGCGGCGAGACAATCCCATACCAGCCCACGACTCCAAGCACGGCCGCCAGCATGACGGCGAGCAGAACCCGCTCACGGTCCGTGCGTGACAGCCACCACTGCCGCGCGGCCTCGATCCGGTCGATCATGGCTGCCTCCTGACGATGAGATCGCTGGTGATGCGGGCGCCTTCGGTGACAGTGCTCTGCTCGGTCAACTGCAGCCCGGCCTTCCGGGCCGCGTCGCGAAGCTGGTCCATGTCCGAATAGTTGGAATAGGCGATCGCCGAGCGGATCGCGCCGTCCTCGCCGTAGACCAGCGTATCCAGCGTCACACCGGGCGCCGAGCGCACCATGGTCAGATAGCTGGCCGCCAGATCGCCAAAGCCCTGACGTCCCTGGGCGGCCGTGAACCGGGCCAGGGCGAAGGCGGCGGGATCTTCATAGCGCGACGCCTGCGGGACCAGCGAGACCGCCAGACTCCTGGCCTGCTTCTCCAGGGCGCGCGCGGTCAGCTGATCATGGGCGATCTGGGTCAAGACCAGCAGCAGAGGCGACATCACAGCTGTCGCGACCAGTATGGCGAGCCGCCTTCGATCCCGCGCCGGCGGACCGCGACGGATCGCGAACTGCCCCTGCAGCAGATTGATCGCCGGCGACCGCGCGCCCGCCACCAGCCACGGATCGAGTTCCACCGCGGGGATGTAGCGATGGGGGCGGTCTTCGGCGAGCAAGGCGGCGAGGTCGGGCTCGACATTGAAGGCCCTGCCCGGTTCTCGAAGGCCCAGACGCTCCCCGAACGGCGCGACGATCAACTGCCCCGCCCCGTCCTCCGGCAGCAGGAGATAGTCGGGAATGACCGCTTCGGGACTGACGCCGTGGGCAGACGCCGCATCCAGCCAGGCCTTCAGCTTCGCGCGCGCTGTCCAGACCACCAGCGTGCGCCCAGCCTCGTCCAGGCCTCCGACCGCGATGTGCAGATCCTCGCCGCCCAGAGCGACCTCGTCCTCGATGCGAAACGCCGCGGCCGACCGCGCCTGAGCAGGACTGCCGACCGGCAGGTCCATCCAGCGGGCGACGGTATCAGCGCCGGGCGCGACCAGCACGGCGGCGACATCCAGCCGCTCATCGATATCCACGGGGCGTCGGGAAACGACGTCTCCATCAGCCTCGATCAACTCGGGCCGGGCGCCGCTTTCGGGCGGCAATATCAGCAGGCGCAGCACGGTCATTCGTCCGAGGTCCAACGTCGCGCGACCAGCGTAACCGTGCTGGCCGAACGGGTTTCAAAAAGCGAGGTCATGAAGATCGGCATGTCGGCGAAGACAACCTGACTGTTAAGCGCGAAAAAGCGCGTGCGAAAGCGGACCTGTTCGCGAACGACGTCGCCGGGCGGCGTGGCCAGCAGGGCCTGCTCGCCCCAGAACGCCTGGGCGTCCGGCCAGCCCTGGGTGGGACGGCGATCCAGCACGCCGCGCGCCGTTTCGCGGGCGACCTTTCCCTCGGTGAGGGCGGTTAGCAGAAGGGCGCGCTCGGACGGCAGGGTATTGACGTTGATTGGCGACAGATCGGTCGTCGGCAGGGCGCAGACATAGGGCCGCAGGGCCGCATAGATCTGAGGCGTGAAGCCGCGCACCGCCCGCAGTTCGCTGACCTCGGCCAGCGGCCCGCCGGCGGTCCTGTAGGGCTGGGGCAGATTGACGTAGCCCTGGTCCTCGGCTTCCGCGCGGCCGACGTCGTTGCTGTCCATCCACTCGGCCAGGTTCTCGGCCAGTTCACGCTCGTTCGGCGCGCCCACCAGCGACAGCAGGGTCGAGAACTGGCGAACACCAAGATCGCGGCGGCGGAAAGGCTCGCCCTGATTGGCCTCCACTACGCTGTTGAGGTTGAAGCACCCCGTAGCGTCGGTCAGGGTCGCCTCCATGCGGCCCTGCTCGATCGGAAACGCGATCACCCGGCCGTTCCAGCCGCCCTCCAGCGTGGTCTTGCTGGCGTCGCGATCCATCAGGCGGCCGATGCGGGCCCGAGCCAGTTGTTCGGTTCCCAGGGCGTACCACTGGGCCTGATTGGCGACGCGGGCGTTGAACGTGCGGCGGATGCCAAAGCGGATGTCGTCGAGCACGCCGATCGAGATCACGGCGATCACCGCGACCATCAACAGCACCGTCAGCAGCGCCGCGCCTTTCTCGCGTTCCGGTCTCATCGGCCCTCCCCCGAGGTCAGGAACAGCTGGTCGATGACGCCCATATCGTTGAGGCGCAGATTGACCCGAACGGCCGCGGGAATGTCGGTTTGGGGATTGCCCTTCCAGGTCGGGCTCCAGGCGCCGTTGAACAGAAAGCCCATCTGGGCGCTGTCGACGCCGGTCATCAGCACCTGGGCCGGCCCCAGTCGGGCGCCGTCCAGGGCAGGTCGGGCGCGGCGCTCCAGACGGCCATCGACGAGGGCGTACTCAATATATTGCATCGAAGCGCGCGGCGCGCCGTCGGGGTTCTCGTAGCCGCGCCGCGTGAAAGCCAGCAGTGGCCCCCCCACGCCCCACGGACTGCCGCCGGCGAAGGCCGTCAAAGCCGGCATGCCGTCCTCGCCCCGCGTGCGCCGCGAGGCGGCCTGGGACAGATCGGCCTTGAGGATGGCCCGGGTGCGCTGCAGTTCGGCATAGCGCTCGACCTTGGTCCTCACCGCGCCCTGATTGGACAGGGTGGTGCTCATCACGGCCACGCCGGCGGCGGTGATCAGCGCGAAGATCAGCAGCGCCACCAGCATCTCGATCAGGGTGAAGCCTTTCATCGGGCCGCCCTGAATACGGTGGCCATGGCCGAGGGCTGGCGCGAGCGCGGCTGGGCCACGGCGATATCGACGCGCAGAATGTCCGGGTCGGCGGTGCGGCTGACCTGCTTGGTCCACAGCCAGGGTCGGCCGGCGACAACCTCCTGCCCTGCTGTCTTGCCCAGCGGGGGCGGCGAAGCGCTGGCGATGGTCTCCACGGCGCGATTGTCGAGGACCACCTCGGCCAGGATCCTGTCCTGTAACCGACCGCCCGCGCGCGTGTTCTCGCCGGCCAGGTTCAGCAGGGCCAGCACGGCGAGGCTGAAGATCGCCAGGGCGACCAGCAGCTCGATCAGGGTGAAGCCGGCCTCAGAGCGCGCGCGGGTCATGGACGGTCACATTGCCGGCGATGTCGACGCTCACCCGATAGCCGATGGGGGCGCGGACCAGGATGAATTCGGCCGCGCTCGCCTGGCCGGTGGGCTCGAACACCACGGCGCTTTCACCGCCCTCGGCGGAGACACGAGTCTCGTCGAGCCAGGGCGTCGTCGCGAAGGGCGCGCGATCCAGCGCGCGCCAGTCGCGACCGTCGCGGATATCGAACCTGTAGTCGGACGGTGAAACGCTGACGCGAACCTGGCGATTGACCAGCAGCGCCTCCTCGCGCGCGCGCAGCAGGCGGGCGGCGAAACGGCCGCTCTCCTGGGCCAGCGACATCCGCCCGTCCGGCAGGGTCAGGATCACCGCGCCCGCCAGCAGGCCCATGATCACCAGAACGACCATGAGTTCCACCAGGGTGAAGCCCGCGCGCGCGCCGCGCGCGGCTGTCAGGCGCCGGGGTTCAACTCCAGTTGCCAATGTCGGCGTCCTTGCCCTCCCCGCCCTCGCGGCCATCGGCCCCGAAGGAGAAGATGTCGATGGCGCCATGAACGCCCGGCGCACGGTACTGGTAGGGATTGCCCCACGGATCCTTGGGCAGGCGGCGGATATAGCCGCCCTCGCGATAACGGTCAGCCTGGGCCCCGGCCGGCGGGGCCACCAGGGCCTGCAGGCCAGCCTCGGTCGGCGGAAAGGCGAACATGTCGAGGCGATAGCTTTCCAGCGCCTGCTCCAGCACCGACACGTCGGCCCGGGCCTTTTCCTTCATCGCCTTGTCCTGGCTGGGCAGGACATTGATCGCCACCACCGTGGCCAGCAGGCCCAGGATGACGATAACGACCATCATCTCCACCAGGGTAAAGCCGGCCTCTCGCGAACGGCGGCGCTTGTTGTGTTCCGGCTTGGGCATGGTCACGCCTCCTAGTTCAGGGCCAGGGTGTTGATCTGCAGGATGGGCAACAGGATCGACAGCACGATGGTCGCCACCACGCCGCCCAGCAGCACGATGATCGCCGGCTCCAGCAGACTGAGCAGCATCGCGGTGAAGGTGTCGAACTCGCGTTCCAGATAGTCGGCGGCGCGCATCAGCATGGTCTCGACCCGGCCGCTGCTCTCGCCACTGGCGGTCATATAGACCAGCACGGGCGGGAACACCTCGACCCGCCGCATGGCGACCGACAGGGCGCCGCCCTCGCGAATGGCGGCGATCATGTCGTCCATAGCCCCGCGCAGGACGGCGTTACGCACCGTGCCGGCCGTCAGCATCAGCCCTTCCAGCATGGGCAGGCCGCTGGCGATCATGGTGGCCAGGGTCCGCGCCAGCCGCGCGGCGTGGACGTCGCGGATCAGCCGACCCAGCAGGGGCGCGCGCAGCAGGGCGCGATCGACGGCAAGCTTAAAAGGTGGGCTGCGCAGGCCGCGTAGGAAGGCGATCACGCCCACCGCCATGACCAGCGCGATCAGCCATCCGAATGACTGCAGACCGGTCGACAGGCCGATGACGATCCGCGTCAGCAGCGGCAGGGTCTGGCCCATGGAGTCGAACTGCTCAACCACCTTGGGGATCACGAAGATCATCAGGGCCGCCACCACCAGACAGGCGACCATGGCCAGCACGATCGGATAGACCAGCGCCGTGGTGATCTTGGCCCTGACCTGCTGCTGTTGCTCCAGGAGGTCGGCGAGGCGATCGAGGATCGTCGGCAGCGCCCCGGACGATTCGCCGGCCGAGACCATCGCCCGGTAGAGCGGTGGAAAGGCCTTGGCCGGCCGCGCCAGGGCGTCGGAAAGCCTGTGGCCTTCCAGCACGGCGGCGTGGACCTCGCCAATCACCTGCTTGAGCCGGGGCTTGTCGGCCTGCAGCGCGATGGTGCGAAGGGCTTCTTCCAGAGTCGAGACCGTGGTCAGGGTCGCCAGTTGGCGCGTGAACATCGACCGATCCTTGGCGCCCAGACCCTGGCCGAACGACCTGGCTCCACTTGCCACCGGCTTGGCGACGGCGGGCGCGATCTTGACCAGCGCCAGCCGGCGTCGTTCCAGCTGGCCGACGGCGGCGGTCTCGTCGCTGGCCTTCAGCTGGCCCCGGCGGGTGTGTCCAGCCAGATCAAGCGCGACATAGTCAAAGGTCGCCATCACGCGCCCCCTGCCCGGTGATCCGAAGCGCCTCCTCGACCGTCGTCAGACCGGCCAGGATGTAGCGACGGGCTTCCTGGCCAAGGTCGCGATCCAGGCCGGCGGCGGTGATCTCCTGCTCGGTAGCGTTGCCGCCGATCAGACGACGCAGGCGGTCGTCAACGCGGAGAGCCTCATAAATGCCGATCCGTCCCTGATAGCCGGTGTGGGCGCAATGGGCGCAGCCCACCGGTCGATAGAGGGTTTCGCCCGGCTCGATCCCGACCAGGGCGGCGGCGGCCGCGTCCGCGGGCTCGGGCGTCCGGCAATGCTCGCACAGTCGGCGCACCAGGCGCTGGGCGATGATCAGCCGCAGGGTCGAGGCCAGCAGGAAGGGCTCGACGCCCATGTCGCGCAGACGGACGACCGCGCCGGCCGCGTCATTGGTGTGAACGGTCGACAGCACCAGGTGGCCCGTCAGGCTGGCCTGGACGGCGATCTGGGCGGTCTCCGAGTCGCGGATTTCACCGACCATGACCACGTCGGGATCCTGGCGCAGGATGGCCCGCAGGCCGGCCGCGAAGGTCATGCCGACCTTGGTGTTGACCTGGGTCTGGCCGATCCCGTGGACAGCGTATTCGACCGGGTCCTCGATGGTCAGGATATTGCGGCTGTTGTCGTTCAGCACCGCCAGGGCGGCGTACAGCGTTGTGGTCTTGCCCGACCCTGTCGGTCCGGTGACCAGGATGATGCCATGCGGCTCGCGCACGGCGGCCTCCAGGGCGCTCAGAACCTCGGGCGACATGCCAAGGTCGGCCAGGCGCAGGCCGGCCTGGTCCTTGTCGAGGATCCGCATCACCACGCGCTCGCCCATGCGGGCCGGCAGGGTGGACACCCGCACGTCGAGGCTCTTGCCACCGAGGGCCAGCGAGATTCGGCCATCCTGGGGTAGACGCTTTTCGGCGATGTCGAGCTTGGCCATCACCTTGACCCGCGACACCAGCATCGCGGCGATGCGCGGCGACAGGCTCAGGACCTCGCGCAGCAGGCCGTCGATGCGCAGGCGCACGATAAGAGCCTGCTCGAAGGGCTCGATATGGATGTCGGAGGCGCCCAGCCGCACGGCCTCGGCGATCAGGCCATTGATCAGCCGGATGATCGGCGCGTCGTCCTGGGGATCCAGCAGATCCGCCGCCGCCGGGATGTCTTCCAGAAGCAGGCCAAGACCGCCGTCAAGATCAAGGCTGTCAGCGCTGGACGCCGAGGCCAGGCCCGCGCCTGCATAGACCTCGGAGAACCGTCGATCGAACACGGCCGGCGCCATGGATTCGATCGCCAGCGGCAGGCCCACGGCGCGCCGCACCTCCACCAGCGCGGCGGGGTCAGCGCCCTCGCGCACGCCGATTACCGCCCGCTCGCCCACCGACAGCAGGACCACGCCATGGCGTTTGGCGAAGCCATAGGCGAGCAGGTGCGCGGTCATGGCTGTGTCGAAGGCGCTGGCAAGACTGGCGCGGCGGGTGGCGCGGCCGGGGGCGTGGCGCTCGGCGGCGCGGTGCGCAGATAGTCGCGGATCACCGCATCCAGCGAGTTATCGCCATCCGGCGTGGTCATGGCCGGAAGGTTACGCATGTAGTCGTAGCGCGGGGCGGTGACATTGCGGGCGTCCGCCACGCTGCGGATGATCCGGGGGCGAATAAAGACCATCAGATTGGTCTTGCCGCGTTCGCGCGCCGTGCTGCGGAACAGCGCGCCGAGGCCGGGGATATCGCTCAATAGCGGCGTGCGCTGCACCGAGACCTTCTCCTGCTGATCCAGCAGGCCGCCCAGCACCACGATATCGCCGTCGTCCACCAGGGCCGTGGTCTCGATCTCGCGCTTGTTGATGATCAGCTCGCTGGACCCGACGCTGACCGGCCCGGCGACGCTGGAGACTTCCTGACGCAGGAACAGCGTGATGCCGCCGCCGGCGTTGATCTGCGGCTTGACCTCCAGCTGAACGCCGACGTTCTGGCGCTGGATGGTGCGGAACGGGTTGGAGTTGGAGTCGCCCAGAACCTCGCCCGTGGTGATCGGCACTTCCTGGCCCACCAGGATGCGGGCTTCCTCATTGTCGAGGGTCATGATCGACGGCGTGGACAGCAGGTTGGACGCCGCGTCCTTCTTCACCGCGTTGATGATGGCGCCAAACAGCGTGTCGCCGCTGCGCCCGGCGATGCCGCTGGTGATACCCGAGGCCGTCAGCAGCGAACTGACCGCCGCATCGCGCAACGACACCAGGGCGTCGGAGTCCGTATCCTTGGGTTTGCCGGCGGCGGCGGCCGCGACGAGCGGCAGCAGGCTTGGTGAGGCGTTGGTGTAGTTGGTGGCGGCAAAGGGAACCGTGCCGTCTGCGCCGCCCAGCAGGAACTGAACGCCCAATTGCTTGGCGGTGTCGTCGGACACTTCCACCACGATAGCCTCGACCAGAACCTGTTCGCGGCGAATGTCGAGTTGGCGGATCACCTCGGCCAGAGTGCGCTGGGTTTCGGGCGGCGCGCTGATGATCAGGGCGTTGGCCCCGGGATAGCGCGCGACGCTGGCCTGAGCGCTCCCAGCCGAGACGGTAACCGGCGAGGACGAAACGGCGGGCGTGGCGCTGGCGGCGACGCCCGCGCCGCCACCCGTGGCGCGCGTCGCGCCGAGCGACCGGGCCGAGGTCCCCGCCGAGGCCGTCGAGCTTTGACCGACCAGTTGCTGCAGGACCGGCAGCATCTGCTCGGCATTGGCATGGCGCAGAAAGACGACCCGCACGTCGTCGCTGGACTCGGCCCGGCGATCCAGATCGGTGATGATCGGCAGCAGGCGCTGCACGGCGTCGGAATCGCCGCGCAACAGCACCGAGTTGCTGCTCTCGACCGCGACCACGGTCACAGCGCCGCGACCGCCCTTCCCGTCCGCGCCGGGCGCGGCCATGATCTCGTTAATGACCTGAGCGATTTCCCGTGCGGAGCTGTTGGTCAAGGTCACGGTATGGACGCTGGCGCGGTCCTGATCGACCTGGGCCAGCAGCGCGCGGATACGGCGCACATTATCGGCATAGTCAGCCACGACAATGGCCCCGCCGCGCGGATTGGCCACCACCTGGCCCTGCGGCCCGATCAGCGGCTTGAGCATGTCCACGGCCGCCGCCGGATCCAGCGTTCGCAGACGGAAGACCTCGGTGGCGAACTGGCCGCCAGCCGTGCTGGGCTGACGGGCGGCGTTTTCGGAAGGCTCGATACGATAGGCGCCGTTACCCGCCGGCGTGGCGACGAAATTGTTGGCGCGCAGCGTCGCCAAGAAGACCTCGAACAGCTCCCGGCGATTGAGCGGCCCGTTGCTGGCGACCGTCACCGTGCCCTTGACCCGGGGATCGATGATGAACGTCGTCCCGGTGCTCTTGGCGACGTCCTGGATGAAGACGCGGATATCGGCGTCCTGAACGTTCAGCACCTGGGTCTGCGCGCGCGCGGCCGCCATCGGCACTGCCGCGCCTGCGAGCGCAAGGACCGCGGCAATAACCATGACGGAAGCACGAGGCGAATGAGCCTTGGTCATTGAATTTCCGGAAACGAAAGGGTGCTGCGCGCGCCGTTGCGGGACAGTTCGACGTGGTCGGCGGCCACGCTCGCCAGGATGACGCCGTCGGCCACCTGTTCGCCCACCGCGAAGGCCTTCTGGACGCCGTCGGGGCCCGCGATGATCGCCGATCCGCCGCCGCCGCCCGCCCGGACACCGAAGAGGCGGAATTCGCCGCCGCCCGCGCCGCCGGATGAAGTGGCGACACCGCCCGAAACACCGAAAGCGTCAAACGAAGCCAGGACGGCGGGGTCGGCGCGCGGCGTGAGCGTCGCGGTCGGCGCGGCGGCCGGCGGCCGGGGTGCGGCGATGATCCAGATCACGCGCGCGCCCTGCGTGGCCACGACCAGCAGCAGGACGATCTCAAGCGCCAGCACCAGTCTGGCGTTCGGCGTACGGAGATAATCTGTGAGGCTCAAGGGATCCTGCCGATACGCCGCTTGCGACAAGCGCGGAGTATCCCGGCGCCGACGCAGATCAACGACAGTTTAGCGACAGTACGATGACAAACGCTCCCCACTCGGACGAATGGGGAGCGTTATCGGTGTCGCTATCAGACCGGGAGTGTCTGGGAGTTTCTAGAACTTGGCCGCCACGCTGAACGTGAAGCTCTGACCCAGGTCGTAGGTGTTGTTGTCAACACGACCACCACCAAGTTCTTGATATTCCTCGTAATCCTCGCCGAGGATATTGCGAGCCTTAAACGTGAACTCGACTTCGCGGTCCATCACGTCGAAGGCGCGACGGTAGGTGAAGTCGACAGACACGCCTGGGTCCTGGATCAGATCAGGCTGACCCGGGCGGCCACGGGCCGAAATCCGCTCGCTCACATAGGTGGCCAGGATGGTGGCCTGCGAACGCGCCTCGCTGTTCTCGTAGCCGAACTGGATATTGGCCAGGTGCTCGGACATCCCCTGCAACTGGCTGCCGTCCTTGACGTAGTCGGTGGCGGGACGCGAGGCCCCGGCACCGGCCAGCGGGAAGACAACATCGCCAGCCGACACCTTCACGTCCGACTTGGAGTAGGTGTAGTTGGCGCCGACCATCCAGCGCTTGCCGTCGAACAGGAAGCCCTCGAAGGGAAGGTCGAAGTACTTCTTGGCGTCCAGTTCCAGGCCATAGAGCGACGCCTTGGGCGCGTTCACGTAGGTCTGAACGATGGTGGCGCCCTGCTCGCTGACCACGGCTTCGACGGGGCTGTCGATGTCCTTGTAGAACAGACCGCCCGACAGGTACTGGCCGGCGGCGAAATACCACTCGACGCGTGCGTCGAGGTTCACCAGCTCGGTGTCCTTCAGATAGGGATTGCCGATGAACAGGCGATCGCTGTCGGGATCGAAATACTGCTGGGGCGCCAGTTCGCGGAATTGCGGGCGGGCGATAGTCTTGGATGCGCCAAGACGGAACTGCATGTCTTCATAGAAATTGTAGGTCAGCGTCGCCGCCGGCAGGATGTAGGTTTCCGTCAGCGAGGTGGGGGCCGCCGGCGCACCGCCGAAGAGATCCACGACCTGCACTTCCTGCTCGGCGTCTTCGAGACGCAGACCAAACGAAGTGCGAAGACGCGGCAGGAATTCGGCGTCGACCTGAGCATAGGCCGCGTGGACCTTCAGCGAGGCCTCATAGGCCGCCGCGCCGTCACCGCCGGTGGTTTCGGTGAAGGTCAGGTAGCCCTGAGCGATGTTGTAGTCCGAGAGCAGGAAATCCACCCGCTCCTGCTGCACGGTCAGCGGAATGGCGCCGCCCTGGAAGCGGAAGTCACGGCGCTCGGCATCACGCTCGTTGTCCATATAGGCATAGCCGCCGCTGAAGATGGCGTCGCGGCCCGAGGACAATGGCAGGGTATACTGAACGTCGAAGCCGGCGCTGGCGACGGTGTCGTCCAGTTCGCTGAAGCTCGTCGAATTCTGCTCCTGCGAGGCGCTGTGATAGTAGACGCCGTTTTCCTTGCGATAACGGATGAACTTCTCGTACGGCGCATCGCGCTCGGACTTGGCGTACGAACCGCGCCAGTCGAAGTTCCAGGCGCCGAACTCGTGCTTGCCGGCGATCTGCGTGTCGAGCAGCGAACGCTCGAACCACTCGGTGTAGGAGTCCAGAACCTCCTGCCCGGCCAGTTCGTCATTGCCCTCGCGCTGGCGCGCCGACTTGGTTGTGCTGTGGATATAGAGGTTGGTCCACTTGATCTGGTTTTCACCCCATTCGAGGCCCAGGCCAAACAGGCCGTTCACAACCACGTTGTTGCTGGTGGCCATGAAGTCATAGTCGGTGCGCGTCTCAAGAACGCCGTTCTGCTCCAGGCCTTCCTGCTGCTTGCCCTGACGGGTGCGCCAGCTGTTCTCGAAGCCGCCGAGGGCGACAACACCCAAGTGACCCCAGCCCAGATCAAAGGACTGACCAGCGCTGATATCGGTCGAGAAGTTCGGCGAGATCTTGTTCTTGGTCTGGATCAGGTTCAGCGGCGCATTGACCAGGCTCTGGCCGATGCGGGTCAGCTGCGCCGTGGTGAAATTGCCCGAGCTGATGCGCTTACCAGTCCCCAGCGCTTCGCGCAGTTCCGGCGGCTTCTTGCGAGCGCCGTCGTCGTAGCCCAGGAAATCGGTGTCGGAGCCGTAGTAGGTCAGGCCCTTGTTCAGAGTGGTTTCGGTATTGCCGCCCGTGCCGACTTCGAAGCTGAAGAAAGCCTTGTCCGGCACGGCAATGGTCTGCAGGTCGATGAGACCGCCGCCAAATTCACCCGGATAGTTGGGCGAGTAGCTCTTCTGGACCGTCGCGCCGGCCAGGATGCTGGACGGGAACAGGTCAAGCGGAACCACGCGTTGCAGCGGCTCGGGGCTGGGCAGCGGCGAGCCGTTCAGCAGGGCCGACGAGTAGCGCTCGCCAAGGCCGCGAACATAGACAAACCGGCCCGACACCAGGCTCAGGCCGCTGACGCGCGTCAGGGCTTCGGCGGCGGTGCTGTCGCCCTGGCGCTTCAGGTCTTCCTGGGTCAGGAAGCTGGCCACCTCGGAGGTGGTCCGCATCGGCTCGGGAATATTTTTGCCGAGGATCAGGATTTCCTCGACCTCGGTGGAATCTTGGGGAACGGCGCCCGACTGCGTCTGGGCGGCCGCGGGCGTTTGAGCCAGGGCGAACTGCGGCGCGACGAGCGCGGACGTCGCGAGCAGGAAGCCGCTCAGGGGCAGGAACAATTTGTTCATGTCGGGAACCTTGAATTGGGCGTGAGCAAAGGGATCGGGGGCGGCGCTAGCGCCGCCCCCGTCCAGATCAGCAGGTCGAACCGGAGGTCAGACCGCAGGTCCAGCCCTGCCACCACGTGTCGTTGGCGTCCTTGACGGCGCCGATGTAGCTGACGTTGGTGAAGAAGCTGCTCAGGCTCGTGATGCTGGCGTACGAGGGGCGAGCCGTCTCGTTGGCGCCATTGATAAACGTGCCGCTCAGCGTCGAGGTCAGCGACGAGGTGTTGTTCGTACCGGCGTTGAAGAGCGCCGCAACGGCCGTCGCATCGACATTGCTGTCGTTGGTGAACGGCGTGCCGCAAGCCAGGGCGACCGAGTGGAAGGTCGGCACGGTCGTCGCGTCATCGATGTCAACGCAGCCCGCCGTCGTCGCCGTCTGCAGAAGGACGGAGTTGATGAGGACGCTCTTGGTCGAGGAGTTGGCGACGAACAGGTCGTTGCCCGAGCCGCCGCGGCCGACAACCGTGAAGTTGGCGAACTTGGGGTTCGAACGCGGATCCGTGCCGGCGCTGCTGGTTTCAAAGGCGCGGTTGCCGCCATTGGCGCGCTGGACAATGATGCCAAACTGCATGGCGCCATTGTAACCCACGTCGGTGTCAACGCTGTCGTCGTCGTTGCCGGTCAGCACCAGGTACTTGGCGTTGACGTTGCCGCCGAAGAACTCGATGCCGTCATCCGAGCTGTTGTGAACCTGGATGTGGTCGAAGGTCGTGCCCGAACCGACGCCGGCCATGGTGATGCCGTTCAGTTCGTTGTTGGCGACGATCACGAAGCCGGAGTGCTGGACGCGCAGATAGCGCATCACGCCGCTGTTGTCCTGGGTCGAGCTGCCGCCGTAGAACGCGTTGGTGCCTTCGACCTGGGCTTCGCAGTTGGCGGTGCCCGGCGTGGCGCCCGAACCCGAGCAGTTGCTGGTCGGCGCGCGGCCGAGGATGACCAGACCACCCCATTGACCGATCGAGTCAACGCCGGTCGTGCCTTCAACGCTCTGCTTGCTGGTGAAGATGATCGGCTTGGTCGCGGTGCCTTCGGCGAAGATCTGCGAGCCGCGGTTGACCACGATGTAGTCCAGACCGGCCGAGCCGAAGATCTTGACGCCGGCTTCAACGGTCAGAACGCCCTTGGCGCGACCGGCGATCGGCGTGTTCGGATCGCCGCCCTGGTCCTGGCCCACGTCAACGCGGCCGCTGACCGAGTAGATGGTGCCATCGCGCAGCGGAACAACCAGGTTACCGGTGATCGACTGGGGCAGTTGGCAGTTGCGCAGCGTGGCGTTGGCCACGGTGCCGACATTGGCGAAGCCCGTCGGGCAATCGGCGGCCGGCGTGCCAGGCGGCAGGGTCGGCGTGGTCGGGGTCGTCGGCGTGGTGGTGCCGCCGCCAGCAAAGGAGCCTTCACCCGGCGAGGCGACGCTATCGGCGCCACCGCAACCGGCGAGAGCCAGAGAGGCGCCCATGGCAAGCGCGATCAAACTAACATTTCCGAGGCGGATCATCAGGTTTCTCCAGTGGCGAGCAGCCGCAAACAGGGCAGCGAAGACCCATGGTCCGCGCCTATGGAAAAGCCTCGCCCTTCCTCACCCCTGAGGATGGGCTACAGAGCTTGCACGACAATCGACCTACGATTTTACGACAGTTTGACGACGTGCTATTTCAGCCACTTACAGAATATCCGCTCCTTGACACCCAAAGTCCTCGAATGGATATGCCAATAGACTCAAAGGCGTCTTGCCCCACATTTAATCAGGGTAAGGACGAAATAGTTGGCCACGACTTTTGGCTTGTCGGGCGACGCCCAGCATCCATGGCCCGGCTTGGCTTCGTTCTGTCAGACGAGATGCAACGACTGTTCGACACTCGCGCCGCCAGTCGCGGCGGCAGGTCTGCGGCGCTTCGCGCGCTCGTCCACAAGGCGGTCGTCGAAGAAGGCAACGGTCACGCCGCCGCTGCCAAAACCGCCAATGCCCGATGACGGCGCCACCGGCGGCGGCGCGGTTCGGCTCTCGGGCGCGGATCTAATAAGGAATGCCGCGGCATGGGAATGACGCGCGACCAGTAACGCCTGTCATGAGCGCGCCACGACTTCATCGCAGCCGTAACTTTGGTCAGGTTGATCGTGAACGCATCGCCAAGATCGTTGGCGAGATGCGCCAAGTCAGAATGATCCTATCTCGCCATGCCTGCGCCCTGGAGCGCTCCTCCAAGGACCTGGCCATGGTTGAAAAGATCACAGCCTCATTGCTCGCCTCTGTGACGACAACAAGGGGAATTGCTCCCTCGGGAGCGACTACCGAGCACCAGCAGCTATTACGCGCTCAGTAGTCGCCGTGAGGCCTCAAGCCAATTCGATGCGTCGAGATCAATCGAGCCGAAGCCTGGGAAAGCCTGGCCCGATCAGAGCCGTCCCGCGGCTAGCGGGTCTGATGCTTGATCTGGATTAGATTGCTGGGCGACGCTTCCAGGCGACGTAACTCGGCCCCAGTGATACAGCGCGGAGCCGACCATTTGTCGCTATCGCCACGACGATCGAGCAAGGACTTAGCGGTCACGAACTTCACCTCGCCATGAAGCCGCTTGAAGGTTCGCTTGGAAACGGTGTCGCGCTCACACACATACAGCGTTTTCGCGCCCGCCGGCTGGGGCGTGAACGCCGCTGATTGAGCAAAATCAGCGCCAGAACCACTAGCGGACAGGGCAACCGCAGCTGCAAATCCCGCGAAAACAGTGAACATTTCTCTCCTCCTTGCTCGATTGATCCGAGCTTGAGGAGGAGCTTATGCTGGTCGCTGGAAATGTGAAGGTATTTTGACAAGTCTGTGGATAACTTCGCAGCGACAGAATGACACGGCGAATTTTACTCAGACTACTGAGTAAATATGCCCTCCTGGCCCAGGGCTTGGCGCTCAGCATCGGAGGAGCCGGACAGAGCTGGCGACCGGCATGGGGCGGAGGGCCAACACGCGTCGAAACGGCTCTGACCAGGCTGGCGGCGAAAGCCCTGCGCAAGGGTTCAACCCGGTTCCCCCTCTTCGGAAAGCCACAGTTCGTGGGCGTCCAGAGCCAGACGCAGAAGTGCGGCATGCGCGGCCGAACGGGCTCTGAGTTCTAGCCGCTCGGCCTCAAAGCCCAGCCTTCTCGCGGACAACAGATCGGTGAGATCCCGCTCTCCCAGCTCATAGGCGCGCTGAATCCGATTTGAGGAGAGGCTCGCCGACCTGGCGGCGGCCGCGGCTTCATTCCAGGCCAGCAGACCGGAGCGAGCATCAATCACGTCGCGCTTGGCTGTAAGATCCACCGACCGCACCACCATGAAATATCGCGCCTCGGCCGCCGAGGCCACGGCCGCCTGTCGCTCGGCGGTCGCCGAGCGCAGAGCGCCGCCCAGCGGGACCGATAGCGTCAGCCCCACGCCGGTCTCGGCTCCGCCCCTCTCATTGAAGGCCCTCAGGCCGATGGTCGGATCGGGTCGTTGATCCAACCGCGTCCGCCGCGCCAGGGCGGCCTCGCGATCCGCCAGAGCCCGGGCGATCGTGATTTCGTGGCTGCGTTGCGGGATGAGGGTCAGCCAGGTCTCGAACGGGCGCAGCGGCGCCGAGGGCGCGGAAAGCGCGGGCGCACAAGCGGGGCTAAGACCCGGATAGTGGGTGTCCAGTTCCGTTCGGATCGCTTCAGCACCCGCCAGGCTCTGGGTGGCCGTCGACCTGGCGCGCGCCAGGGCTGCTAGCGCCTGATCAAGGTCGAGCGGCGCCGCATCCTTCAGTTCAACGCGTCGCGTCAGGGCGGCGACATCACGCGCATAGGTCTCGACTTCACGGCGGTCGATGTCTGAGAGGGCCTCAGCCTCAAGCCACCCCACCCAGAGGCCTGCCAGCTGTAGCGAGGCCTGATGACGCGCATCCTCCAGGGAATCGGCCGCCGCGCGCTCACCGGCGGCGCCAGCCTTCAGATCCAGCGCGCGCTTGCCGGGCGACCGCCAGCCTCGGCTGATCTGGGCGGACCATTCAGCATAGTCGCCCTCCCCTCGAACCTGACGGCGGTCCGTTGAGATCGAGCCCAGGAACTCGTGGTCGCCCGCCGCCAAGATACGGGCCTGGGCCCTGGCGCCATGAACTTCCGCGCGCGCTTCGGCCAAGGCCGGGGACGCGTCAAGCACGGCGAGGATCGCCGTGTCATCCGGCAGGAAGGGCGGCCGCGCGAAGCCCGGGGCCTCTGCCGCAGCTGCTGTTGTCGCTAGCGCCGCGAAGACCCCGAACGTTGCAAGACAGCGGTTCACGACGCGGACTCCTGAAGGGCGGCGCCGCGTTCAAGGCCGAACCGGCGGTAGAGAATGGGCAAAAGGATCAGGGTCAGCAGCGTCGAGGTGGTCAGGCCGCCGACAACGACGATCGCGAGCGGCCGCTGGATCTCGGACCCTGGACCGCTGGCCAACAGCAGGGGCACGAGCCCCAGAGCGGTGATGCTGGCGGTCATCAGAACCGGTCGCAGCCGGCGACGCGCGCCTTCGACGATGGCTCGCTGAAGGCCCAGGCCGCGGTCGAGCAGTTCATTGAAGTGCGAGACCAGCACCAGGCCGTTGAGCACCGCGATACCGAGAAGCGCGATCAGGCCCACGGCAGCTGGAACCGACAGGTATTCTCCGGAAATCCAGAGAGCGACAAGGCCGCCGATCATGGCGAAAGGAATATTGGCCAGGATCAGAAGGGCCTGGCGGATCGATCGCAGGGTCACAAACAGGACCAGGAAGATCAGCGCGAGGCTGGCGGGAACGACGACACCCAGTCGCGCCGCGGCCCGCTTTTGATTTTCAAACTGTCCGCCCCAAACCAGTCGGTAGCCCTGGGGCATCGGAACGTCGCGGGCGACATTGGCCTGAGCTTCCTTGACGAAGCCGACAAGATCCCGACCGGAGACATAGGCCTGAATGACCGCAAAGCGCGACGCGTTCTCGCGATCGATCTTCACCGGCCCTTCGCGGCGCGCCACGCTGGCGACATCGGCCGCGCGCACCAGACCGCCGTCCGGGGTCGCGATCTGGGTCTGGAGAAAGGTGCCTGGATCATCGCGAAGGTTTTGAAGGCCCCGCACGATGATCGGCGTCCGTCGGCCAGGCTCGAACACCACGCCGGCGTTGGCGCCCTCAAGCTGGGCTCGCAGTTCCGCCTGGATCGCCCTGACCGAAAGGCCCGAGCGAACGGCCGCGCCCCGATCGACGTCGAACTGTAGATAGGACACGCCGTCGCCCGCGACCGTATAGACGTCGGCGGCACCGCGCGTGGCTTTCAGGCTTGTCTCGATAGCCGTCGAAAGCTCACCCAGGGTCTTCAGATCCGGGCCAAACACCTTGACCGCCAGATCCCCTCGACTGCCCGTCAGCATCTCCGACACCCGCATCTCGATCGGTTGGGTGAAGGTGGCGTCTATGCCTGGGAACTCCGCCGCGACCTTGCGGATCTCCTCGGTAAGCCAGACCTTGTCCTTGCGGCGCCAATCCTTGCGATCGGCCAGCACCAGGAAGCTGTCGGTCTCGTTGAGCCCCATGGGGTCAAGCCCCAGTTCGTCGGAGCCAACGCGGGCGACGATCCGCTTGACCTCCGGGACCCGGGCCAGGATCGCGCGTTGCACGGCCATGTCCTGGCTGGCGCTGGCGTCGAGATTGATCGAGGGCAGCTTGGCCAGCTGCATCAGGATCGCCCCTTCATCCATGGTCGGCATGAAGCTCTTGCCGATCAGCAGATAGGCGACGACCGCCAGGGCCATGCCCCCGCCCGCCGCGCCCAGCACCGGCAAGGGCCGCGCCAGGGCCTTGTCCAGCTGTCTCGAATAGAAGGGACCGATCCGGCGCATCAGCCAGGATTCGTGGTGTGGCCGGGCCTTGATCATCAGCGACGACAGAACCGGAACGATCGTGAAGGACAGCAGCAACGACGCGCCAAGCGCGAACACGATGGTCAGGGCCACCGGCGCAAACAGCTTGCCTTCCAGCCCCTGAAGACTGAGCAGCGGCAGGAACACCAGACAAATGATCAGAACGCCGGAGACGACCGGTGCGGCCACCTCCTTCACCGCCTCGAAGATCACATGCAGCCGGCGGGATCCCGTGATTTCGGGCTTGTCCAGGCGCTCGACGGTGTTCTCGACCACGACGACGGCGGCGTCGACCAGCATGCCGATGGCGATCGCCAGTCCCCCCAGACTCATCAGGTTGGCCGAAAGGCCGAAGGTGCGCATGAGCAGGAAGGTCGCCAGCGCCGACAGAGGCAGCGTCAGGGCCACGACCGTCGCCGCCCGTAGATCGCCCAGAAAGAGGAGCAGCAGCAGGACCACCAGCACCGTGGCCTCCAGCAGGGCATGAGTCACCGTGCCGGTAGCGCGTTCGATAAGCTCCGAGCGATTATAGAACGGGCTGATCCGGACGCCGGCCGGAAGCGAGGGCTGCAACTCCGCCAGCCGGTCCTCGACGCGCTGGACCACCGCTTTGGCGTCAGCGCCGCGCAGGGCGATCACGATAGCCTGGGCTGTCTCGCCCTGACCGTCCTGAGTGACGGCCCCATAGCGCGTCAGGGCCCCTTCCCGCACCTCGGCAAGGTCACCCAGACGCGCGGTTCCGCCGCTGGGCAAGGCGATGGCCGTGTCGCGCAGATCCTCAAGGCTGGTAATGGCCCCCGCCACGCGGACGACCAGCGCTTCTTCGCCGTCATTGAGGCGCCCAGCGCCATCGTTGCGGTTGGAGTCCGGAATCGCCGCGATCAGGGCCTGTGCGGTCAGTCCGGCGCCGGCCAGGGCCGATGGATCAGGCGCGACCTCGAAGGTTCGCGCGCGTCCCCCAAGCACATTGACATCCGCGACGCCGGGCAGGCCCCGAAGCGCGGGACGGACCGTCCAGTCCAGCAGGCCGCGGCGCTGCTCGAGAGACAGCCCGCCGCCCTCCACGGTGAACATGAAGACGTCCGACAGCGGCGTCGAGATGGGCGAAAGACCACCGGTGACGCCTTCTGGCAGGGATGAAAGCGCATTGGTCAGCCGCTCGGCCGTCTGCTGTCGCGCCCAGTAAACGTCGGTTCCGGTTTCAAAATCGATGGTCAGGTCGGCGATCGCATACTTGGCCGTCGCTCGCAGCATGCTTTGACGGGGGATGCCCAGCAGTTCCATCTCCAGAGGCGTGATGACCTGACTCTCGACTTCCTCCGGCGTCATCCCCGGCGCCTTGAGAATGATCTTCACCTGGGTGGGCGAGATATCCGGAAAGGCGTCGACGGGCAGCTTGAGATAGGCGTTGAGCCCCAGGCCCACCAGGGCCACGGTCAGGACGATCGCCAGCAGCCGCTGCGACAACGCAAAGGAGATCAGCTTCTGGAACATGACTACTGGTCCAGCGCCGACTTGAGTTGCGAAACGCCGCTGACCGCCACGCGCGCGCCGGGCGCAAGACCGGTGACCACGGCGAATTGCCCGGCCGCTCCGACGACGGTCACAGGCGCGCTGCGATAACCCTTCGCTTCCCTGACGAAGACCATCGCGCCGCGCGCCCCTTGAATGACTGCCGAACGCGGGATCTGGACGGCGCCCGGCTGGACTGGGCCCAGCAGGGTGAGACTGGCCGTCTGTCCCGGTGAAAGCCTGCCGTCGCCCGCGATCTCGGCCCGCACGACAACGGACCGGGTGCGCGGATCCACCGACGATCCCACGGCGATTATGCGTCCCGTGACACCGCCGACCCGCGCCCCGCCTCCGACCTTGACCCGATCGACAAGGTCGGGAGACAGCCGAGCCTCCAGCCACAGCTTGTCGCTGCGATCGATGGTCATGGCCGGGGCCATGGCTTCAAGCCCCGCGCCAGGCGCGATGTTCAACTGGGCGATGCGCCCGCTGATCGGGGCGCGCAGAATGAACTCGCCGGGTCGCGCCCCCGATCCGCCAGCGCTGCTGAGCAGGCGTTGGCGTTCGGAAACCATGGCGCGGGCTTGAGCGGCCCGCGCATTGGCCTCTTCAACCCGCGCTCCGGCGATGATGCCCTCCGCCGCCAGGGCCCTGGAGCGGCGTGCAGCCGCCTCGGCGACCCCGAGCTCGGCGCGGGCCTGACTAAGCTCGGACCCGACCGTGAGCGCGTCGCGGCTGAACAACACGGCCAGCGGGGCGCCCGCCTTGACGCTTTGCCCCTCCAGCACATTGACCTGAATCACCGTGCCGGCGAAGGGCGAGGCGACGATCCGGCGGCCATTCATCGGCGGGGCGACACTGGCCGGAACGCTCACGATCGGCGTCGCCTCGGCCTCGACAGCCGTCGCCAGGCGAATGCCGATCGCCTTCTCCTGGGCGGCGCTCATGACGACAGGCTCAGTCGCCCAGGCCGACGCCGCGCAAAGCCACGCGCCAACCAGCGCGACGCCGGCGAACGGAGAACGGTTTCGTATAGCCATGGTCACCCTCGCGCGGCGATCCGCGCATACGACCCCAGATGCGCCCGGGCCCTGAAGCCCGCCTGAAGTGAAGCTGAAATGAACCTGACAAACCCTTGAGCCGCGTTCAGGCTGGCTTCAGGCGCCGGTGCTAGAGCCATCGACGAAAGGGAGACGCGACCATTCGCATTCTGCTTATCGAGGACGACCAGGATCTGGCCCGGCGGCTGGCCGATGCGCTGGGCGAAGCTGGCTTCGCGGTCGACTGCGCGGCGGATGGCGAGACGGGCTGCCTGATGGGCGAGACCAATGATTTCGACGCCGTCGTTCTGGATCTTGGCCTGCCGCGCCTGCCGGGGATCGAGGTCCTGAAACGCTGGCGACGCGCGGGCCGAGACGTCCCGGTGCTTATCCTCACCGCGCGCGACGCCTGGACCGATCGCGTTGAAGGCCTGAACGCCGGGGCGGATGACTATCTCGGCAAGCCCTTTCAAAGCGCCGAGGTCGTTGCTCGCCTACGCGCCCTGACACGCCGCTCCGCCGGACGCGCCTCGCCGCTGCTCCGTCGAGGCGACATCGTCCTGGATCCGGCCGCCAGCGCCGTGACCCAGAACGGCCAGTTGATCGAACTGACCGCGCGCGAGTTGCGTGTCCTCACCTATCTGATGCACCGCGCCGGCCGGATCGTTTCCCAGGCCGAGCTGGTCGATCACGTCTACACGCTCGATGAGACCCGGGAATCCAATACGATCGAGGTCTATATCGGCCGCCTGAGGAAAAAACTGGGCAAGGACGTCATTCGCACCCTGCGGGGCCTGGGATATCGAATGACATGATGCGAACGATCTGGGCCAGCTTCCGCACTCGCCTGATCGTCGGGGCCGTTATCTGGATCACCGCCGGCCTCGTCGTGAGCGGATGGGTTCTGTCGGAACTGTTTCGCGCGCACGTCACCGAGCAGTTCGACGACGAACTCCACGGCCATGCGGCGGAACTGGCGGTGCTGGCCGCCGTCGATGCGTCCGGACAACCCTATCTGCACCGACGCCTGAGCGACCCGCGCTTCCTGCCCAAGGGCTCTGGCTTCTATTGGCGACTGAAAGCCCCCGACGGCCGCTCGGCCAGTTCCGCATCGCTGGGCGAGGGCCGCCTGCGTCTCGCCGAGACGCCCACGCCGCCTGGCGTGGAGCGCCATACCTTCGTTGAGGGACCCACGGGGCCGATCCGGCTTGTCGAGACCAGTGTGGAGCCCGCGGGCGCGCCGGCGCCGTTGCGCATCGCCATCGGCGTCGACCAGCGCTTGCTGGACCAGGTCCTGATGCGATTCAACTGGACGCTGGCGGCGTCCTTGCTGTTCATCGCCCTAGGCCTCAGCGGCGCCGCCATGCTTCAGGTCTGGTTCGGCCTTCGTCCGCTGGGCCGGGTCCGCAATGCCCTGGCCGCCGTCAGGACGGGTCGAACCCATCGCCTCCCCGACGATCTTCCCAGCGAGGTTCGGCCGCTCGCCGCCGACCTCAACAACCTGCTCGAGGCCAATCTGGACATGCTGCGCCGAGCGCGCACCCAAGCGGGCAACCTGGGTCATGCACTAAAAACACCGCTCGCCATCCTCGTGGACGAAGCCGAAAGGCTTCGGGCCAGTGGGAATGCGCCCGCGGCCGAGATCATCGCCCAGCAGTGCGAGCGCATGCACCGCCAGATCGACTATCAACTCGCCCGCGCCCGCGCTGCGGCTCTACGCAGCGCCCCCGGCGTGGCGACATCGGTCGACGGCGCGCTGACGCCTGTTCTGGAGGCCATGCGCAGGCTGCATGGCCGCCGGGGCGTCGAGTTCGATGCGTCGATAGCGCCCGGCCTGACGGCGGCGCTCGACGCCCAGGATCTGGCCGAGATCCTGGCCAACCTGCTGGACAACGGCGGCAAGTGGGCGGAGAGCCGTGTCACGGTCTCCGCCGCGCTCTTCCAGGAAACTCAGATCCTGGTGACGCTTGATGATGACGGCCCAGGCCTGGCTCCGGAAGCCTATGAGCTGGTCTTCGGCCTTGGCGAACGATTGGACGAGCAGACGCCGGGGCACGGGATGGGCCTGGCGATCGTCAAGGATCTTGTCACCCTGTACGGCGGCAAAATCTGGCTGGACTCCTCGCCCTTGGGGGGACTGCGCGTAAATCTCATACTGCCGGGCATCCTCTGAGAGGGCGAGGCTGGTCGCATATTCAAGGGGCAGGTCGACACCCTCGATCCTCGCCCGAAAGGCGGACGGGGGGTCAAGCCGCTCCAATTCCACTCCGGCAGGGCCGCGCCCGGCGCGGGTAGCCCATTGAAGACCGCGATCCGAATGGTGAATGCGTCCGGCCGCGAGCCCTTGACGCTCGACCGTCAGGATCAGGGCCTCCAGAGCGATCTTGGTGCGCGGCAGGCAGCGCCTCGACCAGCCGCCGCGGTTGCGCGGCGTATGGCTTAAAGCGACGTCTGGTCGGACCGGTCATCCTGCGCTATTGACCCTGCGCCCGCGCGCCGCGCGGCCCGGTAGCTCAGCAGGATAGAGCAGCGCTTTCCTAAAGCGAAGGTCAGGGGTTCGAGTCCCTTCCGGGCCGCCAAAAAGGTAAATAAATCAATTATTTGAATGAAATTCAACCAACTTCTTTGGCGGCAAAAAGGCAGACAAATCCGGTAGTATGGGGGTTTGCGGGACTCCATTCTCCGCAATAGCCCTGCACACTGTTCTACGTGCGTTCCGCCCTGCCTGGTGTCCTACTGGACAGCATCGCAACACCACACTCGAATCGAAGGCCCGATCGGCGCGTTTCGTGGCGCGTCTGAACCGCGCAAAAAGCGGACTCTGTCTCCCTGCCGCACTCCGGACGTTTAGGTGGGACAAGTTGCGCGAACAAAGACGAAACATCGCTCGACGTGACACCAAACCGGCGCCACCTTAGCCCCATGAAACTCGACTCGATAATCGCGACGGCGCGTAGCGCCCGTGCCTAAATTCTACGAATTCTTCGCCGGTGGCGGCATGGCCCGCAAGGGCCTGGGCCCTAACTGGACCTGCCTGTTCGCCAACGACTTCGACTTCAAAAAGGGTCTCACCTACCAGGCCAACTTTGGTTCCGACGCGCTGAAGGTCGCCGACATCCGCGCGATCACTCCGGCGGATCTTCCGGGGCTCGCCGACCTGATGTGGGGCTCCTTTCCCTGCCAGGATCTGTCCCTGGCCGGCGTCGGCGCCGGCCTGAGAGGCGAGCGCTCTGGTACTTTCTATCCATTCTGGGACGTGGTCCGGGCGCTAAAGGCGGAGGGCCGCGCCCCTAGGCTCATCGCGCTCGAAAATGTCTGTGGCACACTGACCTCGCACGGCGGCCAGGATTTCGAGGCGATCTGCCGGACCTTCGTCGAGGTCGGCTACCGCTGCGGGGCTCTTGTGATCAACGCCGACCTGTTCGTGCCCCAGTCGCGGCCACGCCTGTTCGTGATCGGCGTGCGGGCCGACGTGGCGATCGATCCGGCGCTGCTGTCGCCAGAGCCCCTGGCGCCCTTTCACACCCGGGGCATTTGCCGCGCCGTCGAGGCCCTGCCCAAGGCCCTGCGGGCGCAGATGCTGTGGTGGAACGTTCCCACACCCGGCCACCGGGTCAGCACTTTTGCCGACGAGATCGAAGAGCATCCAACCAGCGTCACTTGGCACACCCCGGCCGAGACCGAACAACTGCTGGCCAAGATGTCGCCGCTCAACAAGGCCAAGGTCACCGCCGCCATGCGTGCCGGCCGCCGCATGGTCGGCGGCGTCTACAAGCGCACGCGGCTTGATGAGAAGGGCGTCAAGGTGCAGCGCGCCGAGGTCCGGTTCGACGACGTCGCCGGCTGCCTGCGGACCCCTGCCGGCGGCTCCAGCCGCCAAGTTATATTGGTGGTTGATGGACAGAAGATCCGTTCTCGGCTGATCTCTGCGCGCGAGACCGCCCGGCTCATGGGTCTGGCCGACGACTACAAGCTGCCAAAAAACTACAACGAGGCCTATCACCTGACCGGCGACGGTGTGGTGGTGGACGTCGTGCGCCATCTGGGCCAGCACATCTTCGAACCGTTGCTCGCTGAAGCGCTGGAAGCGCGCGAGGTCGCGTGACCGAACTCTTCCGGCGCAATCCCGACGCGGTCAATGTCCCGCCCTTCGAGACCGAGGATCTGCGCCAGAACCTGACAACCTTTCTGGACAGCCCGTTCGACGATCCGTCCGGCGCGCGGCCCTTTGTCGGCAACTACCGCTGGGGCGTCTACGCCTTCTTCGACTATGATGGCGAGCCGATCTATGTCGGCCAGACCAATGAGCGGCTGCGCACCCGCATTCGCCGCCACCTGACAAACCAGCGCACGGATGCGGTGGCCATGTCGGTCTTGGATCCGTTCGAGGTCTTCGAGATCGAGGTTTGGCCCCTTCCCCAGTTCGAGGCGTCGAGCCGAGCCGACCTGTCGGCCCGGCAATATCTGGACGCGCTGGAGCGGCTGATTACCGACCGCGCAGTGGCCGGATCGCAGTTCAAGGCCATCCTCAACGAGAAGGATCCGCCGCCAGGGACTCTGAGCGTCGAGGCCCCGCCGTCGCTGCGCGGTCGCATCGTTTCTGAGCGGGTGCACGAACTGCGATCGCATCCCGATTTTAGGATCGCGCGCCGCTCGTTGATCCTTTCGCGGCTGGCGCAGGTGATTTCCGAACGCAAGGTGCAAGGCGGCCTGCGGCGGGTTCTGCTCACCCAGGCCAAGCGCCTGCAGTGGTTATCGGCGCGGCGCTATGAGGCCCTCGGCGGCGCGGCGTCGGTCGCTGTCGAGGTTGCAGGCGAAGAGGTCTGAGCAGGAATGCGGCTGATCTAGATGCGCCATTGCGGACCTTGGCGCCGCCCCGAACTTCGAACCTTCAAATGCCGGCGCCAATAGTGACGTCCCACCCTAGTTGGACGCTGAAAAGGTCCGGTTGCGACTAACCTTGGCGGCCACCCTCCGCTGACAATCCCAAGGTCCCCTTCCCACGCGCCGTACGGAACAGCGGAGCTTTGGGCTGTTTGCGATGGCCCGCCGGCGAGGTGGGTGTCCAGGCAATCCAGCAGCTTGCTGTTGGACCGGTAGTTTGTGAACGCTTGCCGCGTTTCTCGTGCGGCCGGCCTCAAGAGCGGTCAGTTCCTCTTGTGCACGTGTTCCAGGTAGGCTGGCTATCGCGTCAGTTGGATACGCATGGCGAGAATTTCTCGGGTTCGCCGCGTGATACCGTAGAGCATTCCCGGCTGGCTCTCGTCCCAATCGATGGCCTGGCCCTCGGCTTCCATCCCTAGAGTTTCGAGATGGTCGAGCACGCCTCCGCCCATGGGCAGTTGCATGACATACAGCTCCGGCAGATCGTGGCCGCTCAGATAGAGCTTGCCGTCCGGTCCCCAGCCGCCACCTGAGACGCTCATCGGCGCGATGCGCCCCAGCACCGTGGGCGGCAGCCCCCAGGCCTCGAGCCGCCGCCACTGGTCGTCGAACTTGACCAGGGTGGTGTGCCGGTGGTCGCGCGGGGTCTCCCCGCCCTTGCCGTCGTAGTTGGCGAACATCGCCCACCAGAACCCGTCGTGGCGATCAACCCAGGTCACCGAACCCGTGCCCAGACCCAGCGAGACGCTACGCTTGTGGGCCAGGGTCATCGGATCGAACATCTCGACCGTGCTGACGTGCGGGGTGGCCGGGAAGTTGGAGCTGGCGCAGACCAGATCCCTGGCGATCAGGGCGCAGGAGTTGATGTGCGGAAAGCGCGCCTTCTCGCCAACCCACTCCGCGCGCTTCTCGCCGGTCTTCTTGTCAAAGCGCACCAGCTTGAAGTTGCTCACCGCATAGACGTCGCTGGGGCCAGCGGCGGCGCCCTGAGTGGCGCCGCTATCATAGCGCCGCACAGTCTCGGCCTTGTGGGTTGGCGCGGCCGCCGGCAGTCCGGACGCCGGTGACGCCTGAAGCGCCATGGCCGCGAGCAGTTCGATGAGCATTGGCATTTGCGTTCCGCCCTAGAAGTTCACCGCCGCGCCGACCCAGTAGGTGCGGCCGTAGTTGGCCCACTCCTGCAGATAGGCTCGGCCGGGACCAGTCACTTCCTGGCGGCCGGTGTTCGACAGGTTCTGCCCCTCGACGAAAACGGTGAAGCGCTGGGCAAACCGCCAGGACAGGCTGGCGTCGAAGCTGTGGCGGCCCTTCCAGTACTGATCGGAATTGGCGTTGGCGTCGTTGATCGTCTCGAGCTGGCCGCCGATGTAGTTGTGCGACACCCGGGCCTCCAACGGTCCCCGCTGATAGTAGATCGACTCGTTGGTGGTGATCTCGGGCTGTTGGAAGAGCCCCGTCACCCGCGGGCCGGTCGAGGTCAGGAAAGTGAACTCGGTGTCCAGCAGGGTCACGTTGCCGTTGAAGCCGAAACCATCCAGCGGCGAGGGCAGGAAGGTGAAGGCCTGCTGCACCGCGAATTCCAGGCCCTTGATCTTGGCCGCCTCGGCGTTCCGGGGGGTGGAGACCAGCACGGGCTCCACACCGCGACCGACATCGAGGTTCTCGATCGAGCTGAGGGTGAAGATCTCGTTCTTGATGTCCTTGCTGAACACCGCCAGCGAGATCAGGCCATCCTGTGGGTAGAACTCCACCGACAGATCAAAGCCTTCGCTCTCGCGGGCCTTCAGCCCCGGGTTGCCCCGCGACAGGCGGGCCTGGCTGCCGTCGAACGTCACGCTCTCGGTGGCCGCCAGCGACCCGTAGTCCGGCCGACCGACGGTGTTGGTCCAGGCGGCGCGGATGATCAGGTTCCGCGCGGGCTTCCACTGCAGGTGCACGCTGGGCAGCCAGTTTTCATAAGCGCCGGCGTTGCTGACCGGGGTCAGGACGCCCCCGGCGTTGCGCACGGCGTCCGATTCCACCTCGGTGCGCTCATAGCGCAGACCGCCCAGGACGGTGACTTCACCCATCCGGTAGCTCGCCTGACCGTAGCCGGCATAGACGTCTTCCTGGACCTCGTAGTCGCCCGTCGGCGCCGCCGTGGTGGTGACGAAACGGGCGCGGTTGGCGTTGAAGAAGGCCATGGCCTTATCCGCGCCGATCCGGGGCGTCAGCAGATAGCGGCCGGCGATCCTATCGCTGGGGCCCGGCACGGCGACCTCCGTCAGGGTGTAGGCAAAGCCCGTCGCGGCGCGATAATTGATCTGGCTATCGGTCAGTTTGCGCTCGCTGGAGCGCAGCACGCCGCCGAAGCTGGCCTTCAGGTTGCGCTCGCCGCCTTCGTCGTCATAGGCGAAGTTGAAGCGCGCCTGGGAGGTGTTTTCCTCGGTGGCCGTCAGGGCGTCACGGTGCTGTTGCAGCACATAATTGGCGGGGTTGCGCAGGGCCGCGTCATTGACCGGCGTGAACACCGGAAACAGCGGGTTGGTGGTGTCATAGGTGAAGGCGTAGTTGGCCCCCTGGGCGTCGACCGTGCGGAATTCTACCGAGTGGTTGGGAACCTCAAGCTGGGCGCGCGAATAGACCAGATCGCCGTCGGCCTTCCAGTGGGGCGCGAATGTCCAGGCAAAGCCGGTGCGGGCCAGGCCAATCTCGCGCTTGGTGATCGGCTGGTTCAGCTGGATGATGCCGCGCCCCCGGGCGAAGGCGCCGCTGGTCTGGGTCTGGCTGGCGACATTGCCAAGCGGCTCGATGCGGTACTCGATCCGCTCCTCATCATCCTCCATGCGGGCGAACAGGCCGGAGGCCTCCCAGCGGAAGCTGTCGGACGGCCGATACTCGATCTTGCCGTTCAGGCCGCTGCGCTGCTTGGTGTTGTTGTACCAGAACAGACGCAACTGGGTGGGCACCTGAATGCCGTTGCCGGTAGCCGCCCCCGACAGCACGGGCGCGCCGGCCGCGGTGTATTCCCGCACCGACGGGCTGGCGGCCTCCACCTGCGGAATGTCGTAGTCCAGTTGCTCGTGCGAGGCGCCGATAACCACGCCCCAATGGTCTTCCGCGCCGAAGGTGCGGCCGGTGGCGAAGGCCAGGCGATAGGAGGGCTTGTCGTTGCGCACGTCGCCGCTGCGCTCATAGCTTCCATAGGACGCCATGCCGTTGAAGAATGGCTTCTTGGCGTCGAAGGCGCTGCGGGTGGTGACGTTGATGACGCCGCCGATGGCGTTGCCGTCGTTCTCGGGGGTCACCGTCTTGATGACCTCCAGGCGACCGGCCATCACCGAGGGCACGATGTCCATCGGCACGGTGCGGCCGCTCTCGTCGACCGAGGCGACGATCGTGCCGTCCACCGTGGTGCGGTTATAGGTCGAGCGCAGGCCGCGCACGACGGGGAAGCGCGGCTCGCCCTGGTCTTCCATCACCGAAATGCCGGGGATGCGGCGCAGGGCGGCGGCGGTGTTGTGATCGGGCAGCTTGCCGATATCGTCGGCCGAGACGACATCCGACACCGCGAACGTCTCGCGCTTGACCGCGATCGCGGCGCGTTGCGCCTCTCGCTGTCCGGTCACGATGACCGCTTCGACAGCCGTCGCATCGGCGTCCTGGGCCTGGGCGAAGACGGGCCCCGAGAGGCAGGTGCTGGCCACCAGGCCGATTGAAAGTCTGAGGATGCTGATCGACTCGGACATTATCGCCCCCCTTGAGATCTGGGAGGCGCTTAAGCCGGGGGAGTGACACGCGTGCTACAGTTGAATGTCACACGCAAGACCCCGGAATGGGGATCGGGAGGCGGTTCAGGTCCGCCTCTGCGCACAGACCTTTTCGCCGGTTTGACTGCGCAAATCGCGGACATTGAGTCCCCTTAGAATTCGGACATTCAGACGCCGGCGCTGATGGCGGCGCTCGGTCCCGGTGTCGAAATAAAACCTTCGCGTCTGATTCATCTCGTCGTCGCCGACTCAGTGGAGACAGGCCTCGCCGGCAAGGAACTCAGTACACATCCGGCTGCGTCTGAACTACGCGCCGTCTTAAGGATGATAACGTCATTCAAAGCGGCCGCATTTCTGGGAGCGGCGAAATGATGACTTTGGCGACTCTGCCCCTGGTTCCCGCCCTGGTGGCCCTGGACCTCAATGTAACCGATCCAAGCGCCTCGTCCGGCGGTAGCGGGGCCGCCCCGCCCGGCGGCGCCCGCAGCACCGAGATAAGCGTGCTGACCTATAATGTCCGTGGCCTGCCCTGGCCGCTGGCCGGGGGGCGCGCCAAGGCCCTGAAGGCGATCGGCGCCGAACTGGCGACGATGCGGCGCGACGGCCGCCAGCCCGACGTGGTGCTGATCCAGGAGGGCTTTCGTGGCGAGGTCGGCGACCTGGTCGAGGCCAGCGGCTATCACTACTGGGCGCGGGGGCCCAGCCGCTCAGAACGGGCCTCGGGGGCAGGGCCGGAGAACGGACGGCGCTACGCCGCAGTGCGCTACCCGTCGTTCGGCGAGGGCTGGGGCAAGTTTACGGGCGCCGGCCTGCACGTGCTGAGCGACGCGCCGATCACGGATATCGAGGACACGCCCTATCGATACTGCGCGGGCCTGGACTGTCTGGCCAACAAGGGGGCCATGCTGGTGCGCGTGGCGCTTCCTGGCGCGCCCCGCCAGATCGACATCGTCAATACCCATCTCAATTCGCGTCGCGCCGCCAAGGTGCCGATCGCCCGGTCACTGCGGGCTCACAACCTGCAGACCGAAGAGCTGATGACCTTCATCAACACCCATCGCGACGTCGATCGACCGCTGCTGGTCGGCGGCGACTTCAACGTCCGCAACGCCCCCGACCGCTACGACTATCGATCGGCTGAGCGGCCCTATCAGGTGGTCAGCGAATTCTGCAACCGCCCCGCCAATCCCTGCGAAGGCCAGGCCGTGGATCATCCTGCCGCTCGGCCCTGGCTGCGCTCCCAGGACCTGCAGGCCTTTGCCAGCGCCGGGCCGGTGACCGTGCGGCCGATCCGGATCGAGACACTGTTCGGCGCTTCCAAGTCGGGGCCGCGGCTATCGGATCACGACGGCTATCTGGTGCGCTATCGGCTCAGCTGGGATCCCGCCATTGTGGCCACCGCGTCCCCGCGGCCGCCTGTCGAGCTGCGGCCCCAGCTGCGCAGCGGCCTTGGCGTCAAAGTAGTCTGGCGGCGGTAAGCGGCCCTCCATTCGCTCGGCGAAAAGCGTCCCCTGCCTGGCGCGGCGCTATGGGTCACACTTTCACCCTCCCCTGCCGATCCGACGGTCTGCTTAGCCGGCCGGGTCGCGCTCATTGCGGACATTAGCCCACGGCTCGATGGCAGACCTTCACGGCGGGTGGACCAAGACCAGGCGCGGGCGTCAGATAGGCGTTGACCAATGCGCCGAGCTCCCCGAGGGAGGGGCGTTGGGCTTTTCCGCTGAACAACACGGTCCCGGAGCTGCAATTGGACGCCATCCTGACGATCCTCACGCTGCTCGTCGCCGTAATCGTGAGCGGTTCGCTTGCCCGCCTAACGCGCTTGCCACTGCCGCTGGTGCAGATCGGGCTCGGTGGCGTGATCGCATTGTCGATCGTCAAGACCGTCGAACTTCGGCCGGACATCTTCTTCCTGCTCTTCCTCCCACCGCTGCTGTTCCTGGACGGTTGGCGCATTCCCAAGGCCAGCCTGTTTCGCGATCGCGCCATTGTCCTGGAACTGGCCCTCGGTCTGGTCCTCCTGACGGTCGTCGGCGCCGGGTTCCTGATCCACTGGCTCATCCCCGCCATGCCACTGCCTGTGGCCTTCGCCCTGGCCGCAGTGATCTCACCGACCGACCCGATCGCGGTGACGGCCATCTCGAACCGAACGCCCATCCCCAAGCGGATGCTGCATATCCTCGAGGGCGAGTCCCTCTTGAACGATGCGTCGGGCCTGGTGTGCATGCGCTTCGCCGTCGCCGCTATGCTGACCGGCTCCTTCTCGCTACCCGAGGCGCTCGTCACCTTCCTGTGGGTCGCGCTGGGCGGTGTCGCCATCGGCGTATCGGTTACCTGGGGGGTGACCCAGGCCAAGCACTGGGTGACGGCCCGCCTGGGCGAGGATACCGGCGCCCAGATTCTCGTCAGCCTTCTGATGCCCTTCGGCGCTTACCTCCTCGCCGAGCACTTCCGTTGCTCGGGCATCCTGGCCGCTGTCGCGGCGGGCGTGACCATGGGGCTGGTCGAGCAGTCTGGGCAGGCATTGGGCATCACCCGCGTGCGTCGCACAGCAGTATGGGACACGGTCCAGTTCGCCGCCAACGGCGTCATCTTCGTCCTGCTGGGTGAACAGTTGCCGGATATCTGGAAGGGTGCGGCCCAGACCGTACAGCTCACCGGCCATAGCGAGCCCTGGTGGCTCATCGTCTATGTCCTGGCGATCAGCGCCGCGCTTGGCGCGTTGCGGTTCGCCTGGGTTTGGACATCCCTGCGGCTGACCCTTTTCCGGGCGCAGCGTCGCGGTGACCGCCCGCAGAAGACCAGTTGGCGCCTCGTCCTGGCCATGTCGTTCGCGGGCGTGCGCGGCGCCATCACACTGGCCGGTGTTCTCACCCTGCCGCTGACCTTGACCAATGGCGACGTCTTCCCCGCCCGCGACCTAGCCATCTTCCTGGCCGCCGGCGTGATCGTGCTCTCGCTGCTGGCGGCAAGCCTCGGATTGCCGCGCGTCCTTAAGGGTCTGGAGCTCCCGCCGGAGCCCTCGCGCCAAGCCGACGAGGATCGCGCCCGGGCGGCCGCGGCCGAGGCCGCGATCCGCGCCATCGAGCACGCGCGGCACGCGCTGTTCCAGGGGGGTGTCGATGCCGATCTGTCGACCGAGACCGCGGCGCGGGTCATGGAACTCTACCGCCAGCGTATCGAAAGCCGCACCCATGGCCTCGAGGAGGCCGCGCTCAACCGCAGGACCGAGCAAATCGAGCGCCAGCTGCGCCTGGCGGGGGTCCGGGCCGAACGCGAGGAGATTTTCAGGATCGGCCGGGACCGGCAACTCGATGAGGACGTCACGCGCCGCATCGTCCGCGAGCTGGACCTGCTTGAAGCGCGCTACACCGGTTGACAGACGCCCGCGCCCATCCCTCGATCGACCTGCGTATCTAGGCCAACAATGACCGCGTCGACGGCGCGTGGTGTGGCGTCCATGCTGAACCGCTGCTCGCGACGCCGATGACGCCTGTCAGCGCCCTGGGGGCTCAAATCTCCCCGTCGACCTCGTCCACGAACGGCTATTGCGCTCGCACCGCCCAGACGAGTGAGCGCTATGGTTCGGCGCCGCGGGCGTGCCCGCCCCTGTTCTCCGCAGCCCCATTTTCGATAGGTCGGCGCTGATGGCGTTGGCCGCCGCCGGGCTCGGCGTCACGCTGGCGCCCGCCGCGATGTCTACCCGAGAACTCGCATCAGAGCTTCTCGTGCAGCCCTTCGCGGTTGAAGTCGACGTCGGCCGTTCCTTAGATGGGCAGCATAGGATCGGGCCGCGCCTCATCTCCTTGAAGTGCTCGAAGAGGCTACAACGTTGCGCTCAGCAATGCCGAAGTCGGAGTTCGGTTCGCAGTTGCGGGCCCGAAAGACCTGGAGGCTCGCCACGCCGGACAAACGGGCGAAGTCATCAATAGTCGGCTTCCTGGTCGTCAAGCGGCGCCGTCGGCAAGCCTGCAGTGTGGCGTCCATGGCGCCTGATACAGCCTGACCCTATGGGCAATTGGCTTCGCGGGTCGATAAACAGAGACGGTTGATCAGCTCGTCCCTTCCGCACGCTCCGCGCGCGTGGTCAGTTGCGTCGATCAAGCGGCCGCCGTGTCGCGGGGGAAAACCAGATGTCCTTAAGTCGCGCCGGCTCCGACATGACGAAACGTTCGATCGCCTTGATCATGATGGCCGCGTTGGCGGTCGCCGCCGCGCCAGGCGAGGCACGGGCCCAGTCGCCCGCCAGCCCCCCGATCGAGCCGGTCAGGATCGACAAGGCCCGCATGGACGCGGTGCTCGCGGCCATGGTCGACAGCGGGCGCGCCGTCGGCGTCACGGCGCTCGTCTGGCAGGATGGCCAGGAGCGCTATTTCGGCGCAGCGGGCATGGCCGACCGTGAGCAAGGCAGACCCATGGGTCGCGACACCCTGGTTCAGATCTTCTCCATGACCAAGCCTGTTACGGGCGTGGCTCTGATGCAGCTTTGGGAACAGGGCAGGTTTGGCCTGGACGATCCGCTCGCGCGCTACCTCCCCGACTTCGCGGCGGTGAAGGTGATCGACGGTCGTGGCGGTCTGCGCCCGCCTTCGCGGCCCATTACGATCCGCGACATCATGCGCCACACGGCCGGATTCTCTTACGGCATGCGTGAGACCGAGGCGGACGCGGCCTTCAGGGCCGCCGATCCTCTGAACAACGCCAACGACCTCTCGGAATTTGGCCGCCGCCTGGCGAGCGTGCCGTTGATGTTCGATCCCGGGGATCAATGGAGCTACAGCGCCGCGGTGGACGTCCAAGCTCTGCTCGTCGAAAAGCTCTCCGGCCAGCCCTTCGAGGCCTATGTGAGGAGCCATATCCTCGATCCGCTGGGCATGAAGCAAACCGGCTGGACCCAGCCGCAAGACGCCTTCCCGCGGCTCGCCGCGACCTACAACAAGGGGGCGGATGGCAAGCTGGCTCGGCAGAGCGACGCCGAGACCCGCAGCCTGAACTTCGATCCGGCCCGCCGCCTGACCATGGGCGGGGCGGGACTGGTTGCGTCGATCGACGACTATGCCCGCTTTTCCCGCATGCTGCTGGCCGGCGGCGCGCTGGACGGGGTGCGCATCCTTGCGCCATCCACGGTCCGCCTGATGGCCACCAATCAACTGGACCCCCGGGTCACCGATCGTTGGTGGTTGCCCAGCAAGGGCTCCGTCGGATTCGGCCTTGATTTCGCGGTGCGCCAAAGCCCCCCGCGGACGCCCGAGGAAAATCGCGGCGCGGTCGGTGAGTTCTTCTGGGACGGACGCGACAGCACGCTCTTCTGGGTGGACCCGGCCAACCACATGACCGTCGTCTTCTTTGTTCAGACGTTTCCCTTCGACGGCACGCTGCACCACGACCTGCGAGACGCCGTTTATGGACCAGCCTATCGAGGCCCCCCCGGCGACTGAGCCAAGGATTTCGCCGGATAGGAATGCAGCCGGGATGCGCCAATAGCTGCCGTTGGGACAGCTCCATAAACTCGACCTTCGCCGGTCCGGGCTGATCAAAAAGGTCAGCCTCATGCGAGGGATGGACGTGCAATTGCAGGCCTATACGGGGCGAGCCGCGCGATGCTCGCGTGCTGCAGGCCAGCGCGCACTTCGACACCTTCACCGAGCTCTGTCGCCGCGTCGGTAAGCTTCCGTCGATGATCCCGCCGCTTCAAGAGCTCGCGCATCGTCGGTACGGCTACGTCTATGAAGCGAGGAAGAATTCCAGGCTCCCTCCCTGGGTCAAAATGGCATGATCAATGAAGAGGCTGTTCAAGGGGCGCCCGTTCCAGCGCACCGCGACCAGACGTCCGCTCGCTGGCCCGAGCCTTTTGATCCTTATCGCGCGACCGTCTGGCAAGATGATCGTGGCCTTGTCGAAGGATGGTGTTGTCAAGGCGTAGCGTGGCTCGCCCGGGGTCAACGGATAGAGCCCGAGCGAAGCCCAGACATGCCAGGCGGCCATGCCCCCAGCGTCATCATCCATGCCATCGGCATAGCCGACTGGGGCGAGCGCGAAGGCGCGGCCATGCCATGGAGCCGCGCGCTTGCCGCCATTGGTGTACCAATGGTCCATCGGTCTGTTCAGAATCTGATCGACGAGGCTTGATGTGCGCTCGGCCTCTCCGGTCGCGGCGTACAGGAACGGCGCGTGGATGTCCGGCTGGTTGGTCATGTTGAACAGACCCTCGCCGAAGAACCGCGTCAGCTCGGCGCTGAACCGCTCTCGCCCCAAGCCCTCGCTGACCAACCAGTCGAGGTCGAAGACCGGCGCCCAGCGATACTGCCAGAGCGTGCCTTGGTAGAGCCCCCTGGCCTTCACCACATCGAAGTCGTCTGACACCTGGCCAAACACCCTCCGCCACATGCCACGGTAAGACAGGGCCTCTCCGCGCAGCTGGTCAGCACTTTCGATCTGGCCGAGATCCCGCGCCAACTCGGCCGCGGCCCAGGTGTCGTAGGCGGTCTCGATCTGCTCGTCGGGTGTGTTGCGCGGCAGGTCCTTCAGCTCGGCGACCATCAGCGGCAGGATCGCCCGCGCGTCAAAGTCGTCGATCCCCTTGCGACGGAAATCGAGCAGGGCCACACCCGCGTGCTCGGTGCGCACCGTGATGAAGGGCTCGTTCTCGGTCGCCCATTGGGTCTTGCCGGCCAGGTAGAGCTCGGCGAGCGAGGCGGCGATATCGGAGGAGCGGTCGGGATCGAGGAGGCCTAGCAGCGGCAGCTGAGTACGGTAGTTGTCCCACACGGCCCAGCCGGCGTAGCGGTGACGCCCCTTGGGAGCCTGATGCAGCGTGCCGTCCGAACGACGATACCAACCATCGGTGTCATCGATGCGCGCCGGGGTCTGCATGACCCGGAACAGGTGCGTGTAGATCAGCCGCGCCCGCTCGTCGTCGCCCGTCACCTGGACGCGCCCCAATTCCTTGGCCCAGGCCGAACGCGCCGACGCGCGCACCTGCTCAAGGGTTCGCCCGCCGACGACGGTGTCGAGCACGCGGCGGGCCGAGGCCGGATCGACCACCGACAGGCCCGTGCGCACCGTAACCCGGTCACCGGCCGCGACCGGCACATCGAAGGCCAGTCGATCGCCGTCCAGGCGAGTGGCGGCGACGGTGACCGGCCGTTCATTCAGTGTCAGGGTCGCGGCGAACGATAGGTGATATAGACCCGCATCGCAGACCGTACCGGCCGACATCCTCCCACGCAGGTCGTCGGCGTCCCATGCTGTCCATTCGGCCGTTCGTTGCTTGGTGTAGCCGTGGCGCGGGTCGAACACGACGCGGACGATACCGGTTCGAGGCATGTTGAATCGCGAGACACCGGCCGCGCCCAGCGCCGCCAGCTGGACCTCGACGCCTTGGCCGTAGCGCACGCGGTACCAGCCCGGCGTAGCCCGCTCGGAGGTCTTGTCCATAGGCCAGACCGGCCCCTCCCCGGCATAGCCGACCGCGACATGCAGGTCGCCACCCGCGCCGCCGCAGCCAACGCCCACGGCGCGGGTGTGCGAGAAGCCGGTCAGCTGCGTGGCGGCAAAATCATAGCCCGCGTGCTGAGCTGGACGCGTGTCGGGCGACAATTGCACCATGCCGTAGGGGCCGGTGGCGGCCGGGGTCAGCTGACCGTGGTCGCCCGACGTGCCGACGAAAGGATTGACCAGATCAACCGGATCTTGCCGATCGGCGGCTCCGGCCGCGGCCGGGGCCAAAATCAACCCTGACAGCACAAGCGCACGCAGGAGAGTCCAGCCGTTTGTCACCGGATGACCCGACGAGCGGCCCGGCCACGCCAGCCTGTTCGAATACTCATGCTGACCATGACGCCCCCGATT
The DNA here is from genome assembly GCA_964427205.1 of uncultured Caulobacter sp. GTDB lineage: Bacteria > Pseudomonadota > Alphaproteobacteria > Caulobacterales > Caulobacteraceae > Caulobacter. The sequence continues at coordinate 110,945 of CAYRTE010000004.1, forward strand.
CTATCCATAAGCAGGCTCAAGTAGACGCAAACAGTGACAAAATGGAGATGTCAGAAAAACGTCATTGAGACGGATCGACGAAGAGATGAAAAAATATTCGTGACAGCTGTCAGCTTTGGCTGATCCTGCGTCTCTCCACCGTGCGCTCATGCAAGCACGGGGGATAAAATGATCAGTTCAAAGTCTCACTACCTGGCCGCCGCGGGTGGTCTGGCGCTCTTGGCGGCGTTTCCGGAATGGGCCACGGCCCAGGTCCAACGCGTCCCTGAAACCACCAAGACGACAACGGCCGCCGACAGCACGGAAGTCGACCAGGTGGTCGTCACGGGCTACATGCAGGGCCTGCGCCGCTCGATCGACGAGAAGCGCAACGGCGACATGATCTCCGACAGCGTCAGCGCCGACGACATGGGCAAGCTGCCCTCGGCTAATCTGACGGAAGCCGCCTCGCGCATTCCCGGCGTCTCGGCCGTGCGCAACCACTTCACGGGCGAAGGCGACCGCGTCGTCATCCGCGGTATGTCGACCGAGTACAACGCCTATGCCGTCAACGGCGTGCGCATGGGCGGCACCGGTTCGCCCGGCGACAACTTTCACCGCGGCGTGCGCCTGAGCTTCCTGCCGACGTCGGGCGTCGACCAGATCACCGTCTACAAGAGCCTGCTGCCCTATATGGACGGCGACGCCATCGGCGGCACGATCGACATCAAGACGCCCACCGCCTTCAACTACAAGCCGACCTACATCGCCGGTTCGATCGAGGGCACGCTGTTGCAACAGCGCGACGACCGCACCTCGTGGGCGACCGACCTTTCGATTGGCAAGCAGTTCAGCGATCACCTCGGCCTGTTCGTCACCGGCAACTATTCGAAGCGCCGTTCGCAGTTTGAGCAGGTCGGCAACTCAGGGGACAACATGCCCCGCACCTGGTACAGCACCACCCAGAGCCTGGACTTCGATCCCAAGACCTTCGTCACGCGCGGTCTGGAAATCTCGACCGGCGATACCGATGTCGAGCGCTGGGGCTTCAACGGCTCGCTGGACTGGCGAGGCGACAACCACCTCTTCCACGCGCGCGGCCAGTACAACGAGTACACCGAAACTCAGTTCAGAAACCGCCTGAACTTCCGCAACGAGGGCGGGACCAGCGCCTCGGCGCGCCTGGAGCAGGTCGACAAGAAGGCCGGTGGCCTGGCCCAGCCGCAGAACGCCATTACCGGCTATGGCGCCAAGGGCGCGATCTATGGCTACACGACCAGCCAGATCGTCGACCGCGACAAGGACGGCGTGATCACCGACGCCGACAAGGGCGCGACGGGCTTCTACAGCCTGAACGGCGCCTCGGGCGCCTGGGATCCGAAGGGCTTCCGCCTGCGCCGCTACTGGGAGGGCGGCACGACCAAGGGCGTGCTGTCGCTGGTCAACCTCGGCGGCGAGAGCACCTTCGGCGACTTCAAGATCGACTACGACCTGTCGCACTCGGAGTCCGAGGACAATATCGTCGATAGCTACGAGATGTATTTCGGCCGCAACGCCTATCTCTGGAAGGGCAACGAAGGCGTCGAGATCCTCAGCCAGGACGATCCGCAGTACCTGAAGTGGGCGCTGAACCCGGCTGGCATGGCGGGCGTCCAGGACCTGAAGGAATTCACGGCTTCGAGCCTCAGCGGCAGCTATGGCGGCGCCAAGGAGACCCTCAACCAAGGCCAGTTCAACCTCCACTACACGCCAACGGGCTCGTGGCTGCAGGAAGTGCGGGCCGGCGCCAAATACTACAAGTCCGAGCGCGAGCGCATCAACGGTTCGCTGATGGACCTGTCGCCCAAGGGCACGATGGCTGACTACTCGGCCCTGCTGGGTGAACCGGTCACCGACATGTTCGGCGGGCGCTACACCGGGCTCTATCAACTGGGCGCGGTCATCGACACCGACAAGATGATGGCCGAGATCAAGCGCGGACAGGCCGGCCAATCGACGCTGCTGACCAAGAACGAGGTAGACGCGATCGACTACGCTTCGACCTGGTTCTACGACGAGAAAGTCGTCTCGGCCTATGCGATGGCCACCGCACGTTTTGGCGCGGCGGAGATCATCGCCGGCGTGCGCATGGAAGACACCAAGAACGTCATCCGCGCCTGGACCCAGGACCCGGTGCACGGCGAGGACTACACCAAGGACAAGTCTGGCTTCACCAACTGGCTGCCGTCCGTCCACCTCAACTACGACCTGACCTCCAACGCCAAGCTGCGCGCGGCGATCTGGACCAGCGTCTCGCGTCCGGACATCAACCGGATGACCTCGGTCAAGGAATACAGCTACGACAGCGACCCCGATGGCGACGGCGTCACCAACCCGACCAGCCAGTGGGTGCTCGAGGGCATCGATCAGGGCAATCCCGACCTGAAGCCTATGACCTCGACCAACTATGATCTGTCGGCGGAATATTATAACGGCCGCACCGGCGCCTATTCGATGGCCTTGTTCTACAAGGACATCGACAAGTTCCTGTTCCGCTCTTCGTCTTCGGTGATCCAGAACGGCACATCCGGCGAGTTCGACGACCCGTCCGGCGTCTCGATCTCCCAGCCGCTGAACGGCCACAAGGCCAAGATCTACGGTGTCGAGTTCAACGCCCGCCAGCAGCTGCACTGGCTGCCCGCGCCGTTCGATGGCCTGGGCGTTGCGCTGAACGCCACCCTTCAGCGCTCAGAGGCGCAAACGGGCCTGTCCTGGCACCCCAGGGGCTACACCCTGCCCTTCATGGAAACCCCCAACCAGATCGTGAACCTGGAGATGTTCTGGGAACGCAACGGCTGGGAGGCCTATGTGGCCTACAACTACCAGGCGGCTTCGCTGGAAGACATCGAAGACTTCGGTAACGATCCCTACGAGCAAGACTACCACTTCGTCGATCTGATGCTGCGCCGGAATATCACGCCGAACCTGACCGCGACGTTCAAGGTCCAGAACTTGCTGGACAGCTACACCTATTACTACACCTTCGGGAAGGGTAAGGGCGGCGTCCGGGACTACATCGAGAACGGCCGTTACCTCAGCCTAAACATGAACTGGCGGTTCTAATCCGCCTTCGGTCCGCGGAGCATCATGCTCCGCGGATCTTTCTATTTAGACCTGCTCTCGAGGACATTTCCATGCGACCCACCGCCCGCCTCGGCGCGCTTGCGCTCTCCAGCGTTCTGGCGCTGTGCGCCACCGCCTCATCCGCCCAGACCTCCGTACAGACCAGCGCCCTGCCAGAGCGGGTGATCGCGAACCTGACCGACGCGCCCGCGACCAGTCTGGCCTTCAACTGGCGCGCGGCGCCAGGCTCGGGCGACGGCTTCGTCGAATACGCGCGACTGACGCCCGGTCCCGCCTTCGCCCAGCACGCGCTTCGCGTCGCCGCCGTGCGCACACCAGCCGCGTTCAGGACGCGCGACGAGCAGGACGTCTCGGCCGACTACTACGGCGCCCGCGTCACGGGCCTCGCGCCCGCCACTCAATACGTCTACCGCGTCGGCAAGGAGGGCGCGTGGTCGCCCTGGCGCCAGGTGCGGACGGCCTCGACCGAGGCAAAGCCCTTCACGTTCCTCTATCTGGGCGACGTCCAGAACGACATCCTCTCGCTGGGCGGCCACGCGGTGCGACGCGCCCTACGCGACACGCCCGACGCGGCCTTCATGCTGTTCACCGGCGACTTGATCAACCGCGCCGACAACGACGCAGAATGGGGCGAGTGGTTTGAGATGGCCGTCGATCCGCTGGCCGAGACGCCGTCGCTGATGTCGCCAGGCAACCATGAGTATATGAAGCCCGCGGGCGCGACCGCCCAGGCCCTGGCCCGGCAATGGCGGTTGCAGTTCAGCCTCCCCGACAACGCGCCGGCCGAGGCCCTGTCCGAGACCGTCTACCGCGTCGACTACCAGGGCGCGCGGCTGATTTCCCTGGACGCCGACATGATGGACGAGAGCGCGGACTCGGCCCGCGCCCAGGTCGCCTGGCTGGAGCGTCAGCTGGCCGGCAACCCCGGCCACTGGGCGGTCGTCTTCATGCACTATCCGCTCTACTCGACCGCCAAGGGGCGCGATGGCGGCGAACTGCGTGCGGTGCTGCAGCCGATCTTCGACCGTTATGGCGTCGACCTGGTGCTGGCCGGCCACGATCACACCTACGGCCGCGGGCGTCCTCATGCAAAGGGGCCCGTCTACATGGTCTCCAACGCCGGCCCCAAGCAATACCCCCTGGGAGACCTGGACTGGACCGTGCGCAAGGGCAGCGGCATCCAGCTTTATCAGCAGGTCGAGGTCTCCCCGACCAAGCTGACAGTGCGCGCCTACACCATGGACGGCGTCCTCTATGACGCGTTCCGACTGGACAAGCCCGGCAAGGGCCCCGCCAAACTGGCGGACCTGAAGCCCGCCAGTCCCGAACTGATCCTGCGTCAGGACGACAAGTAGTGCGGCCGATCAAATCAGGGATCCTCGCCCTGGCGCTGGGGCTGGCGTCGACGCCGGCCCTGGCCGAAGCCGTCTGCGGGGCGACGCCGGCCATGGAGCGGCTGCAAGCCGAACTTGACCGGCCCCGCGGCGATCTGCTGATCGCCGCGCACCGGGGCGGCCACCTGCGCGCGCCGGAGAACTCGCTGACGGCGATCGAGGAAGCTGTCGCCGAAGGGGCCGACATCGTCGAGATCGACATCAAGGTCTCGGCCGACGGCGTACCCTTCCTGATGCACGATCAGACCGTCACCCGCACCACCGGCGGCGAGGGCGACGCCGAACAGCTGACCTACGCGCAGGTGCGACGGCTGAGGCTGAAGGATGGCCAGGAGCCGCCGCCCACCCTGCTGGAAGCGCTGCGACGGACCTGCGGCCGGGTGGTGGCTGATCTGGATCTGAAGACCGAGCGCATCGCCCCGATCGTGGCGGTCATCGAGGGCCTGGGCATGAGCGAACAGGTGATCATCTTCGACAGCGACAGCCAAACGCTGCATCAGGCCCGGATGCTGGCGCCGGGGGTTCGAGTGATGCCGCGCGTGGGCAAGACCGACAGCTTGAACGAGAAGGCCGCCGGACTCGCGCCGGTGACCATCGTCCACGGCGATCCCGAGTCCCTGACCCCCGCCCTGCAGGCCGGTACGCGCGCCCTGCCCGCGCGCACCTGGGTCAACAGCCTGGGTGAGGTCGACGAGGCGATCGCCGCCAATGCGCCGGACGTCTGCGCGCGCCTGGGCGGACTGATAGCGCTCGACGCCAACGTGATTCAGACCGACCAGCCCCGGCGCCTGCGCCAGGCCCTGGCCGCCTGCGGCCTGAAAGCGGCGCTCTACCCTAAAAGCTCCGACTGATCGCCAGCGTCACCGTCGGGCCGTTGCGAATATATTCCCGCAGATGCTCGGGACCGGAGCCGAAGGTGTACCAGTATGTGTGGCTATTCAGCGCGTTACGAACCTGCAACGACGCCAGGTCGTTCGCGCCCAAGCGTCGTCTGAGGCTGAAATCCACGAAGCTGTAGCCGCGTTCGTATGGGTCGTTGCCGAAGCTATCCATACCTTCGAGGAAGGCCGACTGATGGTTCCAGCCGGCGGCCGCCTCCCAGGCGCCGCGCTGCCAGAATACCTCCACGGATGCGAGCAGCCGCGGGGCCTCGGTCAGCGGCAGCACGTCGCCAGCAGGCCGCCAGGAGATGTTGGCGGCCGCCCGGCTGACCTGCCAGGTGAGCATAGCGGTAAGGCCCAGGCCATTCAGCGGCTCGGGAGCCCAGTCGAAGGCGTGGCGCAAGCCTAGCTCGACACCCGTGATCCGCCCCCAGCGCCCGTTGACATACGTCTTGACCGGGACGCCGTTCTGCAAGCCGGTATCAATCAAACCGCCATCACGGATCGTGGAGGTCGAGGGGCGGTAGAGAAAGTTGCGAATGTCCTTGTGAAACAGCGCCAGGGACCAGGTTGTCGAACGGCCGTAGTGCTCTAGCGACAGGTCGTAGCCCGTAGCCGTCATCGGCAGAAGGTCGGGCGTGCCCTGGCGCACCTGGGTCAACACCCACTCGGCCTCAGGATTGACCTCGCCATCCTTGTCCGGATCCTGATCGTAAATGTACTGCTGCCCCAGGGTCATGCGGGCGATATCGGGGCGAGCAAAGCTGGTCCACAGCGCCGCACGGAGGGTAAGGGCTTCGCCCAGCGCACGTCGATAGTGCAGCGAGGGCAGGACGTTGACGAACGCGTTTCCGTACCGCGCGATCCCGTCGCCGCGAATTGCGTCGGTAACAGGCACCGTCATACGGTTGCGCGTATATTCGACGCGGACACCGCCCGTCAGGAGATGGTCGCCCCACCGCGCCGTCGCCATGGCATAGCCGGCCAAGGCGTGTTCGCGCAGGCGAAAGTTCGTCAACGTCGTCTCCCCGTCGCCTTCCGGATCGATCCGAAAATAGCGGCCAGCGCCGCCATAGGCCCGCTCCAATTCCTGCAGCACGGCGTCGGAGTCGAGGATCACACCGAGTTGATGGTCGCCGGCGTAGCGTCCGTCGAAGAGACTGGCGACCGGATCGCCGAACAGGCCTCGCAGGTCGGCCAGGGTTTCGGGGCCCTCCAGCGTGGGGCGCGAGACGGACACGCTTCGTCGGTCGGACCGCATGTACCGCGCCCCCACCTTCAAGACTTCCAGCCACGACCCGGTCGGCGAATAGGTGGCGTCGACCTGGCCCTGGACCAGCGTCTCGGCCGTCTTCTCGGTTCCGCCCGTCAGCCTGCTGAACGCGTAGGAGGCCGGGTCCTGCACGCCCTTCATCCCAGCCGGATTGAGCCCCCACACCGGATAGCGAGGATCATCCGTCTTGATGACCTCTAGCCCGCGGTTGCCCAGCCAGCCGACGGCGTCGGTGCGGAACTCCAGACTATAGCCGTCGTCGAGATCGTCCTCGGACCGCGACACCGACAGATCGTAGTCCATCGTCCACGGCCCCGCCCACCGCTTGCCGCCCAGGGTGACTGAAGACAGGAGGCCCGATTCCCGCGTCGCCTCCCAGAACCGCCTGAGCCGAAAGCCCATCGGGTCCCAGACGCCGGACGCGCCATCAAGGCTGTAGACCGACCGCACCTTGCGATCGGCGTCCGTGATCCGGCCGTCGCCATCGACATCCTTCACCTGTGTCGGCGCGTAGCCATAGATGCGGCCCAGAAGGGCGTCGGCGCCGACGATCATGTCCTCGGGCTGGCCAAGGCCCGTCAGGCTCTGGTCCACCTGGCTGAACCGCTCGGTTCCTTTCAAGCCGTCATTCCGGAAGTTAAGGCGGTTGCGGTACTCCTCGCCATCGTAGCGGTTGTATTGGACCCGCAAGTGTAGCGCCTGAGAGGTCCCCCGCCAGTCCAGGTTGCCGTTGACGCCAATGCGGCGGACCCGGGTATCGCCCACCGCCAACTCCATGCCGCGCATCACGAAGGTGTCGGCGTCCCAGCCCACGGACTGCACGTCCCGGTACCAGACCCGGGGTAGATCATCGCTGTCGCCGCCGACCATCTCAAACCGCGAGCGGGCGTCACTCCAGTTGGCGGCGATGAAGACCCCCAGATTGTCCGAAAGGCGGCGCGAGGCGGCGATGGCCAGTTTGCGGGTTGGCGGATGATCGAAGCGCATGAGCCAGCCAGTCTCCGCCGACAGGCGCACCTGATCCTCGTCGGCGTCGAACCCCGACGGCGTGCGGATATCGATCAGCCCGCCCAGCGCGTCGCCGTCCATGTCGGGGGTCAGGGTCTTGTGCACGATCAGGGCGTCGATCCCGTCTGGCGGCAGGTAGCTGAGCCGCACGCCACGATAGAACTTGTCCGCCCGCGATCCTGCGCCGCCCAGCCGCACACCGTTGATCCGGTAGGCGTTCCACTCTGTCGACATGCCCCGCACCGTGATGCGGTCGCCCTCCCCGGTCTGGTGGTTGCGCACCACGTTCACGCCAGGCAGCCGGGCCAGCGACTCGGCGATGTTGCTGGTGGGCAGGGCGCCTTGGTCGTCGGCGCTGATGATGTCGCTGACGCCCTCGTTGCGGCGCTTCATCTCAAGCGCCTGGCGCGTTGCGCCGCCCCGGCCAAGAACCAGAATCTCCTCGATCGGCGCGGTCGGCGCGGACGTGGATACGGGGGCAATGGTTTCCATGGAGCCCGCCTCGACCACCAAGGTGTCGCCGATGCCGCGCACCCGCAGACCTTGGCCCGCGACAAGCCGCTCCAAAGCTTCGCGCACAGTCAACTTGCCGCTGACACCCGACGCGGCGCGGCCCCGGATCAGCGCGCTGTCGGCGACGATCGCCACCCCCGCTTGCCGCGATAGTTCACGAATGGCTTGAGGCAGCGCCCCGCCCGCGACGCGGAAGTCGCGCGCCGTTGGGCGAGGAGTTGCCTGCGCATGGGGAGACACGCCCAGCATCCCGGCCAGGACAGCCGCTCCAAGCAGGAACGCGCGGGGCGACGCCATGGTGGATCAGTATACGAGCAAGACGCGGCCAGAGGCTTCAGTCCGCAGCCTCAGACGCTGCGTCTCCGCGACGACGGCCAGCACCTCTTGCGGATCGGTAGCCTTGAAACGCCCGCTGACACGTCGCCCGGCCAGGGTCGGATCGCCGAGACCGACCTGCAGTCCTGGCGCCTGGCGTTGCAGTTCCAGCAGCAGATCGGCCAGCCTCATGTCGTCGGCGTCGATCCAGCCCTGGGTCCAGTCCGGCGCCTCGGCGTCGACAGTGAAGCGACGTGTCAGCGACGGCGTCAGGGGCGCGTTTCCGGCGACGATGCGGTGGCCGGCGGTCAGGACAACCCGGTGTTCCGGCGACTTCAGGTCGACAACCTCGATGCGGCCCTCCAGAACGCTGATCTCCACCGCGCCGTTGCTGCGTTCGTCGACGTTGAACCGGGTGCCTAGCGCGGTCACGCGATGCGAGGCGGTAAAAACCGAGAACGGCCGCTCGGCGTCCTTGGCGACCGCGAAGAACCCTTCGCCGCGCAAGTGGACATCCCGCTTCCTGGCGTCGAACGTCGTCTTGATGTCGCTGCCGCCGTTCAACTGGACTAGCGATCCGTCATCCAGGGCCGCCTGCAGTGGACGCCCAACCGGCGCTTCGAACGACTGGCGGACAACCGCCTGCTGCGTCGGCAAGACCACGATGAACGCGGCTAAGCCCGCTAGCGCCAAGCCCGCGCCCCAGGTCGTCGCCCAGCGCCAGCCTTGCGCCTGTCGGCGAGGCCGGACCCGGACGGGCTCAAGCATCGCCTGGGCATGTGCGAGGGCCGGATCGGACAGCACCTGTTCATGCGCCTGGAGAAGCGCCGCCCGCTCGGGCCCGCCGGCCAGCCACGCGCGCAGTTCGGCCTCGGCCGCCGCGTCCATTTCACGACGCTGCCTGCGATCGGCCCAAAGGGCCGCCTGCTTCTCAATGGTACGCTCGCGCTTCATCAGCCAGGGTCGCCCGAGACCGCGCGACGCACCTCGATGGCCGCCCGGCTGTAGTGTTTCTGCGCCGCCTCGACGGAGATACCCAGCCGCGTCGCGATTTGAGGATAGCTCAGTTCGGCCGACTGTCTCAGCATGAACACCTCCCGGCGCAGTCGCGGCATGGCGCGAAGGGTCCGGGCGTAGAGGGCGGCCCTCTGCTTCATGTCCAGCGCCTCAAGCGGGGAGGGTTCGGTCGACGGAACATGCTCGTCGATCACGCTGGCGGGAGCGCCAGAGCGCCCTCGGTCGCTCAGCAGGTTGAGGGCGATGCGGAAGGCATAGGCCACGGGGTCCTTCATCGGCGTGTCGCGCAATCGCGCCAGCGCGCGGGCCTGGGCCTCCTGGCTGATGTCGTCCGCGTCGGCCTCGCTGCGCACGCGGCTGCGGACCAGAGCGCGCAGACGGTTGGCGTTCTTGGCCAGCAGCTGTCCCGCACTCGCGCCTTCAATCAACATCAAGCAGCTTCTAGGGGGCAATCATGACGCATCGAAAACAGCAGCGTGAAAAGACGGCCACGCGCGGAGGCCACCCCAGGCGGCTGCGGGTGATCCGTTACGGAATCGGCCTCACCTCGGATAAGCGACTTACGTCCCTACGCCTTTGGATGCTTACCTGCTGGCGACGAAGCCACGATCCAAGCCCTCTCGCTCAAGTTCGCGCGTGGGCGTTGACGCAGCCGCCACGCAGCGCCTGACACGCATGCGCGATGCACAGTCGAGTGCGGCTGCAGCATGGTTGCATTTTTTGAGCTGGGCCCCCGTGATTGCGGGGTTGGCCGTCCCCCGATGCCGGGTGCGCATAGAAACGCGGCCGCAACTCGATAGTTGATATCGATCACTTCCCTCAGCGTTTGTGCGAACTGAAGGCCAAGCGCTAGCTCACCGATCAAGAAGCAGAAGATCCGGCGCGATGCGCCAGGGCGCACAAGAGCGGCATGAATGGAATGCCCCGTCCGAAAGGCTGCTGCCGGGTCCAGTCACAGTTTTCTTGTCGCGCGGTGACATTTGGAGATATCTCACGGTTGCGAGTTCACGACTGCTCCTGTATCGAACGCCTTCTCTTCGCCGACGCACCGATTTGCGTTGACCCCCGGATGGCCCGGTGGCGGAGTGGTTACGCGCCGGATTGCAAATCCGTTTACCCCGGTTCGATTCCGGGCCGGGCCTCCATTTATTCAGATGATTCAATCAACTACCAAGGATCTACTGCCGAGAAGCGGGAACGTTGCGTTCTCAAGGCGGAGATCGGGGTTCATGCTCCTCCTGGGTCGCCACGAGTAGAGCGCTACGCCCCCTTTGGATGGCAGCCCTAGCAACTGCGGGGTGTCAGGTATCTCCGCCAAGGCGCCTCTAGCGCCAGTTCACGAGCCACGGCCAAAGAGAAGAACGGCAGCGGCCAAGACCCATCTGTCGCTCACGGCCCTCATGTGGGGGGGCGAAGCTCCCTACTCCGCCCCTTCGCGATCCAGCAGCGCCTTGGCCGCGGCCTTCTCGGCGTCCTGGCGCGATCGGCCCGTGGCGAAGACCGGGTCGACGCCAACCACGCTCACCTGCACCGTGAACACCGGCGCATGATCGGGCCCCGTGCGGTCCTTGACCGCATAGGTCGGCAGCGGCTTGCCCTGGCTCTGGGCCCACTCCTGCAGAGCGGTCTTGGGATCACGCGGCTTGCCCTGGGCGGCGCGGTCGAACTCGGCGCTCCACAGGTCCAGGAACACCCGGCGCGCCGTCTCCAGCCCGCCGTCGCGATAGAGCGCCGCCATCAGGGCTTCGCAGCCGCCTGCCAGGATCGAATCGGTCTCGCGACCGCCGATCTTGCTGGACGAGGCCGACAGGCGCAGGGCCGGACCAAGCTCGGCGGCGCGGGCCACGCGGGCGCAGGTTTCGCGGCTGACCAGGGCATTGAGGCGCGGGGCCAGTTCGCCTTCCTTGGCCAGCGGAAAACGCTCGGCCAGGGCTTCGGCGGCCAGCAGGCCCAGCACGCGGTCGCCGATGAACTCGAGGACCTCGTTGTCGGCGGTCTTCTTGGCGCCGTCCCCGACGCTGGCGTGCGTCAGGGCCTGCTCCAGCAGCTGGCGGTCAGCGAATGTGTAACCGATCCGGCGCTCCAGGTCGCCGACGGCGGCGACCCGTCTATCCATGGTTCAGCTTCACTTCAGGACGCGGAAGAAGCGGCTGGGACGGGCGTTCAGAACCCAGGTCCAGGGCTTGAACAGGGCCGCGTTGCGGTTCCAGGACAGCAGGATGATCTGAGCCTTGCCGACCAGGTTCTCTTCGGGAACGAAGCCGACTCCGACCTCGTCGCCGATATACTGGTCCAGTTCATAGTCCCACTTGCAGGTACCGGCGCCGGTCTTGAACGGCGAAACGCCCGGATCGAAACGGCTGTCGGCCGAGTTGTCACGGTTGTCGCCCATGAAGAAGTAGCAGCCCTGGGGCACGGTATAGACGCCGGTATTGTCGCCACGGCTGTCGGGGCCATAGTCTTGGGTCTGGTACTTGCGACCTTCGGGATTGGTTTCCTCGAAGCGCTGGACCTGCTGGGTGAAGCCGTAGCCCATGTCGACCAGGGCGGGATCCCGCGCGGCCATGGCCAGGGGCTTGCCGTTGATATTGATGACGCCGCCGCGCACCTGGACCTTGTCGCCAGGCATGCCGATCAGGCGCTTGATGTAGTCGGTGCGATTGTCGCGCGGGAGCTTGAAGACGACGATGTCGCCCCGCTTGGGCGCCTTGCCCAGGATTCGGCCGTTGAGGATCGGCGGGCTGAACGGGATCGAGTGCTTGCTCCAGCCATAGCTGAACTTGCTGACGATGATGTAGTCGCCTTCCAGCAGGTTGGGCTCCATCGAACCGGACGGGATGGTGAAGGGCTGGAACAGCAGGACGCGCAACACCAGGGCAATGCCCAGGGCGTAGGCCACCGTCTTGATGATCTCGATGAATTCCTTGACGGCGCCGCCGTGCTCTGGGGACGGCGAGGTATCGTCGGCGGCGTCGGTCATGCGGGCGCTGGGCTCTCGAACAAGGGGGTTCCGGCGAACCGGACAGGCTTAGCTAGACGCGCTTTACGCTACGGGCAAGCTTCACGCCGGTTAACTCGCCTTCATGGCGGCGGTGGGGCGGACGGGCCGGGGCTATTCATCCTCGACCAGAAGACGGATTTCCACGGTTCCTCCGGCCTCATAGACGGGATTGCCGGCCAGGCAGGATCGGGCGTCCTCCAGGCTCTCCGCCGCGATCCTGATAAAGCCCGTCAGATGGTCGGCAATCGGTCGCGACGCCCCGTCCCTGCGAAAACAGGCGCCGCCGAGACTGCTGCCGCCGCGCAGACGCCGGGCCAGTCCGTCCAGATAGGCCGGCCAGTCCGCCGCCACCTCGTCGACCGCGTCGCCGTGCATCAACAGAAGAAACTCGCTCATCCGGCTGGCGTCCTCGTTTGGCGTTCAGATGGCCTCGATGATCACGAAGGCCTGGGCGTAGGGATGATCGTCGGTCAGCGACAGGTGGATCACCGGGGTCATGCCCTCAGGCACCATGGAGGCCAACCGCTCGGCCGCGCCGCCGGTCAGGGCCATGGTAGGCTTGCCCGACGGCAGGTTGACCACGCCCATGCCGGCCAGATGCACGCCGCGCTTCAGGCCTGTGCCCAGGGCCTTGGAGCAGGCCTCCTTGGCGGCGAACCGCTTGGCGTAGCTGCTGGCGCGGTCAGGCTTGCGCTCGGACCGCGTCCGCTCGATGTCGGTGAACACCTTGTTGGTGAACCGCTCGCCAAACCGCTCCAGCGACTTTTCGATCCGTCGGATGTCGCACAGGTCCGAGCCGATGCCGATGATCACGCGGCCAACTCGGCGCGCGCCGCGTCCATCAGGGCCCGCATCCGATGAATGGCCTGGGGCAACCCCACGAAGATCGCCTCGCCGATCAGGAAGTGGCCGATATTCAGCTCGGCGATCTGCGGAATGGCCGCGACCGGCTTGACCGTGGCGTAGTCGATGCCGTGGCCTGCGTGGACTTCAAGCCCCAGGCTGGAGGCCAGCTCCGCGCCGTCCCGCAGGCGTCTGAGGATAGCGGCGGCCCGCTCGACCTCTCCTGCCCGCGCCGCGTCGCAATAGGCGCCGGTGTGCAGCTCGATCACCTGGGCGCCCAGTCGGTGCGAGGCCTCGATCTGGCCGGCCTCGGCGTCGATGAACAGCGACACCCGGCTGCCGGCTTCGCGCAGACGGCCGGTGGCGGCGGCGATGGCGTCGTAGCCGCGCACGACGTCTAGGCCGCCCTCGGTGGTCACTTCCTCACGACGCTCGGGCACAAGGCAGGCGGCGTGCGGCCGGGCCTTCAGGGCGATGCCGACCATCTCGTCGGTGACGGCCATCTCGAAGTTCAGCGGCTTGCCGCGCTTGAGGCACAGGTCGTTCAGCAAGGCGATGTCGGCGTCGGAGATGTGCCGGCGATCCTCGCGCAGGTGGGCCGTGATGCCGTCGGCGCCGGCGGCCAGGGCCAGCTCGGCGGCGCGCACCGGCTCGGGATAGCTGGAACCGCGCGCATTCCGGATCGTGGCCACGTGGTCGATATTGACGCCCAGTCGGACGTTCAGCTGATGCTCGCTAAGAATTTTACCGCCCTCGAACGCGATCGGCGGCCGATGGCTGGCCGTCCAAGGCAGTCTATCCCCTTCCGGTCGACGGGTGGAGGCCGGAAAAGCAACAGCCGCACAGTTCTGCTCAAGCTCGGGGAAAACGGCGTGGACAGCCGGCCCGCCGCCGTTGAAGGTCGCGGGCCTGGGAAGCGATGGGGACGGAACATGATCGTGAAGACTGCGCGGATTGCGGCGCTGGCCATGCTGATGGCGACGACGGCGGTTTCAGCGATGGCGGCGCCCGCCTATTCAGCCGGCGCCCTCAAGGCCCTGAAAGCCCAGGCTGTCGCCGGCGTCGAGTCGCGGGCCAAGCTGTCGCAGGTGATGAACGACCAGATCTTCTCCTTCGGCGAGCTGGGCTTCCAGGAGATCGAGACCTCGAAATACATCACCGGCGTGCTGGAGGAGAACGGCTTCACCGTGGTGCGCGGCGTGTCGGGCATTCCAACGGCCTGGACCGCCACCTGGACGAATGGCACGGGCGGTCCGACCATCGCCTTCGGCAGCGACATCGACTGCATTCCCAAGGCCTCGCAGAAGCCCGGCGTGCCCTGGCACGACCCGATCGTTCCCGGCGCGCCGGGCCATGGCGAGGGCCACAATTCCGGCCAGGCCCTGAACGTCGTCGCCGCCCTGGCGCTCAAGGACCTGATGATCAAGGAGAACATCGCCGGGACCCTGATGCTGTGGCCCGGCGTCGCCGAGGAGCTGGTGGCGGGCAAGGCCTACATGGTCCGCGACGGCGTGTTCAAAGGCGTGGACGCCACCATCTTCACCCACGTGGGCTCGAACCTCGCCACCACCTGGGGCCAGCCCACGGGCACGGGCCTGGTTTCGGTGAAATATAACTTCCACGGTGAATCCGCCCACTCGGCCGGCGCGCCGTGGCGCGGACGCAGCGCGCTGGACGCGGTTGAACTAATGAACATGGGCTGGAACATGCGCCGCGAGCATCTGCGGCCCGAGCAGCGCTCGCACTACGTCATCGTCGATGGCGGCGATCAGCCCAATGTCGTGCCGTCCGAAGCCAGCGTCTGGTACTATTTCCGCGAACAGAGCTTCGACGCGATCAAGAAGAACTACGGCATCGGCGACAAAATCGCCCAGGCCGCAGCCGACATGACCGACACCAGGGTCGATCATCAGGTGATGGGCACAGCCGCGCCGCGCCACTTCAACCGCCCGATGGCCGAGGCCGCCCAGGCCAATATCGAGGCCGTGGGCCTGCCGACCTGGACCGCCGACGAGCAGGCCTTCGCCAAGGCCGTGCAGACCAATATCGGCGCGCCCAAGCAGACCGGTCTCGACGTCAAGCTGAAGGGCCTGTCACCGCCGGACGCCAAGCCGGAAAGCGGCGGGTCGGACGATATCGGCGACATTTCGTGGATCATGCCGACCATCACGATCAACTATCCGGCCAACATCCCCGAGCTGCCCGGCCATCACTGGGCCAACGCCATCTCGATGGCGACGCCTATCGCCCACAAGGGCGTGGCGGCGGGCTCCAAGGTTGTGGCGATGACGGCGCTGGATCTCCTGACCCAGCCCAAGCTGCTGGCGGCGGCCAACAGCTATTTCAGGGACGTCCAGACCAAGGACCAGAAATACGTGCCCATGCTGGCGGCCACCGACATGCCCCAGACCCAGATCAACGCCAACATCATGGCGACCTATCGACCGGCGATGAGCAGGTTCTATTACGATCCCAGCAAGTACGGGACCTATCTCGAACAGCTCGGGGTCGAATGGCCGGTCAAGCAGCTGACGCCGCCGGCAGCGGCAAAATAGGAAGCTTAGCCCTTAAGCCGGCGGCTGCCGGGGTCCTCGATGGGGATCGCGGCCAGCTCCGGCGGCAGGGCGTCGGCGGGATAGGCCGGCACTTCCAGGCTGCACAGCGAGACCAGCGGCACGCCGACATCGACCTTGCCCCCCGAGCGGTCGACGATGCAGGCGGCGGCGATGACGTCGCCGCCCGCCTCCTGGATCGCGGCGATGCACTCGCGCGACGACAGGCCGGTGGTGACGATATCCTCGACCATCACGACCTTCTGGCCGGGCTCCAGGTGGAAGCCGCGCCGGAACTTGAAGCCGCCGCCCTCGCGCTCGACATAGATCGAGGCGACGTTCAGATGGCGGGCGGTCTCGTAGCCCGGGATAATCCCGCCCACGGCCGGCGACACCGCCACATCGGGCTGGCCGACGGTGGCGATGACCTTCTCGGCCAGGGCCTTGCACAGGCGCTCGCAGCGCTCGGGCCGCATGAACACCAGGTTCTTCTGCAGGAACACCGGGCTGTGCAGGCCGGAGGAGAGCACGAAGTGGCCTTCGCGCAGGGCCCCTGCGGCGCGGAACTCGTCTAGAACGTCATCATTGGTCATGAGCAGGCGATATATCCTAGGAGCCCGAGTCCGCAAACGCGGCCTTGCGCCTGATCTCGGTTTTGGCTCTATCCGCCCCATGAGCGAACCCCAACGTCCCCGCATCGGCGCCGGCGCCGCGATTCTTGACGCCGAAGGCCGGCTACTGCTGATCAAGCGCCGCCGGTCGCCCGAGGCCGATCACTGGGGCGTTCCAGGCGGAAAACTGGACTGGGGCGAGGCTGTGCGCGCCTGTGTCGAACGCGAGATCGCCGAAGAGCTGGGCATGACCATCGTCGCCGGCTCGGTTCTGGCGGTGACCGACATGATCGCCGATGATCATCACTGGGTCGCCCTGACCTATCGCGCCCAGCATGTCGCCGGCCCGCCGGCGATCCAGGAGCCGCTGGCCCTGTGGGAGTGCGGCTGGTTCGCGCTGGACGCCCTGCCCTCGCCGCTGACCGCGGCCACGGTGGACGCCGTGACGGTCCTGCGCGCCTCCGTCCAAGCCTTTTAGGGAGTAAGCTCCCGATCCAGACGCCAGGCGCGCTCGGATGGGACATAGGCCCGATTGGCCATCCTTTCGGGATCCGCTCCCGACAGAACAGCGCCAATATCCGCCGCCATGGCTGGACTCCGGGCGAAATAGCCGTGATGCGCCAAGGCGTCGGCGTCGACCGCCACGTTGCGGCAATCGACCAGAACCACCTTCTTGGGCAGCATGTCGACCAGGCGCGGTCCATCGGATCCAAGCCGATCTGGATTGCCCTTGGTCTTGTCGGAGACGACCAGGGCGCGATCGGAAGGGTTGAAATACACCGTGACCTGGCGGCCTATCCTGGGCAGGAGCTTCAGCTTCGTTTCCGTTTCGAAGGTGTCGTCGTCCTCGTCGGGGGCGGCCAGCAGAATCTGATTGAACAGCCGCGTCAGGCTCTTGGAGTCCTTGGCGAGGATCGCCTGTAATCCCTGGCGCAGCACATAGGCCCCCATACTGTGCGCCAGCAGGTGAATGCTGCGCTCGCAGCGATCCTTGCTTTTCAGGCTCGCCAGAAATTCGAGCAGCTTCAGATAGGCGCGGGCCAGAGCCGGACCCGAAGCGCGGGCATCTTCCCGATCACTGTAATAGGACATCCATGGCACGGCCTCGCCATCCGAGGGCCAGCTGAACACCACGACATTCACGGGCCTTGGTTCGCGCGTCTCCGCATCGACAACCCGAACGTTGCGCGCCAGTCTCGCGCCGGCCTCGATCGCGTCATTGAAGCTGACATTGAAGCCGTGAATGAACGTCAGCGTATCGCGGCCGCCCAGCATCTGCTGGCGCAAATGCTCCAGAAACTGTCCACCGCCCGTCTGAGTCACGTCGGTCGCACCCTTGACGTCGGGATAGACGATGACCTTGCTAGCCTGCAGCGTTTCGGCGCCGGCTGGGAAATCGACCTGGCCAAAGCGCAGGCCCGCCACCCCATCAGGATTGAACCTGGGCCCGAACACCAGCTTCTTGTTTTCCGGCTGCTCGTTGCGGTTGGTGACGAAATAGACGCTGACGGCGACCACAGCCCACTCCCCCTCAGGCTTCATTAGAGGAAGAGTGCGCCCTATAAGGGAATGCGGCAAGATGGCATGCGCCCGCCGCCCGAGCGCTAGCCGCGCGTCCGATCCACTGTCTCGACCGATGGACAGGCCCGCAGGGCGGCCGAAATATTGGTCAAGTGCTTGGCGTCGCGGACCTCGACATCGATATCGGTGTCGAAGAAGTCGCTCTGGCGATGGTGCATGCGCAGATTGACAATGTTGCCACCGGCCTCGCCGATGATCGTGCAAACCTGACCCAGCACGCCCGGCGCATTCTGGATGGTGGCGTGCAGTCGGGTCAGCGACACCGTCTCGCGCTCGGCTTCCGGCGTCCAGTTCAGGTCGCGCCAGAGATCCTCGCGGTCCTCATAGTCCGCCAGCTTCGGGCAATCGATGGTGTGGACGTCCAGCCCACCGTCCTGAGCCGTGGAGCCATCCTCGCGCAGGATGCCGACGATGCGGTCGCCAGGAACGGGGCTGCAGCAATGGGCAAAGTGCAGCGAGACCCCGGGGGTCAGGCCGCCGCCGCGAACATAGAGCCGCGCGCCCTTGCCACCCTCGATCTTGCGACGGGCCGAGGCGGCGGCCATGTCGCTGTCCTTCATGCCCGGGAAGGCCGTTTCGAGAACCTGACTGGGCGAAACCCGACCACGGCCGACGGCGTCAAACAGCGCTTCCTCGTTCTCCAGCGCGAACCGCTCCAGGATCGGCCTTAGCGAGACGTCCTTCAGCTTCTTGCCGGCCCGCTCGAAGATCTGCTCCACCGAGGCCTTGCCCAGGCGCAGGAATTCTTCTTTCTCGGTCTGGCGGATGTGGCGGCGAATGGCCGAACGGGCGCGGCCGGTCACGGTCAGCGAGCGCCAGTCTGGCGGCACCACGGGCTTGGATCCCCGGATGACCTCGACCACGTCGCCGTTGTTGAGGCCGGTGCGCAGCGGCTTCAACTCGCCATTGATCTTCACGCCGATGCAGGTGTCGCCGACGCTGGTGTGGACGGCATAGGCGAAGTCGAGCGGCATGGCGCCCCTTGGCAGGCTGACCAGCTTGCCCTTCGGCGTAAAGACAAACACCTGGTCGAGGAACATCTCAAGCTTGGCGTGCTCGACCAGCTCCTCGGCGTCGCCACCATGTTCCAGCACCTGGACCAACTGACGCAGGTTGGCCAGCGGATCGCGACCACCGGCCGCCTCCATGCCTTCCAGGTCGAGGCCGTAGGAAGCGTCCTTGTAGCGGAAGTGGGCGGCCACCCCCTCTTCGTTGACCCGATCCATGGCCTCGGTGCGGATTTGCATCTCGATGCGCATGCCGCGCGGCCCCACGACCGTGGTGTGCAGCGAGCGGTAATTGTTGCGCTTGGGCGTCGAGATGAAGTCCTTGAAGCGGTCAGGCACGCTGGACCAGGATCGATGCAGGACGCCCAGCGCGCGATAGCAATCCTCCTCGCTGTCGACGATCACGCGAAAAGCGTAGATGTCGGACATCTGCGAAAAGCCGATCGATTTGCGCTGCAGTTTGCGCCAGATCGAATAGGGCGACTTTTCCCGGCCAAAGACCCGGGCGGGAACGCCAGCGGATTCGAGTCGCGCCGCGATCTCCTGCGAGACCAGCGCCACCGCCCCGCCCTGCTCGGCGCGCAGGGTATCGAGCCGGCGAATGATCGCGTTGCGGGCCACAGGATTGGTGTGCTCGAAGCTGAGTTCCTCCAGCTCCGTACAGATGCGGTGGCAGCCGATGTTGCGGGCCAGGGGCGCGTAGATGTCGCGCGTCTCGCGGGCGATGCGCTCGCGCTTGGCCTGGGTCTTGATGAAGTGCAGCGTCCGCATGTTGTGCAGACGGTCGGCCAGTTTCACCAGCAGGACGCGAACATCCTTGCTGATGGCCAGGATGAACTTGCGCAGGTTCTCGGCCTGGCGCGAATGCTCGGCTTGGAGCTCCAGCTTGGAAAGCTTGGTGACACCCTCGACCAGCTCGGCGATCTCGTCGCCGAACAGGCCCGCGATGTCCTCGCGCGTGACCGGCGTGTCCTCGATCACGTCATGCAGCAGAGCGGTGACGATGGTCGCGGTGTCGAGCCTGTATTCGGTCAGGATGCCCGCCACCTCGATCGGGTGGGCATAGTAGGGATCGCCGCTGGCCCGGGTCTGACTGCCGTGCATGCGCATGGCGTAGACATAGGCGCGGTTCAGCAGCGCTTCGTCGGCGGTGGGATCATAGGAATGGACCCGCTCGATCAGCTCGTACTGACGAAGGATCTTCTGGCGTTTGGGAGGGGGCGGCGGAATCACTTGGACTTCGCTAGTCGCCAGAAACGACGACGCGCCCGAGTCTCCCCCAAGCGATGGGGAAACTTCGGACGCGCGTTCGGATGGAGCGGCGGCAGGCGCCGCTTCAAGAGTCAGAGGGTCTGTGCCGTCGGGGCTCAGTACCGTTCCTCTTGACCGCCATCGCGGTCGCTCTGCAGGGCGCGAACCAGTTCAAGCTCGCTCATCTGCATATGGCTCGGATCGGCCAGCAGGGCCAGGGTCTCGGCCTCTTCCTCGGCTTCGGTGTGTTCATCGACGCGCTGCAGCGTGCTGATCAGCTGTTCCTTGAGGCCTTCGTGATCGACGACGTCGTCGGCGATCTCGCGCAGGGCGACGACGGGGTTCTTGTCGTTGTCGCGATCGACCAGCAGGGCGGCGCCGGCCGAGATGCCGCGCGCCCGATGGGCGGACAGCAGAACCAGTGCGAAACGGTTCGGAACCTTCTCGACGCAATCTTCGACGGTGACGCGGGCCATGAATTCCTCGGGCTAGCCGTGATGCTCTGCAAAATAAGGGTCCGAGCGGCGTTACGCAACGCCGCTGAGGTTGTCGCCCATCTCTCGCGAGGGAGCGCTTATGCCCGCTTCGCACGGGGAAGTCCAGTGTGCGAAGTTCAGGGTCTGGCGTCGCGGCCCACGCTGGCGGCGTCCGCCAGTCGCGCCGCGACCTCGCCGCTGACGGGATGACGCCAGTCCGGCGCGATCTCGGCCAAGGGCCCCATCACGAACAGACGCTCATGGGCGCGCGGATGAGGCACGAACAGACCGTCGGAGATCACGCTCCGTCCGTGAGCGATCAGATCGAGATCCAGGGTCCTGGGCGCGTTGCGCTCTCCGCGAGCCCGACCGAAACGCGCCTCGACGCGATGCAGGGCCGCAAGAGTCTCAGCCGGATCGAGCGAGGTTTCCACCACCGCCACACCGTTCAGATAGCCGGGCCCGGCGGGGTCGGGCCAGGCGGCGGACGTCCACCAGGACGAGCGCGCCACCACAGTGAGACCCTCAGAGGGAAAAGCCTCCAGCGCCGCTTCCAACAGGGCTTCGCGACTCGTATAGGCTCCCGGAAGATTACAGCCGAGCGCCACGATCACGGCCTCGTCCAAGCCATTTTTATCGACCATATTTTTCAAGGATTTCGCCGCGTTGACCTTTTATCCCACCGACCGTCTGGCCCTGTTCATCGACGGGGCCAACCTCTATTCGGCCGCCAAGGCGCTGGGCTTCGACATCGACTACCGCAAGCTGCTCGACGAGTTCAAAAAGCGCGGCGTCCTGATCCGCGCCTATTACTACACCGCCATCAACGAGAACGACGACTATTCGCCGATCCGGCCACTGGTCGACTGGCTCGACTACAATGGCTTCACCCTGGTGACCAAGCCGGCGCGCGAGTTCACCGACAGCCAGGGCCGCAAGCGCTGGCGCGGCGACATGGATGTCGAGATCGCCGTCGACATGCTCCAGATGGCTGAGACCGCCGACCACCTTGTGCTGTTCTCAGGCGACGGCGACTTCCGCGCCCTGGTTGAGGCCGTGCAGCGCAAGGGCCGCAGGGTGACCGTGGTCTCGACCATGAAGAGCCAGCCCCCGATGACCAGCGATGACCTGCGCCGCCAGGCCGATGACTTCGTCGACCTGAACGATCTGGCCAACATCATCGGCAGGCCCCAGCGCGCGCCCGCGCCGCGTCCGACAACCGACACCCGCACCCTGGCCGAACGCGAGGCCGACGATGAATACTGAGCAGCGCTCCAACATCGTCGGCGAGACCGTCCCCTCGCCCGCCGAGCCGCCGCGCGACTGTCCGCTGTGCCCGCGCCTGGTGGCCTATCGTCGCGAGAACCAGGATCTCTATCCCGACTGGTTCAACGGCCCCGCCCCGTCGTTCGGTGATCGGGATGCGCGGCTTCTGGTCGTGGGATTGGCCCCGGGTCGCAAGGGCGCCAACCGCACCGGGCGGCCGTTCACTGGCGACTATGCCGGGACCCTGCTCTACGACACCCTGATCAAGTTCGGCTTTGCCACAGGGAAGTTCGAGGCGCGGCCCGACGACTCCCTGAAGCTGATCGGCAGCGCGGTGACCAACGCCGTGCGCTGCGCCCCTCCTGGCAACAAGCCCGAAACGAGCGAAGAGAACACCTGCCGGCCGTTCCTGACCAACCGGATCGAAGCGTTTCCGAAGCTGAAGGCCATCGTCACCCTGGGCGACGTCTCGCGGCGCAATGTGCTGAAGGCTCTGGGCCTGAAAGCCTCGGCGGGCATTCCCGGCCACGGCTCGGAGTTCCAAGCCGGACCCTATCGGGTGTTCAACAGCTATCACTGCTCGCGGCTCAACACGAACACTGGCCGCCTGACGACGCCGATGTTCGAAGAGCTGTTCGCGCGGGTGAAGGCCTATATCGACGCGGCCGACTAGGGCCGCTTCGCCAGCCAGCCGTTGTCGGCCATCCAGTCGTGCAGCCGACCCGGCCAGACCCTGAGGGATACCCTGTCGCTTCGGAGGCCCATGTTGAAGGCATGGCCTCCAGCCTGGAACAGGTGAAGCTCGATCGGAACCTTTGCGGCGCGGAACTTCGGCAGCAGATCGGCAAGCGGCGCCGAGCAGCATTCATCGTCGTTGGCCGCGATCATGAAGGCCGGCGGGGTGTCGGCCGGCACCGCATCGGGCACGCCCAGCGGTCCGGGATAGACCAGCACCTGGAAATTCGGCCGGGCGCTGACAGTGTCGATGGCGTCGACCTTCGGATCCTTGCCCGCGTCCTGATAGACTTCGAGATTGACCACCTCGCCGCCGGCGGAAAAGCCCATCAGGCCTATGCGCGCCGGATCGATCCCGAACTGGGCGGCATGGGCGCGGACGTAGCGCACGGCCCGCGTGGCGTCCTGGCGGGCGTGGTCGATCGTGTAGGGTGACCCTTCTTCGCGGAAGAGGCGGTACTTCACCATAAAGACCGCCACACCCATCGGGTTCATCACCCTGGCGACGTCGGCGCCCTCGGAGCGGACGACCAGAATCCGGTGGCCGCCGCCGGGCAGCACGATCAGAGCCGCGCCGGTCGCCTTGTCCTTCGGCGGCAGCCAGACCGTGACCGAAGGATTGTTGATGCTCTTGGCCCAGTAGTCGGCGGCCTGCTCGGGGATGTCCCTGCGGCTCTCGAACCCCGGCGCGCCCTTGGGCCACAGCGGCAGCTGCTGCTGGGCGAAGGCCAGGCCGGGCGCGAGCAGGGCCGCGGCGAGGACCAGCGCCCTCACAGCCTGACGGTCCGGCCTTCGCGGGCGGCCTGGTAGATGGCCTCGATGACCCTGAGATCCCTGACGCCCTCGTCTCCGCCCACGATGGGCTCGGCGCCCGTCAGGATGCATTCGGCGAAGTGATCCAGCTGACCGGAGAACTGGTTCTTGCGGGTCGGGACGGGTTCATGAGGGGCGGTCTTGCCCTCCAGGCGGACGGTCATGGCCTGACCGCCATAGCCGGTGGCCGGCTCGATCTCGGCCCAGCCCTTGGGGCCGGAGACCCGGTAGCGGTTGACGTTGGAGCTGTAGGCCGAAACGCAGTTGGCCGTCGCGCCCGAGGGGAACAGGAGCTGGAAGTTGATCACGTCCTCAACCTCCCTGAACCGGATGTCGGTTCGGTCGGTGGACTCCATCGCATTGACGGCGACGGGCTCCTCTCCGGTCAGGTAGCGGGCGGCATTGAGGCTGTAGATGCCGATATCGGCCAGGCTGCCGCCGCCCGAGAGCGCTTTCTTCAGCCGCCACTGGTTGGGATCGCCAATGGTGAAGCCATGGTCGGCCACGACCGTGCGGATGGGTCCGAACACACCGCTGCGGACCAGCTTGATGGCTTCGATGTTGTGCGCCTGGAAGCGGCTGCGATAGCCGATCATCAGCTTGCGGCCGGCGGCCTTGCAGGCGGCGATCATCGCCTCTCCGTCGGCCACGGAAGTGGCCATGGGCTTCTCGCACATCACATGCTTGCCGGCCCTTGCAGCGCGTTCGGTGAAGGTGCGGTGCAGGCTGTTGGGCGTGACGATGTAGACGATGTCGACCGCCGGATTGTCGATGATCCGGTCAAAGGTCTCGTAGCTGTAGCGACTGGCCTCGGGTACGCCATACTGGTCGCCAAAGGTCGTCAGCTTGCCCGGCGTGCCGCTGACCAGGGCCGCGATCCTGGAATGCTCGCACTCGGCGAAGCGCGGCATGATGATCTGGGTGGCGTAATAGCCAAGGCCCAGAATCGCATAGCCCAGCTTGCGCCCTTCCGCCCGCGCCTGGGCCAGCGCCTCAAGCGGGGCCGAAGCCAGGAGCCCCGCCGCCAGACCGCTCTGCAGAAAGCCGCGCTTGCTCGGACGATCCATCTTCATCTCCTAGATCAGGCCGGTGGCCTTCAGACGCACCCTGGCCAGAATGTCGTCGGCGGTCAGGAACAGCGTGTGGCCGTCCTCGCCGAACGCGCAGTTGGCGATGGGCCGCCCCGCGTCGATCACGCCGATCAGCTCGCCCGCCGGAGTGATCACCAGCACGCCGCCCGGCCCGGTGGCGTACAGACGCCCTTCAGTGTCCAGGCACATGCCGTCCGGCAGCCCCGGCCCGCCCGCCTTGTGCAGGGCCATGGCGTCGAAGAATATTTGCGACTTCACCGGCAGGCCATCGAGACCAAGGTCGTAGGCCATGATGATCGGCCCCTTGGGGTCGGAGACCGCGACGTACAGCCGCTTCTCATCGAGGGACAGCGCCAGGCCATTGGGGAAGGTCAGCTTGTCATCGACCACCACGACCGAGCCATCGGGACGCCGCAGATAGACGCCGTTGAACGTCATCTCCTTGAGCGGCGAGTCGTTCATGCCCTCCAGGCCATAGGGCGGATCGGTGAAATAGATCGCGCCGTTCCGGGCGATGGCCAGATCGTTGGGGCTGCTGAACTTCTTGCCCTGATAGCGGTCGAGCAAGATCATCTTCTCGCGGGTCTTCAGATCGACCTTCGCGATCGCCCGATTGCCGTGGTCGCAGACCAGCAGCGCGCCCGAGGCGTCCAGCGCCAGGCCGTTCGAGCCCGGCTCTCGGAAGGCCTTGGTCGGCGGACCATCATAGCCCGACGGCTTGAGGAACACGCTGGCGCCCTCCGCCTCGCTCCAGCGATACAGGGTGTTGGCCGGTACATCCGAGAAGAGGAGATAGCCGCCGTCTTTCACCCAGACCGGTCCTTCAGACCAGACGAAGCCGTCCGCCAATTGCTCGATCCTGGCGTCCGAGGCGACCACCGCATCCAGCGCGGCAGACAGACGGCGGATATTTCCGACCGTGGGGCGAGCAGCTTGAGCGGACACGGAGAATCCTCCCGCGAGAACGGCGGCGCTTGCCCCCAGGGTGATGGAACGGCGCGTCGGCGTCATGCGGTTGAATCCTCATGTTATGACAGCGATGTCATAGCAATCTGCGTTCAAGCTGGCGACCCGCGTTATACGTCGTCGTCAAAAAAGTCAGGTGCGGACGCGTGGCACCGCGTCCAGCCAGCGCGCATAGGCCGCCTCGCGCTGGTGCAAGGGCATGGATGGCGTCAACGCCTCGGCGGCGGGTCGCGCGGCGGCGGCCTCTTCCAGCGAGGCATAGACGCCCGCTCCCACGCCCGCGAACAAGGCCGCGCCCAAGGCTGTGGTTTCCAGATAGCTGGCCCTCTGGACCAGCATGCCCGTCAGATCCGCCAAGCGCTGCGAGAACCAGGCGCTCTTCGACATGCCCCCGTCGATCCGGAGTTGCGCTTCATCGCCGAAAGCTTCGGGAGCGTCAGCGCGCATGGCCTCGATCAGATCGCGGCTCTGCAGGGCGCAGGACTCATAGGTGGCGGCCGCGATCTCGGGCAGGCCGGCGTCCCGGGTCAGCCCGAAGATCGCGCCTCGCGCGCCGGCGTCCCACCAGGGCGCGCCAAGGCCGGTGAAGGCGGGCACCACCACCACTCCATGGTCGGGCTTGGCCGCTCGCGCCAGCGCCTCGGCGGCGCGCGGCCCCCCGGTGATTCCGAGCCCCTCGCCCAGCCACTGGATCGCCGCGCCTGCGACGAAGATGGATCCTTCCAGGGCATAGGTCGTCTTGCCGCCGACCCGCGCCGCGACAGTGGTCAGCAGGCGCGACCGCGATACCGGTCGGGTCTCGCCGGTGTTGATAAGCATGAAACAGCCGGTGCCATAGGTCGCCTTCATCTGGCCCGGCAGGATACACCCCTGCCCCATCAGCGCCGCCTGCTGGTCGCCGGCGACACCCCGGATCGGCACTTCACGACCCAGGATGTTGGTCGTGGTGACACCATAGTCGTCGGCGCAGTCCAGAACCTTCGGCAGCAGATTGGCCGGCACGTCCAGAAGGTCGAGCATCGCCTGCGACCACACCTGGGCCTCGATATCGAACAGCAGGGTGCGCGAAGCGTTGGTGGCGTCGGTGGCGTGGACCTTTCCCCCGGTCAGCCGCCAGATCACCCAGCTGTCCATCGTGCCGCACAGCAGATGGCCGGCCTCGGCGCGCGCCCGGGCGCCCTGAACGCGGTCGAGTATCCACGCGATCTTGGCGCCCGAAAAATAGGGATCCAGCAGCAGCCCAGTCACGTCCGAGACCTGCGCCTCATGGCCTGCCTCGCGCAGCCGATCGCAGGCGTCGGCCGTGCGCCGATCCTGCCAGACGATAGCCGGATGGATCGGACGTCCGGTGGCCCTGTCCCAAACCACCACGGTCTCGCGCTGGTTGGTCACGCCGATGGCGACGACGTCGGCGACATCGCGGCCGGAGGTCTCCATCGTTTCGCGCAGCACCGCCACACAGGCGGCGAAGATCTCCTCGGCGTCGTGCTCCACCCAACCGTCGGCCGGGTAGCTTTGCCGCAGGGGCCGCGTGGCGTCGGCCAAGGCGCCGCCTGTCGCGTCGAACAGTATCGCACGGGTGCTGGTGGTGCCCTGATCCAGGGCCAGAATCAGTTGTTCAGCCATGAACGCGCCTCCCGTTCTCATGCTTGACCAGCGACAACTCGTCGCTGGTCTTATCGATTGTTGGGCCGTTCCGTTTAAGCATGTTTTCATTTGCTGACAGCAAGGTCATCCTCACCGAGTTCGGGATTCGAGGAGGCTGGTCATCCAAGCCGTCCAAACCGCCAAGCTTCTGACACTGGCGCGCAGCCGCGATCCGGGCGATCGTGAACGGCTGCTTACCGGCATCATCGAACTTTGCGAAGCTGGCCAGTCCGCCGGCCCCCCAACCGATCCCGATATCCAGCGTCTGCTCGATTCCATCTTCATGACCCTGGTGGTCGAAGCCGAGCGTGACATTCGCCAGCGCCTGTCCGAACGCCTGGCTGACGCCTCGTGGGCGCCTTCGGCCCTGATCAACATCCTGGCGCTCGACGAGATCGAGATTGCTCGCCCGATTATCGCGCGCAGCCCGGTGCTGCAGGATCACGACCTGATCCGCTTGATGGTTCAGGCCACGCTGGAGCATCAGATCGAGGTCGCGCGCCGCCCACGCCTTTCCGCATCGGTCGTCGAAGCGATTCTGGCCCGTGACGAGCCCGCCGTCCTGACGGCCCTCGCCAGCAATGACACCGCCGAACTCTCGCCTGACGGCCTGCGTCGCATTGTCGGTCGCGCCAGGGATATCGTCGCCCTGCGCTCGCCGCTGGCGCGCCATCCGCTGCTCTCCAGCGAACTGGCCGAACAGCTCTATCTCTGGGTAGGACGCGCCTTGCGTGACGCCCTGACAGCGCGTTTTCATCTCGACCCCGAAACGATGGCCCGCGCGGTCGACGAAACCCTCCGCGCCGCCCATAGCGGCGAGAGTCCGAGCCACGACGGTGCGGTCGAGTCCGAGGAGGATCGCGCGGAGATGGAGCGCTCTCTCGTCGAAAAGCTAGACGCCGCAGGGCAATTGCGACCCGGCTATCTGCTGCGCGTGCTGCGCGAAGGCCGCCTGTCGCTGTTTGTCACGGCGCTGGCCCGCCTTGGTCGCTTCGACTCCGCCCAGATCCGCCGCGCCATCGACAGCAATCGCCCTGAACTTCTGGCATTGGCCTGCTCGGCGGTCGCCATTGATCGCAGCGTGTTTCCCACCATCCTGGAACATGTGCGCCAATTGAACGGCGGCCGTCCGGGCGGCGGCGACGAGGGCGCCAGACGCGCTGGCAGCGCCTTTGGCCCGTTCACGCCGGACGTCGCCGGAATGGCTTTCAGACAGGCCGTCGGCGCGGTTTGACAAGCCGGCGAGCTTCGCGCCTCTTGGGCTCGATGTACCAGCCCCACCCTTTCCTGACTCGTCTGACATTCAAGGCTAGCGACCGCCCCGAAGCCGAGGAGGCGCGGGATCGTCTGATCGCCCGGTATGGCGATGTGGGCGAAGAGTCAGCGCAGGTGATCGTCGCCCTCGGCGGTGACGGTTTCATGCTGGAGACCCTGCACGGCGCCATCGCCAGCCAGACCCCGATCTATGGCATGAACCGCGGCTCGGTCGGCTTCCTGATGAACGAGTATAGTGAGGATGGCCTGCTGGAGCGGATCAACGCCGCCGAGCGCGCCGTCATCCACCCGCTGGTCATGACCGCCATCGACTCGCAACGCCGTAACCACCGCGCTCTCGCCATCAACGAAGTCTCGCTGCTGCGCCAGACCCGCCAGACCGCCAAGCTGCGCATTTCGATCGACGGCAAGGTTCGGATGAGCGAGCTGGTCTGCGACGGGGCCCTGATCGCCACGCCGGCTGGGTCGACCGCCTACAATCTCTCGGCTCACGGGCCGATCATCCCCATCGGCGGCCAGGTGCTGGCCCTCACGCCGATCAGCGCCTTTCGTCCTCGCCGCTGGCGCGGCGCCCTGCTCCCCCGCACGGCGCGCATCACCTTCGAGATCATCGAGGCCGACAAGCGGCCGGTCAGCGCCGTCGCTGACAACTTCGAGGTTCGTGACGTGCTCGAAGTTCACATTTCCGAAGACCGCGACACCAGCCTGGCGATGCTCTTCGACGCGGGCCGTAGTCTTGATGAACGCGTACTCGCAGAACAGTTCTCCGCCTGAGACGTTGCGCCGCAGAGAAACGTACGTCTCATTCGTTGTTAACGCCTGCTATGTTAGCGATCTCGAAATACCCGCCGCTGGGGAGGCGATCTTGACGACTAAGCCCACCGCTGAAGTGATCCAAGTGCCTAACATGCTGAAACTCAAGGTCGGCGGACGCGGCGGAATCGACATGGCCGCGATCGCCAAAGCCGAGGCTGCTCTGAAGAGTCTGTCCGGCAATTTCGCCCAATGGCTGCAGGACGAGATCACCAAGCTCGACGCCGCGCGGCAGGAGGTCAAGACCCAGGGCCTGACCGCCGTCACGGTCGAGACCCTGTATCTGCGCGCCCACGACCTGAAGGGACTGGGCGCCACCTACGAGTTCCCGCTGATCACCCGCATAGCCGCCTCGCTATGCAAGCTGATCGACGAGCCCGAGACGCGCCTTTCAGCGCCCATGTTCCTGGTCGACGCCCACATCGACGCCATCAAGGCGGCCGTGCGTGGCGACATCAAGGTCGACACCCACCCTGTCGGCAAGGCCCTGGCCGAAGAACTCGAAGGCCGTGTCGCCGAGTATCTGGCGGGCTGAGGCCCGTCAGATCAGTCCGAACAGACCCTTCAGATAGGGGTTGAGCATCCGCCCCTCCGGATCGAGCTCGGCCCGCACCTTCAGGAAATCGTCCCAACGCGGATAGAGCGCCGCCAGGTGCTGGCCGCGCAGATTGTGCAGCTTGCCCCAGTGCGGCCGCCCGCCATAACGGCGGAAGATCGGCTCGATCAGATCATACAGGAACGAGAAGTCGTCCTTGTAGTGGGTGTGAACGGCGATCGACCCGCGCGGTCCGCCGTGGAACGGCGATAGCCAGGCCTCGTCGGCCGCGATCCGGCGCACCTCGATCGGGAAAAAGACGTCGGGACGCTCCTTCTCGATGGTCGCGACCACCTCTTCGAGCGCCTTGAGCTGATCCTCGAGGGGCAGGTGGAATTCCATCTCGTTGAAGCGCACCGGCCGCTCGGTGGAGAGCAGTTTCCAGCCTTCATCGACCGCCGTCTCGGGCTTGGCGCCCGCCAGCAGGGCCTTGGCCGCGGCCTTGCGCAGCGGCGTCGAAAAGCCAAGCAGGTTGCGCAAACCCTTCAGCGCGTCGAGGAAGGCCGTGTCCTGATCGGGACCTCTGGCCTCGGCAGGATCGTCGGTTTCATCGTGACTCACGCAGGCGGCCAGGCCGGTGAAGGGCACGGCGAAAAACTCGAAATTGCGGTGCTCGGCCCAGCGCGATTCGGCCTTGGCCAAGGCGTCGCCAAAGGGCTCGATCCAGACATGGCGGCGCACACGGCGATTGGGGATGGTCTTCAACCTGACCTGGGAGATCACGCCGAGCGCACCCAGGGACACCTTGGCGGCCTGGAAGACCTCGGGTTCCTGGCTGACGTCGCAGTCGATCACACGGCCGCTTGGCGTCACCAGGCGCAGGCCGGTGACATCGCCATGCAGGGCCTGAAGCTTGACGCCCGTGCCATGGGTCGCGGTGGCTAGCGCGCCGGCCAGGGACTGCTTGTTGATATCGGGCAGATTGGCCATGGCCCGCCCCCTGGCCGCCAGAACAGGGCCCAGCGCACCGAGTCGGGTGCCGGCCAGAACCAGGGCCTCGTCACCTTCCCAGCCGACCACGCCGGACATGGCGTCCAGCGACACCAGCGCTCCGCTGGTCGGGGCCAAGGCGGTGAAGGAATGCCCCGCCCCCACCGGCCGGATCGGCGCGGCGGCGGTCTTGAGCATCAGGGCCAGCTCGGCTTCGTCCCTTGGCGCCAGACGGGCCGAAGGATAGGCGGCCTGAACCCCGGACCAGTTGCGCCACAACAGTTTGCCGTCGGCATTGACGGAGGCTGGAGCCACGGGCTCGGGCTTTTCGTGGGTGGCGACCAGATAACCCGCGCCGCCGGTGGCGACCACCGCGGCTCCTGCACCGCCCGCGACCAGAGCGCCTCGTCTCGAGATCATGCGTTTCCCCCGCCTATGCGGGGTCTTCGCGCCCCGCCATGAATCGTATCAGGCCCTGGAAATCGGACGGCGCGCAAGCCACGCACTGACCAGAGGCCGGCATGGCCTTGAAACCCTGGATGGTGTGATCCAGCAGCACGGCTTCGCCCTGCTTCCAGCGCGGGTCCCAGGCGGCGCGATCCTGCACCAGCGGCGCGCCCGTTCCCGGCGTGGCGTGGCAGGCCTTGCAGGATGTCTCATAGAGCCCCGCCAGCCTGGCGTCGGCGGGTTTCAACAGCAGGGCCTGCTCCGGAGTCGGAGGGGGCGGGACCTTCTCGCCACAGGCGGCCAGAGACAGGGCGGCGGCAGCCAGAAACAGCCCGGCGCGCATCAGGCTTCTATCCCATGCAGACGCTTGGCGGCGGTTACAGTGTTGGCCAACAGACAGGCGATGGTCATCGGCCCCACGCCGCCCGGCACCGGCGTAATGGCGCCGGCCACGGCCTTGACCTCGTCGAAGGCCACATCGCCGACCAGCCGGGTCTTGCCCGCCGCGGCCGCGACCGGATCGCGGGACGGAAAACGGCTGATCCCGACATCGATGACCACCGCGCCCGGCTTGATCCAGTCGCCCTTGACCATCTCGGCGCGCCCGACGGCGGCCACGACGATATCGGCCTGCCGCACGATGCCGGGCAGATCGACGCTGCGCGAATGGGCGATGGTGACGGTGCAGTCGGCGGCAAGAAGCATCTGCGCCATGGGCTTGCCCATCAGGTTGGAACGGCCGATCACCACCGCCGACTTGCCGCGCAGATCGCCCAGCACATCCTTCAGCAGCATCATGCAGCCCAGCGGCGTGCAGGGCGTCAGGGCGGGCAGGCCGCTGGCCAGACGACCGGCATTGGTGACCGTCAGGCCATCGACGTCCTTGTCGGGCGAGATCGCCGCGACGATGTCGGCCTGCTTGAGGTGATCGGGCACCGGAAACTGCACGAGGATGCCGTGGATCGCCGGATCGGCGTTCAGCCTGCCAACCAGGGCCAGCAGTTCGTCCTGGCTGACATCGGCCGGCAAGCGGTGGGTCTCCGAATGCATGCCCGCCGCGAGCGTCTGCTCACCCTTGTTGCGGACATAGACTTGGCTCGCGGGATCCTCGCCCACCAGCACGACGGCCAGACCCGGCGTGACGCCGTGATCGGCCTTCAAAGCCTTCACATCCTCGGCGATCCGCGCGCGCAGATCGGCCGCGAATGCCTTGCCGTCGATGATCCTGGCCTCGGACATGGGCGCCTCCCGGAGCCTTTAGCCTTGGCTAAAGGCTCCAAACCAAACATGCGGAGCGTGGCAGACGCGCAAACCGCTCACACTTTCGGCTGCCACGCTCCAGTTCGCCGTGCCTAGCCGCTCGTACCGACGCGCGCAACGCTGGCGTGCCGACCGCACAATCATGTTAGACGGATGGACATGGCGTCTTCGTCTTCAATCTCGCGCGCAGACGTCGTCCTGGTGGGCGGCGGACTGGCCAACGGCCTGATCGCGCTGCGACTGAAGGCCCTGCGCCCCGACCTTCGCGTGATCCTGCTGGAACGCGACAGGCGAATCGGCGGCGAGCACACCTGGTGCCACTTCGAGACCGATGTCAGCCCAGCGATCGGTGGTTGGCTGAGGCCGCTGATCGTCCATCGCTGGTCGGGCTACGACATTCGCTTTCCAGCCCATCGGCGCGCGCTGGACACGCCCTATCTCGCCATCACCTCACGGCGTCTGCACGAGGCCGTCTCAAGCGTCCTGGGCGACGACGCCTGGCTGGGCGCGACAGTTTCGGAGGTGTCACCCCATCAGGTCACGCTGTCGGATGGCCGCCGCATCACGGCCGCCGCCGTGATCGACGGACGCGGCCCCCGCCGCAGCCGTAGCCTTGTGCTGGGCTGGCAGAAATTCCTGGGCCAGGAGGTGCGGCTATCAAAGCCCCACGGCCTGACACGGCCGATCGTCATGGACGCCACCGTTTCGCAGCTGGACGGCTATCGCTTCCTCTATGTCCTGCCGCTCGATCCGACGCGCCTACTGATCGAAGATACGCGCTACAGCGATGGCGACGCCGTGGACCACCCTGACTTCCGCGCCGCGATCGCCGCCTACGCCGGCCAGCAGGGCTGGACCATCGCCGGGGTCGAGCGCGAGGAGCATGGCGTCCTGCCCATCGCCCTGGCCGGCGACATCGACGCCTATTGGCGCGAGGCCCGGCCCCAGGTAGCTGAGGTGGGCCTGCGCGCCGCGCTCTTCCAGCCAACCACGGGCTATTCCCTACCCGACGCCGCCAGGCTGGCCGACCAGATCGCCGCCCTGCCCCACATCACCAGCGCCCATGTGCGCGCCTGCGCCGAGGGCCACTCAAAGGCGGCATGGCGCCGGCGGCGGTTCTTCCGCCTGCTCAATCGCATGCTGTTTCGGGCCTGCGCGCCAGATCAGCGCTACAGGGTCCTGCAGCGCTTCTATCGACTGGGCGCCCCGTTGATCCAACGCTTCTACGCGGCGCGCCTGACGCCTTTTGACCGGGCCCGCGTCCTTATGGGCAAGCCCCCCGTACCTATCGTCGCCGCCCTGAGGTGTCTGGGCGAGCGCTCCGTGATTGAGGACCAAGTATGAGTGATCCCAAGCCTCGCGCGGCTGTCATCGGCTCCGGATTTGGCGGCCTGTCCCTGGCCATCCGCCTGCAGTCCTCCGGCTTCGACGTCACCGTGATCGAAGGTCGCGACAAGCCCGGCGGCCGGGCCTACGTCTGGGAGGACGAGGGCTTCATCTTCGACGCGGGCCCGACGGTGATCACCGATCCTGATTGCCTCAAGGAGCTTTTCACGATCAGCGGTCGCAAGATCGAGGACTATGTCGAACTGCTGCCGGTCAATCCGTTCTACCGGCTGGTCTGGGAAGACGGCGACGTGTTCGACTACGTCAACGATCAGGCCGAACTGGACCGCCAGATCGCCGCCCGCAACTCGGCCGACGTCGAGGGCTATCGCCGCTTCCACGCCTATTCCGAGGAGCTGTACCAGAAGGGCTATGTCGAGCTGGGCGCGGTGCCATTCCTCGATATTCGCAGCATGATCTCGTCGGCCCCGGCCCTGATGAAGCTGCAGGCCTGGCGCAGCGTCTATGACAAGGTCTCGTCGTTCGTGAAGGACGAGCACATCCGCCAGGCGATGTCTTTCCACAGCCTGCTGGTCGGCGGCAGCCCGTTCGCCACCTCGTCGATCTACGCCCTGATCCACGCCCTGGAGCGCCGCGGCGGCGTCTGGTTTCCGCGCGGCGGCACCGGCGCCCTGATCCGCAGCCTGGTGCGTCTGTTCGAAGATCTTGGTGGGACGATCCGTCTCAATGCGCCGGTCCAGAAGATCACGACGAAGGACGGCCGGGTCACCGGGATCATCAATCACGACGGAAGCTTCGAAGCGTTCGACACCGTCGCCTCCAATGCCGACGTGATGCACACCTATCGCGAACTGCTGGTCGACGATCCGCGCGGCCAAAAGGTGGGCAAGGCGCTGGAGAAGAAGCGGTGGAGCCCCTCGCTGTTCGTGATCTATTTCGGGCTCAAGGCCGAGCATCCCGAGATCCGCCATCACACGATCTGCTTTGGTCCGCGCTATCGGGAGCTGATCGGCGACATCTATAACAAGGGCATCCTGTCCGACGATTTCTCGCTCTATCTGCATTCGCCTTGCGCCACCGATCCCGGCATGGCTCCTCCGGGCTGCAGCAGCTTTTATGTGCTGTCGGTGGTGCCCAATCTCGAGACCGCCGACATCGACTGGACCGAGCAAGGCCCCGCCTATCGCGACAAGATCCTGAAGTATCTGGAGGATCGCTACATCCCCAACCTGTCGCGCGATCTGGTGACCAGCCGGATCTTCACCCCCGATGACTTCACCAGCGAACTGAACGCCTGGAACGGCGCGGCCTTCTCGCTGGAGCCGCTGCTAACCCAGAGCGCCTTCTTCCGGACCCACAATCGCGACGACGTCATCCCCAACCTCTATTTCGTCGGGGCCGGCACCCATCCGGGCGCGGGCATCCCCGGCGTGGTCGGGTCAGCCAAAGCGACGGCGGGGCTGATGATCGACGACTTCGAGACCGTGCCGGCGTGAGCGAGCTCGAGGCCCAGAGCCGCGAGGCGATCCAGAAGGGCAGCAAGAGCTTCGCCGCCGCCGCCGCCCTGTTCGACGCCGAAACCCGCGCCGACGCCGAGATGCTCTACGCCTGGTGCCGGCACTGCGACGACGTGATCGACGGCCAGACCCTGGGCCACGGCATGAGCCCGGTCGAGGACGCTCCGGCCCGTCTGGCCGCGCTCTACGCCCAGACCCGCTCGGCCTTGGCCGGGGAGCCGCCGGCCGACCCGCAGTTCGCGGCCTTCCAGACCGTGGCCCGGCGTCGCCAGATTCCAGAGCGCTACGCCCTGGACATGATCGACGGCTTCGCCATGGACGTCGAAGGCCGTCGTTATCAGACGCTGGACGAGCTGCTCGACTATTGCTGGGGCGTCGCCGGCGTGGTCGGCACGATGATGGCCCTGGTGGTGGGTGTGAAGCCGGACCAGCTGTCGATCCTGCGCCGCGCACAGGACCTGGGCCTGGCCTTCCAGCTGACCAATATCGCCCGCGACATCGTCGAAGACGCCCGCAACGACCGGATCTATGTGCCCCGCGCCTGGCTGGCCGAGCTGGGCGTACCCGAGACGGCGGTGGCCGATGTCGCCCATCGCGGCGCGGTTGCGATCATGGCCAGGCGGCTGGTCGAGGCCGCCGAGCCCTATTACGCCTCGGCCCGCTGGGGTCTGCGCGACCTGCCCGTCCGCTGCGCCTGGGCCATAGCCGCGGCGCGGGGCGTCTATCGGCAGATCGGGCTGGACGTTGTCCGCGAGGGCGACAAGGCCTGGGACGAGCGGGTCGTGGTCAGCGGCCGGATGAAGGCCTGGCGGGCGTTGGAAGGCGGCGTCATCGCCCTGCGCTCGGCGACCTGGGATCGGGCCATCAAGCCGCCGGCGCGGCCCCGGATGTGGTCGAAGATCTAGGCTTCGACGCCCGAAGCCCGCAGCTTCGCCTTCAACTCCCGCACGGGCTTGGCCCACAGGAAACCGAACGACACGGCGCCCTCCTTGGTGTGCACGGCGTGATGGATCCGGTGCGCCTGGATCAGGCGCTTCCAGAAGGCCGCCTTGCCGAACGGGACCTTGAAGCGCCTGTGCACCAGGCCGTCATGGAAGGCGAAATAGACGAAGCCATAGGCGGTGATGCCCAAGCCCACCGGCAACAGCCACGGCGTGCCATGGACACCGAAATAGATCGCCACGATGGCCGGCGCGGCGAAGACCACCGCGAACAGATCGTTCAGCTCGAACAGCCCCTCGCGCGGCTCGTGATGCGACTTGTGCCAGACCCACATGAAGCCATGCATCACATAGCGATGCATCACCCAGGCGAAGCCCTCCATGAAGGCGAAGGCCGCCAGGAACAGCACGATATCGAGAGCCAGGGTCGCCATCAGGGGTCCTATCGACGCGACAGTCGCGCCAGGGTCTGGGCCAGCGCCAGACCGGCCAGGCCGGCGGCGGTCAGCACGCCCCAAGCCTTATACACCTGAGAGATTGAAGCGTCGCGCCAGAGAACGCCTTGATACGCGTCAATCACCCAGGCATGCGGCGTGAACCAGCCGACGGTCTGCAGCCAGACCGGCATCAGAAAGCGCGGCACCATGCTGCCGCCGATCGCGGCCAGCACCAGGATCACGAAGGTCGACAGCATCTGGGCCTGCTCCCGTGTCCGGCACACCGAGACCAGCCCCAGGGCCAGGCCCGCCGCGCAGACCGCCGTCGCCAGGGTGGTCGGCAGCCAGAGGCCGAAATGCTCGACCACGGCCACGCCATAGACGATCTGGGCGGTCGCGAAGATGGCGACGGCCTGGACGATGCCTTGCCCGACCAGAAAGACGAACTTTCCGGTGACCACCGGCCCCATGCCCGCGACGCCGGCCAGCAGACGGTCGGCGACGCCCGTCCGGCGCTCTTCCATCAGACCCAACGCCCCCTGCATGGCCGAGAACAGGGCGAACAGGATCATCACCGCCCCGGCGTAATAGGCGATGGTCGCCCCGCCTTTCTTCGCGCCCAGCAGGTCCTCGCGATCGAACAGGTCGCCGCCGCTGACAGCGGGCGGTTTGGCCTTCAGCGCGGCTGCGGCGGCGTCGAGGCGCGCGGTCTGGGCCGGCGTCAGGCTCCCCAGAGCGGGGGTCAGCTGATCGACGCTGCGGCGCAGGGCGGCGTCGGGCGCAGCGCGAGCCATGGCCAGTTGCACCCGGGCCTGGGTCAGGGGCGCGGCTACGGCGCGGCCGGGATCGGAAATGATCAGGAACGGCCGGCCCGGCGCGGCGGGATCGGCGCGGATCACGAGACCAACATCGGCCTGACCGGATTTCACCAGCGCCCGAACGGCCTCAATCGTGGCGGGCGTCGCCGCCTCGGCGCGGATCTCGGAACTGGCCAGCAGGGCTCCGGCGACCCGGCCCGAGGTCTCGGTGCGCGCCAGATCGACCATGGCCAGCTTGGGCTTGATGTCCTCGCCGGTCGCCCCGGCGAACACCGAGCTGAAGATCAGGAACACCAGCGGCGGCAGCAGGAAGGTCATCACCAGGGCGGCCCGATCGCGCCACAGCTCCAGCGCCATGACCCGCACCATGGCCAGCGTCATCTCAAGGCGGATCATGCGGCCAGCTTCCGCTCGGCCACGAGGCTGAACAGGTTCTGCAGCGACGGCTCACGGACCCGGATCTCCCGAGGGATCAGGCCGGCCTTGCGCAGCCGCTTGTCCAGGCGTCCGGCGGCGGCGTAGCCGTCGACGTCCAGGCGGGTCCACAGCTTGCCGCGATGGGCGGTCCGGGTCAGCCCTTCGGCGGTCAGCAGCGCCTCGCCGGCGGCGTCGGGCTCGGCTGACAGTTCGACCAGCACTTCCATCTGGACGCCGAAAGCCTCGGCGATCAGGGCGCGGGGCTGGCCTTCGAGCACCAGTGAGCCTTCCCGCAGGAAGCCGACCCTGTCGGCCAGGGCGCCGGCCTGTTCCAGGTCGTGGGTCGTCAGCAGCACGGCCACGCCCAGGTCGCGGAGGCCGCGGATCACCGCGTCCAGCGCCTCGCGGGCGTCGATGTCGACGCCGACCGTGGGCTCGTCGAGGATCAGCAGGGCGGGCTCATGGACGATGGCGGCGGCGATATTGGCGCGGCGCTGATAGCCGCCCGACAGGTGGCGCACCGGCACATGGGCGCGGTCGACGGTGCGGGTCAGCTCCATGGCGCGCTGCACAGCGGCTGGGACCGCTTGGCGCGGCACCTGGGCGAGACTGGCGAACGCCGCCAGGTTCTCGGCCACGGTCAGGTGGGCGTAGAGGGCGATCTCCTGCGGCACCAGGCCCAGACTGGCCCGCGCCGCGCTGACCCGCGCCGGGTCCTGGCCGTTCAGCCGAACCTCGCCGCCGTCGGGGCGAAAGCGGCCGCAGATGGTCTTGATCAGGGTGGTCTTGCCGGCCCCGTTGGGGCCCAGCAGGGCGTAGATCTCGCCGGGCGACAGGGTCAGATCGACGCCATGAAGCACGGCCCTGTCGCCATAGGCGTGGGCGACGCCCGCTACCGTCAGAATGGGAAACGCGGTCACGCCGCCGCCTTGCGTCCGGCGAAGAGGCGGCCGACATAGCCGGCCAGGAGGTCGCAGCCGCCGACGGACTCGAGCGCCGCGCGGCCCGCCGTCAGGTGGGCTTCCATGGCGGCCCGAGCGCCGGCGACGCCCAGCAGGGAAACGGCCGTGGTCATGCCCTCGTCCTTGCCGACATCCTTGCCGGCCCCCTCGACCGAGCCCTCGGCGTCGATCAGGTCGTCGCGGATCTGGAACGCCAGGCCCATGCGCCGGCCAAATTCGCCCACCGCCGCGACAGCCTCGTCGGGCGCTCCGGCGATCCGGGCGCCGGACTGGGCGGCGGCGATGATCAGAACGCCGGTCTTTTCATGGTTCAGCCTGTCGATGGAGGGCAGGTCGCGAAGCTGGTCGCGGTCGAACAGGTCGCGGGCCTGGCCGGCGATCAGGCCGCAAAAGCCCACGGAGTCGGCGATACGACCGACGATCTCGGCCCGCAGGGCGCCGTCCAGCCGCGCGTCGGCGGCCACCACGGCATAGGCCTGGTTCAGCAGGCCGACCCCGGCCAGCACCGCGGTCGCCTCGTCGAAGGCGCGATGGATGGTCGGCAGGCCCCGGCGCAGGCCAGCGTCGTCCATGGCCGGCAGGTCATCGAGAATCAGCGAGGCGGCATGCACCATCTCGAAGGCGCAGGCCGTATCCAGCGCCGCGCCCTCGCCCGCGCCGAACTGGGCGGCGGTCAGCAGGGTCAGCATCGGCCGGAAGCGTTTTCCGGGCGCCAGCAGGGCGTAGCGCACGGCCTCGACAAGGCGATCGGGCGCCGCGCCGACCCTTGGCGCGAGCTCGCCCAGGCGTCGATCCACACCGGCCCGCAAGGCCTCAAGTCGCTGAAGATAGGCGGCGTTGTCGTCCATACGTGATCGCGACATGCCCAAGCGCCCCCATGCGGGCCGGATCATTTGAAGGCGCCCGTCGGAAGCGTCAAGCAGGCCCCACTTGACCCGAAGCCCATGTCGGCGTTTTCCACGGTCATGACCCAGTCCTTCCCAAACCCCGCCGCACACGCCCGCGCCGTTCTGGCCGATCTGGGCGTCGCCGGCCTGCCCGCCGATGGCGGGGTCGCCGTGCGCTGTCCGCTGGATGGCTCGATCCTGACCCAGGTGGCCTATGACGACGCCCGGGCCATCGACGCCAAGGTCTCGGCCGCCGCCAGGGCCTTCCGCGCGTGGCGCGGCGTCCCTGCCCCGCGTCGCGGCGAGCTGGTCCGCCTGCTGGGCGAGGAGCTGCGCGCCGCCAAGGATCAGCTGGCCGCCATCGTCACCCTGGAAGCCGGCAAGATCGCTTCGGAGGCCGCCGGCGAGGTCCAGGAGATGATCGACATCTGCGACTTCGCCGTGGGCCTGTCGCGCCAGCTGTATGGCCTGACCATCGCCTCGGAGCGTCCCGGCCACGCCATGCGCGAGACCTGGCACCCGCTGGGTCCCGTCGTGGTGATCAGCGCCTTCAACTTCCCGGTCGCGGTCTGGGCCTGGAACGCGGCCCTGGCGCTGGTCTGCGGCAACCCCGTGATCTGGAAGCCGTCCGAGAAAACGCCGCTGACGGCCATCGCCACCCACGCCATTCTGGAGCGCGCCATCGCCCGGTTCGGCGATGCGCCCGAAGGTCTGTGCAGCGTGGTGCTGGGCGGCCGCGACGCCGGCGAGCGGCTGGTGCGCGATCCGGCCATCCCGCTGGTCAGCGCCACCGGCTCCACCCGCATGGGCCAGGCCATCGCCCCGATCGTCGCCGGCCGTTTTGGCCGCTCGATCCTGGAGCTGGGCGGCAACAACGCCATGATCGTGACCCCCAGCGCCGACCTGTCCCTGGCCGTGCGCGCCATCGTCTTCTCGGCGGCCGGCACGGCGGGCCAGCGCTGCACCTCCTTGCGCCGTCTGATCGTCCACGAAAGCCTGGTCGACAAGGTCGCCGACGCGGTCGAGAGCGCCTTCTCCCGCCTGCCCGTCGGCGATCCGCGCCGCGAGGGCGTGCTGCTGGGTCCGCTGCACGACAAAGCCGCCTATGACGCCTTCGTCGCGGCGATGGTCCAGGCCCGGGCCGACGGCGGGACCGTCAGCGGCGGCGAGCGGCTGCTGATCGACGAGCATCCGGACGCCTTCTATGTGCGCCCGGCCCTCGCCCGCCTGCCGGCTCCGAGCGCCGGCATGCAGCGCGAGACCTTCGCCCCGCTGCTGCACGTCGTGCCCTATCGCGACTTCGACGAGGCCGTGGCGATCCAGAACGATGTGCCCCAGGGCCTGTCCTCCTGCGTGATGACCAATGACGTCCGCGAGGCCGAGGCCTTCCTGTCGGCCGCCGGCAGCGACTGCGGCATCGCCAACGTCAATATCGGCCCTTCGGGCGCCGAGATCGGCGGCGCGTTCGGCGGCGAAAAGGAAACCGGCGGCGGTCGCGAGAGCGGCTCCGACAGCTGGAAGCAATACATGCGCCGCCAGACCGCGACGGTGAATTACTCCGGAGCCCTGCCGCTGGCGCAGGGGGTGAGGTTTGATCTTTAGGCGGCCGACGCCGGACGCCCCCTCCGTCACGTCGCGTATCCGCGCCGCGCCACCTCCCCCGCACGCTTCGCTACGGGGCAGGAGAAGAGCAACCTAACCCTCCTGCCCCGCAAAGCGGGGGAGGTTGCGCGCTGCAAATATGCAGCGTGACGGAGGGGGCGTCGGGTGTTGGACGTGAAGCCGCGACCTCACGCGAAATCTCGCTGAGCTAAGGAAAGGGTCGCGGAGCGTCCGGACCACGTCCGG
>CAYRTE010000005.1:0-151487 GCA_964427205.1 uncultured Caulobacter sp.
GCTCATCCGCCGGAAACAGACGATCTTCGTGGAATATCAGGGGCCTGGCCATGGAAACTCGCAAGAGGCGTTGGGCGGCAGGCTTGCGCTCGCCGCAGGATAGGGTTCATCGAACCGGGCGCAGCCGGCGTCACGGCAGAGGTAAAAGCCCCTCTGACCGCACGCTCCAGCCTTGCCTGGGAAAGCCTGGGGCATGGCCGGAGGATCCGTCCCAGCCTGCCGCCATCATGCCGACGGCCAGCAACAGCGAGCCGTTCGACGGAAAATAGGTCTCCGCGGCGCGCCGATAGCCCGGGCCATCCTCCCCTCCGGCGCCGGCGTACTGCGACGGCGATAGGAAGGCCTCCAGATGGACGCGCGGGGTCATGCCGCTGACACCCCACTGATTGTTCTTCTGATCCCTGAAAAGCCAGGCCAGGGCGTCCTCGGGCTCGCCAAGGCGCGCGGCGGTCATGGCCACCATCGGATAGTCCCAGCCCCAGGTCTGGCGCAGGTCCCAGTCGCGCTCGACCGCCCGCAGGGTGGCCCGCATCGTTTCGACATCGACCCGATCCGAGCCGATCAACCCGTAGGCCATCAGGAACGAGGGATGATCGCGGTTGGGACAGTCCTCCACCGTATTGTCCCTGCACTTTGGAGATGCAGACCGGGTCCAGAGGTCGGGATCGTTCTCGACCGCCAGGTAGAGGCCGCCACGCCGCGCCATCGGGGCCAGCCTGGCGATCACCCGGTCCCAGTGGGCGTCGCGCGCCAGGCCTTGTCGCTCGCGCCAGGCCTGGGCCGTCATCAGGCCCTGTCGGAAATATTCAAGCTCGAACGCCGGATTGAGGGTCGCCAGCGGCTCGTGGTTCTCCTGCACCGGAATAATCGGCGGCCCCAGGACAAAGCGACCCTTGGCCTCGTCCCAGCTTGGCCAGCTGGCCAGCAGAGCGGCGGTTTCCTCGACCAGCGCGCCATAACGCTTCAGCGTCGCCCTGTCCGGGTGGGCGCGATAGGCCAGTTCCGCCATCAGGATCGGATGCGGCTGCTGCCACATGATGAAGGGCGAGATCGAGCTGGGGCTATTGCGCCCTTCAGGTCCAGCCATCTTGGGCCACCAGGCGCCAGACACCTTGTGCCGCGCCGCCTCGGCCCTGGCCGACGGAAGATGGTCGACGTACCAGCTCAGGCTGCGTTCCAGCAGGGCGGGCCGCCCCCACGTGGCGAAATGCGCCGCGTGCCAGGGATGCATCTCGAGATGGAACTTGCCGTTCCAGCTGTTGGAGAACAGCCCCTCCTCCTGAGGCGGGACCTCCCCTGCCCCGTTCACCGCCATCAGATACTGCGACAGCACCACGCGGCGCTCCAGCTCAGCCGCCCGAGGGTCGCTGCTGCCGCCAAAGTCGATGATGCCGCCGCGCGTCCAGTAGTCGCGCCAACGGGCTTCGGCCCCGGCGCTCGCCTTGGCGAACGGCGGCGCCGGCCGGCCGCGCGCCTCGCGATCGAACTCGATCGTCGCCTTTAGGACATCGCCCGACAGGGCCGCGACCTCGAAGGTGTGATCGCTCGTTCGCGTCACGGCGGCGCCGGCCGCGTCGATGGTCGAGCCGTAGATCGTCTCATCCAGTTGTCGCCGCAGCACCACGCGGCCGGACGCCGAACTGACCAGCCGGGTGACATGCCGCCGCGGATGATCCCAGTCGCTGGGGTCGGGATTGATCTTCGCCGACACGCCTGGATAGCGGACGCTGATCCCAAGGCGCCCCTGCCCCACCAGAGGCGATCGAACCGAGACAAGAACCGCGTCGCGCCCGGTGGCGACCCGGGTTTCAACCACGACAGGCTCGCCGTCATAGGTAAAGCGGCTGGTCAGGGCGCCGGTCCACAGGTCGAGAGTCTGGCGAGTGTCGGACAGGTCCGCGAACCGCGCAG
Organism: uncultured Caulobacter sp.; assembly: GCA_964427205.1. GTDB lineage: Bacteria > Pseudomonadota > Alphaproteobacteria > Caulobacterales > Caulobacteraceae > Caulobacter. The sequence continues at coordinate 1,912 of CAYRTE010000005.1, forward strand.
GTCGGCCGGCCCTATCCTTGATCGACAGCGCCACCCGGCCCAGCGAGAAGCGGTGCGGGTTTTCGCGCAGCCAGGCGTCGGCCGGATTGCTCTTGGCTTCCAGCCCCTGGCGCATCCAGGCGAAGGGCTGCTCGCCGCGCCCCGGCACGGCCACCAGGCGAAGACTGCTGGCCTCGGTATAGCCCTCGGGATTGGGAAAGCTGTGCCAGGCCCACTGGGCCATGGTCAGCAAGGGCGCAAGGTCGGAATACTGCTCAGGAAAGGTCTGCAGCCCGGTGATGTCGGCGGTGAAGGCCAGATCGCCATTGCCGACCATCAGCGGCGCGTGCCGGTCGATGGCGCCCAGAGAGGGATTGTGCCGCGAGACAACGGCGTGACGGTCGATGGGCTGGGCCGTGGCCAGGCTGGGCGCCAGGACCACCGCGACAACAAGCGCGATCCGCGCAAACCAGATCATGGCTGGACCTTCCTGACGGTCACCCAGTCGAAGTCGGCGACACCCAGCCTGGCTTGGTCGGGCGCGCCATAGCTGAAGAGCGCCGGCCGCGCGCCCTTCCACCAGCTGAACTTCGGAAGGATCGTTTCGCCCATCTCGACGAAGCTTTTTCCGCCGTCGAGGCTGTAGCTGAAACGCGCCGCCTGATCGGCGATCGCCACGCGCAGGTCGACGATGCCGGCCGACAGCGCCGGTCCCATCGCCTCCACGCCCCGCGAGGAGAAGACCATGTGGGACACGCCGTCCTTCTTGATGACGCCAATCGAGCCGATCCCCGCGCCGAACATCGCCAGACCGGCGCGTTGACCATCGACGACGCCCCGCGCGTCGAGGCGGGTGGTGACGACGGAGCGCTCGCTCTGCAGCACCTGGGTCAGGGTATTGCGGGCGCTGACCAGATTGATCGCCGGACCGGCCGTCAGGCGCAGGAAACCGGGACGGGCCTTGAGGCTCCAGCGGCGGTCGTCGGGGTTGTGATTCCATTCCCATTGCGGGCCCAGCTTGCGGCTGGCGAAGGTGTCGGAGGTCTGGGGCCATACCGGCGCGAAGCGGCCGCCGACATCGGGCATCGGGTGCTGGGTCACCGGCTGGCCGGACACCTCGTCGGGGCCGGCGCCGGGGATCGGCTCGCCGATGAAGGGCCAGTCGTCCTTCCAGACGACCGGCTGGAGATGGACGATGCGGCCATAGGCGCCGGTGCTGTTGAAATGCGCGAACCAGCCCTGGCCCGAAGGCGTCTCGACCCATCCGCCCTGATGCGGGCCCTTTAGTGCGGACTTGCCCGGCGACAGCACCGAGCGGTGCTCGTAGGGACCCCAGATGTTCCTCGACCGCAGCACCGCTTGAGGCCCTGTATCGACCCCGCCGATGGGGGCGAAGATGTAGTACCAGCCGTTGCGCTTGTAGAGCTTGGGGCCTTCAAGGACCGGCAGGGCCTTGGGATCCTCTGCGATGACGGTTCCGGCATCCAGCACGCGCTTGCCGTCCGGCGACATGCGATGCAGCATCAGCGGCCCCGCGCCGACCTTGCCATGCACCAGATAGGCTTGGCCGTCGTCGTCCCAGAACGGACAGGGGTCCTCCAGCCCGGCCTGGGCGATGACCGTAACGGGCGGGCTCCAGGGGCCTTCGGCGCGCGTCGCCGTGGACATGAAGACCCCTTCATAGGGCGTGGCGAAATAGACGTAGAACAGCCCCTTGTGATGGCGAATCGAGGGAGCCCAGACACCGCCGGCGTAGCGCTGCCCAGAAGTGCGCAGGTCGCGCGGCATCCGCGCGCCGGCGTCGTCGGTGGGAACAGGCCCGGGCAGGTCATATTCCGGCGCGAAGGTCAGCCTGGGCAGGACGTGCCCCACAATCGTCCAGTGGACGAGATCCTTCGAGCTCAGGATCGGCACGCCCGGCGAGAAATGGAAGCTGGACGCCACCATGTAGTAGGTGTCGCCAACGCGAATGACGTCGGGGTCCGAATAGTCGGCGTGCAGGATGGGATTGCGATAGACGGCCGGGGCCTTCGGCGCGGCAAAGGCCGGAGCGTGGGCGCAGATCGGCATCGCCGCCGCCAGCATAAGGCCCACCAACCGTGCTGATCCTGGCTTGTTCACGCGCATTGGACTGACCCCGGGCAAAGTCTGTGGTCTGGATGATGGAAGGGTGTCGGGCGCGCGTCCGGACGGGGGAGGTCCGCCGGGTCGCGCACGCCCGGGCCATGAGAGAGGCGTCGGCAGGTCATGGACATCACGCTGGACCTGTCGAACACACGCAAACACTCTCTCGTGACAGTCTGGCCGACGGCGCGCCGGCGTGTTGGTTAGAAGGACCGGCTCTCCGTTCCGTCGAACCGGCGGTCTTCCAGCCAGCGGCTGCCAAACGATCGAAAGCCGGTGACCTGATCCAGCTGGAAAGTGGGTCCCTTGGGCAGGCGAAGCCGGAAGAAATCCGCATCGGTCACGTCCTGTAGCCAGAACGCCGGCCGGGCGTCGGGCGCCTCGGCGACGATCTCGACATTGCTCATCTCGATATTGCGCGCGTGCCGGATGAAGAAGCCGGTCGCCGGCAGGTCACCGAACATGTCCGGATCCGGATAGGCCTTGTCCGCCTCCGGTGGCTGGCGTCGCGCCAGCTCCGCGGAGCCCCCGCCTAGCTGATGGAAATAGACGTCGCTGATCTTGACGTCCTCAACCGGATGGCCGGCCACGCCCGCGATGATCGACGGTTGCGGCGTCGCGCCGTAGCTGACGATGTTCTGGATCGCGATGCGGCGAAGCTTGCCCACCGGCGCACCGGCGGGTCCGCGCATCCGGCTGCCCAGGCGCAGGAACAGCGGCGGGAAGCCTATACCGCGCATGGTGATGTTGCTGATGGCGATATCTTCGGTCAGGCCACCGTCCATCGTCTCCAGGGCGATGCCGTAACAGTGGTCGAAGACGCAGTTGGTGATGGTGATGTTCTTGAAACCACCGTTGGACTCAGTGCCCAGCTTGATGCGGCCATAGCCGTGGTGACCGGCCGGCATCGTCTTCCACGTGCCGTCGATGACCGAGCCCATCTCGTAGTTGCCAGTGAGATAGCAGTTGGAGATGGTCAGGTTCTCGGTCGGGCGCGCATAGCCAAGAGCAAACGAGCTCTTGGGGCAGATGCCGTCGTCCCACGGCGAATTGACCGTGCAGTTGGTCACCCGCACATTTCGGCAGCAGTCGATGTCCAGGCCGTCGCGATTGGTGTCGATGACCAGGTTGTCGATGGTCATGTTGTCGACGCCAGTGGCGAGCAGCGCGAACCAACCCGCCTGCAGCATCTTGAAGTCGCGCAGCAGCACGTTGCGGCAGTTCTTCAAGGCGATCGCCTTGTCGCCAACGCCCGGACCCGAAATGTCCGGCGGGTCGGTCGGGAACCGGTGACCGCGGGTTAGCCCCTTGCCCCAGATCAGGCCGGCGCCGACGATGGCGATATCGTGCAGGCCTTCGCCGAAGATCAGGCTGTTGGACCAATGGCTGTGGCCATAGTCCTGATAGGCGTTTCCCGGACCGGGACCAGGATCGTCATAGCCGTTGGGCGCCACGCCGTTGGGCGCGGCCGCCAGGATCACGGCCCCATGGTCGAGGTGCAGCGTGATATTGCTCTTTAGACGGATCGTGTAGCAGGCATAGGTCCCCGGCGGGAAATGGATCGTCCCGCCGCCCAGCGACGCGACATGGTTGATGGCCTTGTTGATGGCGGGAGAGTCGATGGTGGCGCCATCGCCGACCGCGCCGAAATTCCTGACATTGAAGGCGTAGGGCGCGGCGCCGGAGCCTGGTTTGTCGCCCTCCCCCGCGGCCCAGGCGCCGTGCGACGGCGCCAGCGCGGCGGACCCCACCAGGCCACCCAGCATCAAGCCTCTTCGATCCATCTTCATAGCGTCCTCCCGACGGCCCATTTTTCGGCTCTCAAACGATGCAACAATCGCGGCGCGATCCTGTCAACGCCGATTTGTTACCGGTAGCATTATTTGTGCTAGCGCTGGCATTTTCGAATGCCAGCGCTAGCGAAGGAAAGGTTGCGGTTTCCGGTCACTGCGCTAATCACGGTCATCTGGAGCGCTGCAAACCATGTTCGGAAACGATCCGACCACGAGCATTTCCGTGACCATCGACGATGTGGCCAAGGCCGCCGGCGTCTCCATCCGCACCGTGTCGCGCGTGATCAACGCATCGCCCAAGGTTGGCGAGGAGACGCGCCTCGCCGTCCAGGCGATCATCACGCAGATGGGCTACAGTCCCAGCTCCCGCGCCCGCGCCCTCGCCTCGGGCCGCTCCTATCTGATCGCCGTCGTGCAGGACGATCCCAACGCCCAGGTGATTGGCGCTCTCCAGCGCGGCATTTTCGAAATTTGCACCCAACATGGCTACGAACTGGTCGTCCATCCGGTGCGGTTCAACGATCCTGACGTGGCGCTGGAGATCGAAACCTTTGTGCGGCGCTCGCGCGTCGATGGTCTGATCGTTCTGCCGCCCGCCTCCGAGATCGCCGCCATTCCCGAGCGCCTCACGGCGCTGGGCGTGCCGTCGATCGGCATCGCTTCGATCTCGGTGCCCGCCTATCCCGGCATGCTGATCAGCGACGATCGCGCCGCCACGGCCAGGCTGGGACAGCATCTGCTCGATCTTGGCCATCGGCGCATCGGGATGATCGAAGGTCCCCCGCATTTCCGCTCGGCGCAGGAACGCAAGGCGGGGTTCGTCCAGGCCCTGGAAAGCTCGGGCCTGGATATCGACCTGCAGCTGCGACAGGGCGACTATGGTTTCGAGAGCGGGCTGGCGTCCGCCGAGGCGCTGCTGTCGATGCCGACGCCGCCCACGGCGATCTTCGCGTGCAACGACATCATGGCCGCCGCGGTCGTGAAGGTGGCGCGTGAAAGAGGCGTATCGATGCCGGCACAGTTGTCGGTCGCCGGCTTCGACGATTCCGATCTGGCGTCGATGATCTCGCCGGCTCTCACGACCATCCGTCGCCCCCTGTTCGACATGGCCAGGGCGGCCACTGAACAGCTGCTGCAGATGATCGTCGAGCCAGGCTTCGGGCTGCCGCACCGGACCCTGGACCTGACCCTGGTCTGTCGGCAGTCGACCGGACGCGCCTAGCCCCAGCGGCGTCATCCTAGCGCCCCATCGCATTGCCGTAGCCGATGATCACGGTGGCGCCGACGAGCAGGGCCACGCCTAGCCAGACCAAGGCGCGAACGGCCGGCCTGGCGTCCTTCCATTCCCTGAAGGCAAAGCCCCACAGGGTGCCGAAGATGATGATCGAGGCCATGTGGAGGGTCCAGCTGGAGAAGCCAAAGCGGCCCATCTGGCTTTCGCCCATCGTGTAGAAGAAGAACTGGAAGTACCAGGCCGTGCCCGCCAGGGCGCACAGCAGATAGTTGGCCAGCAACGGCGTGCGCTCGCCAGCCGCAGGCTTGTCGGTAGCGCCCGGGCGACCCAGCCACTGGCCGGCGCTGCGGTTGCGCACGATCAGCCAGGCGCACCAGAGCCCGTTGGTGATCAGGCCGCCAAACATCACCAGGCACAGGATCGGCAGTCCGGTCCACAACGGCCCGGTGCCCGCCGCCGCCGATAGCGCCTTGATGGGCTCTCCCGCCGCCAGACCGAAGGCGAAGCAGGCCGACATCACACCAGAGAAGATGGCGACGCCGATCCCCTTCCTGAAATCGAACTCGGCGATCACAGCGGTCTTTTGATCAGCCGAGAGGGCCGCGTCCTTGCGCGCCCCCGCCACCGCGACCACCACGATGCCCAGCAAGGTGACGATCAGACCCAGCAGGATCGTTCGTCCCGACGGGCTGGACAGCAGTTTTTCACTAAAATCGCCTTGCACGAGCGGCGGGATCAGGGTGCCGAAGACGGTGCAAAGCCCCAGGACCACCGCCATGCCGAGCGACAGCCCCAGATAGCGCATGGTCAGGCCATAGGTCAGGCCGCCAAAGCCCCAGAGCGCGCCGAACATCATGCACAGGCCAACGACTTGACCGGGTGTCTGGGCCATGACGCCCAGGAGGTCTCGCGTCTGGATCGCGGCGAAGAACCACGGCGCGATCAGCCAGGAAAAGAGGCCGCCCGTCAGCCAGAAGATCTCCCAGGACCAGCGCCTTACCCCTCGATAGGGCACGTAGAAGCTCGCCGAGGCCAGGCCGCCCAGCCAGTGGAAGAGGACGCCAAGCAGGGGATTGGGGGTCATGGGACGCTCCAGACAGACAGCGGCAGGGGCAGGTGCGAGGGTGGACGCATCGGTCAGACCTGCAGGTCGAGGCGATAGTGACGGATGGCGTTTCGCGCGAAGAGATCCAGCCGCTCGTCGTGGCTGAAGCTGGCGGTGATGGCGTGGTAGGCCGAGAGATGCGTGTCGACATCTCCAAACAGCGTGTCCGTGGGAACGTCGCTGGCGAACATGCAGCGATCCGTCCCGAAGATGTCGATGGCTTCCAGGATGAGGGGTGCGATGGAGTCGCGCGTCCAGTGGCGGTCGACCAGACCAAAGCCCGACAACTTGACGCTGACATTGGGAAGCGCGGCCAGGACCCGCAGGCCGTCGCGCCAGAGCGCCCTGCCCTGCGCGCCGTCATCGATCGGCATACCCGCATGGTTGAGGATCACGGGGGTGTCGGGATGGCGCGCGATCAGGGTCGCGAGCCCGGCCATCTGGCTGGGGTAGCACTGCAGATCAAACGACAGGCCATACTTGGCCAAAAGCCCGAAGCCGGCCTGCCAGGCCGAATCGGTGGTGAGGTCGCGCTCGGTATAGGTTCGCCCGGTGTCGGGGTGCCAGTTGACGATCTGGCGCACGCCGCGGACGCTGCGATGCGACGCGTGGGCCTCGAGAAGACCTTCCACGTCCGGGCCGTCCAGCGCGGCGAAGGCGACTATGACGCTGGGCAGGCCTTCATGGTCCGCCAGGCCCTGCAGCCAGCGGGTCTCGTCCAGCGCCGCCGAAGGCTGCGCGCCCGCCTCGACATGCACCGCCCCCGCCAGGCTCCAGTCGGCCAGGTCAGCGCGATAGTCATCCAGAAGGTAGGTCCGGGCGATCGGCTCGACATTCCCGTTGGGACCGTCGTCGCCGAACGGCGGCAGCAGCCACGGATAGCGCAGGCGATCCAGATCCCAGAGGTGGACGTGGGCGTCGATGAAGGGCAAGCCGCCCATGGCGTTCCTCTCTCGATGGACGCCCGGTCTTCCGGGTCGTCGGGCGGCGATCAATAGGTTGTTCGGCCACCCGAGGTGTCGAAGGTCGACGCTGTCGTGAAGCTGCACTCCTGGCTGGCCATGAAGCAGACCATCGCGGCGCTTTCATCGACCTCGCCCAGGCGACCCATCGGGATCTTGCCGCGCATGTAGTCGACCTGACTGCGCGGCAATTGCTCCAGGATCGGGCTTTCAAAGGTGGCCGGGGTCAGGCTGTTGGCGATCACCCCACGGGTGGCCAGCTCCTTGCCCAGCGACTTGGTCAGGCCGATCACCCCGGCCTTGGACGCCGAATAGGCGCTGGCGTTGGGGTTGCCTTCCTTGCCGGCCACCGAGGCGACATTGACGATCCGGCCATAACCGCCCGCCAGCATGAACGGCACGATTTCGCGGCAGCAGTAGAAGACGCCGTTCAGGTTGATGTCGATCACTCGCCGCCAGTTATCCAGCGGAAACTCGTGCACCGGCACGGTCGCGCCGGTAATGCCGGCCGAGGCGACCAGGATGTCGATCTTGCCCAGCGCCGCGTTCGAGGCCTTGGCGGCCGCCGCGACGGCGGCCTGGTCGGAGACGTCCAGAGCCTCGACATGGGACGCGCCGACCAGGGCGGCGGCGTCTTTCAGGCCGTCAGCGTCCAGGTCCCACAGCGCGACCCGGCCGCCCTCGGCGACGATGCGCGACGCCACGGCCCTGCCCAAACCTGAAGCGCCGCCGGTGATGACAGCGGTGCGGCCAGCGAAGCGTCCAAGATAGGGGGAGATGGAGGTCGTGCTCACGAGACCCCGTCCCGGGACCAGGCCACGACGATCTGGCGCTGTTCGCCCAGCTTCTCGATGCCCAGATGGATCTTGTCGCCGGCCTTCAAATAGACGGCCTCAGGCTTCTGACCCATGCCGACGCCGGGGGGCGTGCCGGTGGTGATCAGGTCCCCGGGTTCCAGCGTCATGAACTCGCTGATGTAGGAGACCAGCTTGCGGATCGGGAAGATCATGGTCTTGGACGAGCCGTCCTGGCGGCGCTGGCCGTTGACGTCGAGCCACATCGAAAGGTCCTGCGGGTCGCCCACCTCGTCGGCGGTGACCAGCCAAGGGCCGACGGGGCCGAAGGTGTCGCAACCCTTGCCCTTGTCCCAGGTGCCGCCCCGCTCGATCTGGAAGGCGCGCTCGGAGACGTCGTTGATCAGCACATAGCCGGCGACGTGGTCGAGGGCCTCGTCCTCCGTGACGTAACTGGCGCGCGAGCCGATCACGACGCCCAGTTCGACTTCCCAGTCGGTTTTCAGCGAGCCGCGCGGGATCATGACCGGGTCGTTCGGGCCCGTCAGGCAGCTGACGGCCTTGGTGAACAGCACCGGCTCCTCGGGGATCGGCAGGTTCGACTCGGCGGCGTGGTCGGCGAAGTTGAGGCCCACGGCGATGAACTTGGAAACGCCGCTGACCGGCACGCCATAGCGGGGCGAGCCCCCAACCAGCGGCAGACTCTTGGGATCGATGGCGGCCAGGGCCTTGAGGCCAGCGGGCGACAACCGCGCGCCGCTGATATCGGCCACATGGCCCGACAGGTCCCGGATCCGACCGTCGGCATCGAGCAGGCCTGGCTTTTCGGCGCCCTTGGGGCCGTAGCGGAGAAGCTTCATGGGTCTAGGCTTTCAAGAAGATCAACGGACGTAAGGCCGGTGCAGACCGACCTCGCGATTGAGTTCGACACCGAAGCCTGGCGCGTCGGAGAGCTTGAGCTTTCCGTTCACGGGCACGGGCTCGCCGATCAGCTGCGGGTGGAACATCGGAACCACCTCATCGGCCTTCGGGGCCATCATCAGGAACTCGGCGAACGGGCTGTTATGGCGCGTGGTGACGAAGTGGTAGCTGTAGACGCTGGAGCCGTGCGGGATGCACATCACCCCGCGACTGTCGGCAAGGTTGGAGATCTTGACCAGCTCGGTCATGCCGCCGCACCAGCCCACGTCGGGCTGGATGATGTCGCAGCACTCCATCTCCAGCAGCATCCGGAAGCCCCAGCGGGTGGCCTCGTGCTCGCCGGTGGTGACCAGCATGCCAGGGGGCGCGGCCTTCTTGAGATCGCGATAGCCCCAGTAGTCGTCGGGGCTCAGCGCCTCCTCGATCCACTTGAGCCCGTACTCGTGGGCCTTGTGGGCCAGTCTGGTGGCGTAGTTCAGATCCAGCGCCATCCAGCAGTCGAACATCAGCCAGAAGTCCTCGCCGGTGCGCTCGCGCATCGTGGCCAGTTCTTCGAGGTTCTTGCGCAGGCCTTCCTCGCCCTCGGCCGGGCCATGGTGCAGGGGCATCTTGCCACCGATGAAGCCCATCTGCTGGGCCAGGTCGGGCCGCGCGCCGGTGGCGTAGAAGGTCAGCTCATCGCGAACCTTGCCGCCCAGCAGGTGATAGACCGGCTCCTTGCGCAACTGGCCCAGCAGGTCCCACAGCGCCAGGTCGACGCCAGACAGGGCGTTCACCACCAGCCCCTTGCGGCCATAATACTGAGTGGAGAAATACATCTGGTCCCAGATCTTCTCGATCTCGGTTGGGTCGCGCCCCTCGAGGAACCGCGCTAGATGCTTTTCGACGATATAGGCGGCCGGCTCGCCGCCGGTGGTCACCGCAAAGCCGATCGTCCCGTCAGCGGCCTCGATCTCGACCACCAGGGTGCCCAGCACATTGATGCCGAAGCTCTGGCGGCTCTGGCGATATTCGGGATAGCGCGACATGGGGGTGGCGATGTGATCATCGATCCAGTGGCCTTCGCCCTGATCGTGATAGTCGGCGCCGCCGCCTCGAACCACGAAGGCGCGAACATGCTTGATGACCGGAAACGCCATGGAAGACCAAAGCTCCAACCTGCGGGATACGCCCGCGACCTAGTGGACAGGAAGGGCGCGTGCTGGTTCCTCAACGGTTCCAGCTTGCTACGGCGACAGCCAACTTGGCTGCGCCCACCTCCCTAGACAACGTATGACTCGCTAGTGTTCGCGGGGCGTCGGCTTGCAAGAGCCGCAGCCCGTATCGCTTGCCTCGCGTTCCACAATATGAGAAAGAGTGCTACAAAATGAAACGCACAGCGTCAAGAGGAGCGGAAACCGTGGCTGCGGATGACACGACAGCGGTCAAGAGCCCCAGCGGCAGCCAGACCCTGTTCCGGGGCCTGGACCTGTTGGACGTGGTGGCGGAGTCGGGCGCCATCGGTCTGCCGGCCCTCGCCAAGCAGCTGGGCCTGACCCGCAGCACCACCCACCGCCTGGCCACGGCCCTGGTCGAGCGCCGCATGCTGTCCCAGGCGCCGCGCGAAGGCTACAGCCTGGGATCCAAGCTCCTGGAGCTGGGCTATCTGGCCAGCCAGCAGATGGATCTGCCGCGCCTGGCCCGGCCGCATCTGGAAAAGCTGCTCGACGAGCTGGAAGACACCATCCACCTGGGCGTGCTGGACCAGGATCGCGCGCTCTATCTCGACAAGCTGACCGGCCGCCGCCGGATCAATATCAGCTCCCGCGTGGGCGACCGCCAGCCGATCCGCTCGACGGGCCTGGGCAAGGCCCTGGTGCTGGACGATACCGAGGCGCGCTGGCGCGAACTCTATCGCCTGGAAGGGCCGCCAGCCCCCGGCGCGCCCGACGAGGAGCAGTGGATTGCCTGGATGAAGGGCTATGCCAAGCGCGGCGTGGCCTTCGACCTTGAAGAGAATGAGGACCGCATCCGCTGCGTCGCCGCGCCGATCCGCGGCCCCGCGGGCCAGATCGTCGCCGCCATCAGCGTCTCGGGCGCGGCTCAATATATGGACGATGAGCGGATGAACACCCTGGTCGGGGATGTGCGCGAGGCCGCCAACGCCATCGCCCGCGACCTGGGCTGGAACGGCAAGCGGACCACCGCTCGCCACGACTGACCATCTGGAGGACCCATGCTGCTTGAAGACAAGATCGTCGCCGTCACTGGCGCCTCGCGCGGCATCGGCCGGGCCACGGCGATCGAGTGCGCGCGCCAGGGGGCGCATGTGGCGCTCAACGTCTTCAAGGATTGGGACGCCGCCGAGGCGGTCGCCCAGGAAATCCGGGCGCTCGGCCGCAAGGTCGTGGTGTTCGATGGCGACGTCGCCGATCCCAACAACGCCCCGCGCTTCATCGAGGCGGCGGTGGCGGGGCTGGGCGGACTGGACGTCTTCGTCAGTAACGCCGGCATCTGCCCGTTCCACGGCTTCCTCGACATGCCGCGCGAGACCTATGAGCGGACAGTTGGGGTCAACATGACGGGGGCCTATTTCATGGTCCAGGCCGCGGCCAACCAGATGGTCAGGCAGGGGCGCGGCGGGGCGGTGGTGGCGATTTCCTCGATCAGCGCCCTGGTCGGCGGCGAGATGCAGACTCACTACACGCCCACCAAAGCGGGGGTTCACAGCCTGATGCAATCTTGCGCCGTGGCGCTGGGCAAGCATGGCATCCGGTGCAACTCGGTGATGCCGGGCACCATCGCCACCGACATCAACAAGGACGACCTCGCCGACCCTGACAAGCGCCGCTACATGGAGGGCCGCATCCCGCTGGGCCGCCTTGGGGCGCCGGAAGACATCGCCAAGATCGTGGTGTTCCTTGCCTCGGACATGGCCGCCTACGTCACCGGCGCGGCGGTGCTGGCCGACGGCGGCGCCTTGGCCAACTTCCAATAGCAGGCGCGCATGATAGTTTCCTCGACCACGGACTTCCGCGAGGCGGCCCGCCGAAGGCTGCCCCGCTTCCTGTTCGACTATATCGACGGCGGCGCCTATGCCGAGCAAACCCTGAGACGGAACGTTTCCGACCTCGCTGACATGTCCCTGCGCCAGCGGATCCTGAAGGATGTCTCCCAGGTCTCGACGAAAGCCACCTTGTTTGGGGTCGAGCACGGCCTGCCGGTGGCCCTGGCCCCCGTGGGCCTGACCGGCATGTACGCCCGTCGCGGCGAGGTTCAGGCCGCCCGCGCCGCCGCCGCCAAGGGCGTGCCGTTTTGCCTGTCCACCGTGTCGGTCTGCGACGTCGACGAGGTATCGCGCGCCTCCAGCGCCCCGATCTGGTTCCAGCTCTATGTGCTGCGCGACCGGGGCTTCATGCGCGACCTGCTGGTTCGCGCGCGAGACGCCGGGGCCACGGCTCTGGTGTTCACCGTCGACATGCCCGTGCCAGGCGCGCGCTATCGCGACGCCCATTCAGGGATGAGCGGACCCAACGCCGCCGCCCGGCGGATGCTGCAGGCCGTGGGCAAGCCGGCCTGGGCATGGGATGTGGGGGTCATGGGCCGTCCCCATACCCTGGGCAATGTCGCGCCGGTGTTGGGCGAGAACTCGGGCCTGGAAGACTTCATGGGCTGGCTGGGGGCCAATTTCGATCCCTCGGTCACCTGGAAGGACCTGGAGTGGATTCGTGAGCTCTGGAAGGGTCCACTGATCATCAAAGGCGTGCTGGATCCGGAAGACGCACGCGCCGCCGCCGAAATCGGCGCCGACGGCATCGTGGTCTCCAACCACGGCGGTCGGCAACTGGATGGCGTGCCGTCCAGCGCCCACGCCCTGCCGGCCATCGTTGACGCGGTCGGCGACCGGCTGACGGTGCTGGCGGACGGCGGTGTCCGTTCCGGTCTGGACGTCGTGCGAATGCTGGCCTTGGGCGCCAAGGGCGTGCTGCTGGGCCGCGCCTTCGTCTACGCTCTGGCCGCACGGGGGGGGCCTGGCGTGACCCAACTTCTGGACCTGATCGACAGGGAAATGCGCGTCGCCATGGCCCTGACTGGCGTGGCGTCCGTCGACCAGATTGATCGCACCATTCTTGCCGACCGCCCGTCCAGTGGGCGTTGAGGCGGAACGACCGCGTCTTTCTCTCGGGCTCAGGGGCGGCTCGTAACCTCGACGATCCTCCAGACTCCGGCGCTTGTGCGCCATGTGTGGACGGCTCCCCATTGGCAAGGGTGATCTGATGTTCTGCTAGGCTTGGTCGGTGCGGCCATGTGTTCGACCTGTTGGTGCGGTACGCATGACCGCTGGCCATAATGCCTTCCGCGAAGACGGGTCCCGACCATAAGCACGCGCTCAAGGCGCGCTGGCGCAGATGGGTTTTCCCCTCTTCCGGTATCGACCGGCTGTCGCATTACATCTCGTCCGCCCATTCCAAGTTCGTTGGCCGCGGCATGGCGCCGGACCTGTCTCCTAAGCTGGCTGGGGCTCCCTGTACCGCTCGCCGCTGGTCATGATCGCCCAGATCATCCGGGCGTTCTTGTTGGCGAGTGCAACCGCTGCGACCTTCGGCGTTCGTCGCGCCCGCAGTTGCACGAGCCATGGCCGGCGCGTGCCGTTGCGCTGTGCGTAGCGGACCACGGCCAGCGCCCCGACCACCAGCATCTGTCGCAGGTAGCGATCGCCTTGTTTGGTGATGCCGCCGAGACGCTCCTTGCCGCCGCTGGAGTTCTGTCGAGGGACTAGGCCGATCCAGGCCGCCAGATTTCGGCCGGTCTTGAAGGCCTTGGGATCCGCCATCGCGGCAACGATGGCGCTGGCTAGCAGCGGCCCGACCCCGGGGATCTCCATCAACCGCCTCCCCACTTCTGTGGCACGGGCATTGGTACGGATTAAGCGATCAGTCTCGAGGATCTGCAGGTTCACCAGCCGCAGCTGATCGATCATCATGTTGAGGCAGACGCGAGCCTCCTGAGGCACCCGATCATCGGTGGCGTCGACGATCACCGCGATCAGCTTGGCCAGCCCCTCTCGACCGATAGCTGCCGCCAGACCGAACTCGGCCATATGACCCCGGATAGCGTTGGAGAGCTGGGTCCGCTGGCGCGTCATGACCAGCCGTGTCCGATGCAGCACCATGACGCCCTGTTGCTCGGGCGCCTTCACCGGCACGAACCGCATCGTCGGGCGGGTCACCGCTTCGCAAATGGCTTCTGCATCGGCCATGTCGTTCTTCTGGCGCTTCAGGTAACCGACGGATTCGTGACCGGAAAGGACTATCAGCACCTGAAGGCGTGAGGGGCGCGTGATCGCGCCGCTGAACTCCACGGCGGACAGCAGACCTTTCCAATGTCGCCTAAGAGTCAGGATTGCTCGTTCCGATGAAAGTCGTCTCAGTTCGCCTCTGACGCGATGCCTCCTAGGTCAGGATCTGCAGCCCGTGTTTCTGCACAATCGCCAGCAGCTTGAGCGCCGCCCCGCTGGGCTTCTTGGCGCCGGCCTCCCACTTCTCCACCGTGCTTTCGCTGGTGTTGAGATAGCGGGCGAAGACCGGCTGGCTGACGTGATGGCTCTCACGGAGCTGCTTGATCTGCGCGGGGTCGATCATCGGCGGCACGGTCAGGCACGTCGCGTCGAAGTCGCGCATCGTGGCCTTGTCGATCGTGCCCGCCCGGTACATCCCGGCGACGTTGTCATGGATCGCCTCGAAGGCGTCGCTCTTAAACTTGCGCTTGGTCATGACAGATCTCCACAATCACCTTGGCCTTTAGCTCCTTGGCGATCTCCACGTCGGTCTTTTCGGCGTATAGATCGGCCAACTTGCGGAAGGCCTTCAATTCGTCGTCGTCGATATTGGCCCTGTCCTTCTTCGCGAAAAGATAGGCGTAAACCCAATACTTTCGCCCCTTGGCCAGGATGATGCTGCGGCTGCGGTTCTTATCGAGGCGCTTTTTGAACACCCCGCCGCCCAGATCATCGGCCTGGCCCGCCATCGCCGCCGCAACCGCCGCGCAAAGCTCGTCGTCCTTGATCAGCGCTTTCTTGGCCGCCTTGGTGAACCAAGCCGTCTTGAAGACCCGCGCGACTTCCCCGGCCTCGGTCATGAGAAATATGTAGCACTTAGTGCTATCCCATTCAATGGCGAGAACACGCGCATCATGACGCGCTCAGGGAGTCCACGCTGATCAGACAGCGCTTTGCGCCCTTGGCCTTCTGAACCGCCGTTATACACCGAGCCAGCACATCGCGGTTTTGCTCGACGAGCCGCTGCGCGGTTTGCATCTCCCGCCAACGCTGCGGATCAGCCGCAGCTAGCAGTCGCTCACCAGCCGGCCACATATCGCGGTGAAGCACGCGCGCCGCCCGCCTCTCGGGCCAAGCCCAGGGTTCTGGAGCCGCCTGCGCAATGATGACCGGAAAGCTCGCGCCGAGAACCGCCCCGCCGATCACACCGGCCAGCGTCGCTTGCAAAAGCCGCCAGTTCTGCACGCTGGCCAAACGCGCCGTATCGACCCAACCGCGAAGATCGCCGGCCGCCCTCTGAAGCATCTCCTGGGCCTGATGCAACGTCGCGCGGTCCTGTCGCCGTGCCTCATCACCGGCCGCCGTGATCTGCTGCGCGATCTCACCGGACGTAACCGCCAACGCCGGACTCGTCGCCAGCTTCCCTAGTCGCCCAACCGCGACCCTCACGCCTTGAGCAATCTCCCCTAGCGTCTCGCTGTAGTCTGGAACCGACGCGCGTTCGGCGGCCAAACCACCCAACGCGACATTCAGCAAGGCCACCTCCCGCCGCAACGCCTCGAACGCCACCGCCGCCGGATCGCCAGGCGTCTCTGATCCGATGTCTTGATCCATCCCATCCTCCTACAAGCCAAGTCCCCGACCACGACCGATGCCGAGGTAGTCAGAAAGCCCCTGGCCGACGCTGCGGCCCATCTCGGCGGGCAGCCCAAGCTCGGGCCGGCGCGCCCGCAGCAGCGACTCCACCTGCGGATCGCGCTCCAGGCTCTTGGCGATGGCGCCCATGCGGTCCTTGACCTGGCCGGCGCCGGTCATGTCGCCCGCGCGGTGCAGTGCTGAGCGCTGGCGCTCCAGGCCCTGCCAGCGCTCGACGAAGCGATCGGCGCGCAGACGCGGATCGGCGCGGACCTCCGCCTCAAGCTGAAGGACACGGATCGCCCGCTGGGTGCGACCAGAGGCGGTCTCGCCCGCCAAGGCCGGATCGCGGACATAGGCCCGCTCCAAATCCTGGGCGGCGTGTGGCCCGATCTTGCCCACGGCCTCGCGCGCCTGATCCAGCGCCTGCCGCTGATGAGCGAGGACCGGCAAGCCGCGGTCGTTCATCCGCATCACATCGGCCGTGGCGCGCGCATGGCGCTCGATCGCCCGGCGCTGCGCCAGCTGATCGTCATCCCGCGCCGGCGCCGCCGGCTGATGCGCCGGGCTGGCCGGCTTGAATCCGGCGAACATCCCGCGCTCGCGCTGCGGCGGCTCCTTGGGCCGCATCGACGCCGGCACGTGGATGTCACGCCGCTCGGCGAAGTCGCTGGCCATGTCCTTGGCGCGCTCGCGCGACAGCACGCGGGTCAGCTTGCCGAGATCCTCGAACTCATCACGGCCGTAATGGACCTGCACGCTGTCACGATGCCGCGACAGGGCGACATAGGCGCCGTGACGATCCATGCCCGGCGTGGCCAGCACATGGGTCCTATCGACCGTGACGCCCTGGCTCTTATGGATGGTGGCCGCATAGCCGTGATCGACCTGAGCGTAGTCCTTCAAATCGAAGGCGACCGAGCGCCCCGCGTCGAGACGCACGGTCATCTGGGTCGGCGAGACCTGCTCGATCTCGCCCAGCATGCCGTTCTTCACGCCCAGCCCGCGATCGTTCTTCAGGAACATCAGCCGATCGCCGTCCGCGAACACGCGCTCACCGCGCTCGGCCTTGACCGTCACGTCCTCGCCCAAGGCGCCGGCCTGACGCAGCCGATCGCGCGCGGTCAGATTGAGATCGCGCACTTCGTCATTGGTGTGGGTGAGGATGATCCGGCTCTTGCCCGGCTCGGCGATCCTGTCGCGATCCCAGCGCTCGACCAGATCCTCGCGCGCCTGGTCGCGGGTCTCGGCCGCATGAACCATGCCGCGCGCCTCGTAAGACGCCAGCGCCTCGCCGGTCCGGCCGGTGGCCAACTGCCGGGTGGCGTCGCGCTGCCAGTCCTGATGCTGCCGGCGAACCTGAGTGATCTCGACATGGGAATGGCGCTCCGCGATCGACCGGAACGCCGCGCCGGCCTCGATGGCCTGGAGCTGCTCGGGATCGCCGACCAGCACCACCTTGGCCCCGGCCTTCTCGGCGGCCGACAACAGCCGCTCCATCTGGCGCGAGCCGATCATGCCGGCCTCGTCGATGACCAGCACGTCGCGCGCGTCCAGCAGCTCGCGGCCCTGCGCCCACTGATGCTCCAGGCTGGCGATGGTGCGCGATGCGATCCCCGATCCGCCCTCCAGGTTCTCGGCGGCGATGCCCGACAAGGCCAAGCCCTGGACGCGATAGCCGGCGTCTTCCCATGCCTCCCGCGCCACGCCTAGCAACGCCGACTTGCCCGTGCCGGCATAGCCGACCACCACGCCCAGATCGCGGGTCTGGGTCACGTGCTCGAACGCCGCCTTCTGCTCCCCCGATAGAACTAGACCGCGCTGCTCGGCGCGGGCCAGGGCGCGGCGCTGATCCAGCTCGCTGACCCGATGCGCCCGGCGCTCGGCCATCACAGCCGAAGCCCGATGCAGGCGATCTTCGACCGCGATCATCTCGCGGCTGGTGAACCGGTCCTGGCCGCGTCCGTCCTGGCCCAAGGCAACGAGATCGGGCGAGGCCTGCACCGCGCTCATGGCGAGGTCGAACTGTTCCTTGCCGTCTGAATGGCGGTGAAGGAACATCGCCAGATCACGGCGCGTGAAGGTCGCCTGCTGCTTGGTGATGGCGTCCAGCGCGATGCGGGGATCGGCGATAATCCGCTCGCCATTGGCTCGCGCGATCTCGTGGTGTTCGTCGAGCCGCTCGGCCTCCAGGCCTTCATCGGCCCTGCGCCCGGCGGCGGGGCCGATCTTGTTCTGCGGCTCAAGGTCGATGCCCTGGTCTTCCAGGCTGCGGCAGTCGATCCGCGCGTCGATGTCGAGCTGCGCCAGCCGCTCATTGACGTGATCGGCCCAAGCCTCGCGCCAATGCTCGACCAGTTCGGTGCGGTTCCAATCCCGCACCTTCGCGCCGAAGCCGTCTTCGCCAACCTCGCGCATGGTGAGCATGACGTGGGTGTGGGGCTTGGCCAGGCCGTCGACGCCGATATCCCAATGCACATTGAGATCGGCGACCATGCCGCGATCGACCATCTCGCGCCGGACGAAGTCGCGGGCCAGGTCGATCCCTTGCGCCTGGTCCATCTCGCGCGGGATGGCGAACTCGACCTCGCGGGAGAGCTGGGCGTCCTTGCGCTTCTCGCCAGCCTCGACCGTGTTCCACAGCGTCGTGCGGTCGGCCAGGTGCTCGGGCGCGCCGTCCGGCAGCATCACCTCGGAATGGACGACGCCGCTCTTGTTGGTGAAGTCGTGGTCGCGATCGAGCCGCTCATCGTGCAGCCGCGAGGCGGAGCGGTAGGCGGCCGAGGCCACGGCGCTGGCCCCGGTGGCGCGGCTGATGACTTTGACGGAGAAGTGGTAAATCGCCATGGCGACAGACCACTTACTACTCTGAGCGCACGTCGGCACGACGTATAAGCGCGCCCTCCAAGATTAAAATCTCGGGAGGGACCGGGCCGTCCCAGTGTGTTCCGGCGACCTTACAGCCTTCCAAGCGCCGTTGTTTTATCCTCTCCGCATCCCGCACTCATGGAGACTGCGATGCGCAAACCTCGGGACTTCGATGCTGAGCTGAAGACGCTGGAAGACAAGGCCAGGACGCTGAAAGAGCGGAAGATCAAACAGCTTGGCGAACTGGTCATCGCCACCGGAGCCGATGCGCTGGATGTCGAGACCTTGGCGGGAGGACTGCTTGGCCTGGTCGAGACAAAGGACGCGGCCCGTAAGGCGGAGTGGCGCAAACGGGGCGCGGGGTTCTTTCGCAGCGGGAAGGGTGAACCTCCGCGCGCTATTGGCGGCGACCAATGACGCGATCCGGCGAACCACGGCGGCGCGACACAGGCTTGAGGCGCGGCGGGCCAGGACGGACACGCGGGCCTGGGTGATGCAACGGCGCGAACGGACCCACCACCTGATCGAGTTGGGCGGCCTGGTGCAGAAGGCAGGACTCGTCAAGCTGACCGGCGACGATCGCGCCGCGCTCTACGGCGCGTTCCTCACCCTGGCGATGATGCTCCAGAGCGAGGACCGCGAACATACCCTGGCCCTCTGGCGGCGCGGCGGGAAGCGGGCCTTCGAGACCGAGGCTGAGATCTCAGCCGATCATCGGGGGCCAGTCCATCCGGTAACAGATCGGCGTCATCGCTTATGCGGCGAGGCGCTGGCCCGGGAGAAGCGCGCTAACGACGAGCCTGCTGAGTAAGCGATCCTCAATCGGAATGATGGCGTCGACGAAGAGGTCTGGCGTCGTTGTTTCGATCTGGGGTGGTTCTTGCAGCACGCTGGCGTCCACCTGGAAAGTTTCCTGGACGCCGTCCACCAGAACCCCGGCCAATTGCGCGCCGTGCTGGATCACCACGATGACATGGCGCGACGAGACTTCGGTCACGCCCAGGCCAAGGCGGTGGCGCAGATCAATGACGGGCATCACTGCGCCCCGGAGATTGATGACCCCCAGCACATACCCTGGAGTGTGAGGCATCTGCGTCGCCGCAGTCCAACCCCGAATCTCTCTTACGCTACGGATGTCGATACAGAACTCCTGGCCGCCGATCTCAAAGGAGATCAGCTCCAATTGCCCTTCATTGGGCAGGCCGCCATCGTTCACCATTGGGCGTCTCCCTCCGCGCGGGTCAGAATTCTTCCCAGGACTGGGCCGCCGCCTGAGCAGCGCCGCCTGGACGCGCAAAGGCGGCTACCCTGGCTTGGGCTCGCGCCACGGGGTTAGCCGCCGGGGCATGGCGGCCAGGCTGGGCGGGTTCGATCCGCGCGGCCGGCGCGCCGGTCTGAAAGCGCGAGACCAGCGAGGCCAGTTCGGCGGCTTCAGTCTTGAGATTGGCGGCCGCAGCGGTGGCCTCCTCGACCATGGCGGCGTTCTGCTGGGTCACCTGGTCCATCTGGTTGACAGCGGTGTTGACCTCGTTGAGGCCGGTGGCTTGCTCTTGGGACGACGTGGCGATCTCGGAGATCAGGACGTCGATTTCGGCGATCTTGCCGACGATGCCGGTCAGGGCCTGGCCGGTGTCGCCCACCAGCTTGACCCCACGCTCGACCTGAGACGTGCTGCTAGCGATCAGGGTTTTGATCTCCTTGGCCGCTTCAGCCGAGCGTTGCGCCAGGGCCCGGACTTCCTGGGCGACGACCGCGAAACCCCGGCCCGCTTCGCCCGCGCGTGCGGCCTCGACCCCGGCGTTCAAAGCCAGAAGGTTGGTCTGGAAGGCGATCTCGTCGATGACGCCGATAATCTGGGTGATCTGACCCGAGCTTTGCTCGATTTCGCCCATGGCGGCCACGGCGTCTCGCATGACTTCGCCCGAACGCGCTGCGTCTGTGCGGGCGCCGGACGCGGCGGCTGAGGCTTGTTTGGCGCCCTCGGCGCTGCGCCGGACCGTGGCGGTGATCTCGTCCAAGGCGGCTGCCGTCTGCTCCAGGCTGGCGGCTTGCTGCTCGGTGCGGCGCGACAGGTCATCGGAAGCCGTGGAGATCTCATCGGCGCCGGCGCGCAAGCCGCCGGTCGTGGCCGTAATGCCGCTCATGGCCTCGCGCAGGCTGTCGATGGCGGCGTTGAAGTCGTCCTTGATTTGCGCATAGCGACCAAGGAACTGCGCGCTGATCCGGGCGGTGAGGTCGCCCTGCGCCATGCGCTTGAGGCTCGCGGCAAGATTGGCCACGACCTCTTCCTGCTCCTCGGCCGAGCGTTGCCGCTCAGCCTCCGAACGCATGCGTTCGGCCTCGACGGCCGTGATGTCGGCGGCGAACTTGATGACCTTGTAGGGCTTGCCGGTCTCGTCGAGCACGGGGTTGTACGAAGCCTGGATCCAGCACTCGGCGCCGCCCTTGCCGATCCGCAGGAACTTGCGGGCGACGAACTGGCCGCTGTTCAGCTCGTCCCAGAAGGCGCGGTACTCGGCGCTCGCGGCTTCGGCCGGCGGAACGAAAATCCGGTGATGCTGCCCCACGACCTCTTCGGCTCGATAGCCCAGGGCGTTCAGGAAATTGGCGTTGGCCCGCAGGATGGTTCCGTCGAGCTTGAACTCGATCACCGCCTGGGACCGATCCATGGCCGCGACCTGAGCCTTCAGTTCGCGCATTTCAGCGACGGCGGCGGCTTGCTTGGTCTTGGCCGTGTTGGAAAACAGCATGGCGGCTCTATTTCGCTCTGAGAACAACGTTGCGCGAAATTTACCGAAAAGCCCTAACGTCATCCTAATTTGAGAGCCTGGAGACAAGTTGCCGCGGATAAGCGGCGCCCAAATTGAGTAATCAAGCGGGCGCGCGACAATCGGCCACGGTTAACAACTGATGAATTACAATCTGGCCGGCTCTATCTATGCCGCAGTCGCGGATAGGTGCGCGCATTGTGAAGGGCGGCTTGAGTATGGCCTTGGAAGATCTGATCGCCGCACTGACAGCGGATTCACAGACGGCGGTGGTGGTTACGGATGGCGAACTCTCCCATCCAGGGCCTACCATCCTCTACGTCAATGGCGCCTTCGAACGCATGACGGGCTATCCGAGCGCGGAACTGGTGGGGCGATCTCCACGCCTACTTCAGGGCGAAAAGACCAGCCTCGCCGCTCGCCGGACGCTCGCGCGCGCCCTGCGGGAAGGAAAGCGCAAGAAGGTCGCCTTGATCAACTATCGCAGGTCGGGCGAGGCCTATCGGTGCGAGATCGAGGTCTTCCCGATCCTCGACAGGCACGGAGAATTGGTCAACGCCGTGGCCTTGGAGCATGAAGTTCGGCGCGGACCAGGCCGACGTCCCGCACGTGATTGAGGCCCACCTTATGTTCAGGCTCTCCGCCGCCTGATTACTCGGCCTCATCCGCCAGGGCGCGCACCAGATCGAGGATATGCCGGCGAACACGCCCCTTCTCGATCTTCGGAAAGATCGCCGCCAGCTCCAACCCCTCGGGCGTGCTCAGAAACGCCGAGAGGGCCCGATGGGCGGCTTCGCCCACATCGTCACGCTCTTCGGTGACAGGGTCGGCAAGGCCGTCGAAGAAGTAGGACACCGGGACCTGAAGCGTCCTGGCGATCTCGTACAGCTTCGATGCGCTGACCCGATTGGCGCCGCGCTCATACTTTTGAATCTGCTGGAACGTCAGCTGCAGGGCATCCGCCAGACGTTCCTGGCTGAGGCCCAACATCTTGCGGCGCAGGCGAACGCGACCGCCGACGTGGAGATCCACTAAATTGGGGAAGGAGGCTTCAGGGAGGGCGGTCACGCGTCGTTGTCTCCACGCAAACCAGCCCGGCGAAATCGCCGAGCCGTCGTCAATTTGTTCAGATCCTGAGCCTCGCCCGGCCAAAGGCGGCGGGCGTGAGTGCTAGGCGCTCTTGGCGCGAGCCCTGGTGGTCTTGGCCTGCGCCTTGGGCTTGCGTCCGCCTTGCCCAAGACCCAGCGACTTGGCCATGGCGCTACGGGCCGCGCTGTAGACCGGCGCCGTGGTCGGGTAGTCGTTGGGCAGTCCGAATCTGGCCTTATATTCGGCGAGGATCATGCCGTGCGTGGCCAGGTGGCGCTTCAGGGTCTTGTAGGGCCTGCCGTCGACAAAGCTTATCAGGGCGTTGGGCGTGATGCTCTTGCGGATCTGCCCGGCGGTCGGCTTGACGACCTCCTCGACCGCTTCAGGCGCGGGGCCCTCGGCGCCGGACAGGGCGGCGTGAACGGTCTTGATCAGACCCGGCAGATCGGCAACCGTCACGGTGTTGTTGCCGACAAAGGCGGCGACCACATCGGCGGTCAAACCGATCATCGCGGCGTTCTTCTCATCCATAGTCCAGCCCTTCACGTTCCAAATATGGGCCGGACCGTCGCACTGACCGGCCGACGGGACAACCAACAGATCAGCCGGAAATGTAAACTCTCAGTCCAGGGACAAAGTCCTCCTTAAGGACATGCCAAGCCCCCGGCCGGGCGGGCCGAGGGCGGTCAAGGGCGGCTTGCCGTCGCGTAGCGAGGCGCGCCAAGCGCGCACCCTTGAGGGGCATCGGTCCGCCTGGCGTCCTTGCCGCAGACCCGCAAGGTCTGGATCAAGTCAGGGCTCAAAACGCAAGCAGCGCCCGTGCCGGGGGAGAGCACGAGCGCTGCGCTTTTTGGGACGCGGGGACCGGCGGGGGAGACCGGCTTATCTCGCTGTCGAACTTCAAATTGGTGGTGCAGAGCGGCTTTGCAACGGCGCGATTGGGGTCATTTTGCGTTCGGCGGCGGCGGACGGCTCTCAACGACAGGGGCGCCGCAATGGGCGCATCGCACGTCCTGCATCTCAGACACAGCGCCCTTAAACAACTCGAAGCCGTCGCCGCGTTCATGGTCCATGACCTTCACGGCGACCTGAAGCTTGCTGGCGACACCTCGCATGTCACGCGCGACAAGGGCCGGGAGCGCGTCGAGCCCCTGGCGTCGCTGTTCAAACAGCCCCTTCACCTGCTTGTCGATGGCGTCCATTTCTTCGGTGGGCGACAGGGCTTCGCGTTGATCGGGCGTCATCTCGCGCCACCGCCTTTCCTTCACGAGCATGTTCTCCAGATCCGACCAGCGCGACAACAGCCGGTCGATCTCGGCATCGAGCGCCAGCCATTCATCACACCGGGCCGTGACGTCGTTCGAGGGCGAGCCAGGACCCGCGCCGGCCAAGAGCGGCGTGGCGCTGGCCGCGCCGATCAGCACCCGGCGGGAGACCGCGAAGGGGTCATCCTTGCTGTCAGACATGGCGAGCCTCCGGGCCGGATGCAGCGGCGCGTCTGGGACGGACGCGCTCAATGAAGTCGATGGTTGCGGTGACTTGGCAAAGCGCCGACGCCATGCGCGCCTGGACGGCTTCAATCGTCAGGCCCAGGTGGCGTCCAATCAGTGCGTAATCGAGCGCCTGGACGCAGCTCAGCAAGAACACGTCTCGTGTGTCGCCATGTAGGTTCATCACGGCGTAAGCCATCACCTGCTGGCTGTTGTGCGGATCAAAGCCCCGGCCGCGCCACAGGCGCCGGTGTCGGCAACGCCACCACTGCGTCGGATCGAGCGGCCACGGCGTTCGACGACCGCGCATCACACCCCCTCCCGACGCATCGCAGGGGAAGCGCCGCGCCCCTTGAACACCCAGTGGCTCATTTGCCCGCGCCGAGTTGGGCGAGATCTCGGACAGCCCGAACAATGAGCCCGTGAGCCTCCGGGTGATCTTCCACGAAGATCAGGCGTCCAGCGACCGCCAGATTGGCCATGACCGCCTCAATGCTCTTCGCAGGTCTGGGCCGCATGGCCTTCAGGAGGGCTTGCCCCTCGACCTCCAGCAGGTCGAGCTGTCCGTCGATCTCGGCAAGCCTGGCGCCTTCGGGGATCGCGGCCTGCTGGTCCGGTGATAGCCGATACCAGTTGCGCTTGGTCATCAGCCAACCCTCAAGCGTGCCCCATTCGAGCTGGAGCCGCCGCTGTTCGGCGTCGATGGCGAGCCAGCGGCGGCAGATGTCGATATGAGGATCAGTGCCGGCGGGCGCCGCAGATACGCCGCCAATCAGGGGCGCAGCAGAGCAGCCGACCAACACGGTCCGCCTGGAGGGCTCGTTAAGGCGCGCAGGCGCGCGCCCCGCCTTTCGACGTGAACTCATGACCTCTGACCTTTGATGTGCTTAGTTGCCTTGTACCGTTTTCACAGCATCAAGTCCAACTAAAAGTGCCATCTCATACTAAAGATGACAACTTCAAAATGACGGCCGGCCAAATGAGGGCCGCTCGCAGCCTGATTGACTGGAGTGGGCCAAAGCTCGCGGAGGCTTCCGGGCTCAGTCTCCACACAATTCGCCGTATGGAAACCATGGGGCCGGAGCGCAGCACGGTAGCCAATGTCCAAGCTGTGAGACGGGCCTTGGAGGACGCTGGCATCGTGTTTCAGGTCGAAGACGATCTATTGGGCGCGGGCGTGCGGCTGAGGAAGTAGCGCGCGAGCGCCGCAGCGCGCCACCGCGAACCTCATTGAGGCACGCTACCGCCGCCGCCGGACACGCCGACCTACGCTAGAGGGCGCCTAGAGCCTGTCTTTGTTTCCCACAGTACGATCTGGCTTCGCGCGGCCTTGCGGCTTCCTCCCGTCGATCCAATTCTGGTTCATCGAATGCCCCGAGATGCCAGTCTGTGGAGCTTGTCGCGATGGCCGAACCTGACCGTATTCTGCGTATCCGAACCGTGCTGCAACGCACGGGCCTTAGCCGCTCAACCCTGTATCGGAAGATCCAGGACGGCACCTTCCCCCGCCAGGTGCAGATCAGCATCCACGGCGCGGGCTGGAGAGAGTCGGCGATCAACCATTGGATCGCTGACCCTGCCGGCTTTCGAATGGAAGAAAGAGCAGGATAGGGCCTGACGGAGATCGCCCCCTCAAGGGCGGCTGCGCCGTCGCCGATGGCGATGCGCTTCGCGCCCCCTTGACCGGCCGCTCTCCGCCAGGGTGGGTCTCGGCGTGCGGCTTAAGCCGCGATGCGCCTATGCGGCGGAATTCAAAATCCCTCTGAGAATCTTGCGAACTCCCACCACTAAAATCGGCCTATATTCGCCGGCAACCCATCGCGCTTTTACTCTTAAAGTTGAATGCGCGGAAACATAATGAGTTGGGCGCGTTCTTTAATCTCAAAGGGATTTAAGGAATGTGCGTCCACCAAATTTTATTTGTCGAAGATGATTTTACACTGAGCTTGTCGTCCTGTGAATTTATGAGGGACCAAGGTATGAGGGTGATCGAAGCAGAAAATGCTTTGTGTGCCGCACACGTCATCGACAAGCGGGGTTATCTCTCGGGATTGGTAAGCGATATCGACCTTGGTCCAGGCGACAATGGATTTGACGTCGCTCGCTGTGCGCGCGCAGCATACCCCGGCATTCCGGTCATCTTCGTGTCGGGAGCGGCGGCCTCTCGCCACGCAACAGAAGGCGTCGAAGGCTCTATCTTCATTCAAAAGCCCTACCACCCGCGCCAGGTGATCGAGGCTCTTTCGGTACTGTCTCGCCCGCAAGCTGCCTGATCCCGCCGTCACAATGTCGTTGGAGAGCAGATGTTATCCGCAGCAGAATGCCATTCGCGAGCCAATGAATGGGAACGCCGCTGCCTCGACTGCAACGACGAGACCTTGCGACGCGAGATAACGATCGTCGCTCAAACTTGGCAATATCTGGCCCGACAGGCCGCCTGGCAGGATGTCTATATCGTCGATCCGCTCTAGCAAAAACACGGCCAGGAGACCGGCGACACCCCACGGTCAGCCAAATTCGCTGCGCGACGGCAGCCCCCTAGGTTGCTCTCGCCTCTCGCAACAGGACGACTTTGCCGGCTTTCTGAGCGGCGCAATAGCCCGTCCAAGCCTCCATCAATTTACGTCGTTTGTCGAACAGATCCCCGCGCCGGTAAGCCGCCTCGGCCTTGTTGGCGATGGTATGCGCCAACGCCATTTCGCAAACCTCATGCGAAAAGCCCGTCGTCTCCGACGCCCAGTCACGAAAAGTGGAGCGGAAGCCGTGGACGGTGATGTCCGACTTCATACGCCGAAGGAGCATCGCCATCGCCATCGATGACAGAGGCTTTCCTGGCTTAGGCCCGGCGAACAGGTAGCCCTTGCCATCGTCAAACTGAGCTTCGACAATCTCCATCGCGCGAGCCGAAAGGGGCACGCGGTGCTCCCTTCCGGCCTTCATGCGCGTCGCCGGTATGACCCAAACCTTCTTGTCCAGATCGATCTCGCTCCAAGTCGCGCCCAGCACCTCGCCAGAACGGGAAGCCGTCAGGATCGCGAACTCCAGCGCGCGTGCCGCCACGGCGCTGCGCGTGCGCAGATTGGCCATGAAGTCGGGGACTAGATCGTAGGCCAGCGCGGCATGATGGCCGCGCGCCAATCTCTGGCGCTTGGGTAGGAGCTGGTTGAGGTGGCCGCGCCAGCGAGCCGGGTTCTCGCCTGTACGCAAACCTTTGGCCTTGGCGGCGTCCAACACGTTCTCCATCCGGCCACGCAGGCGTTCGGCGGTTTCCGGCGTGCGCGTCCATAGGGGTTGCAGCACGTCCAGAATATCCTGAGTGGTGAGTTCGTTGACCGGCCGCTCGCGGATAGGGGCCGCGTACTTGGTCAAGGTCATTTTCCACTGTGCGGCGTGCTTCTCGTTTCGCCATGACGGGCGCATCGCCTCGACATAGGCGTCGGCACAGGCGCCGAAGGTCTGTGCCTGGTCATCCTTCGCGCGCTCAAGCTTGGGATCGAGGCCGTCCGCGAGCATGGTCCGGAACGCTGCCGCCTCGACGCGGGCGTTGGCGAGCGACAGATCGCGTCCGCCGCCCAGGCCCAATTCCGTGCGTCTGCCCCCGCGCGTGTAGATGAACACCCAGCGTCGCCGGCCGCTATCATCGATCGAAAGGTACAGACCGCCACCGTCGGAATGCCGACCGGGCACCTTCAGCTTCGCCGCTTGGATCGCGGTCAGTTTGTGGAGTGATCGTCCCATACCAAACCTCCAACTTAGGCCGGCCCCACTTTCAAACAGTCCCTCGGCCCCACTTCGGGCAACCCCGGTCTGTCGTCCTGACGAAATCGGCCGAACTCCATTTTCGGCCCCACTTTGGGCCCCACTTTCGGTCCTGTTTTGTACCTGAAATTTGACGGGACGTCGAGAGACAACGCGGGAACGTCGTTCTGGATTTCTCTATCAAATCAAATGGATAATGGGAATCTGTGGGCACGCATGATGCGGTATGGGACTACTGGTTTGGCGGACTCTCTCACCGCCACGCACCCCGCTTGGATGCCGGCAGAAAACAGCCGCGCTCAAGGCGCGACAGGGATCATCACTTCGTTGCGCCGCAGGAACCACGGGGTCCAGGGCGGATTATACTGGGCCAAGGACGCCGGTCCAATGGCGCGCAGGCGATGGGTTCGAACCTGCTGTTCGAGCTCGAGGGTCCTGGCGGTGACGTCATCGGGCCGCGCCACCCCCGAGAAGCGGAGGACCGCGACACGGGTTGGCGCCAGACCCCGCAGCCGCACCTTGGGATCATTCGGTTCGGGCAGCGTCTCCAGGGAATAGACGCGGGGCATGGTGAACTGCACGACCCATTCGCCCGCGGTTTTGGTCTGAGTGACCGGCGCGGTCATGGCGATCTTTTCGCTGGTCCGGGCCTGCGCCACCGGCGCCGTCATCGCGATGCTCTGACGGCTTTTGTTGCCCCCGAAGATGTAGCCGGCCAGCAATCGAAAGCCCCGGTTGGCCGCCTCCTTCTGATCCCCGCGAACGCTGACTTCAGCGACGACCAGGGCGGGATAGTCACGAATTTCAAACGCCCCGTCGCGAAGGACAGATTTGAAGGACGGTTCTTCGACGGCCATCGCGTGCGTTCCAGTGAGCGTGGCGCCCAGGATCGCTCCCAGGAACACGCGTTGCGAAAACGAGCTCCGGCTCGGGGACCCGCCAGCCGAGGGCCGGCGAACGGCCGGCCTGCTGTGAAACGATAAACGGCCGCCGACCGGAAAGGATACGAAGGACATGCGAATATTCCTCTGGCGCACAGTGGGCGGGATCCGCGGTTGCGGCGATGGCCCGGGCTCCGGGCGGACCGGCCACTGGGCAGCGGACATCAGGGATGTAGCCCGCCGGAAAGCCGCGACAGACCAGAAGCTTCGGCCGCCTGATCCCGCGACCGTTTCAAAGCGCGGCGGCCAATGGCCAACGCGCCGTCAGTTGTCATCCACAAGGCAGCGGTAGGCGCGCCAACTGGCGAG
Organism: uncultured Caulobacter sp.; assembly: GCA_964427205.1. Lineage (GTDB taxonomy): Bacteria > Pseudomonadota > Alphaproteobacteria > Caulobacterales > Caulobacteraceae > Caulobacter. Next base: position 30,940 of record CAYRTE010000005.1, read on the forward strand.
GCCCAGCCAGGGAAAGACGAAGACCAGGGCGAGAAATCCCGTCGCGGCGGAAAGCAGAAGGAGAGCGGCGATGATCCCCGCCCAGAGGAGCAGCGGGAAGAAGTTGGCGTTGACGGCGCGCACGCTGGTCGCCACCGCCTCGAAAACGCTGGCCCGGGGGTTGAGCAGCATCGGCGCGGATACGACCATCAGGGCGTAGGTCACGAAGGCCAGGGCCCCGCCGGTCAAGGTTCCGGTCAGCAGCATTACCCGCCCGTCGCTGGAGCCCAGGGCAAAGGCCACCAGGGCGTCCACGCTGGGGTGGCTCTGATAGGTCGACAGGCCGTAGACGATCTGGGCGACCCGACCCCAGAAGAAATAGATCAGCACCAGAAGCAGGCTGAGATAGGCGACGTCCTGGCGAAAGGCCGACCGGACGAAAAGGATCTGCATCAGGCCGGGCCGCTCTCCCAGCTCGATCCGTCGGCCGGCTTCATAGGGACCCATGGCCAGGATCGGGGCGACGATGACGAACCCGGCGGTCAGGGCGAGGACCCAGAATGCGCCATTGGTGGCATAGACGCCGTAGCACAGCGCGAAACTCGCGGCCGCGACGCCGAGACCGTAAACCAACAGCGGCGCCGGCGCTTTCATCAGGTCCCCCCAGCCTTCGGCCAGCCAGCCGAAAGGCGCCGAAAGGCCTATCGTCCTGATGGCCGGCAGCCTCCGAGGTGCGTCCATGATGATTTCCGGTCGCCTCTAAGGATAATTCCTGAGCCCGAAGGATGTCGCCGATCCGCAACGCTGGCAAGCATCGGGATGACTTTCGAGCGGCCTCAATCCCGGGCCAATGCGCCCTGGACGATTCCGGCTTCACGGATGCTGCGGCGTAGATCGCAACGGCAATTGCCAGGCCGCCGAAGCCAGGCTTGAAAATGCGCCCTTCCATTTGCGGGTCAGCACCGCGACCGGATCAAGCTGTCATGCAGAGTTCTCGCCGCGCGGAACAGGCCGTGCACGGCGGTCTCTAACCCCGACGCGCCCACCGCTGCGCCGTTCGAGGAATGAGATTGCCGAGCCCGACGGCTCGTCTAAGGTTCGCCCCATGCAAACGCGCCTTCTCCCCCTCCTCGCCCTGGTCATGTGCGCCTGCGGCCCCGCCCCCGACGCCCCCGCCGCTCAGGACGGTTCCAGCCCGCCAGTTGAGACCCGCCCTGCCAATGCGCCGGACCAGAAGCCCGCCTTCGCCGGTCAGACCCGCGCGCCCGGCCAGGCGCTGGGCGTGGCCTACGCCGTCGAGACGGTGGTGAGCGGACTGGACCACCCCTGGGGTCTGGCCTTCCTTCCCGATGGGACCAAGCTGGTGACCGAACGCGCCGGACGACTGCGCCTGGTGGGCGCCGATGGCCAGCTGTCGACACCGGTGACCGGCCTGCCCGCGGTCGACGCCAACGGCCAGGGCGGCCTGCTGGACGTGGCGGTCGATCCGAACTTCGCCAGCAACGGCCTGATCTACTGGACCTATGCCCAGGCCGGCGACGGCGGCAACGGCACGGCGGCGGCGCGCGGCAAGCTGGTCGGCGGCCCCTCCCCGCGCGTCGAAGGCGTGCAGGTGATCTGGAGCCAGACGCCCAAGCTGAACTCCAGCCTGCATTTCGGCGGCCGCCTGATGTTCGCCAGGGATGGCACGCTGTTCATCACCACCGGCGATCGCTCCATCCTGGAAGGTCGCATGCAGGCCCAACGCCTGGACGGAACCCTGGGCAAGGTGGTCCGCATCAATGCCGACGGCTCGATCCCCTCGGACAATCCCCATGTCGGCAAGGCCGGCGCGAAGCCCGAGATCTGGTCCGCCGGCCACCGCAATCTGCAGGCCGCAGCGCTGGACGCTTCGGACCGGCTGTGGACCGTGGAGCACGGCGCGAAAGGCGGCGACGAGCTGAACCACCCGGAGGCGGGCAAGGACTATGGTTGGCCGACCGCCACCTATGGCGAGGAATATTCCGGCAAGCCGATCGGCGACGGGATCACCGCCAGGGCGGGCATGGAACAGCCGGTCTATTACTGGGATCCGGTCATCGCGCCTTCGGGCATGGCCTTCTATCAGGCCGATCTGTTCCCCGCCTGGAAGGGCAGCCTGTTGGTCGGCGCTCTGCGCGGGCAGCACGTCGCACGCCTGACGCTGGCTGGCGACAAGGTGGTGGGCGAGGAACGCCTGTTCGAGGATCTCGGCCAGCGCATCCGCGACGTTCGCGTCGGTCCCGACGGCGCGGTCTACCTGTTGACCGACGCGGACGATGGCAAGCTGCTGCGGGTGGTCCCCAAGCCCTAAGGCTTAGCGCGCCACCGCCGCCGCGCCCGGACGCCGGGGATCGGCGCCGCCCAGGAACCGGCCCTTGTCGATCATGATCGACTGGGCGCTGCCCATGGTCTCGTCCGACTTGATTGGATGCCCCATCGCCTTGAGCAGGGCCACGGTGTCGGGATTGAAGTTGGGCTCGACCTCCAGAGGGTCGCTGGCGTTCTGGAAGATGCGCGGCTGGTGGGTGGCCTCGGCGACGTTGAGGTCGAAATCCACCACGTTGACGATGACCTGCAGCACCGTGTCGATGATCGTGCTGCCGCCCGGCGTGCCGGTGATCAGCCAGGGCTTGCCGTCCTTGAACACCATGGTCGGCATCATGGTCGACAGCACCCGCTTGCCCGGCTCCAGGGCGTTGGGCGGCAAGGGCGCGCCGGTCTGCCGGGCCTTCCACGCTGCTTCGTGGGCGTAGTTGTTCATCTGGTTGTTGAGCACGAAGCCCGCGCCCGACACCATCACGCCCGAGCCGAAATCAGCGCCCAGGGTATAGGTGTTGCTGACCGCATTGCCCTCGGCGTCGGCGACCGAGAAGTGGGTGGTGTTGGGGCTCTCGAACGCCCACGGATCGCCGGCGCCCAGTTCCTTGGCCGGCCTGGCGCGGGCCGGATCGATCAGCTTGGCGCGCTCGATCCCGTAGGCCTTTGACGTGAAGCCCTTCAGCGGCACCTTGTCGAAGTCGGTGTCGCCCAGATATTTGTAGCGGTCGGCATAGCCCAGCTTCATCGCCTCGGCCATCAAGTGCAGCGACTTGGCCGAGCCCGCCCCCGAGGCTTTCAGGTCGAACTGCTCAAGGATGTTGAGCATCTCCAGCAGGGTCGCGCCGCCGGCGCTGGCGGGCGGCGAGGTCAGAACCGTCAGGCCGCGATAGGTCCCGGCCAGGGGCTCGCGCACCACCGGCCTGTAGGCGGCCAGGTCTTCCAGGGTGATCAGGCCGCCGTTGGCCTTCATGTCGGCGGCGAAGCGCTTGGCGATCTCGCCGCGATAGAAGGCGTCGGCCCCGTGGTCGGCGATCTGGCGCAGGGACCAGGCCAGATCCGGCTGCTTCAGGGTCTCCCCAGCGGCATACAGCGCGCCGTCCGGCTTGTAGAAGGCGGCCTTGCCGGCGGCGCTGGTCGACAGACGCTCCTGCCCCCAGCTGAACACGAAGGCTTCGTCGGGTGTCAGGGCCACGCCATCGGCGGCCAGGCGGACGGCGGGTTCGACCACGGCCTTCCACGGCAGCTTGCCGTAGGTCTGGTGCGCCAGATAGAGGCCGGCGACCGTGCCGGGAACGCTTGGGGCCTTGTAGCCGATCGAGGCGACGGCGTTGTTTTCCTTGCCCTTGTCATCGACAAAGGTCTCGAGCCGCGCCGCCCTGGGGGCGATGCCGCGATAGTCGATGAAAACGGTCTTTCCGGTTCCCGCCATGTGAACCAGCATGAAGCCGTCACCGCCGATATTGCCGGCGCGCGGCAGGGTCACGGCCAGGGCGAAAGCGGTGGCGACGGCGGCGTCCACGGCGTTACCGCCCTGACGCAGGATGTCGACCCCGACCTCCGTGGCGATGGCGTTCTGGCTGACCACCATGCCGCGCTCGCCCACCACCGGGTGGTGGATGCTGGGATATTCCAGCAGTTGCTTGCGCTGGGCCCAGCCCGTGGCCGGCAGCAACGAGGCGGTGGAAACCGCGAGCGCCGAAAGACCCAGGGCGATCAGTCTAAAAGGTTTCACGCGCGCCTCGTCGAGGAGAGGGAAAAGAGGGTGCGGGACGACGAGCACGGGGGCTGAGTCGTCGTCCCGCGAGAGCCCGGCCCGGGATGCGGGGTTGGGCCGGTGCTCATGGGCGTCGGCTAGAAGCGCTTGCTGGCGTTCAGGTACCAGTAGCGTCCGGTCGCGTTGTGCAGCGAACCCAGATAGCCAAAGTTCGACGACACGATCGGCGGATCCTTGTCGGCGACGTTGCGGACGCCCAGGCGGATCGTCGAGCCGTCGAAGCGGCCGTCCTTGAAGGCGTACTGGCCGTAGAGGCTGACCGTGGTCCAGGCCTTGACCGGGAAATACTCGCCAGCGACCTGAGCGGGCCCGGTGTCATAGACCTCGCCCACGTGGCTGACGAACACGCCGGCGCCCCAGCCGTTCAGGCGCCAGGTCAGGTTGGCCGTGCCGCGGAATTCCGGGAAGCCGTCCATCTTGATCTGGTTGCCGGCCGAAGCGACCGTCAGGCCGGCCAGCTGGCCGTCGGCGATAGCCTTGGCCAGAGTCGCCTCGATGGTGCTCGGCGACTGGTCGTACTTGGACAGCTTGGCGACGTTCACCGACAGGCCAAAATCGCCCAGCGGCGTGTCGTTCAGATCGTAGTCGACGCTGAAGTCGAAGCCCTGGACCATGCGCGGCTGCAGGTTGGAATAGGTGTCGTTCACATAGCTGATCGCGCCGACCGTGTTGGTTCCGACCGGGGCGTCGCGCACGACATTGGGGTTGGAGCCGCCCGACTGGCGCAGCAGCAGGTCATAGTTGATCTGGTTCTGCGCCCCGAGAATGCCGATGACGTTCTTCTCGCGGATCGACCAGAAGTCGGCGGTCACGACCAGCTTGCCGTACTCGCGCGGGATGAAGGCCGGTTGATAGACGAAGCCGACCGAGGCGTTGTCGGCCTCTTCGGGCTTCAGCTGGTCGTTGCCGCTGCGCACTTCCAGCGTGCTGGAGCTGGCGCAGGTGGTGGCGGTCGGGGTGTTGATCCGGCAGGCGGCGTAGTCGGTCCGCGTGTTCGAAACGGTCGAGCCGGGGCTGTAGAACTGCGGCAGGTTCGGCGCGCGGAAGCTCTGCGACACCGACCCGCGCAGCGAGAAGCCCTTGCCGACGGTCCACAGGATGGCGCCCTTGGGCTTCAGCACGTTGCCGAAGTCGGAATAGTATTCGTCGCGCACGGCCAGCTGCAGCTGGATTTCCTCGATGAACGGGATGCCCATCTCCGGCGAGACGATCGGCACGGCCAGTTCGGCGAAGCCCGACGAGATCGAGCGGTCGGCCTTGACGTCGACCGAACCCGAAGCGCCCATCACGTCGGTGTTATAGGTCAGGCCCGTGACCGAGTTGGTGTAGATGATCGTGCCATCCAGCCGGTCGTCGCGATCATCCAGATAGGTCTCGCGACGCCATTCCACGCCCGCCGCGAAGCCTACCGGCCCGGCCGGCAGCGCGAACAGCTCGCTGTTGGAGACCTTGAAGTCGCCCATCGCCAGGGTGGTCTTGCTGTTGCGGTAGACGTCGATCAGAAAGGAATTGATCGTCGCGGCGCTGTTGGGCGTTTCGTCCTCGCCCGAATAGTTGGTCTGCGAGCCGCCGTTGAAGGGGTTGTAGGCGTCGCTGCTGGTGCGGTTCAGCGCCGCCTGAAAGAGCGTGTTGCTGATGGCGTTGTGGGTCTTGTCCTTGGTGCGGGCCTCGGAATAGACCAGCGCCGACTCCCACTTCCAGCCGTTCCAGTCGCCCTTCACGCCACCCAGCAGACGATAGCTGTCATCGGTGACCGTGTAGGTGCGCGGACCGGCGTCGACCGGGCGGTAGGTGGTGATGTTCATCGCCAGGCCAGTGGTCGGCACGCCGGTCAGGCCTGCCAGACGGTTGGGGCTGCCGACGGGACCAAAGGGGTTCCAGTAGGCATTGGCGGCGATGCCGATCGGGGCCGAGGCGATCGGGGCCGACTGCTCGCGGCTGCCGGTGAACAGGGCGTGGTAGTAGCCCAGCTCGCCAAAGACGGTCAGGCCGTTGTCGAGATCGCGCTCGACCGTGCTGAACAGGTTGGTGCGCTCAAGACCGCCCTTCAGCGTGCGCTGCGGGTTTTCGTTGTAGCGCAGCTCGCGGTCGTTGGCGCCGGTGATCGTGCCAGATCGCAGGCAGAGATTGCCGTTGATGACCGTGCTGCTGCAGCCCGCCGCCGTGTTGCTGGTCGGCTCGACATGGAAAACGCCCGTGGTGGTCAGGGCCACGCCGTTCTGGCGCACCGCCGTCGAGGACGGGATCACCGTGAACGAGCCCCAGGGGCTGGAGGCCGTGCGGTTGTCAAAGGTGGTGTTGCCCACCCAGGGGGAGTCGGCGACCTGGGCGCGATGGTCTTCGCTGGCGGAATAGTCGCGGTCGTCAGCCATCATCCGCGAGCGGCCGGTATAGCCGCCAAAGAACGTCAGCCGCGTGCCGTCTTCCAGTCGCGTGCCGGCCTTCACGTTGAAGCTGCCTTCGCGATAGCCCGTGCCTTCCGAGCCGCCCAGTTGGCTTTCGATGCGCAGGCCGCGGAAGCGGGTGTCGAGCACGGTGTTGACCACGCCGGCCACGGCGTCGGTGCCATAGATGGCGGCGGCGCCGTCACGCAGCACCTCGACGCGCTTCACGCCGGCCACGGGGAAGGCGTTGGTGTTGGGGGTCTGCACCGGCACCAGGTTTTCGGTCTGGGTGCCCGGGTGCATCACCGCGCGGCGGCCGTTCAGCAGCGACAGGGTGTTGCCGGTGCCCAGGCTGCGCAGGTTCAGCGACGAGACATCGCCGCGCGCGTCATTGAGGTTGCCGGTGGTGCGGGCTTCCTGGAACTGGACGTCGCCGGCCTGCGGGATGGAGCGGAACAGCTCGTCGCCCGACACGGCGCCTGTGGCGACGATGTCGCTCTCGTCCACCACGGTCACCGGCAGGGCGCCGGTGGTCTTGGCGCCCTGGATCTGCGAGCCGACAACCACGATGGTTTCGACGATGGCGGCCTCTTCGTCAGCCTGGCCGCCCGACGCGGCCTGGGGCTGGGGGCGGGCGGCCGACGCCGGACGCAGGGTGATGGTCTGACCGTTGTCCGATGCGATCTCCAGGCCGGCGGCCGAGATCAGGCGGGCCAGGGCCTCGCTGTCGGCGATGTCGCCGACCACGGCGGGCGTCTTGCGGCCCGAGGCGGCCTCGAAGGGAAACAGGACCTGCTTGCCCGACTGCTTGGCGAAGGTCTGCAGGGCCGAGACCGCGTCCTGGGCCGGGATGTCGAAGGTGTGGCGCGCGTCCTGCGCCAGAGCCGGTCCGGCCAGCACCAGAACGGCGGCCGAGGTCAGCAGAAGCCCCCGGATACTCCGGAGACGAATGGAATTGCGCATGGTGTGGACTCTAGCCCCTCGTCGCGCCCTGCCCCCTCGACATGGCGTCCTTTCCTAGTCCGACGGGTGATCCAGAACGATCCGCTATACGGCGCTGAAATTTTTGTTTCTCGCCTTCCAAGCGCGATCGGAAGGGCGAATCTCAGTCGCGGGCGGTCAGGCGGATCACGCCTTCGACATCGCGCGTCGCGCGCACCGGGAAGGTGTTGGTCACGGCGGCGACAAAGCTGCCCGGCTCGGTGCTCTGGAAGTAGCCCGCCAGCCTGAGCCCCGATACGGCGGGGTCGTCGACCGAAATCCGCTGGCGATTGTAGCGATTGAACTCGGCGACCGCCTGTTCAAGCGTCTGGCCGTTGAGGGCGATGGCGCCCTGACGCCAGGCCAGGGCCCTGTCTATCTCGGCTGTCGAGACGCGCTGCACGCGGCCGCCCACCGGACCATAGACCGCCGCGACACCGGCCGACTGACGCGAGTCCGTTTCGGTCGCCTTCAGGTCCACGGCCACCGAGCCACTCTTGACCGTGACGGCGGCGGCCTCGCCGGCGACCCGCACGGCGAGCTGGACGGCCTCCAAGGCTTCCAGACGCGTGTCGCCCGCGCGGACGATGAACGGGCGGCTGTCGCGGGCCGCCGTGAACAGGGCCTCGCCCTTGACCAGCCGAACCTCGCGCGCGCCGCTGCGATAGCGCACCAGGACCTTGCTGTTGGTGTTGAGCTCGATGCGGCTGTCGTCGCTGAGCACGATCACGCGCCGCTCGCCGATGGCCGTCGCATAGGCTGTCGTGGCAGTGGCCGAGATCACGCCGGCGGCGGCGATGCCGATGGCGCCGACGATAGCCGCGGCGCGCGCCCAGACGGTGGGGGCGGTCCAGATCGACGGACGCGACCGAGCCGGCGCAAGCAGATCAGCATTGGCGACGCTCATCCCGGGCGCAACGGCGCGCAGTCGCGCCATGCGCTCCCAGGCCGCGGCTTCACGTTCGAAGGCCGCCTCGTACTCTGGTCCCTGGCCGCGCCAGGCCTCGAAGGCGACACGCTCTGACCGGGCGCAATCGGGGTCGTCCAGCCGGACCACCCACTGGGCGGCGGCCTGCCTTACGGCTTCCCGCCGAGATCCCGCTTCACGCGCCATGAACGCTCTTCCTCGACCTTCCTCGTTCGACCGTCACCACGGCCCAGTCTATCCGAACAGTATCGCAATCCCTTCACGAGATGCTTCTCTACAGTAGAGACGGACAATCCCAGCTTTTCCGCTATCTCTCTTGGCGAAAGATCATAGACCTTTCGCAAGGTAAAAACCCGGCGGCATTGAGCCGGCAGTTCGGCCATGGCTTCGCGCAGCTGGCGCAACTCGTCGCGATCGACGGCGGCCTGCTCCTGGGTCGGCGCGTCATCGGCCAGGGCCAGGCGTTCGAAGTCGGCGACGGCGGTGATGGTCAGAACCTTGCGGCGGCGCAGGGCGTCCAGAGCGGTGTTGCGCAGGATGCGCGAGGCGAAGGCCCCCGGGTTCAGGACCTCGCGCCAGCTCTTGTAGGCTATGGCGCGGGCGAAGGTGTCGTGAACCAGATCCTCGGGATCGGTTTCGCCGTCCCGGCAGAAGCGTCGCGCATAGGCCAGGAGGTCAGCCTCAAGCGGCAGGATTTCCCGCCGAAACCAGGCGCGCCGTTCTTCGTCTTGTTGGTCCATGCCCACTCCCCTCCCCCAACCAAGCCTGATCCGCAAGCCAAGGCAACCGGGCAGGGACGCATTTGGGCGCTGCGCTCTGGAAGCAGGCAACCGGCGCCCGGAAGCGCCAGTTGCCCGCAGAGGGTGTCTCAGTCCAGCTTGAGCTTGCCGTCGATCCGACGCACCAGACCCAGCGGGTTCTCGGGCTTCAACTCGTCGGGCAGGAGCGCGGTGGGCAGGTTCTGATAGCTGACCGGCCGCAGAAAGCGGGCGATGGCCAGGGTTCCCACCGAAGTGGCGCGGCTGTCGGAAGTGGCGGGGAACGGACCGCCGTGGACCATGGCGTGAGCGACTTCGACGCCGGTGCCAAAGCCATTGACCAGGATGCGGCCGGCCTTGAGCTCCAGATCGGGCAGCAGGGCCGAAGCCAGGGGATGGTCGGGTTCATCCATGTGCAGCGCGACGGTCAGCTGGCCTTCCAGGGCCAGGATCACCTTATGCAGTTCGGCGTGGTCGGCGCAGCGCACCACGATCGAGGCGGCGCCAAACACCTCCTCGGCCAGATGCGGATGGGTGAGAAAGTCGGCGCCGGAGACACTGAACAGCGCCGCCTGGCCCTGGTTGTGGCCGGCCTCCAGCCCCGTGGCGACCTGCTTGACGACCGCGGCCTCGGTCAGGGCCCGCACACCCGCGGCGTAGACGCGGGAGATGGCCGGGGTCAGCATGGTCGCGGCTGGAACAGGCGAAAGCGCCTCCTCGGCGGCGGCCATGAAGCCGTCAAGGTCGGGCCCCTCCAGCGCCAGGATCAGGCCGGGATTGGTGCAGAACTGGCCGGCGCCCAGGGTCAGGGCGCCGACGAAGTCCTTGGCGATCGCGGGACCGCGCGCGGCCAGCGCCGCCGGGAACAGCAGCACCGGATTGATGCTGCTCATCTCGGCATAGAACGGGATCGGCTCGGGTCGGCCCTGGGCGATGGCGGCCAGGGCCAGGCCGCCGCGCCGCGAACCGGTGAAACCGGCGGCCTTGATGCGATGGTCGGCGACCAGGGCCTGACTGATCTCGACTCCGCTGTCATGGATCAGGCTGAAGACACCCGGATGCAGACCACAGGCGGCGACCGCCGCCTGGATGGCGCGGCCAATCATTTCCGAGGTTCCGGGATGGGCCGGGTGGGCCTTGACCACCACCGGGCAGCCGGCCGCCAGGGCCGAGGCCGTGTCGCCGCCGGCCACCGAGAAGGCCAGCGGAAAATTGCTCGCGCCAAACACGGCCACGGGTCCCAGAGGAATATTGCGCAGGCGCAGGTCCGGGCGAGCCATCGGTTTGCGATCAGGCAGGGCCGGATCGATGCGGGTCTCCAGGAAGCCGCCGTCGCGCAGCACGCTGGCGAACAGGCGCAGCTGCCCCGTCGTGCGGCCACGCTCGCCTTCCAGACGCGCTCTGGGCAGGCCGCTCTCGGCCATCACGCGCACGATCAGATCATCGCCCAGCGCCTCGATATGCTCGGCGATGGTTTCCAAGAAGGTCGCGCGGGTTTCATAGGGCAGAGCGCGATAGGGCTGGAAAGCCGCCGCCGCCTGGGCGCAGGCGGCCTCCAGATCCTCGAGCGTCGCGCCGCCGAAGGTCGGCTCCATCGCCTTGCCCGTGGCGGGGTCGATCCCGCGGATTTCACCCTGGGAGCCGCGCGTCGCGCCGCCCCCGATCAGCAGTTCACCGGTCAGATGCACGAAAGCCATTCCCTGTTCGAAAGGATGTGTCGCCGCCATGGCGACTAGGTAGCGGTAACATAGGCTCTTGGTCGTGATATCGCCACGCGAGAGAATGGATGGCGGGGACTTGAGCGCGTAATAGGGGCGCGCTTCGTGTGGATTTGTAGAACATGGCCCGCAATCTTTCCGGCAAATTGGTCGCCCCCATCGCCGATGTCACCGCCCTGGCCGACAAGGCCTGGTTCGACGCCAGGCCCGAGCGCGACTTCATGCTGCGCGATCCGGCGCCGCTGGAGTTCAAGGAGCCGTTGGGCGAGGCCGGCGAAGGCTTCAGCTGGCGGGTGCTGGTCGTACGGCTGGATGGCGGCTCGCGCCTGCGCCTGCCCATCTCGCTGGCCTGGGACCTGCACAACGACCACGCCAAGGAACAGCACCTGGCCATTCTGTTCGAACAGGTCGCGCCGGAACAGGCCAAGACCTTGCGCGCCGCGGCTGTAGCAAAGGCGCCTGGCGCGTAGCCTGACAAATTTTCGGAAGCTCAGGCGCACCGTCCGCCCAAGCGGGTGGAGAGTCGCTCGCCACAAGATCCAACGCTACTAATTTCGAGCTCGCCCTATAAAACATCACGGCTCGATATTATTTCGGAAAATCCGGCGAAAAACTCAGCATTTTCTTCCGATTTACAGACGTTGCGCTCCAGATATTTCTCGGGTATGGTGTCCGTATTAAATGACGATTTGGTTCGATTGCTCTCCAACGCTTTATCTCAGGATCGAGCTTCGAGCCCATCACGATCCTCTCCGAAAATTTGATCACGCGGCTTACATTCGAGCCGCGCGTCCCTTTTCACCTGAAAGGTGACCATCATGACGACCGGTACCGTGAAGTGGTTTAACTCCACCAAGGGCTTTGGCTTCATTCAACCTGACGACGGCGGCGCGGACGTGTTCGTGCACATCTCGGCGGTCGAACGTTCGACCCTGGGCTCGCTGAACGAAGGCCAGAAGCTGTCCTACGAACTCGAGCGCGACCAGCGCAGCGGCAAGATGTCGGCCGGCCAGCTTCAAGCTGCCTAAGCCAATTCGGAGCGCGGGCCCGTCCCGCGCTCCAGCCTGGCTTTTCTAACGAGCGACCTCGAACTGACACGCGGGGTTACCCCCTTCGTAATCCGAGGCCCTATGAACGAAACCCTTCGCACCAACTTCTCCACACGACTCCAGACCGCCGCCGACGCCAAGAAGGCGCTGCTTGAAAAGTTCAAGCCCAAGCCCGCCGTCGTCGATCCGAACTTCGAGAGCCGCGAAGCCGACAAGGCCGCCGAACTCCAGCAAGTTCGCGCTGATCGCGCCGAAGAACGCGCCGCCGCCCGCCAGATCGTGGCCGACAAGGTCGCCGCCGCCGAGCAGGCCCTCGCCGACAGCGCCGCCGCCGTCCTCAGCCTCAAGCGCGGCGCCACCAAGGAACGCAAGGCCCTGTCCGCCGCCGAAGCCAAGGCCAAGCGCGACAGCAAGTATGCCGCCCGAAAGGCGCGCAACTAGCGTTCAGCTCTCAAGAGCACGATCAAGGCCGGGTCATCCCGGCCTTTTTGCGATCAGCGCCTGATAGCGTTGTGAAAACGATGAGCTTCTGTAGTGCGCCGCCACGGCCTTGGCCGAATGGCCGTGTCCTGATGGACGGGCCGCGATGTCGCATCGCCCCCGCCACGAGAGGTTGAGCGGCGCCCCAACCAGGGCGGGCGGGGCTTTTTGAGGCCCGCCTCGCTTCAACCTCCGGATGAAACCAGCTCGACCGGACTGTAAACCATTGTAAAATCCTTGCTTGGCCTAGAGCGACGCAAGGGCGAACAAGGTATGCCCCATGGGCGGACGATCATCTGGATCCCCCCCACCGGACAGACGGGCGGCCGCCGCGCGCCCCGCCTTGCGCGGGGCGCGCGAATTATTTGCCCGCAAGTGAGCGCATGAAAGTCGCCCTACTCGACGATGACGAGAGTCACAATGCGCTGGTCGCCGGATTGCTGGGCCCCGCGGGGTACGACTGTGTCAGCTTTACCCATCCCGAACGCCTGCTGGCTGAACTGCGCCGCCAGACCTTCGATCTGCTGATCATCGACTGGAACATGCCCGATCTCAGCGGGATCGAAACCCTGCGCCGGCTGGACGAGATGCTGACCACGCCGCCACCGGTGTTGCTGCTGACCAGTCGCTCGATCGAGGCCGATCTGGTCGAGGGCCTGAACGCCGGCGCCGACGACTACATCGTCAAGCCTTTGCAGCCGCAGGTGCTGCTGGCGCGCGTCAACGCCCTGGCGCGTCGGGTTTATCGCCCCTCGACCACCCAGCAGGTCGAGCAGCACGGCCCCTATCGCATGGACCCCGGCGCTCATACGGTCAGTTGGGAAGGTCATGTCGAAACCCTGACGCCCAAGGAATTCCAGCTGGCGACGATCCTGTTCAACAACCTGGCCCGGCCGCTGTCGCGAGAATACCTGCTGCGCCGGGTCTGGGGTCAGAGGCCGGATCTGGAGACCCGCACTCTGGACGCCCATGTGTCACGACTGCGCTCCAAGCTGCGGCTTCGTCCCGCCAACGGCTTTCGTCTAACGACGGTCTATGGTTTCGGTTATCGTCTGGAGGCCTGTGATCCCCAGGGCCAACCCGAGGCGGACGCCGAAGCTGGAGCCACCCAAGTATGACGTCCAAGCGTGACCTGGCTCTTCTCGCCACCTGCCTGGGTTTGACCACGGCGACAGCCGCCATCGCGGCGCCGCCCATCGATGCGCCGGTGGCCTATGTGGTTCAGCCAGGCGACACGCTGATCGGCCTGGCCGCCGCCTATCTGAACAAGCCCAACGACTATCTGGCGGTGCAGCGCGCCAACCGGATCGCCCGCCCCCGCGCCCTGAAGATCGGCTCGACCCTGAAGATCGACCCCAGGCTGCTGAAGAGCACCCCTATCGACGCGCGCCTCAGCGCCGTCAGCGGCGCGGTCGATCTGGAGACCAATGGCGCTCGCGCGCCCGCCCGGGCCGGCATGGTGCTGGTCGAGGGCCAGCGCCTGATCACCGGCCCCGGCGGCTTCGCCACCTTCGAGATGGCCGACGACTCGCGCGTCACCCTGCCGTCCAACACCAGCCTGCGCATCGAACGCATGCGCCAGACCATCCTGAACAACGCCCCACAGCGGGTCTTTCAGATGGACCAGGGCCGGGGCACGATCTCGGCCACGCCCAACCCCAATCCCAGCGGCCGCTTCGAGGTGCGCACCCCGGTCTCGATCTCGGCCGTGCGCGGCACCGAGTTTCGGGTTGGCCAGGATTCCACGGGCGCGAGGGCCCAGACCGAGGTGCTGAAGGGCGCGGTCGGCGTTGACCTGGCCTTGGCCTCGACCGAGGGCCCGCCCTTGCTCGCCGGCTTCGGGGTCAGCGCCACGTCGGCGGGTGTCAGCGCACCGGTGGCCCTGCTGCCCGCCCCCAAGCTGGGTGAAGGCGGCCAGCGCCAGGGCGACAAGATCGTCCGTTTCGCCGTCGAGCCCGTGCAGGGCGCGGCGTCCTATCGCCTGACCCTCTCGCGCGACGCCGGCTTCGTCGAGGTGTTCGCCGAGGCCGACACCCCCGCCCCCGCCGCCGAGTTCGGCGAGATCGCCAACGGCACCTATTTCGTCCGCCTGACCGCTTTGGACGCCGGCGGCCTGGAAGGCCTGCCCGCCGACTACAGCTTTGATCGCGACCTCGATATCCTTGAGCCTGGCGCGCCGCCCAGCGCCCAGGTCTCGGGCAAACACCGCAATTTCCTGTTCCGCTGGAGCGCGGCCGGCGACGGCGTGCGCAGCTATCGCTTCCAGCTGTTCGCGGGGGCCGACGCGACCTCGCCAATCGTTGACCTGCCGGGCCTGTCGGAACCCCAAATGACCCTCACCGACCTGCCGCCTGGTACGTATGGCTGGCGGGTTAGCGCGGTGCGCTTCAAGGGCGGAACCTTCGCCGAAAAGGTTGGCCCGATGCAGACGTTGCAGATCGGTCGCTAGACCTTGAACGCGCCCGGCAGACTGTTCAGCCAGACGGCGGCCTCGCCACGCCGTCGCCTGCTGACCTGGCTCCTGGTCGCCACCCTGACCAGCCTGACCTTGGCCGGCCTGACCGCCAGCCCGCTGACCACGCGGCTGGACAACATCCTCTATGACGCCCTGCAGCGCGCGTCGTCGCGGCCGGTCGATCCTTCGATCCTGATCGTCGAGGTCGACGAAAAGAGCCTGCGCGACATGGGCGCCTGGCCGTGGTCGCGCACCGCCCATGCCCGGATGATCGATCACCTCACCCAGGCTGGCGCGCGGACCATCGTCTATGACGTGCTGTTCAGCCAGCCGGCGGCCACGCCAAGCGACGACGTCGCCCTGGCCAACGCCATCGCCCTGTCGGGGCGGGTTTATCTGCCGCAGTTCATCGAGCCCCGCGCGGGGGAAAACGCGGCGCCACAGCTGGTGGGTCCACGCCCCGAGATCGCGCGCGGCGCGGCGGGTCTGGGTCTGGTCCATGTCAGGTTCGACGCCGACGGGGTCGTCAGGCGCATGGCGCCGTTCGAGGCGCTTGGTCCGGACCTGCGCCCCGACCTGATGACCGTGGTCCATCGCGCCACCCACGCGATCGACGCGCGCGACATCACGCGCGGGACCGAGACCAGCCTGTTGATCCCCTTCGCCGGAGCCCCGGATCGCTTTCCGCGCGTGTCGTTCTCCAGCGTGCTGGCCGGAGACATCCCGTCGGAACTGATCGCCGGCCGCACCGTCTTCGTCGGCATGACGGCGCCGGGCCTGGGGCCCGCCTTTCCGACCCCGGTAACGCCGGACGCGGCGAGCATGACGGGCGTCCAGTTGCAGGCCAGCATCCTGGACGGCCTGCGCAGCGGCACGATGATCCGCCCCGCTGGCCTGGTCAGTCGCATCGCCTTCGCGCTGAGCCTGCTGTGGCTGCTGCTGGCGGGGCTACTTGTGCTGCCGCCGCGCGCCAATCTGATGCTGCTGGTGGGCCTGTCGAGCCTGGCCCTGGCGCTGAGCTGCGCGTTCTTCTGGCGTCTGGACCTGTGGTTGTCGCCCGTGGCGACGATCATCGGATTGGCCACGGTGTCGCTGGTCTGGGGCTGGGGGCAGCTTGGCCGGGTCAGCGACCTGCTGGGCCGCGAGCTGAGCCGCCTGCTGCCGGTCACCCATACCCCGCCGGCCGAGGGGTTCGAGAGCGATCTTGTCGCCCGCCAGGCCCTCAGCCTCGGCGCTGCCATCAACCGGATCGAGGACCTGCGGCGGTTCTCGGCCGACGCCCTGTTCAGCCTCCCCGACGCCACGGTGGTGCTGGATGTCCGGCGGCGGGTGATCGCGGCCAACGCCGCCGCCCAGACCCTTTTGCGCGGAACGCACCTGCCCCTGGCCGGCGCCTCGGTGGCGTCTCTGCTCAACGCCCTGGAGCCTCTGGGCCGCACCTTCGACGAGTCCTGGCCGCCCGAGGCCGAGCGCATCGAGCCCGTCGACCTGCACCTGAGCGACGGTCGCGCCTATCAGTCCCAGACCGTGTTCCGCCGCGACGAGGCTGGCGACAGCGCCGGCTGGATCGTGCGTCTGGCCGACATCACCACCCTGACCGCCGCCATGCGCCAGCGCGAGCAGGCCCTGCAACTGCTGACCCACGACATGCGTTCGCCGCAGACCTCGATCCTGGCCCTGCTGGCGACGACGCCAGACCTGCCGCGAGACGTATCGGATCGCCTGGCCGCCTGCGCCCGCCGCACCCTGGCCCTGGCCGACGGCTTCGTGCAACTGGCCCGCGCCGAGGTGACGCCGGTGGCCATGGAGCCGCTCGATCTGTGCGACGTGGCGGTCGAGGCGGTGGACGAGCTGTGGCCGCAATGCCGCCAGCGTCATATCGAGATCGAGCAGGACGGCTGCGATGCGCCCCTGATGGTGCTGGGCGATCGCGGCGTGCTGGCCCGCGCCCTGGTCAATCTGCTGGGCAATGCGGTCAAATACAGCCCCGAGGGCTCGCGGATCAGGGTGTCGGCGCGCGCGGTTCGCGAGGACGGTCGCGCCTTCGTCGATGTCTCGATCAGCGACCAGGGGCCGGGCCTCTCGCCGGAAGAGGCGGCCATGGCCTTTCGGGCGTTCCAGCGGTTCGACCGACCGGGCTCGGAAGCGGCTGGCGGCGTGGGCCTGGGCCTGGCCTTCGTCGACGCGGCAGCCGCGCGCCATGGCGGCGGCGTCCTGTGCTCCAGCGCGCCGGGCGCCGGCGCGACCTTTACGCTGCGCCTTCCGGAATATCGGCCGAGTTAGGGCGCGGGGGCCGTCAGCGCCTTGACCAGACGCTCGGCCGTGACCTCGGCGTCGGCGCGGCCGGCCCGCACCGTGGCCCAGGCGGCCGGCTTGCCGGTCGCGACATCCAAAACCACGGCGGTGGCCGTATGGGCGGGACCGCCACGGTTCCAGAAGTAGCGCCGGGTCGGCGCGCTGCGCCAGGCTGTATCCTTGAACGAGGCCCCGGCCACGCCGGAGGCCCCCACAACTGGCGCGGAAACGCCGACGCCCACCTGCAGCAGATAGGCCGGCGACTTGCCACCCGAGACGTCCGCGCCACCGGCCGCCAGACGCTTGAGAACCCCGGCCTGGATCGCGCTGGCCAGGGCCGCATCGGCGGGCGCCGACTGACCGCTCAGCGGCGCCAGGCTCTGCCCGCGCAGCGCCGCGAGATCGCCGTCGCGCGTCACTGTCGGCGCCGTGGCGCAGCCGCTCAAGGCAAGCGCGCCCGCCAGGCTGAGGAGCAAGATGCGCATGGAATTTGTTCCCTCATCACCGCCGTCGCGGCCAAGCCCCGACCGGAGGTGAAAATCTAGCCGCAGCGGAGCCTGCGGTCACCCGCTGATCACTTCCCGATCGCTCTATAGTGGCGCGGTCCAGTTGACGAACAGCAACAGCCCCCAAAGAAACAGGGCCCAGAGCCCCAGGCTGACCATGATTGCGACCGCGAACCGCAGCATCCAGCGCCGGGCGGGCCGGCGACCGGGCAGCGCGCCCAGGCGGCTGGCCATATGTTGCATCCAGACCAACAGCCTCACCGTGCGCCAAAGCCCGCGCCGCCCAGGTCCGGCGACGCGCGGGTGATCCCCTGGACTTGCGGGTCGACGAGCCGCAGGCTCTGCGCCTCGCCGCCGCCGGCTTCCCGGGGGTGGCTTGTTCGTGCTGGAGTCATGCCCATCCCGGACCCGCGTTATGCGGATGTTAGAAACCATGAACGGAAATGCGGCCAGAGGGGACGGTTCTGTTTTTACAATGCGTTACAATGCCTTGGTGAAATCTGATCCGCCGGCAGTCGACAGTGCGCCGCCAAGGACGTGGGCGTCACGAATCCGTAGCAGAATGCCGCGATAAGCCGCAGCTAGCCTTGGCTCGCGCTCCATGACGTTTAAAGCCTGCAGGCCAGCGCCGTCCGACGAAGATCCCTGATAGGTTCGATCGCCTCATGCCCCATCGCCGCCTCGCCGCCGTCAGCGCCCTCGCGCTGCTGTTCTGCCCCCTTCAAGCCTTGGCGCAGGCCACGGCGACGGTGAGCATCGCTCCCGTTGGCGCGACGGTTCCGACCGCGGAAGGGGGCGCCAACGCGGCGGCCCTGCTCTACAACAGCGCGGACCCCGGCAAGAGCGTGATCGCCGCGACCGGCGAACTGGGCGGGCTGGAGTTCCACAGCCTGGATGGCGCCCGCAAGTCAGCGCTGCCCGGCGGCGAGACCTATGGCGTTGATGTTCGCGACGACCTGATCGCCGTGCTGGACCGCAAGGAAGGCCGCATCCGCCTGTCGCGCTACGACTTCGCCGCCGGCCAGGCCCGCGACGTCGAGGCCCGCCCGCTGATGCTGGGCTATGCCGGCGAGGGCCTGTGCCTGCACAAGAGCCCGCGCGACGGTTCACTCTACGCTTTCGCCCTCGGCGGCGAAGGTCAGCTGGACCAGTGGCTGCTGTATCCCACCGCCGACGGAAAGCTGGACGGCCGCCTGGTTCGCCGCCTGCACCTGTCGTCGGAAGCCAAGTATTGCGTCGCCGATGACGCCAGCGGCGCGCTGTACGTCTCGCAGGAAGCGGTCGGCATCTGGCGCTATGACGCCGATCCCGAAGCCGAGGCCGTTGCGACGATCGTCGACATCAATCGCCTGGGCCGCATCAAGGGCGAGGTCGGCGGCCTGGCCATTCTGAACGGCGGCGCGGAAGGCGACTATCTGGTCGCCGCCAATGCCGAGGCGGGCGACTACAACGTCTATGACCGCAACGCCGACGACAGGTTCCTGGGCGCTTTCCGCATCCAGGCCAACGGCGCCGACGCGATCGAGGGGCCGGCCGGCCTGTTTGGCCTGCGCGCGCCCATCGGCCCGGGTTTGCCGGCCGGCGCCCTGCTGGTCTCCGACGACCGCAAGGTGGGGGCTAACACCCGGGTGCTATCGTGGCAGGACGTCGCCGCCGCCCTGAAGGTCTCGCCCGGCCAGGCCGCGCCCCAGGCGAAGCCCAGCAATCTAGCCCTGGTCCAGGCCACCATGGAGACCCAGCCCGTCGAGCATGACGGCGACGCGGCCGATGACCCGGCAATTTTCGTTCACCCGACCGACCCGACCAAGCACGCCATCATCGCCACCGACAAGAAGGGCGGCCTGCTGGTCTATGACCTGTCGGGCAAGCCGCTGCAGTACCTGCCCGACGGCAAGATGAACAATGTCGACCTCCGCTACGGCTTCAAGCTGGGCGGCAAGACCGTGACCCTGGTCACGGCCAGTGACCGCACCCGCAAGGCCATCGCGATCTACACCATCGATCCCGACACCCGTCAGTTGACCAGCGTCGCCGACGGCGTTCAGGCGACCGGTCTATCCGACCCCTACGGCCTGTGCATGTATCGCAACCGAAAGGGCGCGACCTTCGTGTTCATCAGCGATCCGGACGGCGGCGTGCGTCAGTGGAAGCTGCTCGCCACCCCCGCCGGCAAGGTAAAGGCCGAGAAGGTTCGCGATCTGAAGTTCGACACCCAGACCGAAGGCTGTGTCGCCGACGACGACACCGGCGCGCTCTACATCGCCGAGGAAGACACTGCCCTGTGGAAACTGGGCGCCGAGCCTTCGACCGGCACGGCCCGCAAGGCCATCGCCCGCGTGACCGACAACCCGGCCCTGAAGGACGACCTGGAAGGTGTGGGCCTCTACGCCCAGCCGGGCGGCAAGGGCTATCTGGTGCTGTCCAGCCAGGGCAACAACAGCTATGCGATCTTCAAGCGCGAGGGCGACAACGCCTATGTCGGCAGCTTCGCGGTGATCGCCGACGGCGCGACGGGCATCGACGGCGTCTCCGAAACCGACGGCCTTGAGGTGACCAGCGCCTCGCTGGGCGCCGGCCTCGAAGACGGAGCCTTCATCGCCCAGGACGGCCGCAACGTCTCACCGCCCGAGAAGCAGAACTTCAAGCTGGCGCCGTGGTCGGCCATCGCCGGCAAACTGGGGTTGAAGTAGCCACCTCGACTGTCATCCTGGCCACGCGCGAAGCGCACCGAGCCGGGATGACCGTTTTTACGGTCGCTCGCCCAAGGCGCAGCGGATCAACGCCCGCCCCGCCCGCGCCACGGCCCGCACCGGCCCCTCGGCGCCCAGGGTGACCCGGGCCGAGGAAGAGCCTTCCATCAGCAGCATCAGGCCATCGGCCAGGTCGTTGTCTGGCGCGCCCGCGCGCTTACACAGGTCGATCAGCCGAGCGTGCAACGTCTGCTTGTAAGCCACCGACACCTTCTGGGCGGGGTGGTCGACTTCATGCAGTTCAATGGCGGCGTTCGAAAGCGGGCAACCGTGCACATCGCCGCTGCAGGCCTTGGTCTCGAAGGCGTCGAAGATCGCTTCCAGCTGACCGCGCGGATCGTCGCAGCAAGCGGCCGTCACCTGATCCCACCAGATCCAGTAGTCCTTCTCCTGCTCGCGCAGGATCTCGGCGACCAGAACGTCCTTGGACGGGAAGTTCCGGTACAGCGTCATCTTGGTGGCGTCGGCCTCGGCGGCGATGGTCTCGACGCCCACGGCGCGGATGCCGTGCTGATAGAACAGTTCGCGCGCCGTCTCGAAGATCCGATCTCGGGCCGGGCGCTTCGACGCGGGCGCGCAGACCGTGGCGTCCGCCCCGGCTGTCTCACCCCCATCAGAATTTCTCGCGGCCATTTCAGGTACCTCATCTTGACGTGAGAGTGACCGGTCAGTATCTCTGCCTCATGGCGATGATACCGAACGGTCTCGTCACATCCTAAATCGTCCTCGCAGGGACGAAGGTCAAGTGGCCCGCCCCGCGACATTCCATCCTTAACCCCATTTGGAGGGCGCGCCATGCCCCTGGACACGAACAAACACGCCGTCCCGGTCGCTCGTTCCAACGGGTGGTTCGCCGTGACGCAGCTCCACCGTCCAATTCGCGACTGGATCAAACAAGCCTCGAGGGCGGCTCCAGCTCAGGACTGGACGGCGACGAAGTCCAGCCGACCCGCGCGCCGCCCCGTCTGGGAATGATGGTCGGGAATGACCGTCAAGCCCGCCTCTCCCCGTTTTCCACGCCCTTCGGCAGGATCTACAATGCGTATTCAACCCGTTTTCACCTCGCTCGCCGGTCTGGCCGCCATGGCCGTGCTGACCGCCTGCGGCGCCCAGGCTCGGCAGGAACAGGCGGCTCCGCCGCCGGCGCAGGTCACCATCACCGACGTCGCCTTCAAGTCCCTGCGCCAGTGGGACGACTTCACCGGTCGCCTTGAAGCCATCGACACCGTCGAGATCCGTCCGCGTGTCGGCGGCTATGTCGACGGCGCCCGCTTCCAGGAAGGGGCCCGGGTCCGCAAGGGCCAGGTGCTGTTCGAGATCGACCCCCGCCCCTTCCAGGCCGAGGCCAATCGCGCCAACGCCGAGGTGGCCCGCGCCAAGGCCCAGTTGGACCTAGCCGTGGTCAACCGCGAGCGTGGCCGTCGCCTGATCGACCAGAACGCCCTGGCCCAGAGCGAATTTGATCGCCTGTCGTCCGAGGAAAAGGCCGCCCAGGCCAATCTGGCCGCCGCGACCGCCGCCTACCAGACCGCCCGCCTGAACCTGGAATTCACCCGCGTGGTCTCGCCTATCGACGGCCGGGTCTCAAAGGCCCTGATCACCCGGGGCAACCTCGTCACCCAGGCCGACCTGCTGACCACGGTGGTCTCCGACACCCCGATCTATGCCGCCTTCAACGCCGACGAGCAGACCTTCCTGAAATACGCCGCCGCCGAGCGCGGCAAGGAAAGCCCGGTCTATATGGGCCTGATGACCGAGGACGGTTATCCCCACCAGGGCAAGCTGGCCTTCATCGACAACGCCATGGACGCCAAGAGCGGCACCATCGGCGGCCGGGCGATCTTCGCCAATGGCGACGGCCGGTTCACGCCAGGCCTGTTCGCCCGCATCCGCCTGGTCAGCGACACCTCCGCGACCGTCGCCCTGGCGCCGGATCGCGCGGTAGCCACCGACCTGGGCAAGCGCTTCGTCGTGGTGGTCGGCAAGGACAACAAGGCCGAATACCGCACCGTCGAGATCGGCCCGCTGGCCGGCAATCTGCGCATCATCCGCACGGGCCTGAAGCCCGGGGACCGGGTGATCGTGGGCGGCCTGCAGAAGGTCAAGCCGGGCGACACGGTCAATCCGGTGGTGATCAAGACCAACCTCGACGCCAATCTCGGACAACTGGAAGGCGGCGCCCAGCGCGTGGCCCTGGCCCAGACCGCTAAGCCCTCCTGATCAGACAGTAACCGCGCTCCGGCCAAGGACGGAAGCGCGGATTCCAAGGCTTGAACCAAGGCGTCGACCCCAGCGGTCGGCGTCGACGCCCCCTCTTCGCCTCCTCCCCGGACGCCTCCCATGAATTTCTCCAAGTTCTTCGTGACCCGGCCGCGCTTCGCCGCCGTGCTCTCGATCGTCATCTTCATCGCCGGACTGGTGGCCCTGCCGCGCCTGCCGATCAGCGAGTATCCCGAGGTGGTGCCGCCGACCGTGGTCGTGCGCGCCGCCTATCCCGGCGCCAACCCGTCCGTCATCGGCGAGACGGTGGCCGCGCCGCTGGAGCAGGCCATCAACGGCGTCGAGGGGATGATCTACCAGTCGTCCGCCTCGGCCTCGGACGGGGCCATGCAGCTGACCGTCACCTTCGCCCTCGGAACCGATCTCGATAAGGCCCAGGTGCAGGTCCAGAACCGCGTCGCCCAGGCCCTGCCGAAACTGCCTCAGGAGGTGCAGCGCATCGGCGTGACCACCAACAAGGCCTCGCCCGACCTGACCCTGGTCGTGCACATGATCTCGCCCAACAACCGCTATGACATGCTGTACCTCAGCAACTACGCGCAGCTGAACGTGCGCGATCGCCTCAAGCGTATCGAAGGCGTGGGCGACGTGCAGATCTTCGGCGCGGGCGCCTATTCCATGCGGGTGTGGCTGGACCCCGAAAAGGTCGCCGCCCTGGGCATGACCGCCGGCGACGTCGTGCGGGCCCTGCGCGAGCAGAACGTCCAGGTGGCCGCCGGCCAGCTGGGCGCGCCGCCGGCCAATCTGGGTTCGGACTTCCAGCTGTCGATCAACGCCCCCGGCCGCCTGACCGACGAGGAGCAGTTCCGCGACGTGATCATCCGCGCCGGCGCCGATGGTCAGATCACCCGCCTAGGCGACGTGGCCCGGGTCGAGCTGGGCTCCAACAACTACGCCCTGCGCTCCCTGCTCGACAACAAGTCGGCCGTCGCCGTGCCGATCTTCCAGCGCCCCGGCTCCAACGCCCTGGAGATGGCCGCCAACGTCAAGAAGACGATGGAGGAGCTGAAGAAGGAATTCCCCGAAGGCGTCGACTACGAGATCATCTACGACACCACCGCCTTCGTGCAGGAAAGCATCGACTCGGTAGTCCACACCCTGATCGAAGCGATTATCCTGGTCGTGCTGGTGGTGGTGCTGTTCCTGCAGGGCTGGCGCGCCTCGATCATTCCGCTGATCGCCGTGCCGGTCTCGCTGGTAGGCACCTTCGCGGTGCTGCTGATGCTGGGCTTTGGCCTCAACGCCCTGACCCTGTTTGGCCTGGTGCTGGCCATCGGCATCGTCGTCGATGACGCCATCGTCGTGGTCGAAAACGTCGAGCGCAACATCGCCCTTGGCCTCGAACCCGCCGCCGCCACGCGCAAGGCCATGACCGAGGTGACGGGACCGATCGTCTCCACCGCCCTCGTGCTCTGCGCGGTGTTCATTCCCACCGCCTTCATCAGCGGCCTGTCGGGCCAGTTCTATCGTCAGTTCGCCCTGACCATCGCCATCTCGACGGTGATCTCGGCCATCAACTCCCTGACCCTGTCGCCGGCCCTGGCCGCGGTGCTGCTGAAGTCGCATGACGCGCCGAAGGACCGCTTCCAGAAGCTGATCGACGCGGCGCTGGGCTGGCTGTTCAACCCCTTCAACCGCTTCTTCGCCAGGGCCTCGAACGGCTATGTCAACGGCGTGGCCAAGACCCTGGGTCGCTCCAGCATCGCCGTCCTCGTCTATGGCGGCCTGCTGGTCCTGACGGCCCTGGCCTTCGCCCGCACTCCCGGCGGCTTCGTGCCGCAGCAGGACAAGGCCTATGTGGTCGCCGTCGTGCAACTGCCCGACGCGGCCTCGCTGGACCGCACCGAAGCCGTCATCCGCCAGATGAGCGACATCGCCTCGAAGGTGCCCGGCGTCGAACACTCGGTGGCCTTCCCCGGCCTGTCGGTGAACGGCCTGATCAACAGCCCCAACTCCGGCGCGATCTTCTTCCCGCTCAGCGACTTCAAGGACCGCAAGGGCGAGGCGATGTCGGCCGGCGCCATCGTCGGGACGCTGAACCAGAAGTTCGCCGCCATCCCCGACGCCCAGATCGCCGTCTTCCCGCCGCCCTCGGTCCAGGGCCTGGGCACCATCGGCGGCTTCCGCATGCAGATCGTCGACAAGGCGGGCCTGGGTTCGGACGAGCTCTACAAGGAAACCCAGAACCTGATCGCCAAGGCCAGCCAGGATCCAGCCCTGGCCGGCGTGTTCTCCAGCTACCAGGTCGGCGTGCCGAAGATCCAGGCCGACATCGATCGCGAGAAGGCCCGCGCCCAGGGCGTGTCCCTGACCGACCTGTTCGAGACCATGCAGGTCTATCTGGGCTCGCTGTACGTCAACGACTTCAACCGCTTTGGCCGCACCTACGAGGTCAATGTCCAGGCCGACCAGAGCTTCCGCCTGCAGCCGGAACAGATGCTGCGCCTGCAGACCCGCAACGCTGATGGTCAGATGATCCCGCTGGGCAGCTTCGTGTCGTTCAAGGAAGCCACCGGCCCCGACCGCGAGAGCCACTACAACGGCATGCTCACGGCCGAGATCAATGGCGGCCCGGCCCCCGGCTTCTCGACCGGCCAGGCCCAGAAGGCGCTCGAAGACCTGGCCAAAAAGGAGCTGCCCAACGGCATGGGCTTCGAATGGACCGAGCTGACCTATCAGCAGATCCTGGCCGGCAACTCGGCGATCTACATCTTCCCGCTGTGCGTGCTGCTGGCCTTCCTCGTGCTGGTCGCCCAGTACGAAAGCTGGAGCCTGCCGCTGGTGGTGATCCTGATCGTGCCGATGACCCTGCTGTCGGCCCTGACAGGCGTGCTGCTGACCCATGGCGACAACAACATCTTCACCCAGATCGGGCTGATCGTGCTGGTGGGGCTGGCGTGCAAGAACGCCATCCTGATCGTCGAGTTCGCCAAGGAGCGCGAGGAGCATGGCGACAGCCCGCTGCAAGCGGTGCTGGAAGCCTGCCGCCTGCGCCTGCGGCCGATCCTGATGACCTCGATCGCCTTCATCATGGGCGTCTGGCCGCTGGTCGTCTCGCACGGCGCCGGCGCCGAGATGCGCAGGGCGATGGGCGTGGCGGTGTTCTCCGGCATGCTGGGCGTCACGGTCTTTGGCCTGATCCTGACCCCCGTCTTCTATTACGTCATCCGTCGCTTCACCGCCCGCAAAGCGGTCGTGGCGGCCCCGACCCCGGCTGACGCCGTGGCCTCGCACTGAGGATCTGTCAGATGAACCTTCTCAAACTCGCCCTCATCGCCGGCGTCTCGGCGATGGCCGCCGCCTGCGCCGTCGGTCCCGACTACAAGACCCCGACCACGCCGCCGGCGGTGTTCCAGAACGCCGCGCCGGACACCTTCACCGCCGCCAATCCAGAAGCCGACTGGTGGAAAGGCTTTGGCGACCCGGTGCTGGACGGCCTGATCACCCAGGCCCTGGCCGGCAACCTGGATATCCGCATCGCCGTGGCCCGGGTGGATGAGGCCCGCGCCCTGTTCCGGGACGCGCGCCTGGACCAGCTGCCCCGGGTCACGGCCAGCGGGACCTACCAGACCAGCGACCAGCAGCAGCCGGGCTCCGGCGGCCAGCGGGTCGAGAGCGACACCTACCAGGCCGGCTTTGACGCCGGCTGGGAGATCGACCTGTTCGGCCGCGTCCGGCGCGGCGTCGAGGCCGCCCGGGCCGAGAGCGGCGCGGCCCAGGCCGACCTGCGCGACGCCCAGGTGACTATCGCCGCCGAGGTCGCCCGCAATTACCTGGAACTGCGCGGCGCCCAGGCCCGCCTGGCGGTGGCCGAGCGCAATCTCGGAACCCAGCGCGAAACCGTGCGCCTGACCCGCGTGCGCTTCGACGCCGGGGCCGGCAATCCCATCGACGTCGCCAGCGCCCAGGCTCGTCTGAACGCCACCGAGGCGGTGATCCCCGCACTGATCACCGCCGAAAAGCGCGCCAACCATCGGCTGGCGGTGCTGACCGGTCAGCGTCCGGGCGCGCTGGACGCCCTGCTGGTCGCCCGCGAGACCGAGATCCGCCCCCGGATCGCGGCCCTGCCGATCGGCGACGCCGCCGACCTGCTGCGCCGCCGGCCCGACGTTCAGGCCGCAGAGCGGCGCCTCGCCGCCCAGACCGCCAAGGTGGGGGTGGCTACGGCCGACCTCTTCCCGCGCGTGCGGGTGACCGGCTTCGTCGGCTTCCTGTCGGGCTCGTCCTCGACCTTCGGCAATAGCGCCAGCCAGGCCTGGTCGGTCGCGCCCAGCGTCAGCTGGCCAGCCCTCGATCTCGGCGGCGCTCATGCGCGGCTGAAAGCGGCGGAAGCGCGCGGCGACGCCAGTCTCGCCGCCTACGACCAGACCGTGCTGCGCGCGCTGGAGGATCTGGAGAACGCCCTTGTCTCCTATCGCCAGCAGCAGGCCCAGTTGAAGAGCCTGGCCGACCAGTCCGCCGCTTCGCGTCGCGCCGCCGAACTGGCCCGTATCCAGTACCGCGAGGGCGGCATCGACTTCCTGGTGCTGCTGGACGCCGAGCGCACCCTGCTGACCGCCGAAGACGCCCTCAGCGTGGCCGAGACCGGCGTGAACACCAATGTCGTAGCCATCTACAAGGCGCTTGGCGGCGGCTGGAACCCGCCTGTCGCCTGAGACAGATCAGAGCGGCGGTGACGGTAACCACCCGTTCACCGCCGTGGGCGCTCACTAAACGCGCGTCCATCCGCCGCAACCCTCCCAGGATTGTGGCGGCCGGGCGGCCGGACTAGGTTCAGGCCGGGTCGGGGGACCCTCTGCGTGAGTGTGCGCCATGGCGTTCGATGTCTTCTCCCACCCTGAAGTCCTGGCCCAGACGGGGTCCGAAGACCCCCAGTTCTATCTGAACGCGGACGGCAGGACGGGCGTGACGGTCAACGGCAAACCCAGCCTGTCGGTCGAGACAGCGGGGCTGACCCTGGTGGGTTTTGATCGCGGCTGGTCTTCGGCCCTGGGCCAGCCCTACGCCATCACCTACGGCTTTCGCTCCACAGCGCCCGAAACCATGCCCGACGACACGGCTGGATTTTCGCGCTTCAACGCCGCCCAGGTCCAGCAGGCGGAACTGGCGCTGACCTCCTGGTCGGATGTCGCCAACATCACCTTCGCCCGGATCGGCTCAGGTTCGACCGGCGAGACGGCCTATTCGAACCAGGCGTCGATCCTGTTCGGCAACTATTCCAGCGGCTCCGAGGGCGCGTCGGCATTCGCCTATCTCCCGGGAAGTCCCGCAATCTCGTCGCCGGCGGGGGATGTCTGGATCAACAGCACTCTGGGCTACAACGCCACGCCGACGGCCAACAACTATGGCGGCTCGGTGCTGGTTCACGAAGTGGGCCACGCCATCGGCCTCAGCCATCCTTCAGACTATGACGCGGTGGACGGCGCGACCTTCACCTACGCGCAGGACGCCGAGTATTATCAGGACTCCCGCCAATACACGGTGATGAGCTATTTCAACGAGGGCAACACCGGCGCCAGCTACGGCGGCCGCTACGCCTCGGCGCCGCAGCTGGACGATATCGCGGCGGCGCAGGCCGAATATGGGGTCAACACCACCACCCGAACCGGCGACACGACCTACGGCTTTAACGCCAACGCTGGCCGGCCCTGGTTCGAAATCGCCACCGCCTCGACCAAGGCGATCTTCGCCGTGTGGGACGCCGGTGGAACCGACACCTTTGACTTCTCCGGCTACGGCGCCAGCCAGAAGATCGATCTGCGCGAGGGTCACTTCTCGGACGTGGGCGGTCTGGTGGGCAACGTGGCCGTGGCTGTTGGCGCCAAGATCGAAGACGCGCGCGGCGGCTCGGGCGCCGACACGATCGACGGCAACGCCTTGGCCAACTGGCTGCGCGGCGAGGCCGGTGGCGATACCCTCAACGGCCTGGCCGGCGACGATCGCCTGGACGGCAATGACGGCAACGACACGATCACCGGCGGCGAAGGGTTCGACCGGATCAACGGCAACATCGGCAACGACTTCGGCTATGGCGGCGCGGGAACAGACTGGGTCGTTGGAGGTCAGAACAATGATCAGCTATTTGGTGACGCCGGTGATGACATCGTCAATGGCAACCTTGGCAATGACGTTTGCTATGGCGGCGTCGGGAATGACATCGTCCGCGGCGGTCAGGGCGACGATGTGTTGTCGGGCGACGACGGCAATGACTGGCTGGCTGGCGACCGCGGCGCCGACAACATCACCGGCGGCCTCGGCGCCGACATCTTCTACAGCTTCACCGGCGCCGGCTCGGACCTGATCACCGACTTCAATCGCGCCCAAGGCGACCGCATCCAGCTGGATGCCGGCGAGACCTATAGCCTGTACCAGAGCGGGACCAGCGCCATCATCGACCTGGGCGGGGGGGATCAGATCATCCTGGCCGGCGTCAATATCTCGGCCCTGACCGGCGACTGGCTGATCGGTGGCTAATAGGGTGCGCCGCCGATGATGGTGACCCGCTCGACAATCCGCTCCTGGGGCCAGTAGTCCAGGGTGGCGTAGTGCTGGGTGGCGCGATTGTCCCAGAAGACGATCGCGTACGGCGTCCAGCGGAAACGCACCTGATATTCCGGCGTCTTCTGGCGATCAGGGACTTGTTCACCGGACCTAACGGAAGGAGCCACAGCACCGCAGCCTTGGCCTATGCTGCGCGCCATCGTCTTTCCCAGCCCAAGAGCATCATGCCGTCAGACATCCGGGTCTTTGTCAGCGCCTCGGCCGTCGAGCCCTTCGCCGCCGCGCCGCTGTCGCGACGGCTGGAACCCCTGCTGTCGGCGACCTTCGAGGGCGGCTTCATTCCGGGCGTCAATGTCTTCGACTGGAGCAGCCTGGGCCCGGACGCTCGCATGGCCGGGCCATTCATGTCGCCCGCCTGGCGACCGATCCTAGCGGCGGGCCGGTTCGAGCGCCTGCCTGTCACCTATCACGGCTTTGCCCGGCGCGTGGCTGCGGCGCGCTATGCGGCAGGGCTGTTCATGGTCACGCCGCCTGATGCGAACGGGATGTGCTCGTTCGGCCCGACCACCGATTTCGCGCCGACGGCCCTGGCGCGATGCGCGGTGAAGATCGGGGTGATCAACCCGTCCCTGCCCCGCCTGCCCGGCTCGCCCACCGCGCCGATCAGCGCCTTCGACGAGGTGATCGAGCTCGACACGCCGCTGGTCGAATATGCCGTGCGCGCGCCCGGCCCCGTGGAGTCCCGGATCATCGCCCAACTCACAGCCCTGATCCCGAATGGCGCCACGGTGCAGGCCGGCATCGGCCGATTGGGCGACGCTCTGTGGGCAGGACTGGCGGGCAAGGAGGGCCTGTCCCTGCACAGCGGCATGATCTGCGATCCTGTCGCCGACCTGATCCGGCAGGGCCTGTTCGACCGCGTGACCACGGGCAGTCTTCTGGGCTCGCGGGCCTTCTATGCCCAGGCCGCGAGCCTACCCGGCGTCGCCATGGCCCCGGCGCTGGAGACGCATGATCCGTCCCGACTGGCGATGATCCCGACCTTCGTCGCGGTCAATTCGGCCATCGAGGTCGATCTGCTGGGCCAGGTGAACGCCGAATGGGTGGATGGCGAAGCGATCTCGGGTCCGGGGGGACTGCCCGACTTCATCGGCGGCGCGCGGCGCTCGCCCGGCGGCGTGCCGATCATCGCCCTGGGCTCCACGGTCAAGGGCGGCGCGATCAGCCGGATCGTTCCACGCCTGGACGTTCCGCCGACCTTGCCCGCGGCCGAGGTCGGGATCGTGGCGACCGAACACGGCGTCGTCGATCTGCGACCGCTGCGGGGCGAGGCCCGCGCCATGGCCTTGATCGAGATCGCCGCGCCCGACCATCGCCCGGCCCTGCGTCGGGCGTGGCGACGCGGCGTTTGACTACATGTCCAACACGAAGGCGCCATCGTCGTCCGCATCCTCTATCGCGGCTTGGGTCGCCGAACGTCGGGCGCCCTGCAGATCGGCGTCGGAGAGATCGGTGGCACCCAGATCGGCCTCGCGAAGATCGGCGTAGCGCAGACTGGCCTCCGCCAGATCCGTGGGCTTCTCGCGATCGATCTTGAAGGGCAGCGAACTCAACAGGGCCCGGCGCAGATCAGCTTGCTTGAGGGTCGCGCCGCGCAGGCTGGCGCCGCGCAGATCAGCCTCACGAAGAATGGCGCCGCGCAGGTCCGCGCCTTCCAGCAACGCGCCCTGCAGTGAAACCCGGCGAAGATCCATTCCGGCCAGGCATGCATTCCTGGCGCTGACCGCCGTCAGGAATGCGCCAGCCATATCGGCGATGGGGCGCAGGTCCTCGCCGTCAAGGACGGCCGGCTCACCCGATTTGCCCCCGCTGGTCACCCACTCGCGATGGGCCGCCAGCTTCACGAAGATCAGCGCCGCGCGCTGGGCGGCTTCCGCCCCCGGGTCGCACAGACAGCGGTCCATGATCGCCCCCATGGTGCGGGCCTGGGTCAGATCAACCCGCGTCACGACCGCGTCGCTGAAGTCGGCGCTCTCCAGATTGGCGCCGCGCACGTCGACATCGTCGATCACGGCCCCACGCAGGTTGGCGTTCTTGAGGTTGGCCCCGACCAGCCTGGCGCCGCGCATCGAGCATTCCGAAAAATCCGCCGCCGCCGCGGACACGTCGTCAAGGCGAGACCTGTCGAGCACCGCGCCCGAGATGTTGGCCCCGTCCAACTGACCGGCTGTGACCTTGTGGCGAACGACGGCGAACTTGGTGTCCTCGTCGGAGATGGCGATCCGACCGGCCCGCAGATCGGCCTGGGTCATGTTGGCATGCGAGAGGTTGGCCCCCTTCAGCCGCGCGCCCCGCATATCGGCCTGCACCAGGGAGGCGCCGACGAAGCTGCTGCCCTGCAGGTCCGCGCCAAACAGACAGGCCCGGGCCAGCCGCGCCCGATCGAACTTGCAGCGGACCAGGGTGCTGCCCGTCAGATCGACGTCGGCCAGATCGCGCCCAGAGAAATCGATGTCCTCCATGATCGCGAAGCGCAGCACCAGTCGCCGACCACCCGGCTTGCGCGCCACGAACCACTCATGCGCGGCGACCATGAGTTCGACCTCGCGCTGGTTGACGCGAATGTGCTCTGGATGTTTCGCCGGCTTCAAAGCCACAGGTCCGGTGTCTCCCGAGTGGCGAAGGCCGGTCTCGTCTGAACCTCACGGTTAAGCTCAAACCGTTTATTTTCAGTCGACCACCCGACATATCAGGAGCTTGGCGAGGGCTGCGCGGAATCCGCTGGCGCGGCGCCTGCCCAAACTGAGAACATGGCGTCATGATTCTCGATGGAAAAAACGAACCCCAGAAGAAGAAGCGCCGCCTGGCCATCGGGGCGCGCATCAAGGCGCGGCGCAAGGCGCTGGGTCTGACCCTGCAGGAGTTGGCCGATCGATCGGGGCTGTCCAAGCCCTTCCTGTCGCAGGCGGAACGCGACCTGACCATGCCGTCGCTGATGTCGATGCTGGGCCTGGCCAAGGGCCTGCAGGTCGAGGTCTCGTATTTCATGGAGATCCCCCAGGCCCGCGACATGGTGCGCCGCGCCGACGCCCCGGCGGAGATCGCCGTGGACTCGCCGGTCACCTATTTCGATCTTGCCTCGGACCTCCCTGACCGCAAGCTGGACGCGGTTCTGATGCGCATTCCGCCCGGCCACTGCTTTCCGGTCGACACCCGCAATGGCGAGCACTTCCGCTATGTGCTGGAGGGCGAACTCTATGCTCGGGCCGGCGACATCCACACCGTGCTCAAGGCCGGCGACAGCATGCACTTCGACGCCCGCGCGCCGCACACGGTGGAGAACCGCACCGATCGCGAGGCCGTGCTGCTCTATGTCGGCACGCCCAGCGTTCTCCAGCGAGGCGCGCCGGCGGAGCCCGCCTAGTCGATCCCGAGATCGATATCGCCGATCGGCATGCCGGGCGGCGTTTCGGGCTTCAGCTTGGCTTCGCCCAGCACCCGGGTCAGTTCGTCGCCGTCCTTCAGCAGGGCCGCCAGACGCAGGTTCAAGGCGCGGTCAGACGCGTCGGAGCCCGGCGCCGCTTTCAGCCGGGCGGCCAGGTCCGAGAGCTTCTGATCGATCTCCGCCGCGGCCTGGGGCGAGCGCTTCACGTCGCGGGCCGCCGCGGCCAGGTTCAACACTGTACGCCAGCGCACGCGCCGGGCGACATCAGCCTGGCGTCCGGAAGCTGGCGCGAACACCGTCGCCAGCAGCGTGTCGACCACCTCGCCGACGCCGGGCTGGGCGGGGTCGCGGCGATGCTGGTCGACCAGCCGGGCCAGACGGTCGGGCGCGAGCAGCGGATCCAGGGTCACGCCGGCGGCCACGTCGGCGGCGACCAGCGGATCGAACACCGGGCCGCCCATCCCGGCGAACACCTCGATAACGTGCTGACGGTCGGTCTCGCCTGATTGTCCGCCCGACAGCAGTGGGAGCAGCCTTTCAGGCGTATCCAACTCGCCGGGGGCCAGCGTCGCCATCAGGGCCGCGAGGGCGGCGCGTTGCCTGTCTGGCGCGACCAGCGGCGCGACCTGTCCCGCGTCGCCCTTGACCGCATAGCTGAACTCGACCCCTGCCACCTGCTTGACCGTCGCCTCGACCTGATAGCGGTGCAGCAGATAGATCGGCACATATTTGCGCTTGAGGGTCTCGACCGTCTCGCCGGTCTTCAGGGCGCCAAGGCCGAACTGGTCGATGGCCACCCGCCGCACGGCGATCATCCGCCTGAGCTCGGCGACCGAATCCGCGCCGTCGTCCCACAGGGCGCCCCACGGCTGGCCAGAATTGGGGCCTCGCGCGTCGCCGTCCGTGATGTAACGCAGATTGATGGCCGCCGCCTTGGCCGCCAGGGTCGCCTTCGGCGCATCTCCATACAGCCAGTCGACCGTGAACATGTCCCAGGCGCCGAGGCCCACGCCATAGGCGTCCGACAGATCAATCCTGCCATCCGTCACCTTCACGCGCGGCGCGGGATAGTCCATCACCGAGGCGCGGTCCTGGGTCGAAGCCGCGAAGTTGTGCGCGAAGCCCAGGGAGTGGCCGACCTCGTGGGCCGACAACTGCCGCAGCCGAGCCAGCGAGACCTGGATAGGATCGTTGGGACCGCCCTTGCCGTTCTGGTCGGCCCCGACCAGACCTTCGAAGATCATCATGTCCTGGCGCACGCGCAGCGCGCCCAGGATCACCGAGCCCTTGAGGATCTCGCCGGTGCGCGGATCGGAAACCGACTGGCCCATCGACCATCCTCGGGTGGCGCGGTCTACCCAGTTGATGACGCTGTAGCGCACGTCCAGCGGATCGACGCCCTCGGGCAGGACCTCGACGCGATAGGCGTCCTTGAAGCCCGCCGCCTCGAAAGCCTTGGCCCACCAGGCCGCGCCCTCGACCAGGGCGGTGCGGATCGGCTCGGGCGCGGCGCGGTCGACATAGAAGACGATGGGCTTCTTGACCGTCGAAACCGCCGCCGTGGGATCGGTCTTCTCCAGACGGAACCGGCGCGCCCAGCGGCCAACAATGTCGTCGCCCAGCGGCACCGCATAGTCGAGGCCGACCACGCCCCAGGTGCCGGTGCGCGGATCAAAGGCCCGCGGGACAAAGCCCGGCGCGGGCAACTTCACCAGCGAGTGGCGGACGATCAGGGTGATCTGCCTGGCGTCTGGCGCGATGTTGCGGGTCTCGGGACCCGGCGTGTCCGAGGCGAAGGTCTGGCGAGCCTCGAACTCGATGTTCTCCGGGAACACCTTCACGGCCGCCGGATCGGCGATGGACAGGTCGGAGACCAGCTTGAAGCCGTTCTCGCTCGCCGACTTCAGGGCGTCGGCGGCGCCGATCACGTCGCGGGTCAGGAAGCTGGAAATGTCGACCAGGATGCGGCCGTCCGGCGTCTCTGAGACCACCTCGCCGGCCCAGACCGTCGAGACGGCGAAGGACTCGCGGGCCGCGATCTGTTCGGCGGCGGGCGCTCCGGCGGCGGTGAACTTGGGGTTCTCGTACTCGGCGATCACCTTCTTGCCGATACGGCGGAACACCAGAACCTGGGTGTCGGCCAGGGCCGCGCGGTCCAGGCCGACCGGCGCCGAGCCCAGGCCGGTCTTCAGCGCCGCCACATAGAGGAACCGGCCGCTGACGCCATCGGCGTCAGCCTTGGGCAGGGACAACAGGATCCGGCCCTTGGCCTTGTCGATATGGACCGGCAGCAGGCCGTCCTGACGCGTGGTTCCGGCCAGGGCGGCTTCGGAGGCCGGAGCCTTGTCCTTCGGGGCGGCCAGGACCGGCATGGCGGCTGACAGAAGCAGAGCCGCCGCGAGCGCGGCGCGGCTGACGGTTCCAAGCATGTAAGACGCCCCCAAGCGTACTGGCCGGTCGCGCGGGCGACTCCCGCGCCATCTCCCGGCGGAGGCGACCTTTTCATCGGCTTTCGCGGAACGCCAGTGGGTGCGCCGATTTTTGACGCTCGCCCCGCGCCTTCGCCCGGGATCGAGGCGGGGCGCCTACTGGGTGTCGGCGCGGCGCGCCCGCACGGCGCGCTGACCGTCGAGGTTCATGAAATAGCTGCCCATCGACGCCTTGCGAATCTCGGCCCTGGAGCCCTTCTTCGGATCCTTGGAAATCGACTGATCGTCGATCTGCTTCCAGACCGCGCCATCGGCCAGCACGACGGTCCAGCGACCGTCGCCGCCCCGGCGGGCGCTGACGACTTCGCCGATCACCCGGTCGACCTCGGTCTTCTCTTCACTACGATCGAGGATCGACAGGGCCGACAGGTCCAGACCAAAAGCCTGACGGCGCGCGGCGCGGGCCTCCTGGCGGTCGACGATGATCACCTCGCCGGTCTTCTCGGCCTTGTTCACCTGACCGACGGCGGCGTCATAGCAGGCCAGCCGCTCGGCGTCGGGGGTGATGGCCCGGCAGTCGAAGAGAGCCTTGAGCACCGCGGGGGTAGCCGACTTGGATGGCTCGGCCGCCTTCGCGACCAGGGGCGCGGCCAGCGGACCGGCCAGGATCGCGACCACGGCGAATTTGAACCAGGTTTTCATGCGACCCCACGATTTGAACTGCTGCATTGGAAGCGTCGGCGGGACGCCCGGCAAGAGGGCGCCCGCGTTTCACGTCGTCTTTGTCGCCTCGCGCACCAGCCAGCCGGTCAGGGAGAGACGCTTGGCGGCGGCATAGGACGCCACGGGCGCTACCGAATGGGCGCGGGGCACCCGGAACAGAGTCAGCACGTTGAAACCTGGCGTGAAGCCCCGTTCGATCTGGCCCTCAGCGTCGTGGAACAGCAGCTGCCCGCCCCAATCCGGTCGCCAGTCGCGCGTGAAGCCCAGGGTGAAGGCGGCCAGTCGATCATCGTTCTTGTGGCTATCGTCATGCAGGGTCAGGAAGTCGCCCGGCCGATAGTTGGAAGCTTGGATCCGGACGCCGTCGACGCGGTCGCCGCCGATCACCGCCTGGCCGAAGTCCAGAAAGGCCCGGCTTTGCAGGAACTCGGTCGCCCGGTGAATGGGCGCGGTCGGGTCGCGGGCATATTCGTCCTGCAGCGCATAGGACAGGTGAATGAAGGAGAACCCCCTGGAGGCGCGCTTCAGGGCGCCCTGCAGGAACTGTCGGACCTGGGCCTCGCCGAACTTCTGGATGACCTGGGGACTGATCACCAAGGTTTCAGAGGTCTCGTCTGGCGCCACCACGTTCCAGGTCAGGCCGGCCATGATTCCGGCGATCCCCTCGGCGTCGACAGGATCCAGAAAGACCGGGATCTGGACGACCCCATCGCGTTGAAAAACGGCCATGAACGGCGCGGGATCAAGCGCCGGATTGATCCGGATCGCATGGGGACTCGTCATGAATTGGACCGGCGCAAAGTGAATCTCCGGCGCCTGAACGGGCCCTCACGCGCATTTCGTAACAGATCGTCGTTCGGCGGTTCAACCCGCGACACCCCGGAGGGACGATCAAAAAGTTTGATCTATAAATTGCAGCAACCGCGAGAACAGCCCAGACCAACCCGCCCGATCGGCCAGCCGATCGCAGTTCGCTGAGATTCGACAGCAACAACCGTGGTCAGACCTTAACGAAAAGATTACGGGATTTTTAGAATCCGCCGGGGTCTTCAGCCTGAAACACCTGTTTGGTCACGAGAAACATGTCGGAATGTTGACACTTTTTCAGCATTTCCAACCTGCAATATTAAAGAATAGCCATAAGTATACTATTCCCCATTTCACCGGAGTTTAGGTAGAAATTCAGGCAGGATGCCCATTCGCGGCAATCGGATGCGTCACTTTTGCTACACAACCGACCAATTGTTGCCGGGCCGTATCGTGAAAGATTGACCGGAGTTCATCTACCGTCACTCTCCCGTCTTAACTCGCATCGGCAGCGGTGCGGTTGGGGGCGTCACGACTTGGATCAAACCGAGGCGGCGCGAAAATATGTTGGAGGTTTGATGTTTAACGCTTTGTCCACCCGGAAGCGCCTGCTGGCGACCACAGTGCTTTGCGGCGCGATCGCACCGCTGGCTATGGCCATGCCCGCTTTCGCGCAGACCGCGCCCGCCGCTGAAGAAGCCGCGCAGGTCGAAGAAATCGTCGTCACCGGCTCGCGCATCGCGCGTCCTGACCTGGTTTCGAGCAGCCCCGTCGCGACGGTCGGTGAGAAGGAGCTCGAGCAATCGGGCATCGTCAACACCGAGAACCTGCTCAACACCCTGCCGCAAGCCGTGCCCGGCATCACCTCGACGGTGAACAACGGCAGCAACGGCACCGCCACGGTCAACCTGCGCGGCCTCGGCTCCAACCGCACCCTGGTGCTGGTGGATGGCAAGCGCCAGACCCCGACCACCCAGGCCGGCAGCGTCGACCTGAACCTGATCCCGCCGGCGCTGATCAAGCGCATCGAAGTGGTGTCGGGCGGCGGCTCGGCCGTTTACGGCTCGGACGCCGTGGCCGGCGTCGTCAACTTCATCCTGAAGACCGACTTCGAAGGCATGGAAGTCTCGGCCGGCTATCAAGCCACCGATGACGGCGAAGCCCCGATCTATTCGGGCGACGTCACCTTCGGCGCCAACTTCGCCGACCGCAAGGGCAACGTCGTTCTGAGCCTGGGCTACAACAAGCGCGAAGCGCTGACCCAGGGCGAACGCGGCGGCATGCTCAGCACCGCCTGGGGCGACAACGCCACCCGCACCGGCTTCGTGCCGTCGGGCTCCGGCTCGATGGAACCGGGTCGCGTCGACCCCTACAACTCGGGCAAGTTCGTGACTCTGCCGGGCGTCGCCAACAGCGCCGCCAACTCGGCCTACTTCCTGCCGGACGGCAATGTTCGCCTCTACAATTCGGCGACCGACACCTACAACTTCGCCCCGGTCAACTACGTCCAGACCCCGCAAGAGCGTTTCTCGGTCACGTCGCTGGCCAGCTACGAAATCAAGCCGGGCCTGACCGCGTTCGCCAAGGGCAACTTTGTCAGCAGCAAGGTCGTGACCCAGCTGGCCCCGACGCCCGTCGGCAGCCGGATCTTCCGCTTCAGCCTCGACAACAACCCGTTCCTGACCGCCGCCGCCAAGACAGCGCTGAACAGCCTGGCTTCGGGTGCGTCCTACAGCATCCCGACCAGCAGCCCCTGGACCGCCGGCACCTTCACGGATATCGACAGCGACAGCGACGGCCTCTACGACACCGTCACCGGCGTGTTCAACAAGCGTCTCAGCGACGTTGGCCCGCGCGTTTCGAGCTTCAACTTCTCGGCCTTCCAGGTCCAGTTGGGCCTGCGCGGCGACATCGAAGCCATCAACGGCGGCTTCGAAACCTACTTCCAGTATGGCAACACCCACGGCAGCAATACGCTGCTGGGCGACACCAGCCTGGCCCGCATCCAGCAGGGCCTGCTGCTGAACGCCGCCGGCACGGGCTGCGCCGATCCGTCGGGCGGCTGCGTTCCGGTCAACATCTTCGGCCAAGGCACGATGTCGGCCGCTGCCGCCAACTTCATCAAGACCCGCATCAACTCGTCGCAGGACTACGAGCAAGTGTACGCCGGCCTCACCTTCAACGGTGACACGGCCAACATGTTCTCCCTGCCGGCTGGCCCGATCGGCTTCGCCGTCGGCGCCGAGTATCGCGCCGAAGACTTCGCCTTCAACCCCAGCCAAGATCTGGCCGTCGGCAACCTGACCGGCTTCAACGCCAGCCCGCCTGTCTCGGGTCGCTTCGACGTCTACGAAGCCTACGCCGAAGTGCTGGTCCCGCTGCTGAAGGACCTGCCGTTCGTCCAGTCGCTGGACCTGGAACTGGCCGGCCGCGTGTCGGACTACACCACCCAGCCCTCGCCGGTTGAAACCTACAAGGTGGCCGGCACCTGGAAGCCCTTCGACGACCTGATGCTGCGCGCATCTTACAACAAGGCGATCCGCGCTCCGTCGGTCGGCGAACTGTACGCTCCGCAAAGCAACGGCTTCCCGACCGCGACCGACAACTGTTCGGCCCGCGCCAATCCGAACGCCGCCACCCGCCAAGCCTGTATCAATTCGGGCGTGTCGGCGAGCGTCGTTGGCCTGATCAACGCCAACCAGCAGACCCAGACCCTGTCGGGCGGCAACCCGAACCTGGCGCCGGAAGAAGGCAAGACCATCACCTATGGTTTCGCCTACACCCCGTCGTGGCTGCCGAACTTCTCGATCACGGGTGACTACTTCTCGATCGAGATCACGGACGCTATCGCCAGCTTCGGCGGCAGCGCTTCTAACGTCATGAACGTCTGCTACGGCTCGCTCGTGAACGGCAACCCGAGCTCGCCGTACTGCCAAGCGATCCGTCGCCTGGCCAATGGCTCGATCGACTACATCTCGCTGACTGCTCAGAACGTCGCCACGGTAAAGACCGAAGGCTTCGACATCGGCGTCACGTACCGTACGACCCTGGAAGACCTGGGTCTGCCGGATTGGGGTTCGCTGTCGATCCGCTCGCTCTACACCAACACCTGGGAAGCGACGACGACGCCTGACGAAATCTCGGCGCCGATCAAGTGCGCCGACAAGTTCGGCACGCGTTGCGGCAACCCGACCCCGCGTCACAAGCTGCGCACGGCCGCCAACTGGAAAATGAACCAGTTCGGCCTGAACCTGGTCTGGAGCCACCTGGACGACGTCAACGACGACGCTCCGGCGACCCGTTACACGGTCGAACGTATCGGCGCGAAGAACTACTGGGATCTGTCGGCTGACTGGGAAGTCAGCGACAACGTCGCCTTCACCGGCGGCGTCAAGAACCTGACCCAGGAAGCCTATCCGATCCTGGGCGGCAACGCCTCGCCGTCGAACAGTGGCTATCCGGCCACCTACGACGTGCTCGGCCGGACGTTCTTCCTGAACGCCCGCCTGCGCTACTAGAAGCTAAACCCCTTCGAGCGTTCGCGCTCGAAGGGGAAGTCGCTGGAGAACGAAGATCAGGCCCGTCCCGGCATTTCCGGGGCGGGCTTTTTCTTGGCGCGAACGGCGGTTTCGCCGTCGCGCTGCGTCAGACATCATGGGGCCGGCGTGTTTCGCCGCCCGTTCAGGATGGGAAGCCTTTCGATGACCCGACACAAAGTGATGGCCAGCGCGGCTTTGGCGCTGGTGATGGCCGTCAGCGGCGCGACATACGCCTTTGCCGAGATCACGCCGCCCGCCAAGGCCTTCGCCCAGCCGGTCGGCAGCGACTACTTCCTGGCCGACTACACCGCCTATGAGGCCTATCTGAAGACCCTGGCCGGCCAGTCGGACCGCATGAAGCTGGTCGATATCGGCAAGTCCGAGGAGGGCCGCACCCAGTGGATGGCGATCGTCTCGTCGCCCGCCAATCTGGCCAAGCTGGACCAATACAAGACCATCGCCCGCCGCCTGGCCAAGGCCGAGGGCGTCAGCCGCGAGGAAGCCGAAAAGCTGGCCGCCGAGGGCAAGGCCGTCGTCTGGATCGACGCGGGGATGCACGCCAACGAGACCGTGACCTCGCAGGGTCAGATCCAGGTTCTGCACAAGATGCTGACGCAGACCGATCCGGAAACCATGCGCCTGCTGGACGACGTCATCATCCTGTTCGCCCACGACAATCCGGACGGCATGGAGCTGATCTCGGACTGGTATATGCGGAGCGAAGACCCCAAGAAGCGCGAGTTCGGCTCGGTTCCGCGCCTGTACCAGAAGTATGTCGGCCACGATAACAACCGCGACAGCTTCATGGCCCAGATGGCCGAGACGACCAATGTCAATCGCCAGCTGTTTCGCGAGTGGTTCCCACAGATCGTCTACAACCAGCACCAGACCGCGCCCAACGGCATGGTGGTGTTCGTGCCGCCGTTCCGCGATCCGGCCAACTACAACTACGACCCGCTGGTCATGACCACCCTGCAGGAGGTGGGCATGGCCATGCACAGCCGTCTGGTGGTCGAGGACAAACCCGGCTCCAGCGCCCGCAGCGCCGCCCCCTACTCCACCTGGCACAACGGGATGGAGCGCTCGATCGCCTATTTCCACAATTCGGTGGGCCTGCTGACCGAGATCACCGGCGGGCCGACGCCCGCGCCGCTGAACCTGGTGCCCGACGCCCAACTGCCCAGCAATGACCGCCCGATGCCTGCCCCGCCGCAGATGTGGCATCTGCAGCAGACCCTGGACTACCAATGGAGCCTGAACCGCGCGGTGCTCGACTATGCCTCGCGCAACCGCGAGCGGATGCTGTTCAACATCTGGAAGATGGGCTCCAACGGCATCGCCAAGGGCAGCCAGGACAGCTGGACCCTGAACCCCGGCAAGATCGACGCCCTGAAGGAGGCCGCCAAGGACAAGCCGTTCGCGGGCCGCGGCGGTTCGGTGGATCCGACGCTCTACAAGGCCGTGCTGCAGGCCCCCGCCCTGCGCGATCCGCGCGGCTATATCCTGCCCGCCGACCAGGCCGACCTGCCCACGGTGGTGGCGTTCCTGAACGCCCTGATCAAGGCCGGCGTCGAGGTGGAGCAAGCCGACAAGGCCTTCACCGTGGCGGGCAAGACCTATCCGGCCGGCTCCTACGTGGTGAAGACCGCCCAGGCCTATCGCCCGCACGTCATGGACATGTTCGAGCCGCAGGATCACCCGCACGACACCGAATATCCCGGCGGCCCGCCCAAGGCCCCCTATGATGTCACCGGCTACACCCTGGCCTACCAGATGGGCGTCAAGTTCGACCGCATCCTCGACGGCTTCGAAGCCCCCACCACACGCGTTCCGGATCTGATCACCGTCAGGCCGGGCCAGATCAAGGGTTCGGGCAAGGCCGGCTGGCTGATCAGCCACGAGACCAACAACAGCTTCACCCTGACCAACCGTCTGCTTAAGGCCGGGGCCAGCGTCCAGTGGCTGAAGGACGGCGGCAAGGCCGGCAAGGTCAGCTTTGGCCCCGGCGCGATCTGGGTTCCCCATTCGGCCGCGGCGCAGACGGTGTTGACCGCCAGCGTCAAGGATCTGGGCGTCGACGCCCATGCGGTCTCCGCCAAGCCCTCGAGCGCGGCCCTGCCGCTCAAGCCCGTGCGGATCGGCCTAGTCGATGTCTATGGCGGCTCGATGCCCTCGGGCTGGAACCGCTGGATGTTCGAAAAGTTCGAGGCGCCCTTCCAGGTCGTCTATCCGCAACGCCTGGACGCCGGCGACCTGAACAAGGACTTTGATGTCCTGGTCTTCGCCGACGGCGTGTTCCCCGCTCCCGCCGGCGGGCCCTTCCGGGCCGGTCGCGGCTTCGACCAACCCAAGGC
This sequence comes from uncultured Caulobacter sp., assembly GCA_964427205.1. GTDB lineage: Bacteria > Pseudomonadota > Alphaproteobacteria > Caulobacterales > Caulobacteraceae > Caulobacter. The sequence continues at coordinate 73,415 of CAYRTE010000005.1, forward strand.
CGAGGACATTCCCGAGGAATACCGCGCCTGGCTGGGCCAGGTGACCGACGCCAAGACGCTTCCGCAGGTCGCGGCCTTCGCCAAGGCCGGCGGCACGGTGGTGGCCATCGGCGCGTCGACGCGCCTGGCCACGGCCCTGGGCGCGCCCGTCGATGTGGCCACCGCCCGGATCGAGAACGGCGAGCTCAAGGCCTTGCCCAACAAGGAGCTCTATATCCCGGGCTCGGTGCTGCGCGCCAAGGTCGATAACCGCCAGCCGCTGGCCTATGGCCTACCCGATCAGGTCGATGTGTTCTTCGACCGCAGCCCGACCTTCACCCTGAAGTCGGACGCGACGGGCGTCTCGCGCGTTTCGTGGTTCGAGAGCGATGCCCCGCTGCGCAGCGGCTGGGCCGTCGGTCAGGAGAGACTGAAGGGCTCGACGGCGATCCTCGATATCGACGTGGGCAAGGGCAAGCTGTTCGCCATGGGCCCGGAAGTCACCCAGCGCGCCCAGTCGTACGGGACCTTCAAGTTCCTGTTCAACGGCCTGCTGTACGGCCCGGCGATCGCCGCCACGCGCTGATCGCGAAATCCTGGCGGCGCATGGCGTCGCCAGGATCCTTTCCATGTTACGGCGCCGCTCCAGATTGATGCGCGGCTGTTACAAATTGGCGGTGCGGCAGCCTTGTTGGCGCCACGACCGTCCGCGACACCGGCTTACCGCCCAGCTTGACCGAGGCGGCCGCCAGATCGCTTCCATATAGCCCCATGAGCCGCAACGTTCAGAACCAGCCCGCCATTGTCTTGCTGGTCGAGGATGATCACGACCTTCGACGCGAGATGGCCGGCTATCTGGAAGCCCAGGGTTATGGGATTCTTCAGGCCGCGACCGCGGCCCAGGCCCGCGATCTGCTCGCGAGGCATTCGGTCGATGTGGCGGTGCTGGACGTCAACCTTCCGGGTGAGGACGGCCTCTCGCTCTGTCGTCACCTGGCCGTCGAGGACGGCCCCGCCATACTCATGCTCAGCGCCCTGGGCGATCCCGTGGACCGCATCCTGGGCCTGGAGATCGGCGCCGACGACTATGTGGTCAAGCCGATCCCGCCGCGCGAACTGCTGGCCCGGGTCAAGGCGTTGATGCGTCGACGATCCGTCGGCGAGCGGGGGACCAAGCGCTCAGCCTACGCCTTCGCCGGCTTTCGCCTGGACCTGGCGGCCCGTCAGCTGACCGCGCCCAACGGCATGCTGCTGCTGCTCACCCGGGGCGAGCTGTCGATTCTGGCGACCCTGTTGGAGAACGCGCGATCGGTGGTGTCCCGCGAGGCGCTGCTGGGCGTCGTCAAGGGTGAGGAGCCCGAGGTCGTGGGCAGGGGCGTCGACCTGCACATCAGCCGGCTGCGCCGCAAGATCGAGGCTCAAACCGACCACGAGATCATCAAGACGCATCGGGGCGTCGGATACGTGCTGGACGCGACAGTGGTGCGGCAATGACCTTCTCACCGAAACCTCGCTGGCCCAGCCCTCCGCTGTCCGTGCAGATCGTGGCGCTGCTGCTGGGCGGTATCGTCGTCGCCCAGTTGGTCACCCTGGTGCTGACCCTGTTCCTGCCCCCCACCCCGCCGCCGCATCACAGCCTGGCCGACATCGCCGCCGGCCTGCGCGGCGCGCCTGTTTCCACCCAGGGGGCCAAGCCACTGCTCCGCGCCAGCGACAGTCAGCCCCCCAGCCTGCAAAGCCCCGGCTGGTTCGTGCCGGAGGCCGCCCACGCCGATCTGGCGCGGATGATGAACGCCGACCCAGGCGATGTCCGACTGCTGTTCTACGCCCCTCCGCCCTTCGCCGGCCCGCCAACCCGGACCCTGACCAGCGCCGAACGCGCCAGGCCGCCGCCGCGAGCTGGACTAGCCGACGCCCTGCGCTCGGCCATCGCGCCCCGCGCCGCCGCACAGGCCTTTCCGACGCCACCCGGCTTCCCGGTCCGCCCGGAAGGCGGCCGCGCAAGAGCGGCCGGCTTTCCTGTCGGAGCCATGGGCGGACCCATCGCTCTGCGGCGTGGGGAAGCCCCCCCCGGGTCGTTGCGTTCGATGGCCGCGCCGCCGCCGGCCTGGACCTCGCGCTTTCCTTCGGCATCCGCCTCAGGTGGCGGCCTCCGTCAACGCCCACCCGCGTTTGGTTCGTCGCCAGCCCGCCCAAGGATGGTCATGCCGATGGCCGGACTGGTTCGCCCGCCCGCGCTGGGGCCAATGGGTCCGATGCGGTCGCCCGGCGAAGGCTTCGTCGCGACAACGCCCATCTCGTTCAGTGTATCGGCAGTCTCGACCCGAACGCCTGGCGGCCCAGCGCCGGAGCCGACCCATCGGCTCCCCATTCGGCCACTCACCAGCGACACGACGGCCGCGCCCGCGCCCCTGATCGCGCTAGCCGCGCCGCCGCCGGAGGTCGCGATCACCCGCGCGCCCGTGGTCGCGGCGGCGACCGCGGCCAAGGCCGCCGTCCCCAAGGCGGATCCCGGCCGCCCGATCGCCGCCCCTGAGCCTCGCGGCCTTTTTGGCCTTGCCCCGGCGCCCTATGTCGAGGGCGACTTCATCGCCGCCTATCGCATGGCTCCCGACCGCTGGGTGACGGTGCGCACCCAGCCCGAGACCTTCCCCAACAGCTGGCAAAAGCGGCTGATGCTGTGGTTCGCCATCTCCTTCGCCATCGTCGCGCCGCTGGGCTGGATCTTCGCCCGCCGCCTGGCCGCCCCTCTGACCGACTTCGCCCGCGCCGCCGAGCGCCTGGGCCGCGAGCCGACGGCCCAGGTAACGGTCCTCAGCGGCCCCGCCGAGGTGGGTCAGGCCGCCCGCGCCTTCAACCAGATGCAGGGGCGGCTGCGTCGCTATGTCGAGGATCGCACCGGCATGATCGGCGCCATCTCGCACGACCTGCGCACGCCTCTGGCCCGCCTTCGCTTCCGCATCGAGCGCACCTCCCCCGCCCTGCGCAAGGAGATGGCCAGGGATCTTGATCAGATGGAGGCGATGATCACCTCGGTCCTGACCTTCATGCGCGACAACGCCGAAGCCGGCGAGCGCCAGCGGGTCGACCTGCGCTCGATCGTCGAGTGCGCCGTGGACGACGCCGAGGTAGTCGGCGCCCATGTCCGCCTGGAGCCGGGCGCCCCTGTCGAGGTCGAGGTCGATGTGCTGAGCGTGCAGCGCGTGTTCGCCAATCTGATCGACAACGCCATCAAGTACGGCGACCAGGCCCAGGTGCGGCTGTTCTCCGAACGCAACGAGATCGTCGCCGAGATCACCGACCGGGGCCCCGGTCTGGTCGACAGTGATCTGGACCGCGTGTTCCTGCCGTTTTACCGCAGCGCCGAGGCGCGCAACTCCGCCCGGCAGGGCGTGGGCCTTGGTCTTTCGGTGTCGCGCTCGACCATCCGCGCCCATGGCGGCGACATCCGCCTGCGTCGAGGCCCGACCGGTCTGGTGGCCGAGGTGCGTCTGCCGATGGCGGTCAGGGCGGCGTCGTGAGGTCTATGCGCTGCGTTTGAAGGGCGTCGCCGGGCAGTGCCGGGCCAGGAACTCGCCATGGCTGGGCAGGCCGGCGACCTGGGCCTTCAAGATCGGCGCGGACTGGTCCAGCGTCTGCTGGATCACCGCATAGGGCGCGGCGTCGACCAGCTGCTGATAGCGGTCGGGACGGACGCCCATGCCTTCCATGATCGACTGCCAGCTGGGGGCGCGGAACATGTCGTCTACGCCGTCGCGCAGGACGGCGCTGGACTTGAACAGCTCGACCCGCTCGCGCAGGCTCTCGGGCGGCGTGACCTTCTGATAGTCACGCCAGAACGGCGTGTCGTCGCGCTGGGTCGTGTAATAGTGCAGCACGATGAAGTCGCGGATCTCTTCATAGTCCATCGTCATCCGCCGATTGTATTCGGCCGCCAGGCCGGGGGCGAAATCCTTGTCCGGGAAGTAGCGCAGCAGGAAGTCCATGCCGCGATAGATCAGGTGCAGGGCGGTGGATTCCAGCGGTTCGATGAAGCCGCCGGCCAGGCCAATAGCCACGACGTTGTTGCGGAACAGGCGCTTTCTCATCCCGGTCTTGAAGGGAATGATGTTGGGGCCCAGCAGCACCTCGCCTTCGATCTGGCGCATCAAGGTGGCGGTGGCTTCGTCTTCGCTGATGTATTTGCTGCAGAACACATAGCCATTGCCCGCCCGATGCTGCAGCGGGATGCGCCAGCGCCAACCGGCGTCCTGGGCCTGGGACAGGGTGTAGGGATGCGGATCCGCGATGTTCTCGGTCTGGGCGACGACGGCGCGGTCGCACATCAGGACGTCCGACCAGTCCAGATAGTCCTCGTTCAGGGTCTTGCCGATCAGGAGCGCCCGAAAGCCCGAGCAGTCGATGAAGAGGTCGCCCGAAACCTCGCCGCCGTTCTTCATGATCACCTTCTCGACAAAGCCGTCGGGACGGGAAACCACGTCGGTGACAATGCCCTCGGTGCGCTTGACGCCCCGGGCTTCGGCGAAGTCACGCAGGTACTGGGCGACCAGCTTGGCGTCGATGTGCAGGGCATAGCTGGCGCCGCTCAGCAGGGTCTTCTGGGCGCGGACCGGCGGGATGAACTTCCACTGGTCGGCCATCACCGTGGCCGGGGCGAAATCCTGCAGGTTCGAGGGATGGCCGTTGGCCTTGGCGCGCAGCCAGCACTGATAGAATTCGTGCCGGCCGATGGGCCCGCCGATCTGGCCGAACGGGTGGTAGTAGGTCTCGCCCTTCTTGCGCCAGTTCTCGAAGCGGATCGCCAGCTTGAAGCTGGCTTGAGTCTTCTGGATGAAGTCCTGCTCATCTATCCCCAGGCTGTGGATAAGTTGCAGGAAGGGCGGGATGGTCGACTCCCCTACCCCGATCGTGCCGATCTCCTCGGACTCGATCAGCTCCACCTCGACACCGCTCTTGTGGAAATAGTGGCTGGCCATGGCCGCGCAGATCCAGCCGGCGCTGCCGCCACCGACGATCACGACCTTGCGGATGCCGTTGGGGTTGGTGTCCTGCATGTCCGTCCCTGCTTGTTTCACTGCGCGGCCATCGGCGCGGGCCGCGCATAATTTTCGAGGAAATCACCGTGCGTCGGCGCGGAGTCGACCGCCGCCTTCACGGTCTTGCGCATCTCGGCCATGCCCCGGCGCAGCGACTCGACGTCCAGGCCGTCGATGCTGGGATCCCAGGTCCTGGGCAGGATGTCGAAGCCCGTATAGATCGCCAGCCAGCTGGCCGGCTGGAACATTTCCCAGCGATAGCGGATGAAGTGGCCGCGCTCGCGGAACATCTCGATCTTGTGCTTGAGGGTGTCGGGAATTTCCACGGCCTGGCAGTCGCGCCAGAACGCCATGTCGTCCCTTTGATTGGCCTTGTAGTGCAGGATGATGAAGTCGCGGACGCGCTCCATCTCCAGCTTCGACATGTCATTGAACTCGTCGAGCACGCCCTGATTGAAGGTGCGGTCCGGGAAGAGTTGCTTGATCTTCTCGATGCCGGTTTCAATCAGGGCGATGCTCGTGCTCTCCAGCGGCTCGAGGAATCCCGCCGCCAGGCCCAGGGCGACGCAGTTCTTGTTCCACGCCTTCAGGCGGCGGCCCGGGGTAAAGCGGATCTGACGCGGCTCATGCAGCAGTGGATCGGGCACGGCGGCCTTCAGCTCGGCCATGGCGTCGTCGTCGCTGATATGGCGGCTGGAATAGACGTAGCCGTTGCCATAGCGGCGCTGCAGCGGGATCCGCCAGCGCCAGCCCGAACTCTGGGCCGAGACCTCGGTGTAGGGCAGCGGCTCGCCGCTCCCTTCGCTCTGTACGGCCAGGGCGCGGTCGCACAGCAGCCAGGGGCTCCAGTCCTCATAGCCGGTGTGCAGGGCTTCCTCGATCAGCAGACCCCGGAAGCCTGAACAGTCGATGAAGAGCTCGCCCTCGACCGTGGCGCCGCTATCCAGATTCACCGAGGCGATGAAGCCGTCCTCCGGGCGCAGATTGACCTTGGTGATCCGGGCGTCGATCCGCGTGACCCCGGCAGCCTCGGCGACCTTGCGCATCAATCCCGCGAACAGGCTGGCGTCGAAGTGCAGGGCCCAGTCGAAGACCGACATGCTGGACGGCGGACTGCGGGATGGCTGGGTGAACTTGCCGCCCTTGGCCAGCGAGGCGCCCAGGGAGTATTCGCCGATCTCGGCCTCGTCTCCCAGGGCCTTCAGCCGCAGCCAGTAGTGATGGAACGGCACGCCCCGCAGATCCTGACCGAACAGGCCGAACGGATGGATGAACGACGAACCGGGCTTCAGCCAGTCCTTGAAGCGAATGCCCAGCTTGCAGGTCGCGCCGGTGGCCCGCATCACCTCCAGGTCGCTGAGACCCAGGTTCTGGTAGAAATTGCGGATGGTCGGGATGGTCGCCTCGCCGACCCCGATGGTCCCGATCTCGGAGCTTTCGATCAGGGTGATCTTGAGGGGCGAGCCCTGGAAGTGACGCTGCAGGCTGGCCGCCGCCATCCAGCCGGCCGTCCCGCCGCCCACGATGACGACGTTGCGAATGCGGTTGTCGTGGGTGGGCTGGTCCAAGGTCTGCCTCCCGAAGCGCTTTCTTTTTTGGCCCAGCTTGCGGCGAGGCTATAGCCTGGCGTCCTGCTCGGACAGGTCCGCCTCCAAAAAAGAGCCGCCGTGACGCGGGGGGTCACGGCGGCCGCAGGAGGTGAGCCTAGATCTTACCAGCGAGCCCGAAGGCCGACGGTGTAGCGGGGTTCAAACTCGTTCTGGCTGATATACTGGGTCTTACCCGCCGCGAACTTGGCGTAGTAATCCTCGATCTCGCCAGTGACGTTCGAGCCATTGAGGTAGAGGGTGATGTTGTCGCGAACGTTGTAGCTGACGTTCACATCAACATAGCCCGTGCTGTCCTGATAGATCGGGATGTTGTTGCTCATCACTTCATTCAGGCGGTCAGTGCGATAGTTGTAGGCCACTCGAGCCTGCAGCTTGTCGTCCTGATACCAACCCACCAGGTTGAACTGGTGTTTGGAGTTGTCCTGGAAGGGCAGCAGCTTTCCGTCCAGGCCGGCGCGCGATTCCTTGCTCGGCGAATAGGTGTAGTTGGTGTCCGCACCGAAGTTGGAGAACACACCCAGGTCCGGAAGGAAGTCGCTGACCGCCAGCTTCGCGCCGACTTCCAGGCCCTTCACCTCGCCGCCGTCGCCTTGGATCGGCAGGGTGACGTTGACGGTGCGACGGATGACGCCATCCTGATCAGGATACCGGCCGGTGGTCGTGCCGTTGGTCACGAAGCTGTCGATCTTCAGCTTGAAGGCCGAGATGTTCAGCATCGAAGCACGACCGAAATAGTATTCGATGGCGGCGTCGAAGTTCTGCGACCGCCAGGGATTCAGGTTCGGGTTGCCGCTGGATTCCGCGCTCGTGACGCAACGGACGTTCGGCAGGGCCGCGCCGCAGTCGGCGGTGTTGATCTTCAGACCACCGCCGTAGTTACCGAGATCGAGCGGCTGCATGGTCTTGGAATAGGCGGCCCGCAGCTTCAAGCGGTCGCTGAGGTCATAGACCAGGTTCAACGACGGCAGCCAGTCGGTGTATTTGCGCCTGGTGACGTTGTCGCCCGCATCGGCGTTGGTGTCGCCGTAGTTGCGGGTGTCGCCGGTCAGGTTCTGCTTCACGGTCAGGGAGGTTTCGATCACGCGCAGGCCGGCATTGCCCGATAGACCGCCGATCTCGAAATTGGCCGCGCCGAACGCGCTCTGCTCGCGCAGGCTGACGTCATAGGTCTGACCGGGGATCTGGACGCGAATGGCGCCGCCGAAAACCTTCTTGTGGAAGGCTTCCGCATCGTCGAAGTCGCGCGGATCGATCGCCCAGAAGCCGGGGATGCCGCTGGTAACGCCGCCCAGGTCATTGACCCAGACCACGTTGTTATAGGTGTCCAGACGGGTCGGCTGATTGACCGTATAGCCCTGGAACACCTGCAAGCCGGTGACCGGATCGGGCACGAACTCGCCCGCCTGGCACTGGTTCTGGTTCATGACGACGTCGATGGCCTTCCACTGGGCCTCGCAGCCACCAGCCGGAACGGGGGAGCCGTTGGCCTGGACCGCGCCGGGCGAGCCGCCGTAGAAGCCCGAGAACAGGTGGAACTGCTCGACGTCGATCGAGCGCTGGCTCTGGCGAACCCCGGCGTCGACCTTGGTGATGAAGCCGAGGAACTTGTCTTCGAACTCATAGTGACCGTCGGCGCGGAACACATTCATGTCCGACTCGACTTCATTATTGCCTTCCGACGAGAAGGCCCCGATCGCATAGCTATCCTTGTTGGCCATGTAATCTTTGAGGGACTTGCCGGCGCCGAGCCCCCCCGCCAGCGGGGTGTCGAAGCCCGACCACACGGGGTGGTCGCCGCCGATGTTGTAGTGCAGCTGCGGATTGGCGCCGTAGCCCTGCGGGTTCGGATCCAGGTAGCAACCGCCGGCGCTGCCGACGACAGCGTTCGTGCGGCGCGTAGCCGGGAACTTGTCGCAGATGGCCTTGGGATAGAAGGTGCCGCGCGTGCGGTCATTGGAGTCGCGGAACAGGTTGAAACGGCCGTCGGCATAGCGCCAGTTAGACAGGTCGCCCTGGGCCTGACCGTTCATGCTCAGACGATCGCCGTCAGCGCGGATGGCGCGGGCTTCGAAGGTGAACGGGCCGTCGTTGTCGTAGTTCAGTTCCAGATTATAGTTCTTGGTCTTCGACTTGGTGGTGCGGTTGACCGTGAAGGAGTTCACCCACCACGCATTGATGTCGTACTCGTCGACCGCCACCCAGTTGCCGATGCCGACAGGCGACGAGGCCGTCGGCTTGTTCCAGGTGCCGAAGGCGCCGCCATCCCAGCGGTTGGAGATGTTCAGGCCGACGGCCCGGTTGTGCTCTTCCAGCTCAGCATAGAACCCCTCGGCGATCAGGGTGAAGCCCTCGCCCAGATCGGCCTCAAAGGCGACATTGACGCCTAGGCGGTCACGCTCGACCACGCGGTTGAAGCTCTCATAACCGTGGGGCGAGATGTAGCTGGTCGCGAAGCCGCCGCCCCAGTCGTTGTTGCCCGACAGGCCGACGGTACCCGAATAGTTGTTGCCGAGGTTGGACTTGCTCTTGGCGGCCGAGACCATCAGGCCGACGCGGTCGTTGCGCCAGTTGAGGACGCCGTTGACCAGATAGTCGTTTTCCTTGGTGCGCTCGCCCCGCTGGGCTTCGGCGCCGCCGGCGAAGGTCAGGCCTTCAGGCAGCATGAAGGGTCGGCGGGTGCGCAGATCGATGGTGCCCGAAATGCCCGACAGAGCGTTCTTCGGGTCGGTCGACTTGTAGACCAGCACCTGATTCATCAGCTGCGAGGGCACATCCAGCAGGTTGGGCTGGGCGTTGCCCATATTGCCGGCGCTGAGATACTGCTCGCCGTTCAGCAAGGTGATCACCTGCCGCAGGCCGCGGATGTTGACGGTCTTGCCTTCGCCCGCATCGCGCTGGATCTGGATGCCCGGGATGCGCTGCAGGGAGTCGGCGATGGTGACGTCCGGCAGCTTGCCGATGTCTTCCGCCGAGATGGCGTCGACGATCGAGGCTTCGCGTCGCTTGACGTCCACCGACTTGATCTGAGATCCGCGGACCCCGGTGACGACCACTTCTTCGACTGTGGTGTCCTGGGCGAATGCGCCGGTGGTCAGAGCCACCTGCGAGGCGCCGGCCAGCAAGGCCACCGCCAGGCCGCGCGTAAGCACGGCTTTCCTACGTTGATTAGTCAAATTCCTAGCTCCCCAACTAACGTTTTTATTTGATCGTCCGCCCCGTTCCAGGGCGCGTCGTCTACGCGACGCATTCCAGGACCGATTGAGCGCTTTCAGGCCCGGCGAACTGTCTGTCCGCGATGTCCGTTCTTGACGGCGACCCCCAGCGCCCGGGCTGTCGATTCCGGCCCAACGCCGTTATCGGTTGAGCCCAACATCATCAAATGTCCCAACCAAGTCAACAAGAATGTCAACGTTGTCATTCCTGCCGCACAAGGCTTTTACCCGCCCCGGGCCAACCTGCCCAAACGCGGTCCGGGCTCGGAAATGAGCCCGCCGACCGCCCCACCATCTCGAATATCCAGGAAAAATCTCCGGATTTACCCCATTTACGCTTTCCGAAACCCCTTTTCGCGCCCCGATGGTAACGCTCCCAATGGCTTTTCGGGAACGACTCTCTCAAGGCCGAACGCCCCCCAGAATCAGGCAATGGGACGCGAATTCATGTCCCAAAAATGTCTCGTAAAATGACCCGATATGACCTGATTTTGTCCTAGTGCATGACAAGCCGGACACCGTGAGCTATGGCTTGCATGACGCGTCGCCTTGCCCCCGCCACCTTCACCGTGGTGGAGTCTGGTCAGTAAGAACGCGAAACCGGGTGTAGAAACGTAATGGCGACGATCCACGATGTGGCCGAGCGGGCGGATGTCTCGCCCAAGACGGTCTCTCGCGTGCTCAACGATCATGAGAGCGTCAGCGCCAAGACGCGCGAGCGCGTCCGCGCGGCCATGCAGGACCTGGGCTACCAGCCCAGCGCCGTGGCGCGCAGCCTGCGCTCGCGGACCTCGTCCTCGGTCGGGGTCCTGATGGGCGACCCCAGCGGCGGCTATCACACCAAGGTCCACCACGCCCTGCTGCTGGCCTGCGTCGAGACCGGCCGCCACCTGACGGTCGACCTGTTCGACGGCCCGGTCGCCGGCTGGCAGGACCGCATCCGGACCTTCGTCGCCGACGGCGGCGTGCGCGAGATGATCCTGCTGCCCCCCGAATGCGACTTTGGGCCGTTGAAGGAACTGATGCGCGAGCTTGAGGTCCGCTGCGTGCTGATCTCGCCGACCAGCCCCGACCCGTTCTTTCCCGCCATCTCGATGGACGATCGCGCCGCCGCCCGCGAGGTGGTCGAGCACCTGTTCAGCCTGGGCCACACCCGGATCGGCCACATCTCGGGCCATCCCGACCACGCCGCCAGCACCCATCGCCGCAATGGCTTCTTCGAGGCCTACGCGGCGCGGGGCCTGCCGCGTCCCGCGCCGGAGCTGATCGCCGACGGCGAGTTCACCTTCAAGACCGGCGTCGAGGCGGCCAGGGTCCTGCTCGATATCGACGAGCCGCCAACCGCGATCTTCGCCGCCAATGACGACATGGCCGCCGCCACCTGCATGGAGGCCCAGCGCCGCGGCCTGCGCATTCCGGACGATATCTCCGTGGTCGGCTTCGACGACGCCCCGATCGCCGGAGTGATCTGGCCGACCCTGACCACTATTCGCCAGCCCTTCGAACAGATGGCGCTGCGGGCCCTGCAGACCTTCAGCGCGTGGAACGCCAACGAGGTCGCTGGCAAGGCCGCCGCGCCGTTCCTGGCCCAGCACAGCCTGGTCGTGCGCGAATCCACCGGCCCCGTCCGCGTCGGCGGGCCACCGAAGCCAGCGACCTGATCCCCTTCGCCGCCGAGCCGACAACGGCCGGCGGCCCAGACAAAGAGTACGGAGGAAACATGAACCGGCAGACATTCCAGGGCCTGGCCCTGGCGCTGATGATCGGCGCGTCCGCGACGGCGCTGAACGTCCAGGCCCAGACGGCGACTCCGGCGAGCACCGCCGCCCAGCCGTGGCTGAACCCCAAGCTCGATCCCGACACGCGCGCCGACCTGGTGGTCAAGGCCATGACTCAGGACGAGAAGCTGACCCTGGTGTTCGGCTATTTCGGCGCCGACATGAAGCCGAAGTACGAGCGCATCGAAGGGGCCCTCCCCGGCTCGGCCGGCTATGTGAAGGGCATTCCGCGCCTGGGCATTCCCGCGCAGTGGGAGACCGACGCCGGCGTCGGCGTGGCCACGCAGGGCAGCGCCAGGGAATTTCGCGAGCGCACCGCCCTGCCCTCGGGCATGGCCACCACCGCAAGCTGGAACCCCGAGCTGGCCTATAAGGGCGGCGCGATGATCGGCTCGGAGGCCCGCAATTCCGGCTTCAACGTCATGCTGGCCGGCGGCGTCAATCTGGTCCGCGAGCCGCGCAACGGCCGCAACTTCGAATATGGCGGCGAGGATCCGCTGTTGGCCGGAACCATGGTCGGGGCCCAGATCAAGGGCATCCAGTCCAACAACATCGTCTCGACGGTCAAGCACTACGCCCTGAACAACCAGGAGACCGGCCGCTTCGTCCTCAGCGCCAGTATCGACGAGCCCTCGGCCCGGATGTCGGACCTGCTGGCTTTCCAGTTCGCCATCGAGCAGTCCGATCCGCACTCGGTGATGTGCGCCTATAACCGCGTCAACAGCGTCTATGCCTGCGAAAGCGACTGGCTGCTGAATACCGTTCTGAAGAAGGACTGGGGCTACAAGGGCTATGTCATGTCCGACTGGGGGGCCGTGCATTCGGGCTCCAAGGCGGTCAATGCGGGGCTCGATCAGCAGTCGGCGGGTCGCGCCTTCGACAAGCAGGACTTCCTGGGCTCGGTGCTCAAGGCCGACCTGGCCAGCGGCGCCGTCAGCGGCGCGCGCCTGGACGACATGGCCCGCCGCATCACCCGCGCCCTGTTCGCCAGCGGCGCGGTCGACCATCCGGTCAAGATCGCGCCCATCGACCTGAAGGCCAACGGTCTGGTCAGCCAGGCCGACGCCGAGGAAGGCATGGTCCTGCTGAAGAACGAGGGCGGTCTCCTGCCTCTGGCCAAGACCGCCAAGACCATCGCCGTGATCGGCGCCCATGCCGATGTCGGCGTGCTGTCGGGCGGCGGCTCCTCGCAGGTCTATCCCGCCGGCGGTCGCGCCGTGCAGGGCCTGCTGCCCGCCACCTGGCCTGGCCCGGTGATCTATTACCCCTCCTCGCCGCTTAAGGCGCTGCAGGCCCGCTTCCCGAACGCCAGGGTCACTTTCGCCGACGGCAAGGACCCGGCCGCCGCCGCGAAACTGGCCGCCGCCAGCGACCTGGCCATCGTCTTCGCCGACCAGTGGACCACCGAGTCGGAAGACGTCTGGACCCTGAGCCTGCCCAAGAACCAGGACGCCACCATCGCCGCCGTCGCCAAGGCCAACGCCAGGACGGTGGTCGTGCTGGAAACCGGCGGCCCCGTGGTCATGCCCTGGCTGAACGACGTCGGCGCCGTGCTGCAGGCCTGGTTCCCCGGCACGAACGGCGGCGAAGCCATCGCCCGCGTCCTGACCGGCGAGGTCGACGCCTCGGGCCGCCTGCCCGTGACCTTCCCCAAGGACGTCAGCCAACTGCCCCGTCCAAAGCTGGACGGTGATCCCAAGACCCCGGACGCCCTGTTCGACGTCGACTACACGATCGAAGGTGCCGCCGTCGGCTACAAGTGGTTCGACCTCAAGAAGCACGAACCGCTGTTCCCGTTCGGCTACGGCCTGTCCTACACGCAGTTCGCCTATTCCAACCTCAAGGCCTCCAATGCCGACGGGGTCCTGACCGTCAGCTTCGACGTCAGGAACGTCGGCGCCCGGACCGGCAAGGACGTGCCCCAGGTCTATGTCGCGCCCAAGGCCGGCGGCTGGGAAGCGCCCCAGCGCCTGGGCGGCTTCAGCAAGGTCGAGCTCGCGCCCGGCGCCAGCACCTCGGTGACGGTGACGGTCGATCCGCGCCTGCTGTCGACCTGGGACGGCAAGGCCAACGGCTGGTCGATCGCCGCCGGCGACTATGCGGTCTCGGTCGGCGCCTCCTCACGCGCCCAGTCGCTGACATCGACCGTGTCGCTGAAGGCCCAGGCCCTACCGGTCTCGCCGCTGGCGAAATAGACGGCGTCGCAGGCCCCCTGCGTCACTCGCGCTCTTCTCCCTTCCCCCTCGATGGGGAAGGGAGAGGACACGGGCTCTCAGCCTCACGCGGCATTAGCCACTGAAGGGGTTGGGGAGGCGCGAAGCGGCCGGAGCGAACCCGGATGACCGTGATATGTGTTTTGCGTTTCGGCTCGACCTGTCCGCTTCGCAGAAGCTGTTCTTGCGTGAGGATCGGGCCAAGCGAGCGTCTTTCAGCTCTGATACCCAAGAGCCCCCGTACGGGCGCGCATCCCGTCGATCGGCTAACCGTCTCGACGCCGACGATGTGCGATAGGCGGGTTTACGATCCCTCGCCCTCCTTAAATCCACGCTGTTCCTCCGCCGAGGTCTCCGGTGGTCCCGGATCTATCCAACGAACAGACCACCATCGCCCCCGACGCGTCACCGCGCGGTCCCGCTCAGCTTCATCCCCATCGCCGCTGTTGGGCCGGTACCAGGCGCCTCCCCCCGCGACGGGGACAGCACTGATTATGCAGCGGGTTTCGGCGCGTCTGATTGGCGCGATCGAATATTTTTCAAGCGGCTGATTTGGCTGGGGTTTGTTCTGGAAAGAACGGGGATAGAGCGCAGTTAATCCCCGTGCTCCACGTCCTCCCCCTAGCGGGGGAGGTATCGGCGAAGCCGACGGAGGGGGAAGTGCTGCTGAGTCATTGCGGTCTTCCCCCACCGGCCTCCGGCCGCCTCCCCCTTCGGGGGGAGGACTTACAGGCGTCTCGCCTGTTTCTCGACGGTACACGCCATAGCCTCGAACGCTTCATGGCGTAGCCAGCGCCGCAGCATCTCGACCCTGAAAGACCGGGCCCTGGCCCCTGCGACATATTATCCACCCCATTGCCGTGAGCGCCGACGCGAAGCAAAGCTTGGCTATCGATAGGTCCCCACCGTCGATACCTGCTGGCCGGGGATGCCTGATTTCCCCGGCCGGCTCCCCCTTCCCTGATTTCAGATCCGACCGCCTCGCGGTGATGAACCGCGACGGTCATCGCGGCGCGCTGTCATGAAATCGCTTGGCGCCTCTCATTTGTACGATAATAGGTCGACAATGAGTTCAGGGAGGCGCGGCGTGAGCATCATCAGGGTCGGAATCGTCGGGGTCGGCAAGATCGCACGGGATCAGCACATTCCCGCCATCGCGGCCGATCCGGGCCTGGAGCTGGCCGCCGTCGCCAGCCGCAGCCGGCCCGATGTGGGCGTCCCCGCCTTCGAGTCGCTGGAAGACATGCTTCAGAGCGGGATCGCCCTGGACGCCGTCGCCCTGTGCACCCCGCCGCAGGCACGGCGCGAGACGGCGCTGACGGCCCTGCGCGCCGGCAAGCACGTGTTTCTGGAAAAGCCGCCCGGCGCGACCGTGGGCGAGGTCGGCGACCTCGCCGTCCTGGCCGCCGAGCAGGGCGTGACCCTGTTCGCCAGCTGGCATTCGCGTTTCGCCGCCGGGGTTCCGGCCGCGAGGGCCTGGCTGACCGCCCGCACGATCCGCAGCGTCGACATCCAGTGGCGCGAGGACGTGCGCCGCTGGCACCCCGGCCAGACCTGGATCTGGGAGGCCGGCGGCCTGGGCGTCTTTGATCCCGGCATCAACGCCCTGTCGATCCTGACCGAGATCATGCCCCGCGAGGTGTTCGTCACCGACGCGCGGCTTCAGGTTCCGGAAAACGTCCAGTCGCCGGTCGCGGCGCACCTGGCCATGACCGACATCGAGGGCGTCAGGATCACCGCCGATTTCGACTTCCTGCAGACTGGCCCCCAGACTTGGGACATCACGGTCGTCGCCGACGAGGGGACGCTGAAGCTGTCCAGTGGCGGGGCTGTCATCGAGATCGACGGCCAGCCCGTGGTCCAGGCGACTGACGCGGAATATCCGGGGCTCTATGCGCGGTTCGGCCAGCTGATCCGGGCAGGCAGATCCGAGGCCGACGTGCGCCCCCTGGCCCTGGTGGCCGACGCCTTCCTGGTCGGGACGCGCGAGCGGGTCGAGGCGTTCATCGAATAGCAAGTCCTCTCCCTGAAGGGAGAGGTGTCGCCGCAGGCGACGGAGAGGGAAGTATCAGCCGCCCCTCCGCGTCACTTCCCCCTCCGGTCGCTACGCGACCGCCTCCCCCTTCAGGGGGAGGACTTTTAGTTCACCTGACGCGTCCGCCCCTCCCAGTACGGGGCCCGCAGTTCACGCCGCAGGATCTTGCCCGACGGGTTGCGCGGCAGGACGTCGATGAAGTCGATGCTCTTGGGCGCCTTGAAGCCCGCGATGCGGGTGCGGGCAAAGGCGATGATGCTTTCGGGATCGCGGGGCGCGCCGGGCTTGAGCGCCACCACCGCCTTGACCGCTTCGCCCCACCTGTCGTCGGGCACGCCGATGACGGCCACCTCGGCCACGTGCGGATGGCCATAGACGGCGCTCTCGACCTCGGCGGGATAGATGTTCTCGCCGCCCGAGATGATCATGTCCTTCACCCGGTCGTGGATGAACAGATAGCCGTCCTCGTCAAGATAGCCGGCGTCGCCGGTGCGCAGCCAGCCGTCCGCGTCGATGGTCTTGGCCGTGGCCTCGTCCAGCTTCCAGTAGCCGGCCATGTTGGCGCTGGAGCGTACGGCCACCTCGCCCACGGCGTTGGGCGGCAGGCTGTTCCCGGCCTCGTCGATGACCTTCAGCTCGACGCCCGGCATCGGCAGGGCATGATCCTCGGGCGGCAGGTAGACCACCGTGCCGGTGGTCTCGGTCATGCCGTACTGCTGAACGAAGCCGCAGCCGAACACCTCCATGCACTCGCGCAGCAGGTCCAGCGGGATGGGCGCGGCGCCGTACAGGATGTGGGACAGGCGCGAATAGTCGACCTCGCGGGCCCGGGGCTGGCGCACCACGATCTGCAGGGCGGCGGGCACCATGAACATCTTCGAGATGCGATCGTGTTCGATATAGTCCAGCACCTTGAACGGATCGAACTCGCGCGCCACCACGCCCTTGGCGCCGTTCAGCAGGCCGACCAGCCCCCAGCCGCTGCCGCCGATATGGGCCACGGGCATGGCCACCAGGCTGACGTCCTCGGGCCCCCACTGGTTCCAGGCCAGCGGGTTCTCGGCGGCCAGCTTGCGCATGGACAGCAGGTTGTCATGGGTCAGCATCGCGCCCTTGGGACGGCCCGTGGTGCCCGACGTATAGAGCTGGATGGCGATGTCCGAGATCTTGATCGGGACCCTGGGATCGGTGTCGGGTTGCGCGTCGCGCCAGGCCTCGAACGTGCGGTGGGCGTCGCCCACCACCGGCTCCATGACCACCACCTCGGGTCGCCAGGCCAGTTCGGCGGCGACGCTCTCGATCTGGTCGACCAGTTCGGGGCCGACGAAAACCAGCTTGGCGTCGCTGTCGCCGACGATATAGGCGACTTCCGGCGGGGCCAGTCGCCAGCCGATGGGCGCGGTGACCACGCCGGCCTTGGCCGCGCCGAACAGCAGCTCGAAATAGAGGTCGCTGTTCTTGCCGACATAGGCGACCCGGTCGCCGGTCTTCAGGCCGGCAGCCAGCAGGGCGTTGGCGACCTGGTTGGTCTTGCGGTTGAAGTCGGCGAAGGTGGTGTCGCGGCCCTCGAAGCTCAGGGCCACGGCGTCGGGCCGCGCCTCGGCATGATAGCGGGCGACGTCGCCCAGGGTCGGCATGCGGTCGAAGTCTATGGCTGACATACGCCCTGATCTCCCTATGGCCCGAGGCGCGACGTGTGGATCCGCCGCTTCCGCTCAGGTCAAACAGATGTTGGGGCGTCTTTACGCGCAGGTAAAGGCGTGCCGTTGCGGCAAGGGCTTCACAAAACGCTAGAACCAGGCCCTCACGCCGAACACCACGCTGGTCTGGCCCGTCCGGTCGCCGGCCGCGCGAGCCCGGTCGGCGGCGTCGCCGAAGGTGCGGTGGCGCAGCAGACCGACATAGGGCGCGAACTCGCGGCGGATCTCGTAGCGCAGGCGCAGGCCCAGTTCGGCGGCGCTCCCGTTCTCGGCCAGGCTGGTCTCGACCTTCGACTGCAGGATCAGGCGGGTCGTCAGGCGCTGGTCGTGCGAGGCCTCGATGCGGGCCGACAGGTCGCCGCGATCCGACAGGAAGGCCGCCGCGCGGGTCTCGATCCAATAGGGCGCGACGCCCTCGACGCCCAGGGTGGCGTAGGCGCGTCCCCGGGGTTCGACATCCGCCCGCAGACCGGCCTCGAGATCGAAATAGGGACCGATCGGCCTGGCGCGCAGGGCCTGCAGCTCAGCGCTCTCCCAGCCGTGGCCGTCGACATGCTCGCCGCGCGCCTTGACCACCCACTTGCCAAAGTCGTCGCCAAACCAGCCCTCGCCCTCGAAGGCCGAGGCGTCAGGGCCTTGGCTAGAGCGGCGCTCGGCCTGGTCGGCCAGGACCATCCAGTAGCGTCCCCCGCCATGTTCCTGGCGCAGCACCGCCCGGGCCGAGGCCATCAGGGCGGGATCATAAAAGCGCTCTGCGGCGTGGTCGGTCGGGGGCGGCGGGGCGACGCCGTCTCCGGTTCGCGGACTGACCGGCGGCATGGCGTGGCCGGCGTGCGGGTCGGGCTGCACGGTCTGGCGCGGCATCTGATGACCCGCATGTGGATCGACCGGCGCGGCCTGCTCCACCGGCGCGGGCGGCGGCGTCATCTGGTGATGCTCGTGTTGCATCAGGGCCAGGGCCATCAGAAGCGCCGCGCTCATGCCGGGGCTCCGTCGAGCGGCCGCACGGTGACGACGTTGAACATGCCCGCATGCATGTGCATCAGCATGTGGCAGTGAAAGGCCCAGTCGCCGGGCTCGTCGGCGGTCAGGTCAAAGGCCACCTTGCCGCCGGGGGCGACATTGACCGTGTGCTTGCGTGGGTGATGACCCTCATGGCCGTTCACCACCTCGAAGAAGTGGCCATGCAGGTGGATCGGGTGGGCCATCATGCTGTCATTGACCAGCAGGACCCGCACCCGCTCGTCGCGCCGGAAGGCGATGGGCTTCTTCAGCGGGCCAAAGGCCTCGCCGTCAAAGGCCCACATGAAGCGCTCCATATTGCCGGTCAGGTGAATCTCGACCGTACGGCCCGGCGGGCGCCGATCGGGATTGGGGTCCAGCGCGACGAGGTCGGTATAGACCAGCACCCGGTGGCCGACGTCTTCCAGCCCCTGCGGCGGCTCCCCCAGGCGGTCCATCGGCATCGGCGAAATGCTCTGGACGCCCGGCCCCAGCCTGACGCCCGGCGCATTGGCGCCGTCGCGCATGTCCATGCTCATGCCGCCCCCCGCAGCTGGCATGTCGTGGCCGGCGTGGGCGGACATATCCATGCCCATGTCCTTCATCGTCGCCAGCGGCCGCTGGCGCAGGGCCGGCACCGGCGCGCTCATACCCAGGCGCGGGGCCAGGGTTCCGCGCGCCATGCCCGAGCGATCGGAAGCCTCGGCCACCAGGGTGAAGGCGCGATCCTCAGTCGGCTGGACGATGACGTCGTAGGTCTCGGCCGGCGAGATCTGGAACTCCTCGACACTGACCGGCCGCACGTTCTGGCCATCGGCCTGAACGACGCTCATAGCCAGGCCCGGGATGCGGACATTGAAGACCGTCATGCCGCCGGCGTTGATGAAGCGCAGCCGCACCCGCTCGCCCGGCGAAAACAGGCCCGTCCAGTTGTCGGCCGAGCCCTGGCCGTTGATCAGATAGCGATAGGCCGAGGCCGTGACGTCGAGGATGTCGGTCGGGTCCATCCGCATCTTCGACCATGCGATACGGTCCTTCAGCGACTGGTCGCGGCCGGCCAGCAGCCCGGCCACCGTCTGTTTCTGGTCGTTGAAATAGCCGGCCTGGGCCTTCAGTTTGCGCATGATCTGGTGAGGATGCAGGAAGCTGTAGTCCGACAGCACCACCACATGTTCGCGGTCATAGGGCGCGGGCTCGGGCGTGGCGGGATCGATGACGATGGGCCCATAGACGCCCATCTGCTCCTGCAGGCCTGAATGGCTGTGGTACCAGTAGGTCCCGGCCTGCCGGACCTTGAACTCATAGACAAAGGTCTCGCCCGGCCGGATCCCCGGAAAGCTGACGCCCGGCACGCCGTCCATCTGGAACGGCACCAGCAGGCCATGCCAGTGGATCGAGGTATCCTCGCTCAGTGCATTGGTCACCGACAGCCGGACGTGCTGGCCTTCCTTCAGGCGGATCAGCGGACCGGGCACGGTTCCATTGACGGCCATGGCGTGGCCCGCCTTGCCGTCGACGGTGATCGGGGCATGGCCGATGGTCAGGCGGATATCCTCGCCGCTCAGCACCTCGGGCGCCCTGCCGGTTCCGGCGCGCGCCCAGGCCGGCAACAGCGCGCCAAGGCCTAGCCCCGCCCCGGCGGCGAGCATCTGGCGGCGGTCGAGGGCCTGCATAACGGTCATGTCTCCGGCTTGGACCTCGAACATAACGCGCCCGGCTCCACACCCGCGGACACTTGGGATATCACCCGTCCCATGTCCAGAAGCACGCCCGCCACAATCGCCCTGGCCAAGGCCGGGGTCGCCTTCGAACTCAAGACCTACGACTACGATCCGGGCTCGGAACGGGTCGGGCTGCAGGCGGCCGAGGCCATGGGCGAGGACCCGGCGCGGGTGCTGAAAACCCTGGTCGTGCTGCTCGACGGCAAGCCGGCCTGCGTGGTGCTGCCCTCGGACAAGGAAGTCAGCATGAAGAAGCTGGCCGCCGCCCTGGGCGGCAAGTCGGCGGCGATGATGCCCGTGCCCGACGCCGAGCGGATCACCGGCTACAAGGTCGGCGGCGTCAGCCCGTTCGGTCAGAAGAAGCGCTTGCCCACGGCGGTCGAGGAGGCCGCCCTGGCCCAGCCCTATGTGTTCGTGAACGGCGGCCAGCGTGGCCTGCAGATGCGTCTTGCGCCCGCCGATCTGGTCGCGGCGCTGGGGGCGAAGGCGGCGGCGATCGTGGCCTGAACGGGGTCGCTTGAAATCCCGCGCGCTTCTCGCCTATAAGCCCCGCTCCCGTCCTGGTGCGGTTGGGTAGCTCAGATGGTTAGAGCGGTGGATTCATAACCCACAGGTCGGCGGTTCGATCCCGCCTCCAACCACCAGGACGGATTTCCACAACACGCTGGTTTTCTCGGGTTTACGCCCCCATTGCGCTCCGATGCGCGGGCGCTCAGGTAAACCTGATGGGCTGGCGCCGATGTCGCGCAAAGTCGAATTTGTCGGGATTCATCCGTGAACGAAAATCCCGATCTCGCCGCCCTCGACAGGCTCAAGATCCGCATCCAGGGGCTGCGCGCCAAGACCACCGACAACGGCTGCACCGAAGCCGAAGCTCTGTCAGCGGCCGCCAAGGTCGCCGAACTGCTCGATCGCCACGACCTGTCGCTGACCGATGTCGAAATCCGAGAAGCGCCCTGCGAGCGGCGCGAATACGAGACCCATCGCAACAAGCGCATACCGCTGGACGATTGCATCGGCGCGATCGCGGACTTCTGTGATTGCCGGGTCTGGCGCGAGAAAAACCCGGCCGGCGAGGCGCGATACGTCTTCTTTGGCCTCCGATCCGATGT
This sequence comes from uncultured Caulobacter sp., assembly GCA_964427205.1. Lineage (GTDB taxonomy): Bacteria > Pseudomonadota > Alphaproteobacteria > Caulobacterales > Caulobacteraceae > Caulobacter. Next base: position 94,813 of record CAYRTE010000005.1, read on the forward strand.
TGAAGCCGCGCACTACCTGACCGAACTGATCGACATCGCCGTTCGGTCCGAGCTGGGCCGCTACAAGACCACCGCCGACTATCAGCGGTTCCGGCACAAGGAGCGACACATGGCCAACGCCTCCTTCACCCTGGGCATGGTCGCGTCCATCGCCGCCAAACTGACGGCGATTAAGGCCCAGCGCGATCACGCCAACCACGGCGCCGGGCGTGATCTCGTTGTCCTCAAGGGGTCGGTCATCGACGCCGAACTCGACAGGCTCGATCTGAAGCTAGGAACCGTGCGCCGCCCCACCCGCCTGGTGTCGCCAGAGGCCTACGATGCCGGGGGCGCGGCGGGCGCGGCCTTCGCCATCTCGCGCGCCATCCGGGAGACGTGACACCTCAGAACAGCCCGACGGAAATCCCTGGTTCGGCGATCTGGGCCTGACCCAGGACGCGGGGATGGCGACCGCCGGCGACGCGCCCTGCGATCCAGCGTGGCGCCAACGGTCACGACGTCAATGGCCCGCTCCGGTTGCGGGAATGGCGAGGTTGATCGCGGCCTGCAGTTTGTCCGGGTTACGCGTGATATAGATCGCGGCAATTCGTCCGTCCTCGATGGCCAGCGCGGTCGTCTGGAGCGCGCCATCCCGCTCGTAGCTGACATAGCCAGGCAGGCCGTCGATCCAGATCCATTTCACCAGGATGGCCGGTTCGCGGGTCAGCTTGCGGTAGAGGCCCGCGAACAGCCGCAGCACGCGATCGAGGCCGACGATCGGCTTGAGGAAGGCATGGGCCTTGCCGCCGCCGTCGGCCTTCAGCACCACCGAAGCCGCCAACAAGGCGCGCAGGCCATTCAGATCGCCCTGGCTCGATGCGACGAAGAAGGCTTTGGCGATACGGTCGCCTTCCTCACGAGCGAGCGGGAACCGGGGGCGGGCCTCCTGGACATGCTTGCGGGCCCGCACAGCCAGTTGGCGCACCGCCGTGGCGTCCCGATCCAAAGTGGTCGCCACCTCCGGCAGTGAAACGCCGAACACGTCGTGCAGGAGGAAGGCGGCGCGCTCGAGCGGCGACAACCTTTCGAGCGCCATCATCAGGGTGAGCGTGAGCTCGTCCAGAGGCAGGCCTTCCTCCTCCGGCTCGAAGATCGGCTCGGGCAGCCAGTTGCCGATATAGGCCTCGCGTCGCGATCGGGCCGACTTGATGGTGTCCAGGCACAGCCGGGTCACGGTCCGGGTCAACCAGGCCGCCGGCTGGCGGATCGCGTCGGTATCGACGGAGCGCCAGCGCAGCCAGGCCTCCTGTACGATGTCCTCCGCCTCCGCCGACGAGCCCAGCATCCTGTAGGCGAGCCGCTGAAGACGCGGACGGTGCGCCTCGAACGCGCCGGTCGCATCATCGATCGCGATCACCGCCGCCTCCCCTGATGTGGGCCTGGGAGCGTGCGCGGCCCCGCTGAGAGAGTGTGCTCACGCCAACCCCTCATAGGCCATAGCCGCGCGCACCGCGGGCCGCGCCCTGATGCGATCGCGCAACCCCGCCAGGGCTTCCGGCGTCCTCACCCCAAACCGTTCAGCCCACAGCAGCATGACGAACAGGTAGAAGTCGGCCACGCTGGGCCTGTCGCCAAACAGATAGTCATCCGTCATCGACGCAGCGACCGGCGCGAGCAAATCGCTGACCGTGGCGGCGGCCCGGGTCTTTTCGTCCGCCGAACCCGCGTGCCACATGGGCTTGAAGGCCCGGTGAATTTCCGTGGTGATATAGGTCAGGGCCTCGAGCACCCGGGTTCTGCCCATCGGTCCCGCCACCGCCAGCCCCGGTGCGGTCAGGGCGATCCAGTCCAGAACGGCGACGTTCTCCGTGATCAGCTGGCCGTCATCCAGGCGCAAGGCCGGCACATACCCCTTGGCGTTGATGGTGCGGAAATCGATCCCGGTCTCGGTGCGGCGTGTCTTGAGATCGACCCGTTCTAGGTCGAATTCGAAACCGGCCTCGCGCAGGGCGATGTGGTCGGCGAGGCTGCAGGCCAGCGGGCTGTAGTAAAGTTTCATGGCGGGTTCCTTGTATGGGGACCGGGTGCGATCAGGCCGTGATCGCGGTCCGCAGCCAGTCATCGAGGGTGATCCGTCCGAGGCGCGGGCCTGGCCCCGGCGTCAGCGACCGGTCGTCCAGCATGGCTCCGAAATACAGGCCGTGAGGCTCGGCCACGATCTTGCGGCGGTCCTCTATGGCGGTCAGGTATTCCTGCGCGAAGGCGTCGATGCGAATGGCCTCGGGGCCGGCGATCTCGATGGTGGCGTTCAGGGGCGGAGCCAGCACGATTTCGACCAGGGCGGCGACGACATCTTCTGGCGCGACCGGCTGGACCAGCGCCGAGGACAGATGGACCTCGTCGCCAACGCTCCCGGCCTGGATGATGCCTGTCACGAAGGAGAAGAACTGGGTCGAGCGCAGGATCGTCCACGGCGTGGGCGAGGCCTTGATCAGCTCTTCCTGCGCGAGCTTGGCTCTGAAATAGCCCGCCTGTTGCAGTCGCTCGGTTCCCACGATCGACAGGGCGACGTGATGGGCGACACCGGCGCATTCCTCCGCCGCCAGCAGATTGGCCCCGGCCGTGCGGAAGAAGCTCATGGCCGCCTCGTCCTCGAACGAAGGCGAATTGGCCACATCGATGACGGCGCTCGCCCCGACCAGCGCTTCCGCAAGCCCCTCGCCCGTGAGGGCGTTCACTCCGGTATTGGGTGAGGCCGCCAACGCCTCGTGACCAAGGTCACGCAGACCCGCAACCACCTTCGACCCGATCAGACCCGTCCCGCCGATCACCACGATTTTCATGTTCGCCTCCGTATCGCCGGGCGCCTCGGAAATCGAAGCCCTGCCTGGCGTTGCGAGGAAGACGAGACAGGCCCGCCGTTTGTGACATCAGCTGGAATTTTTTCCGCCCGGCGACCGACCAGCGGGACTTTGCCGCGAGTCATCGCTTCACCCGCCCCTTCGGGGTTTACTCCCCTCTCAAGCCCCTGGTCCGAACCGCGCGATCAGGTCATAGGCCTCGCCCGGGAACACCTGCCGCACGCGCGTGACGTGTTCGCCGGCGCGCCAGGTGCGGCGGTCGACGACGAGGCAGGCGGCGCCTTCGTCCAGGTCGAGCAGGGCGGCGATGTCGGAGTCGGCGTTGACGGCGCTGATGCGGCTTTCGGCTTCGGTCCAGGCGACGTGGTCCAGCAGCCAGGCGCCCGGCGGGGTGGCCGAGAGGTCGGCGGTCGCGGCGTCCGGCGCGGTCTTCAGGCTGATCAGGCGGCGCTCCAGGGCGAAGGGCCGGCCGCCGGCGTCGTGGACGCCTTCCAGCGCCAGCAGCTTGCCGCCCGCCGCCAGTTCGCGCTCGTCGGCGTTTCCTCGCGCGGCGCTTCGCACATGGCTCGACAACAGGCGGAAGGCGTAGGTCTCGCCGCGCGACAGGATGGCCGACTGGATGTCGGGGATATTCAGCACCGGGGCATGGACCTTGGGCCGGGCCACGAACGAGCCGGCCCGCTTGCGGCGCACGATCAGCCCGGCCTCGACCAGGGCGGCCATGGCCTTGCTGACGGTCATGCGGGCGCAGCCATACTGGGCCATCAGTTCGGTCTCGAACGGCACGCGATGGCCTGGCGGCCAGTCGCCCGAGCGGATGCGGTCTTCGATATCGCCGCGAATGCGCTGGTGTAGCGGGGCCGAGCTCACGCCAGCAGGGCTTTCAGGGTCTGGCGATAGCGTGCGGCGACCGCCTCGCGGGCATGGTGGCGGCCGCCTTCGACCACCTGCCGGCCCTGCCGCCAGACGGTGTCGACGGCGCCATGGCGGCCCGCGAAGACCAGGCTGTCGATCAGGGTGTCGCCCTCGCGCCCGACCAGGGCGGGATGCTCAGCGTCCAGGGTGATGAAGTCGGCCGCCGCGCCGCGCTTCAGCCCGCCTCGCCCCGTGCCCAGGGCCTGGGCGCCGCCCGCGCAGGCGCCGCGCCACAGCTCGCCGCCGGTCGAGCGCCGGGGTCCGCCGGCCAGGACGTTGCGGGCGCGCCGGGTCAGGCGCTGGGCGTATTCCAGCGCCCGCACCTCCTCGGCCGCGTCGATCAGGATGTTGGAGTCGGTGCCGAGGCCAAACGCCCCGCCGGCGGCCAGATAGTCATGGGTCGGGAAGACGCCGTCGCCCAGATTCGCCTCGGTGACCGGGCACAGACCGGCCACCGCGCCGCACTTGGCCAGGCGCTCGGTCTCCATGGCGTTGATGTGGGTGGCGTGGATCAGGCACCAGCGCCTGTCGACCGGCGTATGGTTCATCAGCCAGCGGACGGGCCGCTGGCCGGTGGCGGCCAGGCAGTCGTCGACCTCCTTGGTCTGCTCGGCCACGTGCATGTGGATCGGGCCGTCGCCGGCCAGGGGCAGGATGGCGTCAAGCTCCTCGGCCGTCACCGCCCGCAGGCTGTGAGGCGCGATCCCGACCACCGCATCAGGCGTTCCGGAGACGATCTCGCGGCAGCGCTCCACCAGGCGCGCGAAGCCATCGACGTCATGGATGAAGCGCTTCTGGCCATCGGTCGGCGGCACGCCGCCGAAGTTGGAGTGGGCGTAGAACACCGGCAGCAGGGTCAGGCCGATGCCCGTCTCGTCGGTCGCGGCGGCGATGCGCACGGCCATCTCGGCGGGGTCGTCGTACGAGCCGCCCGACGGGTCGTGGTGCAGATAGTGGAACTCGCCCACGCGGGTGAAGCCGCCCTCCAGCATCTCGATCTGGCCCATGGCGGCGATGGTCTGGACGTCGTCGGGGCCCAGGCGCCCGAGGAAGCGGTACATCACCTCGCGCCAGGTCCAGAAGTTGTCGCCGGTGTCGCCCCGCGCTTCAGCCAGGCCCGCCATGGCCCGCTGGAAGGCGTGGCTGTGAACATTGCCCAGACCCGGCAGGGCCGCGCCCAGGCGGATGGCGTCGCCGGCCGGGACGTCGGTGTCGATGCGGGCGATGCGGCCTTCCGAGAGGGTCAGCCTGACGCTCCGCGCCCAGCCGTCGGCCAGCAGAGCGCTCTGGCACCACACCACCGTCGATCCCGCGCCCCCATGGGCTTGGGCGGGATTCTCAGCTTCGGTCACTGGACAAACCTCATCGTTCGCAAATATGTCTATACATATTGAAGCGCCCCGCAAGGTCCCGGCGCGCGTCCTGGGAGGGAGCTCATGCGCTGTGATCGGGTATGGATCAATGCCCGTCTCGCCACGCTGGACCCCGACCGCGAAGGCCTGGGCGAGGTCGACCATGGCGTGATCGCCGCGCTGGACGGCCGCATCGCCTATGCCGGCGCAAAGGCCGACGCACCCGCTTTTGAACGTGCCGAGATCATCGACTGCGAAGGCCGCTGGATCACCCCGGGCCTGATCGATCCGCACACCCATCTGGTCTTCGCTGGCGACCGCGCCCACGAGTTCGAGCTGCGTCTAGCGGGCGCTTCCTACGAGGAGATCGCCCGGGCCGGCGGCGGCATTGTCTCGACCATGACCGCCACCCGCGCGGCTTCGGAAGATCAGCTGGTGCTCGCCGCCCTGCCCCGTCTCGACGCCCTGATCGCCGAAGGCGTGACCACGGTCGAGATCAAGTCCGGCTACGGCCTGTCGCTGGACGACGAGCTGAAATGCCTGCGCGCCGCGCGGGCCCTGGCCGACTGCCGCTCAATCGACGTCCGCACCACCCTGCTAGGCGCCCACGCCCTGCCGCCTGAGTTCAGGGGCGACCCGGAAGGCTATATCGATCTCGTCTGCCAGCAGATGATCCCCGCCGTGGCGGACGCCAGGCTGGCCGAGGCGGTCGACGTGTTCTGCGAAGGCATCGGTTTCACCCCCGCCCAGACTCGGCGGGTGTTCCAGGCCGCCCACGCCCGGGGTCTGAAGATCAAGGTCCATGCCGAGCAGCTGTCCAACCAGAACGGCGCGGCCCTGGCCGCCGAGTTCTGGGCCCTGTCGGCTGACCATCTGGAGCATCTGGATCAGGCCGGGGTCGAGGCGATGGCCGCCGCCGGCATGGTCGCCACCCTGCTGCCGGGCGCCTTCTATTTCACGCGGGAGCAGAGGCTGCCACCGATCGAGGCCCTGCGCGCGGCCGGTGTGCCGATGGCCCTGGCCACCGACTGCAACCCCGGCACCTCGCCCCTGACCTCGCCGCTGCTGGTGATGAACATGGCCGCCACCCTGTTTCGCCTGACGGTCGAGGAATGCGTCGCCGGCGTCACCCGCGAGGCGGCCCGGGCGCTCGGTTTGTCCGACCGGGGTGTGCTGCAGGCCGGCAAGGCCTGCGATCTCGCCATCTGGGACATCGAGCGTCCCGCCGAACTTGTCTATCGCATGGGCTTCAACCCGCTCCATGCCCGCGTCTGGAAGGGTCATTGACCATGGTTGTGCTGCATCCCGGCGAAGTCTTCCTGATGGAGTGGAAGAAGGTCTATCGCGGCGCGCCCGCCAAACTGCATGACGACGCCTGGCCGGTGATCGAGGAAAGCGCCCGGGCCGTCGAGCGCATCCTAGCCCGGGGCGAGCCGGTCTACGGGATCAATACCGGCTTTGGAAAACTGGCCAGCGTCCGCATCGGCGACGAGGACCTGGAAAGGCTACAGCGCAACATCGTCCTGTCCCACGCCGCCGGCACGGGCGAGCCGTCGCCGGTTCCGGTGATCCGGCTGATGATGGCCCTGAAGCTGGCGAGCCTCGCCCAGGGCGCATCGGGCGTGCGGGCCGCGACGGTCAGACTCCTGGAGGCCATGCTGGTCCAGAACCTGACGCCGGCAGTCCCCTGCCAGGGCTCGGTCGGCGCCTCGGGCGATCTGGCGCCGTTGGCCCACATGGCCGCCAGCATGATCGGGGTGGGCGAGATCTTCGTCGACGGGGTTCGCGTTCCGGCCGCACAGGCCCTGGACGAGGCGGGGCTCTCGCCGCTGGTGCTGGGCCCCAAGGAGGGCCTGGCCCTGCTGAACGGCACCCAGTTCTCCAACGCCAACGCCCTGGCCGCCCTGTTCGAGGCCGAGCTTCTGTTCCAGTCGGCCCTGGTCACCGGCGCGCTGTCGACCGAGGCCGCCAAGGGTTCGGACACGCCGTTCGATCCGCGCATCCATCTGCTGCGCCGCCATGTCGGCCAGATCGAGACCGCCGCCGCCCTGCGCGGCCTGATGGCCGGCTCGGCTATCCGCGCCTCGCATCTGAAGGAGGACGAGCGGGTCCAGGATCCCTACTGCCTGCGCTGTCAGCCCCAGGTGATGGGCGCGGCGCTGGACGTGCTGAAACAGGCGGCGACCACCCTGGCCACAGAGGCCAACGGCGTGTCGGACAATCCGCTGATCTTCCCCAGCGATGTTGAGGGCGGCGACGAGGCCCTGTCCGGCGGCAACTTCCACGCCGAGCCCGTGGCCTTCGCGGCGGACATGATCGCCCTGGCGGTCTGCGAGATCGGCTCCATCGCCGAGCGCCGCATCGCCATGCTGGTGGACCCGGCCCTGTCGGGCCTGCCCGCCTTCCTGACGCCCAAGCCAGGCCTGAACTCCGGCTTCATGATCCCGCAGGTCACGGCGGCCGCCCTGGTGTCGGAGAACAAGCAGAAGGCCTATCCGGCCAGCGTCGACTCGATCCCGACCTCGGCCAACCAGGAAGACCACGTCTCGATGGCCGCCCACGGCGCGCGGCGGCTGCTGGCCATGGTCGAAAGCGCCACGGCGGTGATCGGCATCGAGCTGCTGGCGGCGGCGCAGGGCTGCGACTTCCATGCGCCGTTGAAGTCGAGCGAGGTGCTGGAGGCGGTGCGGGGGCTGGTGCGCAAGCAGGTGCCGCATCTCGATGACGACCGGCATTTCCACCCGGACATGGAGGCCGCCAATCGGCTGGTCCGCTCCGGCGCGGTGATCGCGGCGGCGAGCGACCTGCCGGGGGTGGTGTGATGTCCTGGCTCCAGATCACGCGCGGCGAGGCCCCGCTGATCGTCAGCCTACCGCACACCGGAACCGAGATCCCGCCGGAGATCGAGGCGACGCTGGTCTCGCCCTGGCTGGCCCGCAAGGACGCCGACTGGTGGGTGGACCGGCTCTATGATTTCGCGACTGACCTGGGCGCCACCGTGATCCGCACGGCGATTTCGCGCACGGTCATCGACGTCAATCGCGATCCATCCGGCGCCTCGCTCTATCCGGGCCAGACGACCACCGAGCTTTGCCCGACCACGACCTTCGACGGCGAGCCGCTGTATCGCGACGGCCAGGCGCCGGATGACGCCGAGATCGACCGCCGTCGCGTCGCCTATTTCGAGCCTTATCACGCCGCCCTGTCCGGCGAGATCGCCCGGCTGCGCGAGGAGCATGACCGCGTCGTGCTCTACGAGGCCCACTCGATCCGCTCGCTTGTGCCGCGCCTGTTCGACGGCCTGCTGCCGCAGTTCAATCTCGGGACCAACAGCGGCGGCAGCTGCGATCCCGCCCTGACGGCGGCGGTCGAGGCCGCCTGCGACGCATCAAGCCTCAGCCGCATCACCAACGGTCGCTTCAAGGGCGGCTGGACAACGCGCCACTATGGCCAGCCATCGGAGGGCGTCCACGCCATCCAGATGGAGCTGGCCTGCCGGGGCTATATGGACGACCCGGCGCAGGCGCCGACGCCCGAAACCTGGCCCGCCCCCTATCGTCCCGACCAGGCCGCGCCGATGCGCGCGGTGCTGGGCGAGGTTCTTTCCGCCTGCATCGCCTTCGCCAGGGATCCCGCATGACCCGCATCGACAACAGCCGCGTCATCCGCGCCGCCACCGGAACCGAGCTGACCGCCAAGTCGTGGCTGACCGAAGCGCCCCTGCGCATGCTGATGAACAACCTGCACCCCGACGTCGCCGAGCGGCCGGAGGAGCTGGTCGTCTATGGCGGCATCGGCCGCGCCGCGCGAGATTGGGAGAGCTTCGACAAGATCGTCGAGACCCTGCGCCGGCTGGAGGACGACGAGACCCTGCTGGTCCAGTCGGGCAAGCCGGTGGGGGTGTTCAAGACCCACAGCGACGCCCCCCGGGTGCTGATCGCCAATTCCAACCTGGTGCCGCGCTGGGCGACCTGGGAGCATTTCAACGAACTGGATCGCAAGGGTCTGGCCATGTACGGCCAGATGACCGCCGGCTCGTGGATCTATATCGGCGCCCAGGGCATAGTTCAGGGCACCTATGAGACCTTCGTCGAGATGGGCCGCCAGCACCATGGCGGCGACCTGTCGGGCAAGTGGCTGCTGACGGCGGGCCTCGGCGGCATGGGCGGAGCCCAGCCGCTGGCTGCGGTGATGGCCGGCGCTTCGTGCCTGGCCATCGAGTGCCAGCCTTCGCGGATCGAGATGCGGCTGCGCACCGGCTATCTGGACCGGTCGACCGACAGCCTCGACGAGGCCCTGGCCTGGATCGCCGACGCCAAAGCCCCGATCTCGGTCGGCCTGCTGGGCAACGCCGCCGAGCTGCTGCCGGCGATGTTCCAGCGCGGCGTTCGGCCCGACCTGCTGACCGACCAGACCAGCGCCCACGACCCGATCAACGGCTACCTCCCCGCCGGCTGGACGCTGGAGCAGTGGGCGACCGCCAAGGAGCGCGATCCCGACAGCGTCAACCGCGCCGCCCGCGCCTCGATGGCCGTCCACGTCCGGGCCATGCTCGACTTCCAGGCCGCCGGCGTGCCGACCGTCGACTACGGCAACAACATCCGCCAGATGGCGCTGGAGGAAGGGGTGACCAACGCCTTCGACTTTCCAGGCTTCGTGCCGGCCTATATCCGCCCGCTGTTCTGCCGGGGGATCGGCCCGTTCCGCTGGGCGGCGTTGTCGGGCGATCCGGAGGACATCGCCAAGACCGACGCCAAGGTCAAGGAACTGATCCCCGACAATCGCCACCTGCATAACTGGCTCGACATGGCGGCCGAGAGGATCAAGTTCCAGGGCCTGCCGGCCCGGATCTGCTGGGTGGGCCTGGGCGATCGCCATCGCCTCGGCCTGGCCTTCAACGAGATGGTCGCCAGCGGCGAACTGAAGGCCCCTGTCGTGATCGGCCGCGATCATCTGGACTCGGGCTCGGTCGCCTCGCCCAACCGCGAGACCGAGGCAATGCGCGACGGATCCGACGCGGTGTCGGACTGGCCGCTGCTGAACGCCCTGCTCAACACCGCCTCGGGCGCCACCTGGGTGTCGCTGCACCATGGCGGCGGGGTGGGCATGGGCTTCTCGCAGCACGCCGGCATGGTCATCGTCGCCGACGGCACCGAGGCGGCGGCCAAGCGCCTGGCGCGGGTGCTGTGGAACGACCCGGCCAGCGGCGTGATGCGCCACGCGGATGCGGGGTATGAGATCGCCGTCGATTGCGCCCGGGAGAAGGGTCTGGACCTGCCGGGGATTCTCTAGTTTGCCTCCAGCATCTTCGCCGCCTCCGCCGCGCTGAGCTTGTTTGCATCCCGGTCCACCGCATAGTTCGCCGCCTGCATCCGCTTGACGTCGATGCTCCCCGCCAGCGGCGCCAGCGCGTCGATCAACCGCTTGTCCCCGGCCTGCTTGGGCGAAATCAGGATCACCGCGTCATAGGGCGGCAGGGCGCCCTTGGGGTCGCCCAACAGCACCAGGTCATCAGCCGCGATCCGCCCGTCGCTGGAGAAGGCCGAGATCACGTCGGCCTCGCCCGAGGCCAGGGCGCGGTACATGAAGGTGGGCTGGAACTGGCGTTTGGCCTTGAAGTTCAGGCCATAGGCGGTCTCGACGCTCTTCCATTCGGGGCGGGAAAAGAACTCCAGGTCGCCGCCCATGGTCAGGCCTCCGCCCCGGGCGGCGAGGTCGGCCAGGGTTTTGATCCCCAGCCGCTCGGCGGTGTCGCGGCGCATGGCCAGGGCGTAGGCGTTCTCGAAGCCCAGCGGGGCGAGCAGCACGACGCCGTCGCGATCCTTCAGGCCCATGCGCAGCTGGTCCAGCACCGCCTGGCGGCCGGGATTGTCCTTGCGGCCCAGCACGTTGGCCCAGAGGGTGCCCGAATAGTCGACATAGGCGTCGATCTCGCCGGCCGCGAGGGCGCGGTAGGCCACCGCCGAACCGAGGTTGATCTTGCGCTCGACCCTCCCGCCACGCGCCTCGACCCGTGTCGCCATCAGCTCGGCCAGCACATATTGCTCGGAGAAGTTCTTGGCGCCGATCACGTAGCCGGGCTGGCCCCGGCTCAACGCCGCGCCGGCCAGGGGCGTGAGCGCCGCGACGAGGCCGAGGGCCAGACCGGCCGCGCCGGCGATCCAGCGACCGGGAGCCCGCCGTCCGACGCCGCTCTCGATCAGGCCCAGCAACTGGTCGACCACCATGGCCAGCACGGCGGAGGCCGCGCAGCCGACCAGAACCGCCACCCAGTCCTCGGTCTGCAGGCCCGAGAAAATGTAGTCGCCCAGCGAGGTCTGGCCGACGGGGGTCGAGAGGGTGGCCGCGCCGATGGTCCACACCGCCGCCGTCCGCACCCCGGCCATGATCACCGGCAGGGCCAGGGGCAGCTCCACCCGCCACAGCCGCTGGCGGTCGGTCATGCCGACGCCGCGCGCCGCCTCGACCACGGCCGGATCGACGCCGGTCAGCCCCGCCGCCGTGTTCCGCAGGATCGGCAGCATCGAATAGAGGGTCAGGGCCAGCAGCGACGGCAGGAAGCCCAACGCCGAAAAGCCGTGGCCCAGCACCCGCTCGCTCAGGCCCGACAGCAGCAGCAGCAGCGGGAAGAACAGGGCCAGCAGGGCCAGGCTGGGAATGGTCTGAACGAGGCCCGCCAGCGACAGCGAGATCCAGCGCAGGCGGGGATTGCGGGCGGCCAGAACGCCCAGCGGCAGGGCGATCAGCAGACCCAGCGCGAGGGCGGCGGCCGACAGGGCTACATGCCAGCCCAGCCGCTCGGGCAGCAGGGCCAGGGCCTGATGCAGGCGATCATCCATGGGCCGCCCCCCCTTGCGAGAGGGCGGCCAGCTTTTCGGCCTGACGGCGCGGGGCGTCGATCAGGGCGGCGACGCGGGGGTCGGGGTGACCGGCGGACAGCAGGGCGGCGGGTGTGTCATCGGCGATGATCTCGCCACCTCGCTCTCCGGCCGCCATGACCACGATCCGGTCGGCGGTCAGCAGGGCCTCGCCGACATCGTGGGTGACCATCACCGTGGTCAGGTTCAGCGCGTCATGCAGACGCCGGACGTCTTCGGCCAAAGCCACGCGGGTCACGGGGTCGAGGGCGCCGAACGGCTCGTCCATCAGCAGGATGGCCGGTTCCGCCGCCAGGGCCCGGGCGACGCCGACCCGCTGGCGCTGGCCGCCCGACAGCTCGGCCGGCAGACGCGCGGCGATATCGCGGGGCAGCGCGACCAGATCGAGCAGGGTCTCGACCCGCCCGGCGATCCGCTCAGCCGGCCAGTCCAGCAGGCTGGGGGTGATCCCGATGTTCTGGGCCACGGTCATGTGCGGAAACAGGCCCACCTCCTGGAAGACATAGCCGATGCGACGGCGCAGGGCGGGACCCGGCTGGCCCGCGACATCCTGGCCGTCGATCAGCACCCGCCCGGTGGTCGGGACGATCAGGGCGTTGATGGTCTTGAGCAGGGTGGTCTTGCCCGCCCCCGATCCGCCGACCAGGGCCACGAACTGGCCCCGGGCGATCGACAGGCTGGCGCCCGTGAGCACCGGCGCGTCGTCATAGGTCTTGCCGATCTGGTCAAGGGTGATGAGGGCGTCTGGAACGGGCATGCGGTCTCCGGCGGCGCGCGCCCTACCCTCGCCCGGATCGCGACCGACGCAAAGCCCGGGTGCGACAAGGCGGCGCGCGGCGAATGTCGCAGTGGCGAGGAACCGACTCACTCTCGATCCTGTTGAGGTTAATCGGAGATACCAGATGGCTTCGTCATCCCTGCAGTCCGCCCCCTTCGACGCGCGCCGCGGCAAGCGCCGCGCCAGCCAGTGGCCGCTGGGCCTGTCGGTGCTGGTCATGACCGTGGCCAATGCGGCCCTGTGGTACGCGATCTACGCCCTGACCCACGGCGTCTTCGCGCTGGACCCGCGCTTCTTAGCGGGGCTTTGACCGTCACTATCGGACACGGCTCGGCGCCCTCGCGCTTTCGCTGCGATGGTGTGGGAAGGGTCGCGGAGCGTCCGGGCCTCGCCCGGATGAGAGATAGAGATTACCGTTTCGACGAAGCCGTCCGCTCCGCGTCATCGTTTTCCATCAGCGTCTCGTCAGGTGGCCCTGTTCAGGCCTTACCGGGAGCCAGCCCCTCGCGTTTCCGCAAGAAGCCGGCGGTCGAGGCGGGCGAGCCAAGCTAATGACTAATGAACACACCCGTCTGCCCTCATCCACGCCAACGGCGGGCGGGTCCCGCAACGCCGGGATCCCCGGACGCGCTTCAGTATCCCCCTGAAGCCCAGTCCCGCTCGATCACCCCCCGCCGCCGCAATGGTCGCTGGCCTTGCGCCCTTTCCTCGCGACGAGGTGGATACAGAATACGGGAGGTTTCAGCGTGTCTGATGGGCGCGATCAAGTTTTTTACAAGCGTTTGATCTGGTTGGGGTTTGTTCCGGCAAGAACGGGGATTGGGGGCGGCCCATCCCCTTAAGTCCTCCCATCGGACGGGGCTATCGCCTATAGTCAAAAATGGCTGTCATCCCGGACGAGCGCGTAGCGCGAAGATCCGGGACCGACGCCTGAGCTCAGCGCTTCCGGCGGTCCCGGATCAGCGCCCGGCTTCGCCGAGCTTGTCCGGGATGACAAATCTTCTGGACGCGAACCCATATGCGATAGCCCTGCCCTAGCGACGGAGGGGGAAGTCACTGCCGCCTCCTTGCGGTCTTCCCCCTCCGGCCTCCGGCCGCCTCCCCCTTCAGGGGAAGGTCTTGTCAGAACGCCCGCCCAGCCCCGCCCCAAACCTAAGCCTTGTTTTGGCCCAGTCGGGATGAGCCTATTGTCGCTCAGGGCTGAACGGTCCGATTTCTCGCATCGAGCGGATCGATGCGCGGCGGTGGAGGCGCAGGTGGCGTTCTGGAAACGGCGCAAGTCGATTTCCAATCTCGCGATCGAGCAGGTGGCGTCGTTCTACGCGCAGCTGGCCGAGGGCGCGGTGGTCGCCGACGCGAGCGGCCGCATCCTGATGGTCAATGCCGAGGCCGCGCGCATCCACGGCGCGGCGCACCTGAAGATCGGCCCCGAAGACTATGCCAGGGCCTATTCCCTGCGCACCCTTGACGGCGCGCCGCACCCGCTGGCCGACCTGCCCCTGGTCCGCGCGGTGCGGGGCGAAACCGTCAGCGAGGCGCGCTGGCGCATCGTCCGCCCGGACGGGGTCTCGGTTCTGGCGATCGGCGGCGCCTCGCCCGTCCGTGACGAAGCCGGCGTCCAGATCGGCGCGGTGCTGACGGTGCGGGACGACACCGCCCGCGACGTCGTCGAACAGGAACTGCGGCGGCTGAACCTGGGCCTGCAGGCCGAGATCAAGGCCCGCGCCGCCGAGCTGAGCCGCGCCTGGGAGCTGAGCGCCGACTTCCTGGCGATCTGCGGGCTGGACGGGCTGATGACCGCCTGCAATCCGGTCTGGAGCCGTCGCCTGGGCTTTGACGAGACGACGCTGTTCATCACCCCGTTCTGGGATCTGGCCCCGCTGGAGGACCAGGAGCACGCGGCCGGCAACTTCGCCCTGACGCGCGGCCGCAAGACGCCGGTGGACTTCACCAGCCGGGTGGTGGGCCTGGATGGCAGCGTCTTGACCGTGCAATGGACCCTGGTGGCCGAACGCGACCGCATCTACATCTCGGGCCGCGACGCCACCCTGGAGACCAGCACGGCGGCCGAACTGGAAGACGCCCACGCCGCCCTGCGTCAGGCCCAGAAGATGGAGGCCATCGGCCAGCTGACCGGCGGGGTGGCCCACGATTTCAACAACCTGCTGACGGTGATCCGCTCCAGCGTCGACCTGCTGCGCCGGCCCGACCTGGATGAGCGCCGGCGGCGGCGCTATATCGACGCCATCGGCGAGACGGCGGACCGGGCGGCCCAGCTGACCGCCCAGCTGCTGGCCTTCGCGCGCCGCCAGCCCCTGAAGACCGAAGTGTTCGACGCCGTCGACAGCGTCCGCCGACTGCGGGCCATGCTGCAGACCCTGGTCGGGGCCAATGTCGTGCTGGAGGTCGAGTCCGCGTGCGAGACCTGCGCGGTCGAGGCCGACCAGGGTCAGTACGAGACCGCCCTGATCAACATGGCGGTCAACGCCCGCGACGCCATGGACGGACGCGGGCGGCTGTCGATCGAGGTGTCCACATCCGACGTCATCCCCGGCGGACGGGCGGCGTCGGCGGTGTCCGGGCGCTTCGTCGTGGTGGCCCTGACCGATACCGGACCGGGCATCGCTTCCAGCCAGCTGGAGCGGATCTTCGAGCCCTTCTACACCACCAAGGCCGTGGGCAAGGGCACGGGCCTGGGGCTGAGCCAGGTCTATGGCTTCGCCAAGCAGTCGGGCGGCGACGTGCGGGTGGGCAGCCAGCCGGGCCAGGGCGCGACCTTCTCGCTCTATCTGCCGGCCACGACCAAACGGGTGGCCAAAAAGGCCGCCGCCTTCGACCCGGCCCAGGCCGCGCCTCCGCGGCGCAGTCGCGTGCTGATGGTCGAGGACAACGAGGAGGTCGGGGCCTTTGGCCAGCAGTTGCTGACCGATCTTGGCTATTCGGTCACCCTGGCCCGCAGCGCCGTTCAGGCCCAGGCGCTGCTGGAGGTCGATCCCGAGGCGTTCGACGTGGTGTTCACCGACGTGGTCATGCCCGGCGCGATCAACGGCCTGCAGTTGGCCAAGCGCCTGCGCGAGATCCGGCCCGAACTGCCGGTGATCCTGACCAGTGGCTACAGCGACGCCCTGGCCAACAGCGAGGGCCAGGGTTTCGATCTGCTGCAGAAGCCCTATTCGGTGGAGGCCCTGTCGCGGATCATCCAGCAAGGCGGACGGGCGACGGTTGCGGAGTGAGGGCCGGGCCGAGGCCTGCGGATCAGGGAGCGCAGGCGACGCGGCTTAGCGCGTAGGCGGCGAAGGCCGCTTCGGGAGCAGAGCCGCTCTTGGCCACGATGGTCCAGTCGAGACGATCCGCGGTTCCTCGCCAACGGTTGATGAAGGTGGCGTCGGGATAGGCGTAGGCGACGTCGAACCCGTCCTTTACGGCCGATCCAACGCCCGACGCCGTGAAATCGCCGCCAAAGCTGTCGATCCAGAAGCCCGAGATCGCCGTGGCCTGGCCGTCCCCGGGCGGCGCGCCGCGCCCGCCAAACACCAGATGGGCGGCATAGCGGTCTTTCGGATCGGCCTTGGCCTGGCTTTGCGCTTCGACCAGGAACATGGAGTCCTGCGTGATCGGGCGGGCGGTCAGGGAGATCACGACGGGCTTGTCCATGACGACGCCCTCGCCGCGCCAACACCCCTCAAGGGCGCGGACCTGCGCGGGAACGGCGGCCGGCGCGGGATCCTGAGCCAGCGCCGGGGCGCTCACGCTCAACAGCAGAACCGACAGCGAAAAGAAGACCTTCATCCCGAACCCAATCAAAGCTTCACCCGGAGCTTTGGTGGCAGAGCTGGCGGCGGATTTCCACCCCGACCCACGCGCCCCGGAGGCGGCGGACCGACCGCTTGCCCGCTAGATCGGCATCCGCATGATTTCCTGATAGGCCGAGATCACCTGGTCGCGCACGGCCATCACGGTCTCGAGGCTGGCCTCGGCCGACGAGATGGCGGTGACCACGTCGATCAGCTCGGCCTTGCCGGCCACCTGCTCGGCGACCTTCATTTCGGCGGCCTTGGAGGTCTGGGTGACCTCGTTCATGGCGTTCTTCAGGAGGTCCCCGAAGTCCACGCCCTTGGCGGCGCTGGCGCCGCCGCCAATCGAGCCCACCGACATGGCGCCTTGCGAGGCGTAGGCCTTGGCGGCCGCGAGCGCGGTAATCATCGGTCAGCCCCTATTTGCGCAGCATGTCGAGGGTGCGCGACTGCATGGAGCGCGCGGTCTCGATGACGTTGAGATTGGCTTCGTAGGCGCGCTGCGCCTCTTTCATGTCGAGCGCCTCGACCAGCGAATTGACGTTGGGCAATTTGACATAGCCCTTGTCGTCTGCGGCCGGATTGCCTGGATCATATTCGGTCTTGAAGTCGCTGGTGTCGTCTTCGACGCGCAGCATCTGGACGCCCTCGGCGCCGTCGATCCTGGTCGGCTTGAACACAGGCACCTGGCGGCGATACGGGTCGCCCCCCGGGGTGCGGGCGGTGGAATTGGCGTTGGCGATGTTTTCGGCGATGACCCGCATGCGCCCCTGCTGGGCGCGCAGGGCCGAGGTGGCCACGGCCATGGTCGACAGCGAGTTGGACTTGATCTCGGGCATCTCGTCGCTCCTCAACCGTTAACCTTGCGCGCGGCCATCCGCAGCATGGTCATGGACTTCTGGTAGAAGCCGACGGCGGCGTCATAGTTCATGCGCGCGTCGGACATCTTGAGCATCTGGTCCTCGAGGTTCACGGCGTTGCCGTCGAGGGTGGTCTCGGTGTCGGCGCCGGCCGTGGCGCGCCACGCGCTCGGCGCGTTGGACGGGGCCATGTGCGAGGCCGAGGTGGCCATCATCGAAACGCCGTTGGTCGGAGCGACCTTGCCGCCGCGATAGGGCGCCTGGCCCGACCCCTGGTTCATCAGCGAGGCCTGGAAGCTGTAGGCCTTCAGGTCGCGCGGCTGATAGCCGGGCGTGCTGGCGTTGGCCACGTTCTGGGCGATGACCTTCTGCCGCTCGGACAGATAGCCGAGCCGGCTCTTGAGCATGCCAAAAAGGGGAATGTCGTCGGGACCCATGGCGATCATGGTGAAGAAACAGGGTTAATCCGGCATTAAGAAGCCTCAGGCACACCAGTCCCAGCGGGGTGTTTCGCCTGCGCCATCTTGTCTCGCATAGCGGATCGATCCGGGCGTCATGAACATCCTCGAATTCATTCGCGCCATCGCCGCCCTGGCCGTCACCCTGGGCCTGATCGGCCTGGCCGCCTATGCCCTGCGCCGCTTTGGGCCCGACGCGCTGACGCGCATGGTTCACGCCCGGCAGGTGCGCCGGCTGCGGGTGGTCGAGAGCCTGGCCCTGGATCCCACGCGACGCCTGGTGATCTTCAGCCTGGACGGCGAGGAGCGCCTGATGCTGCTGGGCGAGGGCAAGCTGCTCGACTGGGGCCCAAAGCCCGCCGCCACGTCGCCCTCCCCCGCCGTTCCCGCCCCGGAGCCCGTCATCTGATGCGCGGCCTGATCAAATCCATCACCGGCGCCAATTCGCAGGATCTGCGTCGCGCCGCGATCATCTCGGTGCTGGTGGCCTTTGGCACGGCGGTGCTGCCCGCCGCCGCCTTCGCCTCGTCGGCGATCAATGTGAACCTGGGCACCGGCGCGGGCCTCTCCGAGCGGGTCGTCCAGATGGTCGGCCTGCTGACGGTGCTGTCGCTGGCGCCGTCGATCGTGATCATGACCACCTCGTTCGTGCGCATCGTGGTGGTGCTGGGCCTGCTGCGCACCGCCATCGGCGTGCAGCAGAGCCCGCCCAACCCGGTGATCATCAGCCTGGCCCTGTTCCTGACCGCCATCGTCATGGGCCCGACCTTCGAGCGGTCCTACGACCTGGGCGTCAAGCCGCTGCTCGACAAGCAGATGGAGCTGCCCGAGGCGTTCGAGGCGGCCGGCGGACCGGTCAAGGAATTCATGCTCAAGCAGGTGGGCCGCGAGGACCTGGCCCTGTTCGTGCGCCTGTCGAAGATCCCCACGCCCAAGACCGCCGCCGACACCCCGCTGAAGGTGGTGACGCCGGCCTTCATGATCTCCGAGCTGAAGCGCGCCTTCGAGATCGGTTTCCTGCTGTTCATCCCGTTCCTGGTCATCGACCTGGTGGTGGCCAGCGTGCTGATGAGCATGGGCATGATGATGCTGCCGCCGGCGACGATCAGTCTGCCGTTCAAGCTGATCTTCTTCGTACTGGTGGATGGCTGGCGACTCGTCGCAGGAAGCCTCGTGGAGAGTTTCCAGCGCGGCGCTGGGGGTTAAGGTCCGGCTATGAGCGTTTTTGTCCTCGGTTCGATCAATCTGGACGCTGTCGCGCGGGTCGATGACCTGCCGCGTCCGGGCGAGACGGTGGCTGGCCTGTCGCTGGAGCTGTTTCCCGGCGGCAAGGGCGCCAACCAGGCCGTGGCCGCCGCGCGGATGGGCGCCCCGACCCGGCTGATGGGCGCGGTGGGCCGTGAAGACGCCGGCCCCGGCCTGAAGACCAAGCTGGCCGGCTATGGCGTGCAGGTCGCCGATGTCCTTGAGCTGCCCAGCATTCCCACCGGCCAGGCCCATGTCTGGGTGGCGTCCAGCGGCGAGAACATGATCGTGGTGACCAGCGGCGCCAATGCCGCGATCACGCCGCAGCACGTGGCCGCCACCCCGCTTGAGGGCCAGCGGATCCTGCTCTGCCAGCTGGAATCCCCGGCCCAGGCGATCGAGGCCCTGTTCAGGGCCGGCGCCGCCAAGGGCGCCCTGCGCATGCTGAACGCCGCCCCCGCCCTGCCCCAGGGCGCGGCGCTGTTTCCGCTGACCGACATCCTGATCCTCAACCAGACCGAACTGGCGACCTATGCCAAGCTCGATGAGGAGCCGGTGCGGCTTGAGGAGGTGTCTCGCGCCTCGCGCAAGCTGATGAGCCGTCCCGACCAGGTGGTGATCGTCACCCTGGGCGCGGCGGGCGTGGCCTGCATACGGCGCGACGAGGCCTTCCTGATCGAGGGCCGCAAGGTCAAGGCCGTCGACACTACCGGAGCCGGCGACTGTTTCTGCGGCGCCCTGGCGGCCTGCCTGTCGATCAATATGGACCTGCGCGAAGCCGTCGAGATGGCCAACGCCGCCGCCGCCCTGTCGGTGCAGAAGTCAGGCGCCGCGCCGTCCATGCCTAGCAAGCGCGAGGTCGAGGCGTTTCTGGAGGGGTGAGGTCAGGCCGCGCGGATGCCGCTGAAGCCGTGATCCGAAGCCGAACCGATCACCGCGTCATAGCCGA
This sequence comes from uncultured Caulobacter sp., assembly GCA_964427205.1. GTDB lineage: Bacteria > Pseudomonadota > Alphaproteobacteria > Caulobacterales > Caulobacteraceae > Caulobacter. Next base: position 114,882 of record CAYRTE010000005.1, read on the forward strand.
GGATCATGTCGACGTCCTTGCCGTTGCTGGCGAGCGGCAAGCGCAGCCACAGGATCGACATGTGCGGCGCGCCGCGCCAGGCCATGCTGTGGACGCCCACGCCCGGACGGCGGCCATCGACCACCTTGTCCAGTTCCTTGCGCCAATAGTCGCCGGCGGCGGTGTTGTAGACTTCCGACAGGCCCTTGCCGGTGATCTCGCGGCCATAGACGCCATACAGGCCCGTGCCGGCCAGACGCAGGCGATAGTCGCGCGGCTCATTGACCACGTCGATCAGGCTGACGGTCGGCAGCATGCGCTTGATGCCCAGCGGATTCAGGTCCGCACGCGCCGGGAGGGCCGCCCCCCGTCGGAGTGACGCCCAGTAGGCGAACATCTCCTGGTGAGCGCGGGCCGCCGAGGCCGATGCGCTCAACTGCGCGTTCATCTTCAGATTCCTTAACAAGCCGTTGGAATCACGACGATTCACTATCGCTTAAGGAACGAATCGCGGGCAAGCAAAAACAGCGTCGCCAGCCAAGATTTCGGTGAAGAGTCAATCAACAAGCGAAACGCCCGTCCTCCGGTTTGGAGGACGGGCGTTGATGTCATCTGGCGCTCAGACCGGCAAGCGCTTGATCCGACTCGGCTATTTTCCGCCGCGCGGCGGCTTGCGACCGCCCTGACCCAGGCCCATCGACTTGGCCAGTTCAGAACGGGCCTTGGCGTAGTTGGGGGCGACCATCGGGTAGTCCTTGGGCAGGTTCCACTTGGCCCGGTATTCCTCGGGGCTCATGTCGTACTTGGTGCGCAGGTGGCGCTTGAGCGACTTGAACTTGCGGCCGTCCTCCAGACACACGAGGTGGTCAGGCGCGATCGAGCGCTTGACCGGCACCGCGGGCTCCTTGGGCGCGGCGGGCGCGGCCTCGGCGGGACCGCCGATCGCCGCCAGGGCGCCGTGAACCTGCCGGATCAGCGTGGGCACGTCCGTCGCCGTCATGGTGTTGGCGCCGACATAGGCCGAGACGATTGCGGCCGTCATGTCCAGGAGGTCCGATTTGTCGTCCATCTGATCTAACCCGTCGCGATTTTGTTTGTTCGTGTTCTGATTCCGAAATCAGTCGTCGCGTGGATACCGATAATAGCCGCGAGCGGCAATATCCAGACGCGAAGAATACCCATCAATTCATCCGGCGCGCCGACGTACTGAGGTTGAGTTCCTCAGCGTCCGGCAACAATTGGACGAATGCGTTCAATGATATTTGAGGTTAGCGACCAAAGTCGCGTGATAGCGCTAGCATCGCCGCGCGCTGGGGCACCGAATATTCGTCCACGGCCGCCTCGTCGCCCTCGCGGATCGCCTTCAGCAGGGCCGGAGTCAGGGCCGAGGACAGCGACCAGTTCCAGTAGCGCAGCACGGTCTGGGCCCGGTCGACGGCGATCATGTCGAAGACGGCCATCACCCGCTCCAGGGCCGGAACCATGGCGCCGGTGGAGTCGACGTCGGGACGGCGCAGGCCGCGCCACAGGGCCTTGATCGCCGTGCGCGGCAGGCCGGTGGCCTTGCACAGGATCGCCAGCGGCTCGCCGCCCGGATCGGTGAAGATCTTGGCGCCGGTCATCGGCTTGAGGCCCGACAGGTAGGAAATCTCTTCGGCGATGTCGCGGGTCATGCCGTTCTGGGCGGCGGCGACGGCGTCGTCGAGGCTGTCAAACGGGCTCTTGGCGATGGCGGCGCGGTTGCGCTGACGGCGCTCGATGAACTGCAGGGCCTTGCGCGACATCGGGTCCTGCCAACCCTCCTCCGAGGCCACGGCGAACAGGTCGCCGACGGCGTCCTGCAGGATTTCCCGCGACACGGCGAAGCGTTGCAGGATCAGCTTGCGGGCCTCGGCGTCGGCCCACCAGAACATCACATAGGCATGGCTGGGCCGCAGCTCGGCCCGCCGCAGCAGCAGCGGCAGCAGGCGCGGATTGTCGCGCGACATCGCCACAATGGTCTCGATGGTGTGATGGCTGAATTTCACCAGCTCGTTGCGCAGCAGAACCTCGACGACCGGCGCCTCGCCGGCCTCGACCAGGGCGTCGGCGACCATCTCGCCCACGCCGCGGCGCTGGGCGATCATCCGGCGATGCTCGGTGGTGGCGTGGCGGGCGCAGTCGATCAGGTCGGCGTCGCCCAGGGTGGGGGAATTTTCCAGCAGGGCGCGGGCCACGGAAAGCTCGTCGCGCAGGATCAGGCGGACCAGCGTGCCCGGCATCTCGACCAGATTGGCCAGACGGCGGGCCACCTTCTCGCGCTCCTCGACCACCGCGTCGCGCAGCATCTCGACCAGCAGGTCGGCGGTCATGGCCCGTTCGAAGGCGTTGACCCGGCTGGCGGGCAGACAGACGACGTCGGCCAGACGCTTGAGCAGGGCCGCGCGCGACTTCGCCGGCGGCTTGGCGGCCTCCGGGGTCGAAAACGGGGTGATTGGCGCGGATTCGCTCATGGTCATCCTGACGGTCAAATCAGCCGTCAGCCCGACCTGATCAGAACGTCATTAACGTCCGATGAGCGGGGCGGTTCGGCGTGCGCGTCACGATGACGCCGAACCGCGACCAAACCGCGTCAGCCGCCTCAGCCTTAGCTGAAAGGATGCGGACCCCATTCGGGCCAGATGTCGGGCAGGTCGGTCGAGACCCTGTCGGGATAGACCGGCGCGCGCTTCTCCAGGAACGAGGTGACGCCTTCCTTGGCGTCGGCCGAGGCGCCGCGCGCCTGAATGGCCCGGCTGTCGGCCTTGTGGGCCTCCATCGGATGGTCGGCGCCGGCCATGCGCCACAGCAGCTGGCGGGTCAGGGCGACGGAAACGGGCGCGCTGTTGTCGGCGATCTCGCGGGCCAGGGCCCGGGCGGCGGGCAGCAGGTCCTCGGGCGCGTGCAGCGAACGGACCAGCCCGCGGTCCAGCGCTTCCTGCGCGCCGAACACCCGGCCGGTGTAGCACCACTCCAGCGCCGTCTGCATGCCGACCAGACGCGGCAGGAACCACGAAGAGGTCGCTTCCGGATTGATCCCTCGCCGCGCGAACACGAAGCCGAACTTGGCGTCGGTCGAGGCCAGGCGGATATCCATGGGCAGCTGCATGGTCACGCCCACGCCCACAGCCGCGCCGTTCACGGCGGCGATGATGGGTTTCAGGCTGTCATACATTCGCAGGGTGCAGCGCCCGCCGCCGTCGCGATAGATGTCGCCGACCTTGCCCTCTTCCCGCTCCAGCGCCTGGGGCGAGGTGCGATCGAAGGTGGCCCCGCCCGCTCCCAGATCGGCCCCGGCGCAGAACGCCCGGCCCGCCCCGGTGACGATCACCACCTTCACCGCGTCATCGGCGTCGGTGACGTCGAACACCTCGATCAGGTCCTTCATCATCCGGGCGGTGAAGGCGTTCATCCGCTCGGGCCGGTTCAGGGTGATCGTCGCGATCCCGTCCTCGACGTCATAGAGCAGGGTCTCGAAGGTGGGCTGCGACATGGGGTGATCCTCCTGATTTTCACCCAGTCAAACATGCGTTTGACTCAGGAGCAACGCCGATGGCGACCTATCCGCTGATCCGGGGCAGCCACATGCCCATGAAGGCGCCGAAGATTCCCACGGCGGAACATAGCGCCAGAACCGTCAGAAGGGCCGCCATCAGAGACTTGCCTATAGGTCCCCTGCTCGCCCCGGCCCGGAAATACAGCTCCAGCACCGCCAGCGGGACCAGATAGCAGCCGAACGCCAGGAAGCGCACGAAAGGCCCGTCGAAGTCGTCGCCGATCCCGACAGGGGCCCGATGGACCAGGATCCAGAACATCAGGCCGATCCGAAAGAACCACACGCCACTGACCAGCAGGAACAGCCGCAGCGCCCAACGGCGGTGCGCGGCGAAGCGGCGCGCGACCGCATGGCGCCAGGCCAGGCCGACGGCGGCGAGGATCAGCACGCCATTGAGGCTGATGCCGACCCGCATCATCGTTCCGCCCGCCGTCCCGCGCGTCCAGACCGCATAGAGTCCGGACAGGGTGATGACGACGGCGGTCAGCATGTAGAGCCGTCCGTTCCAGCGGTGAAGCCAGGGCGCGCGTCGGCGAATCCACGGCCACAGCTGGAACGGCCCACCCAGGGTGATCACCACCGCCAGCAGCAGATGCGCCGCCAGCACGATGTTGCCGATCACCGCGCCGCGCACATAGCCGCCGACCAGGACGTCGTTCCAGGCCTCGAACCGTCCCTGAACCGCCGCGCCGCCGTAGAACGCCGCGACATAGAGGGCAAAGGCCAGCTGACCGGCCAGGGCGGTGAACAGCCAGAGCCGCGCCGATGCGCCCAAGGCCTTGCCAGCAAGCGCTTCACGGCCAGCTGAAGTCGTTTCAGTCATGCGTTTTCCCTGGTCTGACGCGGCTGCGCGTGTTGCCAACAGGCTAGGTCAGCGGCCAAGACTTGGGCCATGACGGAAGCGCTCGGAAAACATGACCCTGGGATTCAGCCGGGCGGCCATCCGATGACCGGCACGGTCTCGGCGGGCTTCGCCGACCACCTGATGCGGTTCGCCATCGCCCATGGCGCGGATCCGAAGGCTCTGGCGGACCGCTCGGGAATCGCGCCGAAGGACCTGGAGAACCTCGACCGCCGCGTGCCCGTTCGTTCCTATGTCGCTCTGATGGGCGCGGCCAAGGCTCTTTGCGGCGCGCCGGACCTGGCCTTGCGCCTGGGCGCGGCCAACGACTTTCGCGAGATCTCGGTGGTTGGCCTGATCTGCTACGCCGCTCCGACCATGGGCGAAGGTCTGCACGAGCTGAACCGCTACGGGCGGCTGGCCATGGAGGTCGACATTCCCGCCGGGGTCCAGCGCTTCCAGATGGTCCAGCGCGACGGCGAGCTTTGGCTGACCGACACCCGCATCAATCCCAACGACTTTCCCGAACTGACCGAGTCGACCTGGTCGCGCTTCATCTGCGAGACCGCCCGTCATTTTCCCGACGCGCCGTTCGCCAAGGCCGTCCACGTCACCCACGCCCGGCCCGACCATGGCGCGGCGTACGAGGCCCTGTGGAAGGTCCCCGTGACCTTCGGCGCGGGCTGGAACGCCATCCAGATCGATCCGTCATGGCTGGGCATCCCGCTGCACAATCCCAGCGGCTATGCCTTCGGCGTGCTCACCGAACACGCCGATCGGCTGATCGCCGAGCTGGAAGCCTCGCGCACCGTGCGGGGTCGGGTCGAGTCCGCCCTGCTGCCGATCCTGCACAAGGGCGCGCCCGGCATGGAAGAGATGGCCGCGCGACTGGGACTGAGCCGGCCGGCGCTTTACCGCCAGCTGCGCCAGGAGGGCGTGACCTATAAGGCGGTCACCGACGCCCTGCGCCACACCATGGCGCTGCACTATCTGAACGGCCGCAAGGTGTCGGTGAACGAGACGGCCTATCTGGTCGGCTTCTCCGACCCCAGCGCCTTCTCTCGCGCCTTCAAGCGCTGGACCGGATCGAGCCCCAGGCGCCTGAAGGCGAGCTGAGCCCTGCACATCTAGCCGCGCAGGCTCGTTTCACGCGCTCGCAAACCCGCGCCTTGACGATATATAACAGCACTTATACATCTTCTGCATGTCGCCACCCTCGCCCACGCTTGGCACCCTGCTGCATCACCTGATCGAACTGCTGGATGGCGACGTGCAGGCGGCCTACACCACCGCCGGGCTCGCCTGGCGGCCGCGCTACACGCCGGTTCTACGCGGCCTGATGAGCCTGGGACCGGCGTCGATCAAGGCGCTGGCGCTGAAGATCGGCATCAGCCATTCGGCCGTCAGCCAGACGGTCGCGCAGATGGTCAAGGACGACCTGGTCGAGCTGAAGCCGGGCGCCGACGCCCGCGAGCGCATCGTGGCCCTGACGCCGAAGGCGCAGGCCATGGTCCCGGCCCTTCAACGCCAGTGGGCCGCGGTCAACGCCGCCGCCGACGCCCTGGACGCCGAGCTTTCGGCCCCGCTGTCCGGCGTCATCCGGGAAGCGATCACAGCCTTGAACCAGCGGTCCTTTGGCCAGCGGATCCTGGCGCAGGCGCTTTCCGCGCCTGACCACGCCTCGCCTCCCCCTTCAGACACGCTTACCCCTGAGTACCCAACATCATGAAGATCGATATGACGCGCTGGACCCATCCCCTTGAGCTGGGCGAGCGTCGGTTTCTGCATCCCGGACCACTGCGCTGGCTCAGGGCCCTCGGCTGGGCCCTGGCGCTGTTCTTCCTGATCGCCCTGGCGTCGCTGTCGACGGGCGAAGCCTTGGGCAAGGCCTTGCCCAAGACGTCCGGCGCGGCGCAGCTGGCGGCCAATATCGTGGCGGTGCTGGTGGGGCTGGGTGTCTACGCCCTGGCGGTGCGACTGGCCGAGGGACGCTGGCCGTCCGAGATCGCCTGGCGGCCCGCCCTGCCGCAACTGGGCGTGGGCCTGCTGATCGGCGCGGCGATGTTCGCCACCGTGATGGCCATCATGGCCGCGTTCGGACTCTATGACATCCGGGCCCTCGGCGCCGCGCCCGCCTGGATCGCCATCGGCAAGGCCGTTCAGTCCGGCGTGGTGGAGGAGATCATGATCCGCGCCATCCTGCTGCGCCTGACCTGGAGGGCGTTCGGCCCCTGGGTGGCCTTCGCGATCTCCGCCGCCCTGTTCGGTTTTGGCCACCTGCCCAATCCGAACGCGACCGTGTTCGCGGCCATCGCCATCGCGCTGGAGGCCGGGATCATGCTGGGCGCCTTCTATGCGCTGACGGGGCGGGTCTGGATGTCGATCGGCGTGCACGCGGCCTGGAACTTCACCCAGGGCTATCTGTTCGGCGCCGCCGTGTCCGGGGGGGATTTCGGCCCGGCGATGGCGTCAAGCACGGCGCGCCCGGGTTTCCCCGAATGGCTGACCGGCGGCGCCTTTGGCCCCGAGGCCTCGCTGCCGGCGCTGGTGGTCTGCACCACCGTCGGCCTGGGCGTCACCTGGATGGCCTGGCGCGCCGGCCAGTTCGCAAAGCCGCCGGCCGTCTAGCATCGCTCCCCTCCGGATGGCGCGACGCTATCCGGAGGGGCTGTGCTCTACCCCCGCTTGACCATTAGCTTGCTGATCGCATGCACGAAGTTGTTGGGCGCGATCTCCATCTCGCCGGTGGCCTTCAGGTCGGGGAAGCGGGCCAGGATCTGGCGATAGGCTTCCTCCAGCTGGATCTGGGCGACGCGCTTGCCGATGCAGGTGTGGGGGCCATAGCCAAAGGCGATGTGCTTGGCCGCGTTGGGGCGCTTCACGTCCAGCTGGTCGGGGTTGGGGAACACCTCCGGATCGCGGTTGGCCGCGCCGTAATACATGATCACCTTCTCGCCTTCGCGGATCATCTGGCCGTTCAGCTCGACATCCGCCGTCGCCGTGCGGCGCATGTAGATCACCGGGCTGACCATGCGGATGAACTCGTCGACCGCGCCGCCCAGCAGGCCCGGATTGTCGATCAGCAGCTGCTTCTGGTCCGGGAACTCGGTTAGCAGCTTCATCGCGCCCGACAGGGTGTTGCGGGTTGTGTCGTTGCCCGCGAAGACGATCAGCAGCCACGAGCCGTCCAGATATTCGTCGGCCAGCAGGGCGCCGTCGACCTGGGCCCGGGCGATGGCGGTCAGCAGGTCTTCCTTGGGATCCTCGCGACGCTTCAGCAGCATCATCCGGCCGTAGTCGAACATCTCCTCGACGTTGTTGTTGAAGTCCATGACGAACTGCATGAGCTCAAGCGTCGGGGTGATGGGCGCCGCGGCCTGCTGCACGGCCAGGTCCTGGGCGCGCTCCAGATAGTGCATCCACTTCAGAAACCGGGGGCGATCCTCGGGCGGCACGCCCAGGATCTCGCACAGGGTGAAGAGCGGCAGCACGCTGGAGAAGTGCTCGACCATGTCGATAGTGGCCCCGCCTTCCAGCAGCGGCTCCATGGCGTCCAGCAGCCGGGTGACCTCGCCCTTCACGGCCTCGGTGATGCCGCGCAGATAGGACGGGGTGAAATAGGGCATGTGCTCGCGACGCAGCTGCAGGTGATGCGGCGCGTCCATGTTGATCATCGTGTCCATCGACGCCCGGAACAGCAGGGCGTGACGGCGGTCGGGCGGGCCCATGGCCATCAGGATGCCGCCGCGCTGCGACGAGTAGGTCGCGGGATCGCCGTTGACGGCCATCACGTCCTCATGCCGCGTGACCGCCCAGAAGCCCGGACCGCCATAGGGCTCGGCATGCCACATCACCGGCGCCTCGGTGCGCATGCGGGCATAGTCGGCGAACGGCTGGCCCTTGGAAAAGCGGAAGATGTCGGCGAGGTCGATGTCCGGCAGGGTCGGATAGGTCGTTCCCGCTCCCGGGCCGGCCTTGCCGTCCACAACTGTCTGGCTGATCAGATCCACGCTTCTCTCCCGGGAACATCGTTCTTTGAGCTCACGATAGCCGGTAAACATGGCGCGCCAACGGCGCCGCGACGGCAACTGACGCAAGGTGAGGCTTTCCGTTCAGCCCAGACCCGCGCATTGTGAGTGAACGTCGATCATGCGGTCACAAGCAGACGGCCCCGAGCCCTCCTGAACGGAGGGCTCGAAACAAAAAAATGGAGCGCGCCCAAGCGCGCTCAGGGAGGAAGCGATGAGCGCGATCATCGAGGCGGACTACATCGTCGTGGGGGCCGGTTCGGCCGGCTGCGTGCTGGCCGCGCGGCTGTCGGAGAACGGCCGCTTCAAGGTGCTGCTGCTGGAGGCCGGCGGCGACGATCGGCCGACCAAGAACCTCTCGCAGTTCGCCTCGAACCTGATGATCCACATCCCGGTCGGCTACGCCCAGACCCTGAAGGACCCGAAGGTCAACTGGCTGTACACCACCGAGCCCGATCCCGGCACCGGCGGGCGCCAGCACGTGTGGCCGCGCGGCAAGGTGCTGGGCGGCTCGTCCTCGATCAACGCCATGCTTTATGTGCGCGGCCAGCAGGCCGACTATGACGGCTGGCGGCAGCTGGGCTGTGAAGGCTGGGCCTGGGACGATGTCCTGCCGTGGTTCCGCAAATCCCAGAACCAGGAGCGCGGGGCCTGCGACCTGCACGCCACGGGCGGCCCGCTGAACGTCTCCGACATGCGCGACGGCAATCCGATCTCGGACGCCCTGATCGAGGCCTGCGACCAGGCCGGCATTCCCCGCTACGACGACCTGAATGGCAAGGATCAGGAAGGCGCCACCTGGTATCAGGTGACCCAGAAGAACGGCGCCCGCTGCTCGGCCGCGGTCGCCTATCTGCACCCAGCCATGAAGCGTCCGAACCTTCAGGTCGAGACCGACGCCCTGGCCAGCCGCGTGATCTTCGAAGGCAAGCGCGCGGCCGGCGTCGAATTCGTCCAGAACGGCGTCAAGCGCACGGCAAAGGCGCGGGCGGAAGTGATCCTGGCCGGCGGGGCGATCAACTCGCCGCAACTGCTGCAGCTATCCGGCGTGGGCAACGGCGAACTGCTGCGCCAGCACGGGATCGCGGTGGTCTCCAACGCGCCCGGCGTCGGCGAGAACCTGCAGGACCACTATCTGACCGGCGTCCGCTACCGCCTGAAGGCCGGCGCCGCGTCGATCAACGCGATGAGCAAGGGCGGTCGCCTGGCCGCCGAGGCGCTGAAATATCTGCTGTTCCGCAAGGGCCTGCTGACCCTGTCGGCGGCCCATGTCGCGGCATTCTGCAAGTCCAGGCCGGATCTCGCGGGCCCCGACATCCAGTTCCATATCCTGCCGGCCACCATGGATCTGGACAAGCTGTTCAACCAGCAGAAGATGGAGCTGGAAGACGCGCCGGGCATGACCATCGCCCCCTGCCAGCTGCGCCCGGAAAGCCGGGGCTGGATCCGCATCAAGTCAGCCAACCCATCGGACTATCCGGCGATCTTCGCCAACTATCTGTCCGACCCGCTGGACCAGGAAGTGGCCATCGCCGGCCTGAAGTGGGCCCGCAAGATCGGCGAGCAGCCGGCCATCGCCCAGTACGTGGACCACGAGATGAATCCCGGCCCCGGTTTCGAGACCGACGAGATGCTGCTGGAATACGCCCGCGCCTCTGGCTCGACCCTCTATCACCCGGTCGGCACCTGCGCGATGGGCGCCGGGCCGATGGCCGTGGTCGACGCCCGGCTGCGGGTGCGCGGCGTGGACGGCCTGCGGGTGGTCGACGCCTCGATCATGCCGCGGCTGGTCTCGGGCAACACCAACGCCCCCACCATCATGATCGGCGAAAAGGGCGCGGCGATGATCCTGCAGGACGCCAAGACCCCGGTCGCGGCTTAAGGAAACCCCACCTCATGCACCCCTTTCTCCACGCCCAGACGCAGCCGCAAAAGCCCGCCTACATCATGGCCGGTTCCGGCGAGGTCGTGACCTACGGCCAGCTCGACGCGCGCTCGAACCAGGGGGCGCAGCTGTTCCGCTCGCTGGGCCTGCAGGCTGGCGACGTCATCGCCATCCTGATGGAGAACAACGCCCGCTTCTTCGAGATCGCCTGGGCCGCCCAGCGGGCCGGGCTGTATTATGTGTGCGTCTCGACCAAGCTGACGGCCGCCGAAACCCAGTATATCCTGGAAGACTGCGGGGCCCAGGTGTTCATCACCTCGACGGCCATCGGGCCGCTGATCGATGAGATCCCCGCCTTGGTCCCCGGCCTGAAACTCTACACCGTGGGCGGCGCGCATGGCGCCTATGCCGACTTCGAGGCGGCCCGCGCGGCCATGCCGCAAACGCCGATCGCCGATGAGAGCGCCGGCTCCGACATGCTCTATTCCTCGGGCACCACCGGCCGGCCCAAGGGGGTCAAGCCGGCCCTGAGCGGCGGCCCGATCGACGCGCCCAACGCCTTGCAGATGATGGCCCAGGGCCTCTTCGGCTTCAGTGGCGACAGCGTCTATCTCTCGCCCGCCCCGCTCTATCACGCAGCGCCCCTGCGCTGGTGCATGAGCGTCCACAAGCTGGGCGGCACGGTGATCGTGATGGAGAAGTTCGATCCCGAGGCCGCCCTGGCCCTGATCGAAAAATACAAGGTCACCTGCGGCCAGTTCGTGCCGACCCACTTCGTGCGGATGCTGAAACTGCCCGAGGAGACGCGCGCCAAGTACGATGTCTCGTCGATGAAGTCGGCCGTCCACGCCGCGGCGCCCTGCCCGATTCCGGTCAAGGAACAGATGATCGCCTGGTGGGGCCCGGTGATCTTCGAATATTACGCCGGCACCGAAGGCAACGGCTTCTGCTGGATCAATTCGCAGAACTGGCTGACCCACAAGGGCAGTGTCGGCCAGGCCGTGCTGGGCGAACTCCGGATCTGCGACGAGGACGGCAATCCCGTTCCACCCCGCACCGAGGGCGCGGTCTACTTCGCCAACGGCCCGGCCGTGAACTACCACAACGCCCCCGACAAGACCGCCGAGAGCTATAACCAGCACGGCTGGACGACGCTGGGCGATGTGGGCTGGGTCGACGAGGAGGGCTATCTCTACCTGACCGACCGCAAGAGCTTCATGATCATCAGCGGCGGGGTGAACATCTATCCGCAGGAGATCGAGAACCTGCTGATCACCCACCCCAAGGTGGCCGACGCCGCCGTGGTCGGCGCGCCCTGCGACGAGATGGGCGAAAAGGTCGTGGCGGTGATCCAGCCCCTGGCCTGGGCCGAGGATCACTCTGACCTCGCCGACGAACTGATGGCCTTCGCCCGCGCCAATCTCAGCCACGTGAAGTCGCCGCGCAGGATCGACTTCATGCAGGAACTGCCCCGCCACGCGACGGGCAAGCTCTACAAGCGGCTGATCCGGGATGCGTACTGGGCGGATGGCGGCAAGCGGATCGGGTAACACCGGGTCCCCACGATAAAGTTATACGCAGATTTCGGATTTGCGTATAACTTCTCCCCATGATCGAGCGCCTGCCCCTCTCAGCGCACACCAGCTACGCCGAGCTGATGGAGCGGCTGCGTCTGGCGCGGTTCGGCGAGTATCCGTCGGGCTCGACCTTCATTTCGAAGACCGTGAAAGGGCGGCTCTACTGGTACGTCCAGATGCCGACCGGCGGCGCCCAGAGCCGCCGTCAGGTCTATGTCGGCCCCGACAACGAAGCCCTGCGCGAACGGATCGCCCGGCATGGCGAGCATCGCGCCGATGTGGACGACCGTCGGCGGCTGGTCGCGGCGATCATCGCGTCCGGCGCGCCCCGCCCCGACCGCACCAGCGCCGAGATCACCCAGGCCCTGGCGCAGGCCGGCGCCTTTCGCCTGCGCGCCATGCTGATCGGCACGGTGGCCTTCCAGACCTATTCGGCCCATCTGGGCGTTCGGCTGCCGATCTCCAGCCTGGCGACCATGGATCTGGATATCGCCCAGGACTTCGGGATCGCCTCCAACCTGGACGACACGCTGGACAAGCCCCTGCTGGAACTGTTGCGCGACCTGGATCCGCGCTTCGCGCCGGTAAGCTATGCGTTCGACGCCAGGAAAACGACCAGCTACTCGCTGGGCGAACGCTATCGGGTCGACGTCCTGACCACCAATCGCGGAGCGCCTCGGGACGCGCCGTCCTATCTGCCCACTCTCGGAAGCGACGCCGTGCCCCTGCCCTATATGGATTTCCTGCTGCGCGATCCCGTGGAGACGGCGGTGTTGCATGGCGGCGGCGTGCTGGTGAACGCTCCCGCGCCGGCGCGCTACGCGGTCCACAAGCTGATTGTCAGCCGCGACCGCAAGGTGAATCCGGAGAAAGGCCTGAAGGATCGCGTCCAGGCCACGCAACTGATCCACGCCCTGTCGGCGGACGACCCCTTCGCCCTGCGCGAGGCCTATGCCGAGGCGCGCGGACGGGGCGAGGCGTGGCGCAAGCTGCTGGACGAGGCGGTCAGTCTGTTGCCGCAAACCGCCCAGGTCGCGCTGGAGGCGTGACAGCCGGCGCGCGGGCCGCTACGACTCTCAAAACAACTGTTTGAAGGGAGCAAGCCATGCGCGAAGTCGCCTATGCGGATATCGCCAGCCTGGTCGGTCAGGAAATCGGCGTTTCGGACTGGGTCGAGATCAGCCAGGAGCGGGTCAACCTGTTCGCCGAAGCGACCGGCGATCACCAGTGGATCCATGTCGATGTCGAGCGCGCCACCAAGGAAATCGGCGGCCCGATCGCGCACGGTTATCTGACCCTGTCGCTGATTCCGATGCTGGGCGCCGGCATCCTGCGGGTCACCGGCGTGACGCGCGGCATCAACTATGGCTGCGACAAGGTTCGCTTCACCGGCATGGTCCGGGTCGGCAAGAAGGTGCGCATGCGCCAAAAGCTGCTGAGCGTCGAGGCCAAGTCCGGCGGTCTGCAGATGAAGAACGAATGCACCATCGAGATCGAAGGCGAGGAACGCCCCGCCTGCGTGGCCGAGACCATCTCGATCATCTACGGCGCCTAGAGCCCTCAGCCTCCCGCCATGGCCCGCAAAGCGGCGGCCGTGGCGGGATCGGCCGGCAGAAAAGTCTCGATTGTCAGTTCCGACACCGTGACATCCAGCGGTCCGCCGAAGGTCATGGTGGTGGTCAGGAACGACAGCTCGCCCGTGGACGTCTTCAGCCGCAGAGGCACGGCGATCATGCCCTCGCCGGCGCGTGGATGGGCCTCGCCGCCAGGATAGGCGGCCAGTTCCCGGATCAGGTCAGCCAGCCCGGCGTCGCCATTGTCCGCCAGTTCCCGGCGCAGGCGCGACAGGATGTGACCGCGCAGTTCGGCCAGATTGACGATCCTGGGCGCGACGCCGTCGGGATGCAGGCTGAGCCGCAGCACATTGACCGGCCCCTCCAGCAGCTTGGCATCAACCCCGTTCATCAACAGCCCCACCGACGCATTGCTGCTCAGCATGGTCCAGCGCCGATCGATGGCCAGGGCCGGGAACGGCATGTGAGCCTCCAGCAGCGCCTCGACGGCGATCTTGGCCGCCTCCAACCCGGGATCGTCCAGCGACCGCTCGGGGAAGACCGGCGCGAAGCCCGCCGCCAGCAGCAGGGCGTTGCGCTCGCGCAGCGGCACGCCCAACCCCTCGGCCAGGCGCAGCACCATCTCGCGACTGGGCGCGGCGCGGCCGGTCTCCAAGAACGACAGATGCCGGGTCGAGATCTCGGCCTCGCAGGCCAGATCCAGCTGGCTGAGGCGACGCTTCTGACGCCAGTCGCGCAGACGCTCGCCGATGGTGGGCACAGTGGCGGTCATGCCGACAGGCTAGGTCGCGCCGGGCCGTCGCGCCATTACCTCCGACGTAACGATCCGGCGCCTGAAACGAAAACGGCCCCGGGATCACTCCCGGGGCCGTTCATCGGTCTGGTCGGAACCAGAGCCTACTTCTTGATCGCGTCGCCGACCTTGTCCTGGACCTGGCCGACCTTGTTCTGGATGTCGCCCTTGGCCTTCTGGGCCATGCCCTCGGCTTCGAGGCGCTCGTTGCCGGTGGCCTTGCCGACGGCTTCCTTGGTGGCGCCGACGCCCTTGTCGATAGCGCCTTCAACACGATTGGTGCTCATGGCTGTGCTCCTGTTGGGTGAATGTCCCCACAAGAACGGCCCCGCGGACCCGAGGTTCCGAGGCTTCCGCTAGCGTCCCACGCCCATGGCGCTGGCCGAGACCGCGGCCGAGGCGGCGGTCGCGCCCTGGATGATCGGCTCGATCCGGGTCGTTGTGGCGGCCACGGTCAGGTTCGACGGCCTGTCGAGCAGGCCAATGGTCTCGCGGATATATCTGGCGTGGGTGACGATGCCGATTTCCAGCCGCTCGCCCGACAGCTCAACCTGCTGGGTCAGGATGCCGGCGATGAACTGCACTTCCTGGCTTTCGGTCGCGCCCGGCCGGCGCCGCGCGCCCTCGGCCATGAACACCGGTCCGCCGGAATTGCCCGGGAACACCGAGAAATCCATCAGGAAGGTCGGAAAGGCCGTGGCCGGGGCCAGCGGATAGGAGGCCACCCGGCCCGACCGCAGGATCGGAAAGCCGGCCGGATTGGCGGAAAGGCCGCGCGGGAAACCCAGGGCCATCATCTCGTCGCCGGGACCCAGCTTGTATTGGCTGAAGGTGTCATCTTTGGCCAGCCAGGCCAGCGGGATAGCCGCCTTGGCGAATTCCGGTGGAGCCTCGACCACGATGGCGGCGACATCGCGGCCCGCGTGCTTGACCCACAGGGGATGGTCGCCGTCGCGGATCTTCAGGGTCTGGGGGTCGTAGCGCCAGACGCCGTCGCTGGCCTGGATGCGGTAGCCGATCTTGGCCGAGAACGACGGCATGCGGTCGAAGACGTGAGCGGCGGTAATCAGGATGGTGCGGGGTTTGCCGTCGGGGTCGGTGTCGGCGATCAGGAAGCCGGTGCCGACGGTTCGCGAGCCGTCCTTGAGCGGCTGCTCAAGCTGGACCGTCGCCTGGATCAGATCGACGGACAGGTCGTAAACCATCGTCGCCCCTACTCTTTTACCACCCCCGCTCGACGCACATCGGCGCGCTTCGCCAGATCAGTTTGACCAGACCCGGCATGGCCCGCAAGTTGACGTTCTGACGCAGAGATCGTTTAGGACCTGGTAGGGAAAATGAGCATCATCAACCGACGTCAGATGATGACGAGCGCGGCCGTCGTGCTTACTTCCAGTCCAGTTTTCATTCCCGGGATCTCCATGTCCGCATCCAAAGCCGCTCGCCCCGTCCCGCCCGTCGCCAAGAAGGAGCCCAAGCGCATCGAGCAGCTGGGCCGCGTGCGGACCGACGACTATGCGTGGATGAAGGACGACAACTGGCAGAAGGTCCTGCGCGACCCGTCGCTGATCAAGGCCGACGTCAAGGCGCACCTGACCGCCGAGAACGCCTACACCCAGGCCATGCTGGCCTCGACCGAGGCGCTGCAGACCGCGATGTTCGAGGAGATGAAGGGCCGCATCAAGCAGGACGACGCCAGCGTTCCCGCCCCCGATGGTCCCTGGGAATACTACACCCGCTTCGAGACCGGCGCGCAGCATCCGATCCACGCCCGCAAGCCCAGAGGCGGCGGGGCCGAGCAGATCCTGCTGGACGAGGAAGCCGAGTCCAAGGGCAAGGCCTTCTATCAGGTCGGCGCCGCCAGCCATTCGCCAGACCACAAGCTCTATGCCTTCGCCGTCGACGAGCAGGGCTCGGAAGTCTATCGCATCCACGTCAAGGATCTCGAGACAGGCGCGGTTCTGGAAAGCCCGGTCGAGAGCACCACGGGCGACTTCTGCTTTTCGCCCGACAGTGAATGGCTGTTCTGGACCTTCCGGGACGATAGCGGCCGCCCGTCCCGCATCCATCGCCGTCCGGCCCGGGGCGGCGCGAAGGACGACGTGCTGATCTATGACGAGCCCGACGAAGGCTTCTTCATCGGCGTCGGCACGGTGTCGTCCGAGAAGTTCATCGTCATCAGTTGCGGCAACCAGGAAACCAGCGAGAACCTGCTGATCCCGGCCAGCGCCCCCACCGCAAAGCCTGTGGTGGTCGAGCCGCGCCAGGTGGGCCTGCGCTATGAACTGGACCACTGGAACGACCACTTCGTGATCCGCACCAATGCCGATGGCGCCGTCGACTGGAAGCTGGTCACCGCGCCGGAAACCACGCCCGGCAAGGCCCACTGGAAGGACTGGATCGCCCACCATCCGGGCCGCCTGATCGTCGGCATGATCGCCTTCCAGAACCACTTCGCGCGTCTGGAGAAGGTGGACGCGGTCAACCGCATCGTCATCACGGCGCGCCCTAACAAAGATGGGGTGGGCGAGGAGCACGTGGTCGACTTCGACGAGGCCGCCTATGCGCTGAGCCTCGAGGGCGGCTACGAGTACGACACCGCCACCGTGCGCTTCGTCTACAACTCGATGACCACGCCCCGGCAGTGGTTCGACTACGACATGGCGACGCGCCAGCGGACCCTGCGCAAGACCCAGGAAATCCCGTCGGGCCACGATCCCAGCCAGTACGAAACCCGCCGCCTGAACGCCAAGGCGCCTGACGGGACGCAGGTGCCAATCTTCGTGCTGATGAAGAAGGGGACCAGACTGGACGGCTCGGCCCCGCTGCTCCTCTACGGCTATGGCAGCTATGGCATTTCGATGGAGGCCAGCTTTTCGATCCGGAACCTTTCACTGGTCGATCGCGGCTGGATCTGGGCCACGGCCTGCCCGCGCGGCGGCTCGGAAAAGGGCTGGAGCTGGTTCCTGGACGGCAAGAAGGACAAGAAGAAGAACACCTTCACCGACTTCATCGCGTGCGCCGAGCACCTGCACGCGGCCGGTTACGGCAAGCCGGCCAACACGGTGGCCTATGGCGGGTCGGCGGGGGGACTCCTGATGGGGGCCATCACCAACATGCGGCCCGACCTGTTCGCCGGGATCATCGCGGCGGTGCCGTTCATCGACGTGCTCAACACCATGAGCGACACCACCCTGCCCCTGACCCCGCCCGAATGGCCCGAATGGGGCAATCCGCTGGAGGATGCGGCGGCCTATGACTACATCGCCAGCTATTCGCCCTACGACAATATCGAGGCCAGGCCCTATCCGGCCATCCTGGCCACCGGCGGCCTTTCCGATCCCCGCGTCACCTATTGGGAGCCCGAGAAGTGGGTCGCCAAGCTTCGGCCGGCCACCACCAGTGGCAAACCGGTGCTGCTGAAGATCAACATGGACGCCGGCCATGGCGGGGCCTCGGGACGGTTTGATTTCCTCAAGGAGATCGCGCTGGACTACGCCTTCGCCGTCTGGGCGGTGGACAAGGGCTGGGAGTCTTGAGCTTGGGCGATCCAAGGGTCACCATCCGCCCCTCCACCGACGCCGACCTTCCGGCCATCACCGCGATCTATGGCTGGAATGTCCTCAACGGCCTGGGCACCTTCGAGGAGGACCCGCCGGCGCAGGACGAGATGGCCCGCCGCCGGGCCACGTTCCTGGAGCGCGGCCTGCCCTATCTGGTCGCCGAGCAGGACGGCGTCGTGCTGGGCTATGCCTACGCCGGTCCGTTCCGACTGCGCGCCGCCTATCGCTATACGGTCGAGGACAGCGTCTATGTCTCGCCGGACGCCATCGGCAAGGGCGTGGGCAAGGCGCTGCTGGGCGCGCTGATCGCCGAGTGCGAGGCCCTGGGCCTTCGTCAGATGTGCGCGGTGATCGGCGACAGCGGCAACGCCGCCTCCATTGGCCTGCACGCGGCCATGGGCTTTACCCAGCATGGCGTCTTTCCCAGCATGGGGCACAAGTTCGGCCGCTGGGTGGATCTGGTCTGGATGCAGCGTCCGCTGAACGGCGGCGGCGAGCGCCAGCCCGACTCGCCGGGTCTGGCGCTGAGCGGCGTCTAGCGACGTTCAAAGCAAGACTTAACGAATCGGCCTCATACTTCTGAATGGGTGGGGACCCAGAACAGTTCAGAGGGCAGGGTTTGACGTCTCCGACCACCCGAGCGCTGATGCAGGCCTATGTGCCCATCGCCCGCGGCTATCTGCTGGCCGCCGCGATCTATTATTGCCTGATCAGCCTCTCGCATCCCTTTTACGAGACGGGCGCGGATCTCTTCATTCTGAATGGACTGTCGATCCTGGCGGCCTGTTATGGCTTGGCGGCCTGGCGCGGCCTGCGCGGCGGAGACATCGGCGCCCTTCGTCTGGAAGCCCTGGTCATGGGGATGAACGGCCTGTTCCTGGCCAATGTGGTCGCCTATCAGAGCATCCACTTCGAACCGCAGAAGCTGGTCTATTTCGTGCTGATGGCCCTGGTGTTCGCCACCTCGGCGCCCAGCCGCCGCGTCGCCCTGGTCAGCGTCGGCCTGGCGGTGGCCGGCCTGGTCTGGATGGCGCGCCACGCGCCCGGAGACACCATCAACCAGTATATGTTCATGGGCCTGGCCGGCGCCTTCGCGGCCGGGGGCATGTCGACCCTGATGCGCGGCGTGGTCGGGCGCGAGGTCAGGGCGCGCCTGGCCAGCGACGCCCTCAACGCCGACCTCCAGCGCGAACTGAAGGAGAACCGGCGGCTGCAGGCCAAGGCCGAGGCCCTGGCGATCGCCGCCCAGACCGCCAGTCGCGCCAAGACCGACTTCCTGGCCACCATGAGCCATGAGATCCGCACGCCCCTGAACGGCGTCCTGGGCATGGCTCAGATCATGGAAGCCGGAGCGCTCGATCCGGAACAGAGGCGCCGCCTGGGGATCATCACCACCTCCGGCCAGTCGCTGCTGGGGGTGATCAACGCCATTCTGGACATTTCCAGGATCGAAGCTGGCCGGATGGAGATCATCCCCGCACCGTTCGCGCTGGATGGCCTGCTGGAAGCCCTGCGACAGCTGTATGGCGGCCTGGCGCGGGAGAAGGGCCTGACCTTCTCGCTGGATATCGCGCCAACGGCGGCGGGCTGGCGCCTGGGCGACGCCGAGCGTCTGCGTCAGGTGCTGAGCAACCTGATCTCCAACGCCATCAAGTTCACCAATGCCGGCGAGGTCCGGGTGTCGGTCGAGGGCGACGCCAACACCCTGACCTTCCGGATCGATGACAGCGGTGTCGGCATCCCCGAAAGCCAGCGGGACATGGTCTTTGGCAAGTTCGCCCAACTGGACAGCTCCAGCACCCGCCGGGCCGGCGGCGCGGGGCTGGGCCTGGCGATCTGCAAGGAACTGGTGGGCCTGATGGGCGGGGGGATCGACTTTGCCTCTCTCCCCGGCGGCGGCACGCGCTTCCAGTTTTCCACCGCCATGCCCGAGGTCGAGGCGGTCGCCAGCGCGCCTCCAATCCTTGCCGCGGCCACCTTCGACGATCAGACCCAACCCAGGATTCTGGTGGTCGACGACAACGAGACCAACCGCACGGTCCTGCTCACCCTGCTGAGCCATCTGGGCGTCGATGGCAAGTTCGCGGTCGATGGCCGCGAAGCGGTGACCCTGTGGGAGCAGGAGCGTTGGGACGCCATCCTGATGGACATCCACATGCCCGGCATGGACGGCATCGAGGCCAGCCGGACGATCCGCGACCGCGAGCGCCAGACCGGCCGACCACGCACCCCGATCATCGCCGTAACGGCCAGCGTCCTCAGTCACGAGCGGACGCTCTATTCGGATGCGGGCATGGACGGCCTGATCCCCAAGCCGATCGAGATCGTGAAGCTGGTCGAGACCATGACGCGGATCTTCGCGCAACCCGCGGCGAAAGAAGACCGCGCTTCGGCCTAGAGCATCTTCCGTCCTGACTGCGTCAGTCCTGAGCTCGAGGTCTTGGCTTCAACCTATTCTCTTCACGCGAACCGTGATCCACGTCGCTCGACAATGCGATGGCGGGCGCGGCGCGAGCGGCCGTCGCCGCCAGGTCCCGCAGGACCGGAATCAAAAAAGGGCCGGCCTTTCGGCCGACCCTTCTTTCAAGACTGTATCTAAAGGCTTCAGGCCTTGCGGGCGCGGGGCGCCTTGGCCGGGCTCTTGGCCTTGCGGCCGCCTTGACCCAGACCCAGCGCCTTGGCCATGGCCGAGCGGGCTTCACTATAGGCCGGCGCAGTGGTGGGATAGTCGTTGGGCAGACCCCACTTGGCCTTGTATTCGGCGACGGTCATGCCGTGCGTGGTCAGGTGACGCTTCAGCGTCTTGTAGGGCTTGCCATCTTCGAAACTGATCAGGGCGTCCGGCGTGATGCTCTTGCGAATCTGCGCCGAAGTAGCCTTCGTAACGGCTTCGACAACTGGAGCTTCCGGCGAGCCAATACCAGCAAGGGCGTCGTGAGTAGCGCGAATCAGAGCCGGAAGATCGGATACCGGCGTGATATTATTCGCGACATAGTTGGCCACGATTTCCGCGGTCAGCTCGATGAGCGAGGCTTTGTCTTCCACGATGACGTCTCCAATCAGGCTTTGATTTGGAAATACACCCCCTAGGTTGGAATACAAGTAGTGATTGGATCAAACATGGTTTGAGATCGCTTAATCGAACGATCTTTTCTGTCACCGGCCGTGAAATAAAGACCGCTGATCGGCAAATCGCGATCACGACATCCCCTGAGAAGCCCACGCCTGGTCAAATGTAACAGAGTTCGGCAGAAGCTCTGGCCTAGACCAGAAGCTCAACTTTCGACATTCAGAATCGATACCTGCACGCGCAGCGAGCGGCAGCTCATCGCCCGCCTCGCTGGCGGCGTAGGCCGCCGCGATGCGTCTATGAAACGATGGGGAAGTGGCTGGGGAACTAGGACTCGAACCTAGAACGACGGTACCAAAAACCGCTGTGTTACCATTACACCATTCCCCAGCAGGAACGGCGAAACCCCGTGGGGCTCGGCGAGGCGGTGGAGATAGCGCAGGAGTCGGACGGATGCAACGGCGCTTTGAACTTCTTTTTTGAGCGCCACAATTGACCCTTGCGAGGGCGTCATCACGCCTCTATAAGCCGCCCTCCAAGTCGGAGTGTGGCTCAGTCTGGTAGAGCACTGCGTTCGGGACGCAGGGGTCGCAGGTTCAAATCCTGCCACTCCGACCATCTTTCCCGCCCATGAAATCCTTTATTCCACCGGCAGATTCGCGGTCGGCGGCGCCGGGTTGCACGCTGTTCATTTGTACGGCGGCGCGACAGTCGTTAGCGTGCGGCTGAATTGGTGACGGGATCTTCGATGAAGCAGTTCTTCCTGACCGTGGCTGGCGTGTTCGTCGGCCTGATGCTGTTCCTGGTCGGCGTCCCGTTCCTGCTGATCGTGATGGCCGCCGGCGCCACGCGCCCGGCGCCGGTTCCCGCCCATTCGGTGCTGCATCTGGACCTGCGAGGCGGCCTGACCGATCAGGCCGCCCAGAACCCGTTCGCGGCGTTCAGCGGCGGCGGAAACTCCGTGATGTCGGTGATCGAGACCCTTCGCCGCGCCGAGAGCGACGACAAGGTCAAGGCTCTGCTGGTGCGCCTGCCCGAGGGCGGCATGGCGCCGGCCACCGCCGATGAACTGCGCCTGGCCTTCAAGCACTTCCGCGCGGTCGGCAAGAAGCCGATCTACGCCCACAGCCAGGGGCTCTATCCCTCGGGCATGATCACCTCGACCTACATGCTGGGCGCGGCGTCCAGCGAGTTCTGGATGCAGCCCGACAGCAGCTTCCAGGCCGTCGGCGTGGCCAGCGAGGCGATGTTCTTCAAGCGCTTCTTCGACAAGTACGGCGTCAAGGCCGACTACGAGCAGCGCTATGAATACAAGAACGCGGTCAATCCCTACCTCCATAGCGACTACACGCCAGCGCACCGTGAATCGTCGCTGTCCTGGATGGGCTCGGTCTATCGCACCGCCCTGACCAGCGCCGCCGCCGACCGCATGAAGAACCCCGCCGTGCTGATCCGCGACCTCGAGGCAGGCCCCTATAGCGCCCAGGAGGCCCAGGCCAAGGGCCTGATCGACCGGGTCGGCCAGGTCAACGACGTCCAGACCCTGGCCCTGTCGCGGGCCGGCAAGGGCGCCAAGCTGATCGAGTTCAACGACTACGCCTCGCGCTCCAGGCGGCCAGCGGCCAAGACCGGACCGGCCATCGCCGTGATCGGCGCCGAGGGCCCGATCATCACGGGAACCAGCAGCTCAGCCTCGCCCTTCGGCGGCGACTCCACGGTCTATTCCGACGACGTCGCCAAGGCGCTCCACGACGCCGCGGCCGACAAGGACGTCAAGGCCATCGTCTTCCGCGTCTCCTCGCCCGGCGGCTCCGACACCGCCTCGGAGCAGATCCTGGCCGCCGTGAAGGCCGCCAAGGCCGCCGGCAAGCCGGTGGTGGTCAGCATGGGCACCTATGCCGCCTCGGGCGGCTACTGGATCAGCAGCGGCGCCTCCTCGATCATCGCCGAGCCCACCACCCTGACCGGCTCGATCGGCGTCTATGGCGGCAAGTTCGCGATTGGCGAGGCCCTGTCTCGCTTCGGCGTCGACACCCGCGAAGTGCATGTGGGCGGCGACTATGCCGGCGCGTTCGGCGCGGGCGACGGCTTCACCCCCGACCAGCGCGCCAAGTTCTCCGGCTGGATGGACCGCATCTATGCCGGCTTCATCACCCGCGTCGCCGAGGGCCGCAAGCTGCCGCCCGAGCGCGTGCGCGAGATCGCCAAGGGCCGGGTCTGGACCGGCGAGCAGGCCAAGCAACTGGGCCTGGTCGACGAACTGGGCGGCTTCTATCAGGCGGTCGACAAGGCCAAGAGCCTGGCCAATCTGACGGGCGAGGTGCGTCTCAAGCGCATGGACGGCGGCAAGTCGCCGTTCGAGGCCCTGGAGCAGGCCCTGGGCATCAGCTCGACCTCGATGCGCACCCTGGCGGCCTCGGCCTGGATCCTGGGCGACCCGCGCTCGCAAGCCATCCTCGACGAACTGGCCACGGCCCGGCTGCGCGCCGCGCCGGGCGGCGCCTCGGTGCTGGCTGATACGCCGGTTCGATAGGCGTCGGTTCAGGGTCGATCTGAAGGCCGCGTGAAGGCGGCAGGCTCCCTCCATGCGGCCTGACGTGATCATCCGAGCAGGGTGGCGCCGATCCCTCGAGCGGCGCGCCTGCGCCTCTGTCGGAGCGGCTAAGCGATAGCGGCCCCGCCGCTTCGCCTGACCCGTCGTGCAAGAGCTCCGCAAGCGCCGGGGGGCGCCATGCCCCCCGTTTGCGCACGGACGCGGCGACGTCGCCAAAGGCTGTTTGACGGCGCTCCCTCACATCTCGTCGGAGGCTGGCAGGTTTGCACGGGACCTGTCGGACGGGCCGCCTCGCGGCGGTCAGCGCGGCATGGGGGCCAGAGCGCGGCCGGGCGCGCGGCGGACGTCCGGGCCGAGGCCGTTCGCCCCCTCCCCGTTCACCACCCCTGGCCGACGATGCAACGCCCGACGACGGTCTCATGAGAGCGGGATGAAAGATCCAGGGTGGTGAGTTGCCGGCTCACTCCGGCGCGGCGCGGACAAAAAGAAAATGCCGGCGCTTTCGCGCCGGCATTCCCAATTTCATCGAAGAGTAGAGCTTCGATTAGAAGGCGTAGCGAACGCCGAGGTAAGCACGACGCGGTTGGACCCAAGTGCTCGGGGTGGCCGCGTTGCTGCCCGGATGGATGCCATCGCCAGCGTTGTTCTTGACGACGTCGGTCACCGACTGCTTGTCCAGCACGTTGAAGACGTCGAGGAAGAACTCGGCCTTACCGATCGGCAGCTCGCGCACATATTTCACGCGCATGTCGAGGGTGTAGTAGGACGGAGCCTTCGCGCTACCGATGCCACCGGGCAGGTACCAAGTATCCGTGACGCCGCCATACGAATAGGCCGTTGGGGCCATCGGTGCGAAGTAACGGCGAGAGACCACGTCCGCCGGCGTGTAGAGCGCACCGCTGTTCCAGTTGAACACGCTGCTGACCTGCAGACCAAAGTCGAAGTCGTACGAGCCGTAGGCCTTGAACTGGTGCTTGATATTGCCGGGCGTCGGGCCATAGGCGTTCGGCGCACGAGGATCCAGAGCAAGCCAGTCACCTTGATAGTCGGCGTTGCTGTCCGAGTTGGTGTTACCCTCGGCCTTGTTGTGCGTATACGAGGCCTGACCTTGCCAGTTCGTGGTCTTGAACTTGGTGACCGTGAACTCGAAGCCCGTGTAGTTACGCTCGCCACCCGGCAGGGTGCCCAGGACGTAGTTCGCGTTCGGCTTGCTGGTGTAGCCGAAGTACGAGTACGGCAGGTAGAACGCCGAACCCGGGGCGGCGTAGCCTTCAGGAGCGGTGGCGACCGTCAGGGTCGGATCCGAATACAGCCCCAGATCGAAGTCTTCGAGGATGTCGCGGGTCTCGCGGTGCGTCAGGGTCGCCGACACGCCGATGCTCGAACCGAAGGTGGTCGAGGCGCCGATCATGAACTCGTTCGTGTACGGGGTCTTGGTGCTCGGCGCGAACAGGGCGTCAGGCGTGGTTGCGCCACCGCGGGTGCGGAAGGTGACCCACTGCCCACCGACATAGATCTGTTCTAGGTCGACCGGACCCGTCAGGGCGCCGGCAAAGTCGGACATGTTGTTACGAATGGGATCGTAATAACGGCCGGCGAAGGCGAACAGCTTGCTGCGGCCGTTGCCGAACAGGTCGTAAACGATGTTCACGCGGGGCGCGATTTCCCAGTCGAAGGTCGCCGACTTGCTGCCGTCGGAAGCAAAGTGCTCCCACTTTTCGGCGCGCACGCCAGCGCCGACCGTCAACTGGTTCCAGGTCCAGGTGTCCTGCAGATACAGGGTCTGGCCTTCGCTCTTCACCGAGTAGGGCGCATTGACGCTGCGGACCACGCGGTTGACGTTGACATTGCCGTACGGATTACCGGCGGTGCTGGTGAACTGGTAGGCGTTCAGTTCAGCAACCGAAACCGTGCCATCACCATTGGTGTCAACAGCCGCGCGGGCCGCAGCGTTTGCGGTGATCGCCGCGATCACGCGGGGGTTATCGGCCTGAACGATCGAGCGAGCCGACAAGGCGGGAGGAGCCACACCGCCGGCGGGCGTCACACCGGTGTAATCGCCATAGGTCTTGCCCGCGTATCTCGCAGCGAGCGAGGCATAGGTCATGCCGCCCGGAACCGTACCGTTTTCTTCGTAGGTGTTGGTCGAGTTCGTGTAGCCGGCCTTGAAAGTGTGGCTGCCGAACGACGTGTCCAGATAGTATTCGGCGGTCAGGCCGTACTCTTCCCGGTCACGATGCTGTTCCAGGTTCGAACCGAAACCGCCCAGTTGGCGTTGCGCCAGCGTTGACTGAGCGTCATTTTGATAGGTGACGTTGTCGCGAACAGTCTGGTCAGCGGCGTTCTGGGTGAACTCGCCCTTGTGGTTGTAGTAGTAGGCGTTGGTCTGCAGGTCGCCCCAGGTGCGGGCGTACTCGATTTTGTAGTTGTCGCCGCCCTGCTTGGTCGAGCGGTCGCGGTTGTTCAGCACGGTCGACAGCGACGAACCGGAGATTTCGGTCGGGTCGTTGAAGAACGAGCCGGTCAGACGGTCGTTGTCGGTGATCTGCCAGGTGGCCTTGAAGAAGCCGTACTTGTCGTCGCGCTCGACCGAGCGGCGGACGGCACCGGTCGCCGGATCGAGGACTTCGTCTTCGCGGTGCTTCTTCTGGTACGAACCAAAGACCCACAGGCGGTCCTTGATGACCGGGCCGCCGAGCGTGAAGGCGGTGTCATAGGTCTTGAAGCCGCCCGACGTGGTGTGCTTGTCCTTGGAGACCAGGCTGTCGTTCTGCAGGTAGTAGTTGACCGAACCGTGCCACTCGTTGGAGCCCGACTTGGTGACAACGCGCGAGACCAGGCCCGAACCACCAGCGAATTCGACCGGCACGCCGCCGACGATCACTTGTTGTTCCTGGATGATTTCGGAGTTGAAGTTGGCGCCGAAGGTGCCGGCGGAGGGGTCGGTGACGTCCACGCCGTCGAGGTAGTAGACGTTGTCGCTCGAGGTGCCGGTGACGCCGTCGACGTCGGCGTAGTTGACGCCCGAACGCGACGAGGGGTTGCCGCCGGTCGAGGGCTTCACGCCCGGAACCAGTTGCAGGTAGCTCTGATAGTTACGGCCGGTCGGGAGCGATTCCACGACGTCCAGGGTCAGGGTGGTGCCGACGGTCGCCGAGGTGACGTCAACGGCGGCCAGCGAGACGCCGGTCACGATGACCTCTTCGACGGCGTTCGCATCGGCGACGGCGGCCAGGGCGTAACCGATGCTCAGGTCCTTGCCGCTGACGACGGCGACGTTGCTGGCGGTGTAGTCGGTGAAGCCGGCGGCCGAAACGGTGACGGTGTAGTTCGTCGACGGATCCAGACCGGACAGACGGGCGCGGCCATCAGTGCCGGTCACGGCGGACTTGGACACCAGGCTGTCAGGCGAACGAACGACCACGGTGGCGCCCGACAGGGGCCCGCCGGTGGCGCCATTAACGGTGACGCGGAGACCACCGGTTTGTTGCGCGCTGGCAATGGTCGGAATGGCCGTGGCGACAGTCGTGATGGCCAGCGGCGTCGCGATAGACGCGAGACCCGCCAGCAGCGTCGACGTCAACAGACGTGCGCGAACGCTACCCTTCGTGGAATTCATGTTCATCATATCCCCTCTAGCATGGTGCGACGCTACGGCCGGACAGGCCCCTGAAGAAACGTTTCGTCCGGCGTGCGCGGAAATCCGCGCCAAGTGCACCACGAGATTACTGGTGTCCCGGAAAACATTTCCCCGGTTGGCGGGGACGTTAGGAGCCATGACAGTTTTGGGTCAATTGTGATTACAACTCGGTAACCCACATCGCTCACCGCTGTCGCATAAACGCAACACGAGAGCCGCATTTTGGTCAAAGACCGGCGGACCATTCGCCGCACCAAGGCCAGGGGCGGGCCAAGACTCCCCTAAAAGCTTGGTTTCATGGAAAAATTTGACCGGTCATCGGTCGTTGAGCATTGATATCTCAGGGTTGTGCGACGCGGTAAAATCCACCTCGCCAATCTTGACAATGCAGAAACACATTCCAAACATTTGCCGCAATATCGGTGGTTTCCACCCCACTACACCACAATGCCCGGACATCGATTTCGGAATATGATCGTTTCCAGGGCACGTTCAGGCTCCAATGCCCGTTGCCACGGCGCCTGTGGCTCGTGATGATGCCGGGCCGGCCGCGGGTTTCCGCAGCGGGCCGATCAGCCAGTTGAGTGAGCATCCATGAGCGACTTCCGACGCGTCACCGATTCCCTTTCCGTCAGCCCGCAGGTGACGGAGGCCGATATCGCCCGGGCCGCCGCCGAGGGATTCGTTCTGGTGATCAACAACCGGCCCGATGGCGAAGACCCCAGCCAACCCTCCAGCGCCACGATCGAGGCGGCGGCCCGCGCCGCGGGCCTGGGCTATGCGCACATCCCGGTGCGGGGCGGACCGGGGCCCGAGCAGGTCGAGGCCGTCCAGCGCGCCGTGAACGCCGCCGGCGGACCGGTGCTGGCCTTCTGTCGTTCGGGCACGCGCTCGATTGTCACCTGGTCGATCGGTCAGGCGCTCTCCGGCGCCAGCGACCGCGAGACCCTGGTTCGCCAGGGCGCGGAGGCGGGCTACGATCTCACCGGCGTGCTGCCCGGCTGACGCGACGCGGAAGCTGCGCAGTATATAAGAGCGCCTAGAGCTGCACCCGCGCGGCCATGGGAGACTGTTCAGCCTCGCAGCTGGCCAGGACGAACTGGGCCATCACGAGACACAGCACGGCGAAGGCCGCGCGCTGAAGCCGTTTTGAGACAAAAATCGCCGCGTCCGCCACCATGGCTCGTCCTCCAAGGGTTACTTGAGGGCTCAACCGCAAGACCGGCGCCGGAGACAGCGATGATCCCCTATATTCGTGAGATCGAATTCGAGTACGGCCGCTGCGATCAGGTTTCGCCGCTGATAAGGCGGGTCATCGCCCGCAATCCGGGGCCGTTCACCTATACCGGCACGGGGGTCTATATCGTCGGCTCCGGCGAGGTGGCGGTGATCGATCCCGGCCCCGAGATCGCCGAGCACCTCGACGCCCTGCTGGCGGCGCTCCAGGGCGAGCGCGTGACCCATATCCTGGTCACCCACCATCACCTGGACCACTCTCCCCTCGCCCGCCCCCTGGCCGCCCTGACCGGCGCAACGATCTATGGCCGCGCCGCGCCGTCCGACCATGGCGAGGCTCATGCCGGGCTCGAGGAAGGCGCCGATGGCCGCTTCAGACCCGATGTCGAGCTGACAGACGGCGATGTGCTGTCCGGCCCCGGCTGGACGCTGGAAGCCATCACAACGCCCGGCCACACGTCCAACCACGTCTGTTTTGGCCTGAAGGAAGAGAACGCGCTGTTCTGCGGCGACCACATCATGGGCTGGTCAACCACGGTGATCACGCCGCCCGACGGCGACATGGGCGACTATTTCGCCAGCCTGGAGAAGGTGAAGGCCCGAGGCTTCGACACCCTGTGGCCCACGCACGGCGCGCCGATCCGCGCCGTGACGCCTTTCATCGACGCCTATATCGCCCATCGCCGGGCGCGCGAGACCCAGATCCTGGACGCCCTGACCGCCGGCCACACGCGGATCAAGGCGATGGTTCCGGTGCTCTATGCGGCCGTGGACCCGCGCCTGCATCCGGCCGCCGCCATGTCGGTGCTGGCCCACATTCAGCAGTTGGTCCGCGAAGGCCGCGTGGTCTGCGACGGCGCTCCGGATCTGGACGCCAACTACGGTCTGCGCTGAACCGTAGTCAGCCCTTGATGGCGATCAGCAGACCTTCGATCCGCCGGCAGTTCCGGCCCATGTC
Source organism: uncultured Caulobacter sp. (assembly GCA_964427205.1). Lineage (GTDB taxonomy): Bacteria > Pseudomonadota > Alphaproteobacteria > Caulobacterales > Caulobacteraceae > Caulobacter. The sequence goes on from CAYRTE010000005.1 coordinate 144,154, forward strand.
GGCGCCGCCCTCGCGGCTGATCGAGCGCATGTCGACCCGCGCGCCGGCGGCGTCGGGCCGGACCCGCACCACCAGGTCGTCGACCAGTCCGTACCAGTAGCTGCTGCCAGTAGCCTCCAGCCGTCCGTCCATCGGATCGTCGGTGATCAGGGTCAGGCCCGAGGCCAGAACGGCGGCCTTGGCCGCCTCATAGGCGTCGGCGGGCGCGCGCTCCATCACCAGCGGACGCGCCGCCGCGCAGGTCTCGGCATTGACGTCGGCGACGCGGCGGCCGGCGAAGACCACCGAGCCCACCGGCAGGCTGGGATCATCCTCGACCGCCTGGGCCGATCCTCCGCGCGCGGCCAAGGCCGCGTCGGAAAAGCCCAGGGGCGTCTTCCAGTCGGTGGCCACATCGTGCACCGGCGGGGCCCGACCGCCCACGGCGTTGACGCCCAGCATGGCGGCGATGGTGGCGGCGGTGATCAGCAGGATCAGCAGAACCCGCTTCCACAGCTTTCCGAACCCGACCATCAGGGCGATGATCAGGCCCAGCACGCCGGTGGCGACGCTGAGCAGCGCCACCTTGGGCGCCCAGTCCTGGGCCATCAGGGTGTAACCGAGCGACAGGTCCAGCAGGCCAAATTTCACCCCCAGCGCGCCCACGGCCACCAGCAGTCCCGGAACCAGGGCGATGAGCAGGGCCAGGTCCAGATAGAGCGGCGCCCAGGTCGGGGTCTGGCCGACCCGGGCGGCGGCCGCCTTGGCCTTGCGCTGATCGCGCGGCGTCAGCGGCATGGCGAAGGGCAGATCCTCGGCGACCGAGTCCACCGGCCTGGCAGGGGGGGCCGGGGCGGCGTCGGGCTCGCGCAGCCTTAGGGGCTGGTCGTCCAGGTCCTCGGGCGGCGGCAGGTCTTCCGCGGGCGGCAGGTTTTGGACGTCAGGCGCGACGACGAACGTCGGCTCGATCTCGGCCGGGGCGGTTTCGACGTGAACCTCCCCGGCCTCAAGCTCCCCCGAGGCGATCGCCTCCACATCGGGCGGCGTCTCCGCGGGATCTGGCGCATAGATGCGCGCGGCCTGCCCGCCATCGGCGGCGGCCAGCACCGGCGCGGCCGCGACAGCGGTCGGCAGCACATAGTCCTTCAGCCGCTGGCGGATCAGCTTCTTGTCGATCTTCCCGGTGGCGCCCAGCGGGATGTCATCGACGAACAGGACGTCATCGGGCATCCACCACTTGGCGATCTTGCCCTGCAGGAACTCCAGGAACTCTTCCCTGGTGGCGGTCTCGCCCTCCTTCAGCTTGACCAGCAGGATCGGGCGCTCGTCCCACTTGGGATGGGGCACGCCGATCACCGCCGCCAGCGCCGCCTTGGGATGGCCCATGGCGATGTTCTCGATCTCGATGGTGCTGATCCACTCGCCGCCCGACTTCACCACGTCCTTGGCGCGGTCGGTGATCTGCATGAAGCCGTGGTCGTCGATCGTGGCGACGTCGCCCGTGTCGAAGAAGCCCTCGTCGTCGAGGATATTGCCGCCGGCGCCCCGGAAATACTCTCCGGCGATGGTTGGCCCCTTGATCTTCAGATTGCCAAAGCTCTTGCCGTCGTGCGGCAGGCGCTGGCCGGCGTCGTCGGTCAGCTTCAGCTCGACCCCCAGCGGCGGCCGGCCCTGCTTGAGGCGATACGGCATCTGCTCGTCATAGGGCAGCTTGACCAGATCGTCGGTCAGCACCGACAGGGTGCCGACCGGGGAGGTCTCGGTCATGCCCCAGGCATGAACGACCTCGACGTCATAGTCTTCCTGGAAGGCGCGGATGATGTGCTCGGGACAGGCCGCCCCGCCGATCACCACCTTCTTCAGGACGGGCAGCTTCAGGTCGTGGTCGCGCAGGTGCTGCAACAGCATCTGCCAGACGGTGGGCACGGCGGCCGAGAAGGTGACCCCCTCGCTGTCCAGCAGCTCATAGATCGACGCGCCGTCCATCTTCGCGCCGGGCAGCACCATCTTGGCCCCGGTCGCCGGCGCCGAGAACGCCACGCCCCAGGCGTTGGCGTGGAACATCGGCACCACTGGCAGGATCACATCGCGCTGCGACAGGCCCATCACGTCGGGCTGCAGCGTGATCAGGGTGTGCAGGAAGTTGGAGCGGTGCGAATACATCACCCCCTTGGGGTCGCCCGTCGTGCCCGAGGTGTAGCACAGCCCCGCGGCCGTGCCCTCGTCGAAGCCGCCCCAGGCGCACTCGGAGCCGTGACTGTCGACCAGGGTCTCGAAACAGTGGACGCCCTTGAAATGCGGGGCCTCGCTGGCGGGTTCGAACGCCGGCATGTGCTCGCCGTCGGTGAACACGACCACGTGCTGGATGCTGGGAACCTTGGGCAGAATCGCCGCCACGATCGGCAGGAAGGTCAGGTCGGTGAACAGCACCCGGTCGCCGGCATGGTCGGCGATCCACGCGATCTGCTCGGGGAACAGGCGAGGGTTCAGGGTGTGGCAGACGGCCCCGATGCCCATGATGCCATACCAGGCTTCCATGTGGCGGCCGGTGTTCCAGGCCAGGGTGGCGACCCGGTCGCCCGGCTTGACGCCCAATGAAAGCAGGGCGTTGGACACGCGCCGGGCGCGATCGCGGATGGCGCCATAGGTGGTGCGAACAATCGGCCCCTCGACCGACCGGGTGACGACTTCGCGCCTGCCGTGCCACTGAGCCGCGTGGTCGATGATCTTGTCGACCGTCAACGTCCCGTGCTGCATCAAACCCTGCATCGAACCCGCTCTCCCAAAGGCTTCTTGTTATAGGCCCCAAAGCTACCGGGCGGCGCCCGTCGGCGCAACGCGCCGCGCGCGAAGGGCGAGCGCCTTGACGTCCCGCCAGCGGCGCGCGGTTGCAACGCCTCGCCACTCGCCCCCGCGCTGATCCGTCGCAGCCCGGCTCAAGGTCTGGTTTGGCTTAACAGGCTATCTTCAGGAATGGGTCGTCTCCCGGCCTGGTCAGGATGATTCCTTGCGCGCGTTGCAATCCCCTTGGGCCGACGAACGGCTGGACGAGGTGGCGATGGACACCCATCGCCTGCTGCCGTCACGCGTCGTCTCGGCTGTGGCGGTCGCGCTGATCGTCGCCCGCGCGCTTGAGTGGCGCGTCGCGCTGGGATGGCTGGCCGCCTTGATGATATCCGAGGGTCTGGCCCGCCGGGTCACCCGCCATTTCAAGCCCGGGGTTCACGCGACCCCGAACCTGCGGGCCGCGTTCGTTCTGGGGGCCTTCCCGATCAACATCGTCTGGGGTTGGCTGGCGGCCATGCTGTGGCTTTCGACGACCTTCGATCTGAAATTGGCCGCCGTGGGGATCTGGGTTGGCCAGATCGTCTTCACACAGAACTATCGGCACCAACCCTGGACCCTGGTCGCGATCAGCGCGGTCGGGCCGCTGGCCAGCCTGATCATCTTTCCGTTCTTCTTCTTCGACGCGCGCGGCATTGGCCCGGACACCGCCCGCGCCGCCCTGTTGCTGGTGACCCTGACCACGATCAGCACCATGATCTCCAACCGCGCCGCCGCCCGGCGCATGGACGAGCTGACCCACGGCCTGCGCGACGAGCGCGAACGCGCGCTGGAAGCCACGCGCGCCAAGTCCACCTTCATCGCCGTCACCAGCCATGAACTGCGCACGCCGATGAACGGCCTACTGGGCATGGCCCACGCCCTGTCCCGGTCCAATCTCAACGAGACCCAGCGTGAGCAGATCCGCCTGATGATCAAGTCCGGCGACAATCTGATGCAACTGCTCAACGACGTGCTGGACCTGTCGCGCATCGAGGCGGGCAAGGTCGAGCTGGTTCCCGAGCCGTTCAATCCACGAGAGACCGTCAACGACATCGTCAACGCCTGGCGCGACGTCGCCGTGGTCAAGAACCTCGACCTGACGATCCGGTTCGACGCCGAGGTTCCGACCTGGATCGAGGGCGACGCGCTGCGCGTGCGACAGGTGCTGACGAACCTGATCTCGAACGCCCTGAAGTTCGTGGTCGAGGGCGGCGTCGACGTGCACGTCCATGCGCCCCGCCCGCCGGTCGATGGCCGGCGCGAGATCTTCTTCACCGTGCGCGACACCGGACCTGGCGTGCCGCCCGAGGCCGCGGGCCGGGTCTTCGAAAGCTTCACCCAGGCCGATGACACTGTCTCGCGGCGTCACGGCGGCGCGGGCCTGGGCCTGACCATCTCGCGCGCCCTGGCCCGCCAGATGGGCGGCGACCTGATCCTGAGCCCCTCCGACACCGGCGCCTGTTTCGTGTTCAGCATTCGCGCGCCCGACGCGGAGCCGCAGGTGACGGTCGAAGCGGCCCGGGACGAAGAGGCCTCGATGACCTCGGTCCGGGTGCTGATGGCCGAGGACAACGCGATCAACCAGCTGGTCGTTCAGACCATGCTGGAGGCCACCGGCCTGTCGCTGACCATCGTCGACAACGGTCGGGCGGCTCTGGACGCCATCGCTGGCGGCGGCTTCGACTGCGTGCTGATGGACATCAACATGCCGGTGATGGACGGCATCACGGCGCTGGCGGCCATCCGGGCCGGCGCCGCGGGTGATCCAAACCTGCCGGTCATCGCCCTGACCGCCTCGACCATGGCGGGCGACCGCGAGCGCTTCCTGAAGATGGGCTTCAATGATCACCTGGGCAAACCGGTCAAGCCGGCCGCCCTGATCACCGCCATCGTCCGGGCCATCAGCCCCGGCGCATCTCGCGCAATGAGCGACGCGGCTTGATGCAATAGCCCAGGTTAGCCCATCGTCTCCGCCAGGGCCCGCGCCTCGTCTTCGAACGCGCTGACCGTGTCGACCCTGCGCCAGGCGATGTCGCCGGTCTGGCGCGCCAGCTGGGTTTCCAGAACCGCCACGTCGGCGTCCGAGGCGTCATTGACCCGGGCAGCGACCCGCGCGCGCAGCACCTCGGGCGGCGCTTCCAGCCAGACGCCCTGGAAGGCGACATCGCAGGACGCGGCCAACGCCTCGGCCCGGGCGCGCTCTTCCGGCTTCATGAACACAGCGTCCAGCACCACCGAGCGGCCCGCCCCCAGGGCCAGGGCGGCGTCGTTGAACAGCTGGTCATAGACCCGACCGCTCATGTCAGGCGTATAGGCCTCGCGCGGCAGGCGCTGCAGCGAGGGCACGCCCCACAGGCGCTTGCGGATCTCGTCGGTGCGCAACACCACCGCGCCGGGAGCCGAGCCCAGGCCGGGCGCGCAGACGCGGGCGAAGGTCGACTTGCCAGAACCCGACAGACCGCCGGTCGCCACCAGGCTGACCGGCTTGGGGGCCAGATGCTCCAGCGCGGTGGCCAGATAGGCCCGCGCCGCCTCGTCGTCGCCGGTATAGGCCCAGACGTGGGTGCGCACCGCGGCGCGCACCGACAGCATCAGCGGCAGGGCGGCCAGCCCGGTCCACAGACCGTCGCCGAAGCCGCGGGCGGCCTCGTCCAGATAGGCGTTCAGCACCCGGCCCGCCGCGTCGCGGCGCCGGCGGAAGTCCAGGTCCATCAGCAGGAAGGCCAGGTCGTACTGGATGTCGATGTCCGACAGGGTGTCGTTGAACTCGATGCAGTCGAACAGGATCGGCTGACTGTTCTCGATCAGGATGTTTCCAAGGTGCAGGTCGCCATGACAGTGGCGAGCGAAGCCCTCGGTCGCGCGGCCGTCGAGCAGCGGCCCGAGACGCTCCAGCGCCAGATCCGTCTCGGCGATCAGGCGCTCGACGGCCAGACTTCCCAGGCGCGGAGCCAGGCCGCGCAGCAGATTGGCGTTCGAGCGGATCGTATAGCCCAGGGCATTCACCCCGCCGCCCTGCGGACGCGGCGTGGCCCCGGCGTGGAAGCGCGCGACCGTGCGGCCCAGGGCGTCTTCCAGGGCGTCGTCGATGGCCCAGGGCTGGGTGGCCAGAACGCCCTGCTCGTCGAAGCGGCGCATCTCCAGGGCGTATTCGACCACCTCCCCTTCGCCGTCGACCTCGATGCCGCCAAGGGCGTCACGGGTCAGTCGCCGGACGGTGCGATAGATGTCGGGCGCGGCGGCGCGGTTGAACACCAGCTCGCGCTCCAGCGCCCAGCGCCGCAGCTCCAGGGTGGAATAGTCGAGGAAGCCAAAATCGACGGGACGCTTCACCTTGAAGGCGGCGTCGCCGATCAGGAACACCCGGGCGCACGAGGTCTCGATCGTGTTCTCGGCTCGCTGGGCGAACCACGCCGCCACTTCCTGTTCGCGCGCGCTCTCAGCGTCCTTGTTCACGCCCAAAATCCTGTCGCTTCGCGCTCCCAGACCGGCGCCGGGGTCCCATAGCCGAATCTCCGGCCCGCGTCCTCGCCCATGGCTTGCGTCAATTTCGAATACCCGATTAACTTGCAGCCCAGTTGCGGATAGAGTTGTCGAAATGCTGATGGGCGCCGGTCTCAAGAGGGCCGAACACAAGAGAAGCGAGATCGTCGCCGCCGCAAGGGTCCAGTTCCTGCGCGAAGGCTATCGCGACGCCGGCATGGAAGTGGTGGCCCGCGCGGCCAGCGTCTCGACAGCGACCCTCTACGCCTATTTCCCCGGCAAGGCCGATCTGTTCAAGGTGGTGGTTCTCGAAACCGCGCGCGACATCGCCGCTCAGGTTCGCGAAAGCGTGCGCATCCGGGGCGACGCCCGCACCCGCCTGCTGGCCTTCGCCAACGCCTATGCGGTCTTCCTGACCCGCCCCGTGACCCGGGCGATGTTCCGTATGGTCACGGCCGAGCGGCGTCGCTTCGACGACGTGGCCGAATATTTCCTGCAAAGCGCCCGCGACGAACTGGGCGGCGCGGCCATCGCGGTGATCGGCGATCTGGTCCGGACCGGCGAGATCGTCGTCGACAAGCCTTCGTGGGCGGCCGGCCAGCTGATGGGCATGATCGATCACGTCACCCTGGTGCTGGGCCTCACGGCCGGCGACGAAACCCAGCCCATGCGCCCGTTGACCGACATCTGCGACGACGCCGTGGAGACCTTCCTGGCGCGCTATGGGGCGCGGGTGGCAAATTGACTCAGGGGAACAGCCGCTTGGTCGTCCAGCCTTCGCCGACCCGGTCATAGACCAGCCGTTCGTGCAGGCGGAACGGTCGGTCGCGCCAGAACTCGATGACCTGTGGGATCACGCGATAGCCCGACCAATGCGGCGGACGCGGCACCCTGGAGAGGCCGAACTTCAGGCCCATCTCGGCGACCCGCTTTTCCAGGGCCAGACGGTCGGGCAGAGGCCGCGACTGGTCGCTGGCCCAGGCGCCCAGCTGGCTGTGGCGGGCGCGGCTGGCGAAATAGGCGTCGGCCTCGGCCGCGCTGACCGG
>CAYRTE010000006.1:0-139272 GCA_964427205.1 uncultured Caulobacter sp.
TCGACGGCGTTCCACAGGCTGGAGCCCTTGCCCCGGCGCATGGCCTGGGCGGGCTTTTCGTCCATGGCGATGGACTTGTCCGTGTGGCGGACCTCGCTGACAGCCCTGGCGGCCGGTGACTTGGCCAGTTCGGCGTTCAGCCGGGCTTCGTCGCCATGCAGCAGAAAGCGCACGCCCGGCAGCGCCTGAGCAGCCTTGGCCACCCCCGGAACGACAACGGATGGGCCGTGATCGCCGCCCATGGCGTCGATCGAAATGACTATGCTCTTGGACACGTTGGCGCTTTTAGCTCCTGGAACGCTCGCATGAATATCACGCAAGCGGGGCGAGTCGGATCGGTTTAGTCCGAATCGCCCTGCGGTTTGAGCGCCTTGAGCGCGGCGAAGGGCGAGATTTCCGCCGTCGGCAGTGGGTTCTCGAACACCGCGCCCGGCTTGCGGGGAAAGGGATCCAGCTCCAGCGCCAGATGCTCCAGAACATAGCCGGAGACGTCGATGACATCGCCCTCCAACACGTCCGGCGGATCGTCGGCTTCCGGATCGAGGCCCAATTCGCCGCCTTCTTCAGCCGGCGCATGCTCGCTGTCGGCCGGGATGACGTGAACCGTGAAGCGCGCCTCGATAGCTTCCTCGAAATCGTCGGCGGTTACGCTGCAGACCTGGACCACCCGAGCGCTCAGACGGCCCGAGACCTCGGCCCCGTCCATCCACGAGCTCAGATAGACCTCGGATGAGAACGCCTCCAGGCGCACCAGACCCAGTTGCTTGGCGATGGCCTTGCGCTGATCGGCGTCCGGCTCAAACCGCAGGCTGATATCGCCGCGATCGACGCGGGCGAGCGGGATTTCGCAGGGCCAGGGCGTACTTACGGGTTCGGCCATCGAGCCTCTCCTTGCAACAGGGCGTCCAGCGACTGGTCGGCCAGGCTTTCGCGCACGGCGACCACATAGGCCGTCAGCGCCTCGATGTCGCCCTCGCCGCGTTCTTCCAGAACCGTGCGCCCGATCATCTCGCCCAGCGCGATGCGATCCGGCAGCGAAGCGACGGCCTCATCGAAGGCCTTCAGGCGACCATAGAAGGCCCCGGCCAGCTTCTTCATTTTCCTGCCGACCGAGGTGTCCGACACCCCGATCTCGCGAAAAGCGTCGTCCAGACCGCGCACATAGGCGTCGAACACGGCCTGAGAGGTTTCAGCGGCCAGATCGCCCTGCCCCTTCAGTCGTTCCAGCAAAAGCACGACATGCAGGGTGAAGAGTTCGAACCGGCCTTCCAGCGAGTCGCGAACGCCCATCGCCGCATACAAAGGCGCGGAACGCGCCTGAGCGACGGCCGATGCGTAGAGCTTGCCCCCCGCCGCCTTAGCGGGCCTGGGTTTCAGCAGCCGATCCAGAATCATTCAACGCCTCTATTTCGCCGCGACCCGGAACTAGATGAGCTACCGGTCCACGCGGGCCATTGAACTAAGCCCCTGCGGGCGATAGGTCAAAGTCCAGCATTTTTCCGGTTCCGGAGCCTACATGTTTCGTCCCGCCGTTTTCGTCGCCGCCGCCCTCGGCCTGTCCGCCGTTGTGTCCGGCTGCACGCCGCTGACGAGCTATTCCGGCTTTCAGGCGATCGAGGCTCGCCCCGCCGACATGAAGGTGGGCGAAGACAGCAAATCCACCCTGATGGAGAAGCTGGGTTCCCCCTCGACCATTTCGACCTTCGATCCCAACACCTGGTACTATGTGTCCCAGACCACTGACCGGGTGGCCTTCTACAAGCCGCGCGTGATCAAGCGCGACGTCATCGCCATCAAGTTCAACCCGGCCGATGAAAAGGTCGCCTCGGTGAACACCTTCACGCTGAAGGACGGCAAGGTCATCGCCTATAACGGCCGCGAGACCCCGACGCGCGGTCGCGAGATGACGATCCTGGAGCAATTGCTCGGTAACGTGGGTCGTGGCGGCATGCTGCCCCAGGACGATCAGAATGTTCCCGGCAGCCGGCCAGGCGATCGCCGCTAGGCTCCACCGCACCGCCAAATTTCAGAAGGCCGCGCTCTCGCCGAGCGCGGCCTTTTTCGCGCGCCGCGACAGTCGATATTTTCAATCCACTGGAACGACAGATCTGAGATCGACCTTGTCGTAGTTAAAATTGAGTCATGACGATTCTCTAAACTCAGATCGGGCTCAGAAACACTTCATAAACCAGCCACAAGGCAACCTCATCACGCGGGACACCAAGGTCCAACGGCTTTTTACATTGCTGGTGATTGGAGGTGGGTAGGTGAGCGGGATGGACCTCAAGTCGTTGTCCGTGCTCGTTGTCGACGACAACTCAAACATGCGCAAAATCCTGGGCGCGATCCTGAAGTCCTTCGGCATCCGCGACATTCGCGAGGCCGATGACGGCCTGCAGGCGCTGCGCATTCTGAACGTCCGGGAAGTCGACATCATCTTCACCGACCTGATGATGCAGCCGGTCGATGGCCTAGCCTTCATCAAGTGGATACGCACCTCCACCGCAAGCCCCTGCCCCTATGCGCCCATCGTGATGATCACGGGCCACGCCACCAAGCGCAGCCTGGATGAAGCGCGCATGGCCGGGGTCACCGAGTTCCTGGCCAAGCCGCTGACCGCGCGTGGAGTGATGCACCGCCTCAATGAGGTGATCAGCAATCCCCGCCCCTTTGTTCGGGTGGGCGAGTATTTCGGACCCTGCCGCCGGCGCAGGATCGATCACGAGTTCGCCGGCGAGGAGCGGCGCGGCGCCGCGGACGAGGCGGACACCGGGGCGTACTTCGACCCCGAAGACGTCTATTGATGGCTCAACCGACTCAGCGTCCCGCGAACGGCCAGAACAACGCTATCAGTGACGGTGCGACCAGCAGGATCAGCACGGTCAGCGGCGCGCCCAGCCGGGCATAGTCGCTGAACTTGTAGCCACCAGGCCCCAGCACCAGCGTGTTGCACTGGTGGCCGATGGGCGTGAGGAAATCGCAACCCGCGCCGATGGCCACCGCCATCAGGAACGGATCGGGATTGAGCCCCAGGCGCTGGGCCAGGCTCAGGCCGATCGGAGCGACGATCAGCACAGTGGCGGCGTTGTTGAGGAACGGCGTCGCGGCCATGGCGACCGCCATCATCGCCGTAAGTGTCAGCAGCGGCGGCAAACCGTGGAAGGCGCCCGACAGCCAGGCGGCGATCAGGTCGGTGCCGCCGCTGGACTGAACGGTGTCGCTGACAGGGATCAAGGCGGCGACTAGGATCAGGACAGGCCCCTCAAGCGAGGCATAGGCCTCGCGCATCCTCAAGGCGCCGGTGGCGATCACCAGAACGGCGGCGCCGAAGAAGCCGGCCGCGACCGGGATCAAACCCACCGCCACCAGCAGCATGGCCGCGGCCACGATGGCCGTCGGCAGCAGGGCATGTCGCACGCCGCCCAGACGCACTTCTCGCTCGGCCAGAGGCAGACAACCCAAGGCTTGCAGGGCCATGGGCAGCTGTTGTTCGGAGCCTTGCAGCACCAGGACGTCCCCAGCCCGCAGGCGCACCGTCGCCAGCCGTCCCGCCATGCGATAGCCGCTGCGGCTGACGCCCAGAATATTGACGCCCTGGGTCTCGTTCAGTTTCAGCCCCTTGGCCGTCTTGCCGATTAGGTCGGACTGGCTGCCGATCACCGCCTCGACCACGCGGACCTCGTCCGTAGGCTCGTCCATGACGATCGGCCGGTCGGCGTCATTGAACTTGAACTTGGCCCGCACGATCAATTCGTTGAGCGCCTGATGCTCGCCCTCCAGCAACAGGACGTCGCCTGGAAGAACCTTGCGGTTGGGATGCGGCGAAGCGATGTGCCTGCGGCCACGCAGGATGGCCACCACGCTGACCGCCCCGCCCGCGGCGGCCACCAGGGTGGCCACCCGCGAGCTTTCGAACGTCCAACCCTCGGGAACCTCGACCTCGGTCACATAGGCGTTGGCGGCGAGCGCCGCGTCGACATCGATGGCCGCGACCCGCCCCTTGGGCAGCAGCCGATAGGCAAAGGACAGATAGACCACGGCAAGGATCGCCAGGATGCCGCCCACGGGCATGAAGTCGAACATGAGGAAGGGTTTGCCGAGGGCTTCCTTGCGCACCTCCGAGACGATGATGTTGGGCGAGGTGCCGACGAGCACCGCCAAGCCCCCGACCAGCGACCCGAACGACATCGGCATCAGTAGCCGGCCCGCCGAAACGCCGCTGCGCCGGGCGATCTGAAGGGCGGAGGGCATCATCAGGGCCAGGGCGCCGACATTCTTGGTGGCCATGGAAAGAATGGTGGTGACGCCGGCCAGCACCGGCACCTGGGAGCGCTCGTCCTTCAGATACGGCAACAGCGGCGCCATCAGCATGTCGACCAGGCCCGACCGGGCGATGGCGGCGCTGAGGACCAGCGCGCTGGCGATAATGATGACGATGTCGTTGGAAAAGCCGTCGAAGGCGGTCTTGATCGGGATCAGGCCAAGCGCGATCCCGGCCGCCAGCGCGCCAAGGGCGATCAGGTCATATCGCCACCGCCCCCAGAGGAAGCACAGTATGGTCGCGCCGATCAGGCCGAAAGACAGCCCCTGCTGCAATGTCACGTAGAACGCCCCGCTACTGGTGGTCGATAAGCTCGACCTTGGAGGCTCAACGATCATTTCCGCTTTCCGTTCACCGGCGCGGCATGAACGCAGGATAACGAGCGGCTCCGGGAACGTTCAGATGGAGGATGGCTTTATCGCCCCATCAGATCGCGGTCCCCGGCGGTCACCCGTTTGAAAAGGTTCTCGCCATGAAGCGCCTCCTGCTCTCGCTCTCCGCCCTGGCCATCGTTTCGGCCGCTCCCCTGGCCGCTCAAGCCGCCCCGTGGCAGCCGGTCAACCAGCGTCAGGCCAATCTTGACCGTCGCATCGACCAAGGCGTTCGTAGCGGCGAGATCACCCGCTCCGAAGCCCAGCGCCTGCGCGGCGAGTTCCGCAGCCTGGGTCGTCTTGAGGTCCAATACCGTCGCAGCGGCGGTGGCCTGTCGATGCAGGAACGCCGCGATCTGGACCTGCGCTTCGACCGCCTGAGCCAGCGCATCTACGTCCAGAAGCACGACCGCCAGGATCGTGACCGTCACGACCGCGATGGTCGCCACGACGGCCGCCGCGGCTAAACCTGCCGTCAGGGCAAAAACAGAAAACGCCCCGGGGATCGCTCCCCGGGGCGTCGTCTTGCGCCGATGTCTGTTGGATCAGACGCCGTGGGCCAGAACCGCCAGAAGCAGCAGGGCCACGATGTTGGTGATCTTGATCATCGGGTTCACGGCGGGACCCGAGGTATCCTTGTAGGGGTCGCCGACGGTGTCGCCGGTGACGGCGGCCTTGTGAGCCTCCGAACCCTTCTTGTGCAGGACGCCGTCCTTGTCGGTGAAACCTTCCTCGATCACCTTCTTGGCGTTGTCCCAGGCGCCGCCGCCGCTGGTCATCGAGATGGCGACGAACAGACCGGTGACGATCACCCCCATCAGCATGGCGCCCAGCGAAGCGAAGGCGTTGACCTTGCCGGCGATGGCCTGGATCGCGAAGAACAGCACCACTGGCGAAACCACCGGCAGCAGGCTGGGCACGATCATCTCGCGGATGGCGGCCTTGGTCAGGATGTCGACCGCCTTGCCGTACTCGGGCTTGACCTCATAGGTCATGATGCCCGGGTTCTCGCGGAACTGGCGACGCACCTCGGCCACGACGGCCTCGGCCGCCCGGCCCACGGCTGTCATGGACATGCCGCCAAACACGAAGGGCAGCAGCCCCCCGAACAACAGGCCGACCACGACATAGGGGTTGGACAGGTCGAAGGTCACCGGACCCATGCCCTCGAAGAAGCTGCCCGGCGCGGCGTTGGCCGAGAAGAACTTCAGGTCTTCGGTATAGGCGGCGAACAGCACCAGGGCGCCGAGGCCCGCCGAACCGATGGCGTAGCCCTTGGTGACGGCCTTGGTGGTGTTGCCCACGGCGTCCAGGGCGTCGGTGGTGACGCGGACTTCGGGAGGGAGACCCGCCATTTCGGCGATGCCGCCGGCGTTGTCGGTGACCGGACCAAAGGCGTCCAGGGCGACGATAAAACCGGCTAGGGACAGCATGGTGGTGGTGGCGATGGCGATGCCGAAAAGGCCCGCCAGATTATAGGTCACGATGATGCCGACGATGATGGTCAGGGCCGGCAGGGCGGTGGATTCCAGCGACATGGCCAGACCCTGGATCACATTGGTGCCGTGACCCGAGACCGAGGCTTGAGCCACCGACTTCACGGGGCGGAAGTTGGTGCCCGTGTAGTATTCGGTGATCATCACGATCAGGGCGGTGACCGCCAGACCGGCCAGGCCGCAATAGAACAGGCTGTTGGCGTCGAAGCTCTGCTCGCCGACGGTGACGGCGGACGGAACCAGCTGATGGATCACGTACCAGACGGCCGGGATCGACAGCAGGCCGGTGACGATGAGGCCCTTGTAGAGGGCGCCCATGATGTTCTGGCTCTTGCCCAGACGGACAAAGAACACGCCGACGATCGAGGTGACGATGCAGACCGCGCAGATGGCCAGCGGCAGCAGCATCATCGCCGTAACGGCTTCGGTGCCGCGGAAGAAGATGGCCGCCAGCACCATGGTGGCGACCGTGGTCACCGCATAGGTCTCGAACAGGTCGGCGGCCATGCCGGCGCAGTCGCCGACATTGTCGCCGACATTGTCGGCGATGGTCGCGGCGTTGCGGGGGTCATCTTCCGGAATGCCGGCTTCCACCTTGCCCACCAGATCGCCGCCCACGTCGGCCCCCTTGGTGAAGATGCCGCCGCCCAGACGGGCGAAGATCGAGATCAGGCTGGCGCCGAAGCCCAACGAAACCAGCGAATCCACCACCACCCGGTCAGTGCCGGCATAGCCGCCCGGACCGGTCAGCAGCGCGAAATAGCCCGCCACGCCGATCAGGGCGAAGCCAGCCACCAGCATGCCGGTGACGGCGCCGGAGGTGAAGGCCATTGACAGGCCCTTGGCCAGGCTCTCGGAGGCCGCCTGAGCGGTGCGCACATTGGCGCGGACCGAGATCAGCATGCCTGCGAAGCCGGCTGCGCCTGACAGGATCGCGCCCAGGGCGAAGCCGACGGGCTGCTCCCAGGATTTGAAGAAGAAGGCCAGGAGGGCGATGACCACCACGCCAACCAGAGCGATGGTGGTGTATTGGCGCTTCAGATAGGCTTGAGCGCCTTCTTGGATCGCCGCAGCGATCTCCTGCATCTTCGCATTGCCGGGCGAGGCCCGCATCAAGCTGGCCGTCTGCACGGCGCCATACAGCACCGCCAACAGCCCGGCCGCTATGGCCAGTATAAGCCAAGAACTCATTCGAAAATTGTCCCTTCGCGCTTCCAATCACGAGGGGAACGCCGATCCGGTTTGGACGCCTTGATCATGATCAAGAGGCCGCCCGGATCGACGGGCGGGCCTTATGGCCTCATGTCCCCTCGATGCTCCCTGAATTGGCGCGCATGACGCGCCAAGGGGTCGACAGTGCCAAATGGGACAAGGGTGCGCAACCCGTGGGCGTACGAGCCATCCGACGGGATGAAATGATTGTTCAGCGTGACTCTAGTGGTGAGCGGCGGACGGCGCTGAATGCCCGCCCGGAGCGGGAGTCGCCGCGCGCTTGGGACCGGACGGATGCGGGATCTGCTTGCGGGCGATCTGCTTGGTGATCTCGACCGAGGCCACCTTGCCCTTGCCGACCAGAGTGGCGGCTTCCCGCATCACAACGGACTTGAGCTTGACGGCGTCGACCTCGACATAGGTGTCCGACGCGGTGAATGGCGTGCGGTGCGCGGCCTTGACGACAGCGTCGCGCAGCAACGGCTCCTGCCCGTCCATCACCGTCACAGGGACCGCGGCGCCCATCTTCAGGGTCATGTTGACGAAGATGTAGTTCAGCAGCTTGCCATCGACGATGATCGGGATGGCGATAGGCTGGAGCTTGATCGTCGGGTCCGGCTCAGCGGCCTCGCCCTCCTTTTTCTTCGGCGGCCCGTTCGCCAGGGCGGGACTCGCCACGGCCATCAAGGCGGTGGCGATCAGGGAGCGGCGCGTAAGGGCGAAACGAGCGATCATGCGCTCTTCCATACCGGCCAAGCCTTGAGGTTTTACTACCCGTGAAGCCAGCCAAGGCGCTTGGGCGTGATGTCCTTGCCCTTGAACAGCGCGCAGATCCCCTCGCCTTCCACGAACTCGCCAATGTCGCGCACCGGCACGCCCGAGGCCATGGCCGCTGCCTGGAAGGCGGCCACGTCGGTGGGATCGACGGCGCAGACGATCTCGTAGTCGTCGCCGCCCGAAGCCAGGGACATTCGCGCCTCGCCGGCCTCCGGCTGGGCGCTGAGCCAGTTACGGGCGCCGGGAGACAGCGGGAGGCGGTCAAGATCAACCATGACCCGCAGACCACTGGCCTTGGCCACATGGGCGGCGTCGGCCAGCAGGCCATCGGAAACATCGGCGGCGGCGCGGGCATAGGCGCGCAGGGCGTCGCGAATGCTCAGGCGTGGCGGCGGCAGGCGATAGCTGCTCACCAGGCTGCCGTCCGCGTCTTCAACCTCGCCCCAATGGGCCAGCAGACCCAGCCAGCCGTCGCCGATCGTGCCGCTGACCATCAGGCGGTCGCCGGCCCGCGCGCCGCGCCGAAGCACCGCGTCGCCAGCGGGGACCCAGCCCAGGAAGGTCGCTGAAACGACCAAGGCGCCAGAGGTGGTGACGGTGTCGCCGCCCAGCAGGCTGATGTCGTAGAGCTCGCCGTCTTCGGCCAGCCCGCGGGCGAACGTCTCGCGGTCCTCGACAGTCGTGCCGGATGGCCAGCCGATCGCCAGGAAATAGCCGTAGGGCTCGGCGGCCTTGGCCGCCAGGTCCGACAGATTGGTGCGCAGCAGCCGCTTGGCCACCAGGTCCAGATCCTCGCCGGCCAGGAAATGCACACCCGCGACCATGGCGTCCTTGGTGATCACCAGGTCATGGTCGATGCGCGAAGGCAGTACCGCGGCATCGTCCATCAAGTCCAGCGCGACCGGATCGCCGCGCGTCAGCGGGCGAAGAAGACGGGCGATATGGTCGAACTCGTTGGCCGGCTCAGCCGCCGGTTCCGACGGGCCGTCATCCGAGAACCAGTCGTCGTCGTCCGCGTCAGGTTCGTGCATCGCGGGCGATCGCGTCGAGGGCGCCATTGATGAATCCGGCCTCCGGTCCTTCGAAGAACGATTTGGCGATCTCGACATACTCGTCGATGACGACCTCGGTGGGAACATCGCGGCGATGGATCAGCTCGAACGCGCCGGCCCGCAGCACCGCACGCGCGGTGGCGTCCAGACGTTCCAGACGCCAGCCCGAGGCCAGACGCTTGACGATGGCCTGATCGACCTCGCCCTGCTTGGCCACCACGCCCTTGGCCAGCTCCGCGAAGAAGGTCTCATCGGCGGCGGCCATCTGCTGGCCGTCCACGTCGCGGTCGAAGCGATGTTCGGAGAACTCACGAACCACGGCGTCGACGCCAACGCCCGAGACTTCCATCTGATACAGCGCCTGAACAGCGGCCAGACGGGCCACCGAACGCGGTTGAATCCGGTTCTTGCTCATCGGGTCTGCCCCAGCAATTGACGCTTGAGGGCGACGGTCTCAAGGCACGCCTTGGCGGCCGCGCCGCCACGATCGCCTTCGCTGACCCTGGCGCGCGTCCAGGCCTGCTCTTCTTCGTCGACCGTCAGCACGCCAAAGCCGATGGCCAGGCGCCTGCCGATGCAAAGATCCTGGAGACCGCGCGCGGTCTCATTGGCGACGATCTCGAAATGATAGGTCTCGCCGCGAATCACACAGCCCAAGGCGACATAGCCGTCATACTGGACGCCGACAGGCCGGTGGCCGGCCTCTTCGGCCATCGCCACGGCGCCGGGGATCTGCAGGGCGCTGGAGACGGTGATCACGTCATAGTCCGCGCCATAGGCCTCGATCGCCTGGGCGGCCCCGCGCAGCAGTTCGTCGGAGATGCCCGAATAGCTTCGGCCCTCCACGATCAGCAGGCGGATCTTCTCTTCAACCATCTAACTCGAACTCCAGGGCCGGCGCCGGCGCGTCGCCAACAGACTCAGCCGCAATCGTTACAGAATGCGCCTATAGTTCTTCGTCCGCGACGTCGCTGAGACCTTCTTCGCCCAGAAACTTTGCGAAATCGCTAGTTTCCTTGAAATCACGATAGACCGAGGCGTAGCGGACATAGGCCACGTCATCGAGGGCCTTCAGCGCCTTCATGACCATTTCGCCAACCGTCGAAGACGGAAGTTCGGTTTCGCCCATGCTTTCCAGCTGTCGAACGATGCCGTTGATCATCCGATCCACGCGCTCCGCGTCGACCGGACGCTTCTGGGTGGCCAGGGCGATCGAACGGACCAGCTTCTCGCGATCGAACGGAGAACGCCGCCCCGAACGCTTGAGAATCGTCAGTTCGCGCAGCTGAACCCGTTCGAACGTGGTGAAGCGTCCGCCGCATTCGGGACAGGCGCGGCGACGCCGGATGGCCGCGCCGTCTTCCGACGGGCGGCTGTCCTTGACCTGGCTTTCGGCATGTCCACAGAACGGGCAGCGCATGATCTAGCCCCCTCCGGCTTGTTCCAGCCTATTAGTTGTAGATCGGGAAGCGCGCCGTCAAGGCCAGGACTTCTTCGCGCACCTTGGCCTCGACCGCCGCGTTGCCGTCGGCGCCATTGGCCGCCAGACCATTGACGACCTCGCCGATCAGTTCGCCCACGCGGGTGAACTCGGCTTCCATGAAGCCCCGCGTCGTGCCGGCCGGCGTGCCCAGGCGAATGCCCGAGGTGACGGTGAACGGCGCGGTGTCGAACGGCACGCCGTTCTTGTTGCAGGTCATGTTGGCGCGCTCCAGGCTGTGCTCGGCGTCGCGGCCGGTCACGCCCTTGGGTCGCAGGTCCACCAGCATCAGGTGGCTGTCGGTCCCGCCGGAGACGATCTTGACGCCCGACTTGCCCAGGGCCTCCGCCAGGGCGCGCGCATTGGCGATCACCTGTTTGGCGTAGGCCTTGAATTCCGGACGCAGGGCTTCGCCAAACGCCACGGCCTTGGCGGCGATCACATGCTCCAGCGGGCCGCCCTGCAGGCCAGGGAACACGGCCGAATTGACCTTCTTGATGATGGCTTCGTCGTTGGTCAGCACCATGCCGCCACGCGGGCCGCGCAGCGTCTTGTGGGTGGTGGTGGTGACGACATGCGCGTGTGGGATCGGGCTGGGGAAGGCTCCGCCGGCCACCAGGCCCGCGAAGTGGGCCATGTCGACCATCAGATAGGCCCCGACGCTGTCGGCGATCTGGCGGAACTTGGCGAAGTCGATCTCGCGGCTGTAGGCGCTGCCGCCGGCGATGATCAGCTTGGGCTTCTCGCGCTGCGCCACCTCGGCGACGTTGTCATAGTCGATCAGTTGGTCCTGCTGACGGACGGTGTAGGACACCGGCTTGAACCACTTGCCCGACTGGTTGGCGGGGCTGCCATGCGTCAAATGGCCGCCGGCGGCCAGGTCCATGCCCAGGAAGCTGTCGCCCGGCTGCAGCAGGGCCATGAACACAGCTTGGTTGGCCTGAGAGCCCGAGTGAGGCTGCACGTTGGCGAAGCCGGCTCCGAACAGTTGCTTGGCCCGTTCGATGGCGATGGTCTCGATCTCGTCGACGAACTCGCAACCGCCATAGTAGCGCTTTCCAGGATAACCCTCGGCGTACTTGTTGGTCAGGATAGAGCCCTGAGCTTCCAACACCGCCCTGGAGACGATGTTTTCGGAAGCGATCAGCTCGATCTGGTTTTGCTGACGACCCAGCTCCAGACCGATCCGATCGAAGATGTCGCGGTCCGCCGTGGCGAGGTCCGCGCCGAAGAAGGCGGTCAGGGTGGAAGCTGGTGCGGTCATGGGCGGTCTCCAGACGCTGCGGGGAGTCGATGGGCGGGGAGTCGATGGCGCCTTCTTTAACGGCCTTCGCGCCGCGATCAATCTCGGAACCTCGGAGAAATTCGCGCGTTCGTCGCCTGCCGTGGCGATGACTCCGTTCCGGCGCGAAGACCTGTAACAATCAAGAGGCGACTATCGATGACGGTGCAAAGCGGGGATGCGGACTTCAACGGCGGACAATCGCCCGACCTTCTAGCGCTCAGCGCCGATATCGTGGCCGCCTATGTCGGGCAAAACACCGTAGCCCAGTCGGTCATTCCCGAGCTGATCCGCACCGTTCACGGGGCGTTGTCGACTCTCAATGGCGGCGAGCCGCTGCGGGCCGCCGAGAAGGCCAAACCCGCCGTTCCCGTCTCACGCTCTGTCCAGCACGACTACATCGTCTGCCTCGAGGACGGAAAACGCCTGAAGATGCTCAAGCGCTATCTTCGCTCGCACTACAATATGAGCCCTGAGGAATACCGCCGCAAATGGGGCCTTTCGGCCGACTATCCGATGGTGGCGCCCGCCTATGCGGCGCGGCGCTCGGACTTCGCCAAGCAGATCGGCCTGGGCAAGGGCGTGCGGCGAGGGATCTGAAAAGCTGCATCCCGGCCCGGCGCGCTTCGCGCCTGGCCGGGATGACAACCTTCAAGGGATCAATCAGGCGGCGTAGCCACCCATGCGGGCCACGTTGCAGTGCGCCCACAGCTTTTCCATCGCGCCGACCAGCTTGCGCATCATGTCGTCGGTGTGGAACGGCGTCGGGGTGAAGCGCAGACGCTCCGTGCCGCGCGGCACGGTCGGATAGTTGATCGGCTGCACATAGACGCCGTGCTCGGCCAGCAGCATGTCGCTGATCAGCTTGGTATGGTTGGGGTCGCCCACCATCACCGGCACGATGTGGCTGTCGTTTTCCATCACCGGCAGACCCGCGGCCTTGAACATGGCCTTCAGGGTCTGGGCGCGCTCCTGGTGCATTTCACGCACCTCGGGATGTTGCTTGAGCCACTTGACGCTGGCCAGGGCCCCCGCCGTCAGGGCTGGCGGCAGCGAGGTGGTGAAGATGAAGCCCGAGGCCATCAGGCGAATGGCGTCGACCACCTCGACGTCACCGGTGATGTAGCCACCCATGACGCCGAAGGCCTTGCCCAGGGTGCCCTCGATGATGTCGATCTGGTCCATGACGCCATCGCGCTCGGCGACGCCGCCGCCGCGCTGGCCGTACATGCCGACCGCGTGCACCTCGTCCAGATAGGTCATCGCGCCGTACTTCTTGGCCAAGGCCGCCGTCGCGCCGACGTCGGCGATGTCGCCGTCCATCGAATAGACGCTCTCGAAGGCCACCAGCTTGGGCGCGTCGACCGGCGCGGCCGCCAACAGTTCTTCGAGGTGGGCCAGGTCGTTATGACGGAAGATGTGCCGCTTGCCGCCGCCGTTGCGGATGCCGGCGATCATCGAGGCGTGGTTCTGCTCGTCGGAGAAGATGATCAGACCCGGCAGGATCTTGTAGAGGACGCTCAGGCTGGCTTCGTTCGAGACATAGCCCGAGGTGAACAGCAGCGCCGCGTCCTTGCCGTGCAGGTCGGCGAGTTCCGCCTCCAGCTCGACATGGTGATGGTTGGTGCCGGAAATGTTGCGGGTGCCGCCCGAGCCCGAGCCGTGCTGGTCGATCGCGGCGTGCATGGCGTCCAGCACCACCGGGTTCTGGCCCTGGCCCAGATAGTCATTGCTGCACCAGACGACGACCTCGTTCTCGCCGCCGTCAGGGCCGGTCCAGGTCGCGCGCGGAAAGGCGCCGCGGTGTCGCTTCAGGTCAGCGAACACCCGATAGCGGCCTTCTTCACGGATCTGGCCGATCGCGGCGCGGAACGCGGATTTATAGTCCATGGTCTTCTTACTCGACCGCCAGACGGACAAGACCGCCGGACCGCCGGTCCCTTCTCGATGCCCCGCGTTTCGCACGCACGGGCCGCCGCTGTCCACATAGGGACGATTACTTACGCTTAAGAAATAGGCTTTTTGTCACATTGATCCAGGTCAAGCCGGCGTCAGCCAAGTTCGGCGAGACGCCCGCGCAGAAGCTGGATCACCGCGGAGAAATCCCTGCCCCCAAAACCATTGGCGTCGAACAAGGCGTACAGCGCCTCGGCCTGAGCACCCATGGGCGTCGAAGCGCCGGCCTTGGCGGCGGCGTCCTGGGCCAGCTTCAGATCCTTGAGCATCATGGCCGCGGCGAAGCCGCCCTCGTAGCCGCGATCGGCTGGCGTCGAAGGACCAACCCCGGGAACCGGACAATAGGACGTGACCGACCAGCACTGGCCCGACGACTTGCTGGCGACCTCGAAGAATCGGTCGGCGGACAGACCCAGCTTCTCGGCCAGGGCGAAAGCCTCGCAAGTCCCCAGCATCGAGACGCCCAAAAGCATGTTGTTGCAGATCTTGGCCGCTTGCCCAGCGCCGTGGGCGCCGGCATGGATGGTCACCCGCGACATCGGCGCGAGAGCCGTCTCGACCGCAGGGAAGTCGGCGACGTCGCAGCCGACCATGAAGGCCAGCGTACCGGCCTCGGCGGCCATCACCCCGCCCGACACCGGCGCATCGGCGAAGCGGAAGCCCGCGGCGGCCGCCTGACCTGCGACGGCGCGAGCGCTCTCGACATCGATGGTCGAGCAGTCGAGCAGCAGGGCCGACCTGGGCGCATGGGCCAGAATCTGTTCGCCATAGACGCCTCGCACATGCTGCCCGGCCGGCAGCATCGTGATCACCACCTCGGCGTCGGCCACGGCGTCGGCGACCGAACCGGCCGCGTGACAACCGGCCGCCACGGCCCGCTCGACCGCTTGCGGCGACAGGTCGAAGGCCTTGACCTCATGCTGGGCCTTGGCCTGGTTTGCGGCCATGCCGCCGCCCATGTTGCCCAGACCAATGAAGGCGATACGGGTCATGCTAGTGCTCCCAAATGCGAACCGCGCCTCATGGGCGCGGTTCTTATCGTTGAAACCCGGATGTTGGCCGGGCTCTACCGCGCGCTGGCCGGCTTGCGGAACTTGTAGACGAACTGGTCGGTCTTGCCCCGGATCGAGGGGTCAAAGACACTGGCGGCGCGCTTGTCGGCGGGGTCGCGCAGCACGCGGCTTTCACCCTCGAAGACGAAGCCTGCGGCCGTCACTTCGGACCTGACCGCCGCGCCGTCGATGCGGTGCAGCGTTTCAGTGTCGCGCAGGCCAGAACCCGCCTCGGCCGAGTGGTCGATGACCAGATAGACGCCGCCCGGCTTCAGCGAGCGGAAGATCGCCCGGTTCACGGCGCCCAGGTCGGCCGGTCCCATGAACTTGTTGTGCATGTCGTGATAGTTCTGGGCGGTGAACACCAGGTCCAGCTTCTCGGGCGCCGAGAAGTTGGGGAGGGTGTTGAGGATCACCGCCACGTTCCTGTAGGCCGGGTCGCGGGCCACGGCGTTCACCGCTGGTTCGCGCTTGGCCAGCTTGGTCAACTCGTCGGGGACATAGGCGTACACCTTGCCCTTGGGACCCACGGCCTTGGCGAAAATGCGAGTGAAATAGCCGCCACCCGGGATCAGATCGGCGACCTTGGCGCCCGTCCTGACACCGGCAAAGGTCAGGATTTCGCCCGGCTGGCGGTCAGCGTCGCGAACCATGTCGGCGGCCGGGCGCGCGGGATCGGAAACCGCCGCGGCGATATTGGCCGGGATGGCCACGGCCGCGGGACCCGAGGGCGGCGGAGGCGGAGGCGGCGGTCCCATGGGCGTCGTGGCGCACGCGGCGAGCCCGAGCACGGCGACGAGACTGAGAAGCGGCTTACGCATGGCATTCCTTCCGACCGGTAGTGTTCTTCTTGCGCCCACGTTAGCGCACGACGTCCCTTACGTCAGCGGCGTCCATTCATCTTCGGCCGGAAGCGGCGCGAAAATCTCGTCGAGCATCGCTTCGGTCACACCTTCCAGGGTCGCCGGCGACCACTGGGGAGCGTTGTCCTTGTCGATGATCACGGCGCGGACCCCTTCGATGAAATCGTGCCTCTGAACCACGCGGGCGCCGATCCGGTACTCCATGGCCATATGGTCGGCGAAGTCCTCGGCGGCCGCGCCCAGCTCCAATTGCCGGAAGGCCACCTTCAGGGTCTGGGGCGACTTGGTCTTCAGGGCGGCCAGTTGCGCCTTGCCCCAGTCGCTGGAGTCCATTTCCAGAAACTCGAAGATCTGCTCGACGCTGTCGCCGACGAACAGGCGGTTGAGATCCTGCTCGATGCTGGCCAGGGGCGCCTTGCCCGCGTCGGCCCGGAACATCTTCAGGATCTCGTCGATACGACGGTGATCGGCGATGATCGCCTTCTTCAGACCTTCGACGGCGCCGAACTCGACGAAGTGGGTGGCGATCCCCAGACGCAGGCAGTCCGCGCCCTTGATCCGCGCGCCGGTCAGGGCCAGCCACAGGCCCGCCTTGCCCGGCAGGCGCGGCAGGTACCAGCCGCCGCCGACGTCGGGGAACAGGCCGATGCCGGTCTCGGGCATGGCGAAGGTCGTGCGCTCGGTGGCGATCCGGTAGTGGGCCGGCATCGAGATGCCGACGCCGCCCCCCATCACCACCCCGTCCATGATCGCCACGATGGGGCGGTCATAGTGGAACATCAGGTGGTTGAGCCGATACTCGGTATGGAAGAACCGCCGCGCCGCGACGCCGTCGCCCGCGCCGCTCTCGGCCAGCATCCGGATGTCGCCACCGGCGCAGAAGCCGCGCTCACCGGTGTGATCGATCATGACCATGTCGATCTCGGGATCGGCCTGCCAGTCCAGCAGGGTCTTGATCATGATCTCGCACATCCCAAGGGTCAGGGCGTGCAGCGCCTTGGGGCGGTTCAGGGTGATCCGGCCAACGTTTTTGTGAACGCGGACAATGACTTCGGCCGTGTCGTTTAGAGTGGTGCTCACTGCCTGAACATCTCGCGCGCTATGATCACTCGCATGATCTCGTTGGTGCCTTCCAGGATCTGGTGCACCCGCAGGTCGCGGACGATGCGCTCCAGCGGATAGTCCTGCAGATAGCCGTAGCCGCCGTGCAGCTGCAACGCGTCATTGGCCACCTGGAAGCCGGCGTCGGTGGCGAAGCGCTTGGCCATGGCGCACAGCTTGGTGGCCTGCGGGTCCTTGTTGTCCAGCGCGTGGGCCGCGCGACGCACCATCAGGCGGGCGGCCTCAAGCTCGGTGGCCATATCGGCCAGCTTGAATTGCAGGGCCTGGAAGTCCTTCAGCGGCTTGCCGAACTGATTGCGGGTTTCGAGATAGGCCTTGGCCGTATCCAGCGCCAGTTGCGCTCCGCCCAGCGAGCACGAGGCGATGTTCAGGCGTCCGCCGTCCAGGCCCATCATGGCGAAGCGGAAGCCCTCGCCTTCCTGGCCGATGCGGTTGGCGACCGGCACCCGGCAATCGTCGAAATTGACCTGGGCGGTCGGCTGGCTGTTCCAGCCCATCTTGCGCTCGTTGGCGCCGAAGGTGAGCCCAGGGGTCCCCTTCTCAACGACAAAGGCCGAGACGCCCTTGGCCCCGTCGCCGCCGGTGCGGGCCATGACCACATAGACGTCTGAAACACCGCCGCCCGAGATGAACGCCTTGCCGCCGTTCAGCACATAGTGGTCGCCCTCGAGCCTGGCGCTGGTGCGCATATTGGCGGCGTCAGAGCCTGAGCCCGGCTCGGTCAGACAATAGCTGGCGATCAGCTCCATGGTCGTCAGGCGCGGCAGATATCGCTGGCGCAGATCCTCCGATCCGAAACGGTCGATCATCCACGAGGCCATGTTGTGAATGGTCAAATATGCGGCAGTGGGCACGTCGCCATAGGACAGGGCCTCGAAGATGATCGAGGCGTCGAGGCGGCTCAGACCTGTGCCGCCGACGTCTTCCTGCACATAGATGCCAGCAAAGCCGAGCTCGGCGGCCTGGCGCAGCACATCGACCGGGAAGTGCCTCTTCTCGTCCCATTCCGCAGAATGTGGGGCAAGCTGTCCTTCGGCAAAGGCGCGCGCGGCGTCCTGGATGGCGATCTGGTCGTCGCTCAGTGCGAAATCCATGCGCGATATCCTCCCACGCGAGGCAGAACCGCCCTCGCCTTTCATTGCCGCCGGACGTGCCGCGCGGTGACCACGATGTCAACGGCGACTCGCCGGCTTCGCCCCCACGAGCACGTTGATCCGCAAACGGGCACTGTAACCTGAAATCCACTGTTACACGTTGTGTAGCGCTTGGAATGCCACACCCCCTTGATAACCAAGCGCTTTGACCTCAGATCACGCTCCTCGGAGGCGTCATTGTTTCGTCATGCGTAAGTTCAAGCTTTTCTTTGTCGCGCTCGCCGCGCTTGTTGGTCTCGCGTCCGCTCCGGCCCACGCTGGCGGCGAGGGCCATGGCGTGTGGCGCAATCCCAAGGACAATGTCCGGGTCGAGATCAAGAGCTGCGGCGACAGCACCTGCGGCGTGGTCGTCTATGCCAGCCCCAAGGCTCAGGCCGACGCCCGCAAGAGCGGTTATGACACCCTGATCGGCCAGCAGCTGTTGCGCGACTTCGAGCCGATCGGCAACGGCGCGATGCGCGGCAAGGTCTTCGTGCCGACCCTGAAGGTCACCCTGTCGGGCACCGCTGAATTCATTGACGCCCGCACCATGCGCGCCAAGGGCTGTGTGTTGGGCAAGCTGCTCTGCAAGTCGCAGATCTGGACGCGGGTCGACACCGTCACCGCCGGGGCCAGCCGGGTCTCCAGCTGAATGTCTACGCCGACTGAAGGCCTCGGGTGGACAAGGCGCTTGAGCGCCTGTCGAAAACAAGTCGCTTGATCCCTATCAAACCTCGCGGCAGCGTGTAGGTTTACAGTGTTTAGTTAGACGCTCGCAGAGGCGTCGACTTTGGCGAGGACACGCGGCGGGTCTTGAGGGTCCTCCGCTCAGGGAAGAGGCGCATGACGGACACCTCCACGCTCGAAAGAGCGCCGCAACAGCTATCCACCGAACATTTCGACGTGATCATCGTCGGCGCCGGCATATCCGGAGTCGGCGGGGCCTATCATCTGACCCAGCAGCGCCCAGGCACACGCTTTGTCGTACTCGAAGCCTTGGGCGATTTTGGGGGCACCTGGCGCAGCCATACCTATCCTGGCATCCGCTCAGACAGTGACCTCTACACCTTTGGCTATCGCTTCAAGCCTTGGGTCGGACCGCCGATCGCCAGCGCGGCCGAGATCCTCAAATACATGGGCGAGGTGATCGAGGACAACGATCTGGCCCGCCACATCCGCTATGGTCACAAGATCACCCGCGCCAGCTGGTCCAGCCAGGACAAGCTGTGGACCCTGGAGGTCACCCGCAGCGACGGCGCGGTCCAGCGCTTCACCACCAACTTCCTGTGGATGTGCCAGGGCTATTATCGCCAGCTGCAGGGCTATACCCCGCAATGGCCTGGCATGAGCGACTACAAGGGCCAGATCATCCACCCGCAGGAATGGCCCGAAAACCTCGACTACAAGGGCAAGAAAGTCGTGGTCATCGGCTCGGGCGCAACCGCCGCGACCCTGGTGCCCGCCATCGCCGGGGACTGTGACCACGTTACCCTGCTGCAGCGTTCGCCAACCTATTTCGTGCCCGGACGCAACGAGAACGATCTGGCCAACACCCTGCGCGAACTGCATATCGACGAGACTTGGATTCACGAGATCGTTCGTCGCAAGGCCCTGTTCGACCAGGAGATGTTCACCCATCGCGCCGTCGCCGAGCCCGAGGTCGTCAAGGCCGAACTGCTGGAGGGCGTAAAGGCCTTCCTGGGCGAAGACTTCGACATCGCCAAGCACTTCACCCCGCGCTATCGCCCATGGCGCCAGCGGATCGCCTTCGTCCCGGATGGCGACCTGTTCCAGGGCATCGCCTCGGGCAAGGCCTCGGTGGTCACCGACGAGATCGAGCGCTTCACCCCCACCGGCCTGCTGCTGAAATCGGGGGAAACCCTCGACGCCGACATCATCATCACCGCCACCGGCTTCAACCTGAACGTCCTGGGCGACATCGATTTCGTTATCGACGGCAAGCCGCTCAACTTCGCCGACACCGTCACCTATCGCGGTATGATGTTCACCGGCGTGCCCAACATGGTCTGGGTTTTCGGCTATTTCCGCGCCAGTTGGACCCTGCGGGCTGACCTGATCGCCGATTTCGTCTGCCGCCTGCTGGCGCACATGGAGGAGAAGGGCGCCAAGCAGATCAATGTCGCCCTGCGTCCAGAGGACAAGGACATGCCCCTGTCGGACTGGATCGATCCCGAGAACTTCAATCCCGGCTACCTGATGCGCGGCATGCACCTGTTGCCCAAGGCCGGCGACAAGCCGGAATGGCGTCACACCCAGGACTACTGGCTGGAGAAAGACCAGCTTCCCGCCATTGATCTGGATGAGGCCAGTTTCGTCTATTCCTGAGCCCAATCGAAGGTTCGAGCGGCCGGATTTTCGCGATCCGGCCGCCGCCTGCGAAACGCGCGGTTAGTCGTCTTGAGATCGCGTCAGACACGCGGCCTCTTGCTAATCTTCCGGGTCGCCCCCAATTCTGCGGGTCTCTGGAGGCGTCGATTTAGATGCGTATCGTTAAACTCGCCGTGATCGCGGTCTCGGCGATCCTTGGCATGGCCTCGGTTTCCGCTCATGCGGCCAGCGCGGCCGACACCGCGCGCACCTATGGCGTCTGGCGCAATCCCAAGAACAGCGTCCATCTTGAAATCAAGGACTGCGGCGAAACCGCTTGCGGCGTCGTTATCTGGGCCAGCGACCGCGCCAAGGCCGATGCCCGCAAGGGCGGCTCGCCCAGCCTGGTCGGCCTGCGGCTTCTGCGGGACTTCGCCCCCGACAAGAACGGGGCCTGGCGCGGCAAGGTCTTCGTCCCAGACCTGAACATGACCTTCTCGGGCGCCGCCGAGGTGCTGGACGCAAAGACCCTGCGCGCCAAGGGCTGCGTGTTGGGCGGCATTATCTGCAAGTCGCAGATCTGGACACGGGTCGACGCGGCGTCGGTGATGGCGTCCACGGTCAGCCCCTAAGGCGCCCACTTAAGGGCCGGGGCGCCTTGCCTCGAGCGCCCGACCGCGCGAAACCCTAGTCCATGACCACGCCTCCGCTCGCCCCCTACCCCGCCACCCGCCTGCGCCGCGTCCGCCAGGCCGACTGGACCCGCCGCCTCGTCCGCGAAACCGAGGTGCGCCCCTCCGACCTGATCTGGTCGATGATCGTGCATGAAGGCGAAGGCGTGATCCCGGTGGCTTCGATGCCGGGCGTCGAGCGCCTGAGCGTCAAGGAAGCCGCCAAAGCCGCCGTGCGCGCCCGCGACCTGGGCATCCCGGCCATCGCCATCTTCCCGCACATCGACGGGGCCCGGAAGGACGCGACCGGCTCGATCGCCGCCGATCCGAACGGCGTCATCCCTCGCGCCGTCAAGGCCATGAAGGACGCCGCGCCCGAGGTCGGCATCATGTGCGACGTCGCCCTGGACCCCTTCACCGACCACGGCCACGACGGCGTGGTCGAAGGCGGCAGGATCCTCAACGACCCGACCATCGAGCGCCTGATCGAACAGGGCCTGATGCAGGCCGAGGCCGGCGCCGATATCCTGGCCCCGTCCGACATGATGGACGGCCGCATCGGCGCCCTGCGCGCGGCCCTGGAGGGCGCGAACTTCCAGGACACGCTGATCATGTCCTACGCCGCCAAGTACGCCTCGGCCTTCTACGGCCCTTACCGCGACGCCATCGGCTCGGCCAAGCTGGCCGGCGGCCAGGGCGACAAGAAGACCTATCAGATGGACCCGGCCAACACCGAGGAAGCCATCCGCGAGGTCGCCCTCGACATCGCCGAGGGCGCCGACATGGTCATGGTCAAGCCGGGCATGCCGTATCTGGACATCCTGCGCCGCTTGGTCGACGAGTTCCGCATGCCCACCTACGCCTTCCAGGTGTCAGGCGAGTACGCGATGATCAAGGCGGCCGGGATGAACGGCTGGATCGACGAGGAACGCGCCATCCTCGAAAGCCTGACCGCTTTCAAGCGCGCTGGCGCGGCCGGGATCATCACCTATTTCGCGCCCTGGGCGGCGGAAAAGCTGGGCTAGTGACCCGCCCCGGACCCGCCTTCAGCCCGGGCCGGTTCTATGGCGCCGTCGCGGTGGAGCACCGGCTGGCCGACGCCCGCGTCGCGCATCTGGCCGCCACCACGCCGCCCGAAGAGGTGGCAGAGCATAGCCACGACGACGCCCATTTCGTGCTGGCCACGCGCGGCCGGTATGTGACCACCGCCCACGGCGATGAGGGCGAGGGTCCGGTGCTGGTCTTCAACCCGCCCGGCGTCATCCATCGCGACCGTTTCGAGGGCGTTGATGGCTGGTTCATGGCGGTCAGTGTCGAGGCCGAGGCCTGGCGCGATCTGACCAGCCAGACAGGCGCGGCTGTCGACGCCCTGCGCCTGCGATCGCCCCGGGCGGTCGGCGCCGCCCTGCGCCTGACCCGCGCCGCCCTGTCTCGCGACGTCGAGCGGATCGATCTGGAGATCCACGCCGTGGCGCTGACCGCCGAGGCCATGATCCCGGCGCGCCGTGAAAGCCAGAAGCGACCGGCCTGGCTGGATACGGCCGAGAGCTTCCTGGCCGACAGCTTCGACCAGCCGATCGGTATCGCCGATATCGCCCGCGCCGCCGGCGTTCACCGCGTGCATCTGGCGCGGGGCTATCAGCGCTGGATCGGGGCCGCCCCGGGCGACCGGCTGCGGATCCGTCGGCTTGAGCGGGCCGCCGACCTGCTGATGCACGGCCGCACGGGCATCGGCGAAGTCGCCCTTCTCGCCGGCTTCTGCGACCAGAGCCACCTGAACCGTCAGTTCCGCGCCGCCTATGGCGTAACCCCCGGCGAATTCGCGCGCCTATGCGGCCGTCGCCGACCGTCTGTTTCCCACGATGTTTCCACCGTCCAAGACGAGCCGCGCGAAGCGAGCTAACCGGGCCCCCAAGCGTAGGAGTATCCGTCTTGAAGCCCTTGTTGATCGCCGCCGCCCTGTTGCTGGCCGCGCCCCTTCCCGCCCTCGCCGCCGACAGGGACTGGCCAACCGCCGCGCCCGCCGCCGAGGGCCTTTCGGCCGAGCGGCTGGAGGCGCTGTCCGCCGCCATCAAGAAGGGCGATTTCCAGCAGATCACCAGTGTCCTGATCGCCCGCCACGGCAAGCTGGTCTCCGAGTCCTACTATGATGACGGCGGCGCCGAAGCCCGCCGCAACACGCGCTCGGTCACCAAGACGGTCACCGGCATGCTGGCGGGGGCCGCCATCGCCCGCGGCAAGATCCCCAGCGTTTCCGCCCCCATCCTGCCCTATCTGAAGGACCGGCTGCCGCTCGAGAACCCCGATCCGCGCAAGGCGAAGATCACGGTCGAGGATCTGCTGACCATGAGCTCCCTGCTCGAATGCGACGACGAGAACTCGTTCTCACGCGGCAACGAGGAGCGCATGTACCTGATCGAGGACTGGCCCAAGTTCTACCTCGACCTTCCCATCCGCGGCTTTCCGGCCTGGATGCCCAAGCCCGCCGACGCCCCCTATGGCCGCAGCTTCAGCTACTGCACCGCCGGAGTCACGACCCTGGGCGCGGTGGTCCAGAGCGCGGTGAAGCAACCCCTGCCCGTCTTCGCCGACGCGGCGCTATTTGGCCCGCTGGGTATCGAGAAGCCGCAATGGCAGTTCTCGCCCACGGGTCTGGCCCAGGGCGGCGGCGGCCTTGGCCTGACCAGCCGCGACCTGCTGAAACTGGGCCAGCTCTACGCCAATGGCGGGCGCTGGAACGGCCAGCAGATCCTGCCCGAAGCCTGGGTGAAGGCATCCGTCGCACCCCACGCCGAGGCGCGCACCGGAACTGACTATGGCTATCTGTGGTGGCTGCAGACCTTTGCCGGCCACAAGGCCTGGCTGATGAACGGCAGTGGAGGCAACAAGGTGATCGTGGTCCCTGACCTCGACCTCGTGGTCGTGATCACCACCACCAACTTCAATGTCCGCGGTTCGCACGGGATTTCCGAAAAGCTGCTGGTCGAGCACGTGCTGACGGCGGTCGGCGGCTGAGGCGAATCCCTTCGTCTGCTATGGCTGGGTCCATGACCCAGCCGACCCTCGACATCGTCACCGCCGTCATCCGCGACGACGCCGGGCGGATTCTGGTGGTCCGCAAGCGCGGCACGGCGATCTTCATGAAGCCCGGCGGCAAGCGCGAGCCGGGCGAGGATGACCTCACCGCCCTGGCGCGCGAGCTCGACGAGGAACTGGGCTGCAAGCTGGTCGGCGCGAACCTGCTGGGTCATTTCGAGGCCCAGGCCGCCAACGAGCCCGGCTTCACGGTCAAGGCCGCGACCTATCTGGCCAAGGTCGAGGGCGAGATAGGGGTGCGCGCCGAGATCGAGGAAATGGCCTGGATCAATATCGCCGCGCCGGGCGACATCCGTCTAGCGCCGCTGATGCGCGTGGTGATCGCGGCCCTCTAGGCGCCGCGCGCCGCCGCGTCCAGCCGCGCCTGCAGGATGC
This sequence comes from uncultured Caulobacter sp., assembly GCA_964427205.1. GTDB lineage: Bacteria > Pseudomonadota > Alphaproteobacteria > Caulobacterales > Caulobacteraceae > Caulobacter. Next base: position 24,588 of record CAYRTE010000006.1, read on the forward strand.
CCAGGGCCACTTCCCGCGCCCGGCCCGGCGGCTTGCCCAGCAGCTCGCCCAGCGGCGCGCCGAACAGGCCGACCCCCAGGGCATAGGTGACGCAGCCCAGGATGAAGTCGCCCATCACCTCGGCCGAGACGCCGTCGACCTGGCTGATGCGCGCGTCGATCACCTCCTGAACCGCGCCCCGCACGCTGGTCATGCGCGCCGCCTCGCCGGTCAGCGCCAGCCAGGCGGCCAGACGCGCCGCGCCCCGGGCTTCGAAGGCGTCGAACAGGGCCCGCATGCCTTCCCCGGCAAAGGCCGCGCCCTGCCCCTCGGCCACGGTGATGGACAGTACGTCGTCCACCAGTTGCCGGATCATCCGCTCCATCAGGGCGGTCTGCACGCCGTCGATCGAACCGAAGTGGTGCAGCACGGTGGCGTTGGCCACACCAGCGCCCTTGGCCACCTCGACCAGCTTCAGGTCCTGGGGACCGGAGGCCAGCAGGATCGCCTCGGCGGCGGCCAGGATGTTGTCGCGCGACGCCTCGGGCGAACGGCGGTGCCGAGTGCGGCAGTCGGTATGCTCTATTGACATTTTTGTCGGTAAGGCCAATCTACAAACGGGCTTGCACAGACAAGCCCTATCCCGAGGCAGGATCGAACGCCATGGCCGCGCCACGCACCACTCCCGAAGATGTCACAGTCACCCCGCGCGACCTGCATTTCGACACCCGGGCCGCCGGCAAGGGCGCTTGGCTGGGCGGCGACGTCGTGGGGACGGCGGTGTTCAACGCCCTGTCCCTGACCTTCCCCGATGGCGAGCGCCTCTTCATGGACGCCGTGCGCCACTACCGCCCCGAGCTGTCGGGCAAGCTGCTGGACGAGGCCAAGGCCTTCATCACCCAGGAAGCCATCCACTCGCGCGAACACGTGGCCATGAATGGCGGCTTGGATCGCGACCGCTATCCGGTCGCCGCCATCGAGGCCCAGATCCGCGAACGCACCACGATGGTGCGCGGCAGGGGCCCGATGGCCATGCTGGGCGCGACCATCGCGCTGGAGCACTTCACCTCGATGATGGCCGATTCGTTCATGCGCGAGGACGACCTGTTCGAGAATACCGACCCCGAGATGAAGCGCCTGTGGCAATGGCACGCCCTGGAAGAGACCGAGCACAAAGCGGTGGCCTTCGACGTGTTCCAGGAGGTCACTCGGGACTGGACGCCGGCGCGCCGCTACAAGCTGCGTGTCCGGGTGATGATCCTGATCAGCATCATGTTCACCCGCAACATCACCCGCTACGCCACTTCGCTGCTGGTCGCCGACGGTATGAAGCCGGGCGTGGCGCGCGCCAAGGTGCTGTGGTTCCTGTTCGGGACACCTGGCCTCTTCCGCCGCTGCGCCAACGAATACTGGGCCTGGTATCGCCCCAGCTTCCATCCGTGGGACCACGACAATCGCCAGCGGCTGGCCAGCCTGCGCGACCAGTTCACACCGGCGATGGCGGCGGAGTAGCCGGCTGACGCCGGGACGCCTACCGCTCCGTCGCCTTCAGGAACGCCGCCAGCCGGTCCTTCCACAGCGCCGCCCAGGTGTGGCTGCCGTGGCCCTTTGTCCGCTCGCTGATCGGCAGCAGCACGAAGGTCCCGTTCTTCAGCCGCCTGGCCTGAGCCTCGGCGATGCCCAGCTCAGGCGGATTGATGAAGTCGTCTGCCGAGTTGATCCACAGCACCGGCGCGGTGATGGTCTCCAGCTTCGGCGAGGGATCATAGGTGCGCGACGCGGCCACCTGGTAGATCAAGTCATTGGCGTCCATCGGCGGCATGCGGGCGGCGAAATAATCGTCGACGAACTTGTCGGCGGTGTCGCGGGTGGGCTGGGCGATCTGGGTGGGCAGCGGCGAGAGGCCCGCCACCATCAGCAGGCCCAGCGCCGTGCGCAGACCCGCCCTCGGTTGCTCGACATAGTCCCCGCCCTTCCAAGCCGGATCCTGCTTGACCGCATCGATCAGCAGCTTGCGCCACATGCGGTTCCGGCCAGCGATTTCGTTGGGCAGGCAGGCGAACGGCGCCAGGGCGTCGGCGAAGTCTGGATAGGTCTCACCCCAGACGAAGCCGTGCATGCAGCCCATCGACGTGCCCATCAGCAGGCGCAGGCGGTCCACCTTCAGACCCTTCGTCAGCAACAGGTGCTGGGCGGCGATCATGTCGTCATAGTCGTATTGCGGAAAGCGCGCGTGCAGGCCGTCGCTGGGCTTGGATGACTTGCCGTGGCCGATGCCGTCCGGAAGGATCACGTAGTATTTGGCCGGGTCCAGCAGACCGCCGGGGACCAGCAACTCGTCGGCGAACTGCGGGCTGAGGAACTGTTTGCCCGTCCCGCCGGTGCCATGCAGCACCATGATCGCATTGGTCACTCGGCCGCTGGCGTCGCGCCTGGGCTCGCCAAAGGTGGTGTAGTGCAGACGCAACTCCGGCAGCACCTCGCCGGAACGGAACCTGAAGTCCCGCACCACGAAGTCGCCTTCCTTCGGCGCGACGGCCGGGGCGGCCATGGCCGGCGCGGCGAATGCGGCGAGCGCCGCGAAGGCGAGAGTCAGACGGCGCATCGACATGGTCTACTTCTCCAACCGCGCCACGAGGCTGGACGTATCCCAGCGATGGCCACCCATGGCCTGCACCTCGGCGTAGAACTGGTCGATCATCGCCGTGCTCTCCAGATTGGCGCCATTGCGGCCGGCCTCTTCCAGGGCGATGCCCAGATCCTTGCGCATCCAGTCGACCGCGAAGCCGAAGTCGAACTTGCCCTGCGCCATCGTCGCCCAGCGGTTTTCCATCTGCCAGGACTGGGCGGAGCCCTTGGAGATCGCCGCCAGCACGTCGTCGGTGGGCAGTCCGGCCCGCTTGGCGAAGTGCAGCGCCTCGGCCACGCCCTGGACCACGCCGGCTATGGCGATCTGGTTGCACATCTTGGTCAGCTGGCCGGCGCCCACCTCACCCATGCGGCGCGAAGCCTTGGCATAGGCGTCGATGACCGGCTCGATCCTGGCATAGGCCGCCGCGTCGCCGCCGGCCATGATGGTCAGCTGACCATTCACGGCCCCCGCCTGCCCGCCCGACACCGGAGCATCGATGAAGAAGCAGCCGTGTTTTGCCGCCAGGGCCGCCATCTCGCGGGCGACCACGGCCGAAGTGGTGGTGTGGTCAACGATCACGGCGCCGGGCGACATAGCCGGAAGGGCCCGCGCCACAACGCCGCGGACGTCGTCGTCATTTCCAACGCACAAGGCGACCAGCTCGCAGCCGGCGACGGCTTCCTCGATGGTCTCGAAAGCCTGGCCACCATACTCCGCCGCCCAGGCGTGGGCCTTTGCAGGACTACGATTGAAGACGGAAACCTCGTGGCCGGCGGCCTTCAGGTGTCCCGCCATCGGGTAGCCCATCACGCCCAAGCCGATAAACGCCGTCTTCATGCGAAGCACTCCTTATGGAGCCTGCGATTTCGCCCGCCCGCGCTCGCTTCGCAACCCCATCTTAACGTCCGCAGGGCAACTTCCATCGAACAGAGTTAAGCAGGCTTAAGCACGATGGCCGTCAGCGGCGAACAGCCGATCATCATCAAGAAGGTCAAGAAGGTGGTCGGCGGCGGCCACCATGGCGGCGCGTGGAAAGTCGCCTATGCCGACTTCGTCACCGCGATGATGGCCTTCTTCCTGCTGATGTGGCTTTTGAACTCGACAAGCCCCGAGCAAAAACAAGGCATTGCCGACTATTTCGCGCCCGCCAGCATATCGTCGACCACAAGCGGCTCAGGCGGCATCCTGGGCGGCACCTCCCTGGGCGACGACGGCGCCAAGGCCGACGGCAAACTGTCGGTGATCCAGCAGATGGCGCCCGAAGCGCCCGACCAGACCGACAAGGAAGGCCAGAGCTCCACAACCGCCAGCCTCGATTCGGCCAGCGAAGAGGCCCTGCGCGACGCCCTGGCCAAGAAAGAACAGGATAGCTTCGCCTCGGCGGCCCAGTCCCTGCGCCAGTCGCTGCAGGAAATGCCGGAGCTGGCCGAGCTGTCCAAGCAGATCATGATCGACCAGACCCCGGAGGGTCTGCGCATCCAGCTGATCGACCAGGAAGGCCGCTCGATGTTCAAGGAGAACTCGCGCGAGCCCAATGACCGCGCCAAGATCCTGCTGCGCGCGGTCGCCAAGATCATCAACCAACTGCCCAACCGGGTCACCGTCTCCGGCCATACCAGCGCCAATGCCCTGGGCCGCAAGAGCGACAGTGACTGGTCTCTCTCGGCTACCCGCGCCGACGCCGCGCGTTTGGTGCTGCGCAACGCCGGGGTAAATGACGACCGCATCTATCAGGTCTCGGGCAAGGCCAATTCCGAACCTCTCTATGCCGACGACCCGACCCTGGCCGGCAATCGGCGGATTTCCATCGTGTTGTTGCGTGAAAAGCCGGTCTTGCCCGACGGTCTGTGACCGTATGCCGCGTGAGGCTTCGGCGACGCTTGCGAAAACGGGCGGCATGCCGCCTAATCACCTGACGGCCCGGGGCCGCTGAAAAGGGGACGGGCGCTTCCGTGACGCAGCATTTTCCGACGCGACAGCTTCGGTTCTTCCTCACAGCGCCGACCCCTTGCCCCTATCTGTCGGGTCGGGAGGAGCGGAAGGTCTTTGCTCACCTCCCGCTGTCGGATGGCCCCACCGTCAATGACAGCCTCACCCAGGTCGGCTTCCGTCGATCCCAGAACATCGCCTATCGCCCTGCCTGCGAGACCTGCCGCGCCTGCCAGTCGGCCCGAGCGCCGGCGGGCGACTACGTTTTCTCGCGTTCGGAGCGCAGGGTTCTGGCCCGCAACGGCGACCTTGAACGCCATCTGGTCGAATCCGAAGCGACGCTGGAGCAGTTCGAGCTGCTGCGCCGCTACCTGCTGACCCGCCACGCCGACGGTGGCATGGCCGAAATGACGTGGCCCGACTATGTGGCCATGGTCGAGGATACGGCTGTCCGCACCCACCTGATCGAATATCGCAGTCGCTCACAGGATCGCGGCCCCGGCGACCTGATTGCCTGCGTTCTGGTCGACGTGCTCGCCGATGGCCTGTCGCTGGTTTACAGCTTCTACGATCCCGACATGACCAAGCGCAGCCTGGGCTCGTTCATCATTCTGGATCATCTGGTCCAGGCCCAGCAGACCGGCCTGCCCTATGTCTATCTGGGCTATTGGGTGCCCGGCAGCGAAAAGATGGCCTACAAGGCCCGCTTCTCGCCGCTGGAGATTCTCAAGCCCGGCGGCTGGGCCCTGATGTCGGCCCGCGAACGCGGCGCGCGCACGCCGCGCGCCCTGAGCACCCCGCGCGAGGCCGACGATGGCGAGCTGGACATGAGCGACGCCCAACCCGCCATCCTGCACGATCTCTAGCGTGCGAAGCTGACGCCGCCGTCCACGGTGACGGCCGACCCCATCACATAGTCGCCGGCCCGCGAGGCCAGGAAGATCGCCGTCCCGGCCATGTCCTCGTCCGTGCCGATCCGGCCGGCGGGAATGGCCTTGGACACCGCCTCGGCGTGGTCACGGGCCACCTTGTTCATGTCCGAGGCGAAGGCGCCGGGCGCGATGGCGCTGACGGCGATGTTCTCGGGCGCCAGGCGCAGGGCCATGCGCTTGGTCAGGTGCAGCAGGCCGGCCTTGGACGCGCCATAGGGATAGGTCTCCTCGCGCGCCACCGACTGGCCGTCGATCGAACAGATGTTGATCACCTTGGAGACACGGTCCTGCGCCGCAGCGCGCAGCGGACCGATCAGGGCCTGGGTCAGGAAGAACGGGGTTTTCATGTTCAGATCGACGGTCTTGTCCCAGCCGCTCTCGGGAAACTCGTCAAACGCCGCGCCCCAGGCCGCGCCGGCGTTGTTGACCAGGATGTCGAGCTTGTCCTCGCGCTCCTTGATCCGCGACGCCAGGCCTTCGATGCCTTCCATGGTCGAGATGTCGCCCGGCAGCGAGACGCATTCGCCATATTGCGACAGCTCTTCAGCGGTCGCGTCGCAGGCAGCGGCCTTGCGGGCGGTGATGTAGACGCGCTTGGCGCCATAGGTGAGGAAGCCCTTGGCGATCATGGCGCCGATACCGCGCGAACCACCGGTGACGACCGCGACGCGGCCCTCAAGCGAGAAGAGATTTTGCATGGTCATGTCCTTTTAGAAACCGCGCGTGGCGGCCAGGGCGCCGAGGCGTCCGGTGATGTCGTGAAACTGGGCGACGGTCTCGTCGATGATCTGCTTGGCCGTCTTGACCTCGTCGATCAGGCCGACGGTCTGGCCGGCCAAGGCGGGCGCGGCTTCCATGTCGCCACCGAAATAGACGCCCAGAATGCCTTTCAGCGCGTCGGGCGGCATCAGGCCTTCGTCATAGATCGCCTTGGTCCGTTCGGACTTCAGGGCGCGGATACAGGGGCTGGACTTCTTGTTGAGAATCCAGGTGCCCGTCTCCTTGCCGCCTGTGATGGCGGCCTTGTAGTTCTCGTGCACTGGGCTCTCGACCGAGCTGACGAACCGCGTGCCCATCTGGATAGCCTCGGCGCCCAGAGCGAACGCCGCGGCCATGCCCCGTCCGTCGCAGATGCCGCCGGCCGCGATCAGCGGCACGTCCACGCGGGCGCGGATGGCCTGCAGCAGGACCAGGGTCGAGACCTCCTCGGGGTTCTTGAAGCCGCCGCCTTCGGCGCCCTCGACCACCAGGCCGTCGATGCCGGCCTCGGCGCATTTGACCGCCGCATCGACCGTGGGCACGGCGTGATAGACGACGATGCCGGCGTCCTTCAGCGGTCCGATGAACTTGGCCGGACTGCCGGCCGAGGTGGTCACGAACTTCACTCCGCTCTCGCAGACGAACTTCAGCATCGAGTCGTCGCGCAGGAACAGGATCGGCAGGTTCACGCCGAACGGCAGGCCGCTTTCCGCCATCTTGCGAATCTCGGCCTTGCAGTTCTCGGTCTCGCCGGACGAGGTCTCGATGATGCCCAGCCCTCCGGCCCGCGACACCGCCGAGGCCAGGGGATAGCGCGCGATCCAGCCCATGGGGGCCTGGACGATGGGGTATTTGGCGCCCGTGTGGGCCAGAACGCGGTTCATGGTCGCCTCGCTCATGGGATCAGCAGCACGCGGCCGACAGCCTGACGGCTCTCGATATAGGCGTGGGCGGCGGCGGCTTCCGAAAGGGGGAAGGTCCGGTCGATGAGCACCTGCAGCTCGCCGCGCGCGGCTTCCTCGATCAGGGTCTGGATCAGGTCATGCACCCGGTCGGTCATGATCTCGGCGCCCAGGAACACACCCGACAGGCGTCGGTTGCCGCCCATCAGGGACGACACATCCACCATCATCGGCTCGCGCCCGGCATTGCCGACCAGCGAGACCCGGCCGCGATAGCCCAGCGAGCCCAGGCTGGCCTTCAGGGTGGCTCCGCCCACCGGATCGACGACCAGGTCGACGCCCTTGCCGCCGGTGAGCTTCATGACCTGCTCGACCGTGTCGTCGCGGCCGTAATTGATGCCATGGTCCAGACCAAACACCTTCAGGCGCTCAAGTCGCTCGTCGCTGGAGGCGGTGGCCAGCACCGTGGCCCCTGCCCGCTTGGCCAGCTGAATTGCGGCGATGCCAAGAGCGCTGGCGCCGGCCTGGATCAGCACGGTCTCGCCGGCCTTCAACTGGCCGTGACCAAACAGGCACTCATGCGCCGTGCCAAATGGCACCGGGATGGCCGAGGCTTGTCGGATGTCGAACCCGTCAGGGATCGGCCACGCGTTGCGGGCAGGAACCGAGCGAAGTTCGGCGTGAGAGCCGAAGGCGTTCACGGTCACGACCTTCTGGCCGACCTTCAGGTGGGTGACATCGGCCCCCACCTCGATGATCTCGCCGGCCGCTTGATAGCCCACAATGTGCGGGCTGCCGGCCATCTGGCCACCGCCCCGATTGAGGGTGTCGCCGCCCTCGATGCTGACCGCCTCGACCCGGATCACCACGCCCGAAACGTGACAGGCCGGATCGGCGACATCCTCATAGCGCAGCACATCCGGCGAACCGGTTTCGTAGTAGACGGCGGCCTTCATGGCGCTCTCCCTAAGGACGTTTCTTGTTGTTTAAGTTCAGCTATTTCGAGGGATCGACCAGGGCCTGATAAACCAGCTGCTGGCTGATATCGTCGAGATTGCGCAGGGCCGGATCACCGTCCTTGTTGAGGATGTGGATCATGCCCAGGAAGAACAGGTCGTTCTTCGGATCGATCCAGAACCAGGTGCCGGCCGCGCCGCCCCAGCTGATCGTGCCCTCTCCGGCCAGAACGCCGGCCTTGGCTGGGTCGGTGATGACCATGAAGTCCAAGCCAAAGCCCTGGCCGCGACCATTGCGGAACGAACCATCCTTGCCGGTCATGATATCGTCGGAGAGGTGATTGGCGCCCATCAGGCTGATCGTGCTCGGCGACAGAATCCGCGCGCCGTCCAGTTCGCCGCCGTTCAGGATCATCTGGGCGAAGCGGGCATAGTCGGCATTGGTCGAGACCAGACCGCCGCCGCCCGAGGCGACCGCCGGCGGCTTGGTGATGTCCAGCACCATGAAGCCCTCGGCCGGGACCAGCTTCTGCTGCTTGGGTCCCCAGAGATAGAGCGAGGCCAGACGATCGGCCTTGGCGGCCGGCAGGTAGAAGCCCGTATCGACCATCTTCAGCGGCTCGAAAATGCGCGTGCGCATGAAGTCGGCCAGCGACATCCCCGACAGCTTCTCGACGACAAAGCCCTGGATATCGACCGAGGCGCTGTATTTCCACTGCGCGCCCGGCTGGCCCACCAGCGGCAGGGCGGCGACCTTGTCGATGAACTCCTGGCCAGTCTTTGCGCTCAGCACGCCGGTCGAGACATAGGCCTTGTCGACAGGGTTGTCGGGGATCAGGCCATAAGCGAAGCCCGCCGAGTGGCTCATGATCTCGCGCATGGTCGGCGGGCGATTGGCGGCTTCGGTGATAAATGTCCCGTCCGGGTTCTGGCCCTTGTAGACGCGCAGATTGGCGAACTCGGGGATGTATTTGCTGACCGGATCGTCGAGGCGCCACTTGCCCTCCTCGAACAGCATCATCATCGCCACGCCGGTAACCGGCTTGGTCTGGCTGTAGATCCGGAAGATCGTGTCCCTGGTCATCGGCGGGCCGTCAAAGCCCTTCTTGCCGTGAACCTCGAAGGCGACGACCTTGCCATGGCGGACGACCATGGTGGTGACGCCGGGCAGATGGCCCTGCTCGACCAGAGCCTGCATGCTGGCGTCGAGCCGCTTCAGGCGCTCACTGGAAAAGCCGACGCTTTCCGGTGTCGCGGTCGCCAGGGTGACAGTCGGGCGGTTCTTGGGAGCCGCGTGCAGCGGCGCGCCGAGCGCCAGATATCCGACCGCCAGAGCGGTCCCGATCAACCGACGTAAAGCCATTCCGCCATTCCCCGAACACTTGTTTGAAGCGACCTTAGGGTGAATTCCGGCGCTTGCGCAGCCAGTTTTTCTCAACCCCGGGGGCCGGCCCGACGAATGCCGGGGCCGGACCATTTCTAACGTCCGAGCGTGACGCGCCCGCGACCTTCGAGCACGCAGCTCAATCTATTCCACCGCGAACATCAGACCCGCGTTCGCCTGCAGCCGTGCGACCAGCTTGCCCTGCATGGCGGCGCCAGGGGTCCAGACGCCGCCAGGAACATCCTTGGCCTCGGTCACCAGGCAGATGGCCGACTCGGCGATCATCTTGGAGGTCGAGCCATAGCCCGGATCCTTGTCGCCCTTGACGCTGGCCCGAACCTGACGGCCGTCGGCGGCGATGCCGACGAACAGCACATCGTAGAAGCCCGTCTCGCGCTCTTCCTTGCTGGGGCCTTCGCCCGGCTTGGGACCGCCCTCTCCGCCCAGGCCCCCGCCCGAGGCGGCGATCATCCGGGCGATCTGCTCGCCCTGCTCGCCGGGGCCGGTCAGCATCATCTCGTCATAGACGAAGTCCGCGCCATAGGCCTGGCCCAGCAAAGCATTGGAGCGGTGGACGTTGCGGGTGTTGATCGCCGCCATCACAAAGGGCGCGGCCCAGACGCCCAGATCCTCATCCAGCATCGGCTTGTTCCCTGAAGGTTGGTCGGGCCCCTTGAAGCCGGGCACCAGCGCGAACGGGTTCTTCAGCAGGTCGACGAGGGCCGGATCCCGCGCCGCTGCGGCCATGGTCGCCTTCAGGCTGGCGGCGGTGCCGCCTGAAAAGCCGCCCTTCATGCCACGCACCCGGCCCTTCACGCGCGGAACCGGTCCGCCCAGCGTTTTGCCGGCCTCCTGCTGCAGAAACCAGACGCCCAGTTCGAACGGGATGGAGTCGAAGCCGCACGAGAACACGATCCGCGCGCCGGTGCGCTTGGCCGTCGACTCGTGCGCGTCGATCATCTGGCGCATCCAGGCCGGCTCGCCGCAGAGGTCCAGATAGTCGGTGCCGGCCGCCGCGCAGGCCGCAACCAGGGCGTTGCCATACAGCTGATAGGGACCGACCGTGGTCAGCACTGCCTTGGTGCGCCCAACCATCGCCTTCAGCGAGGGGGCGTCATCGGCGTCAGCCACGACCAGCGGCGTGTCGGCCGGGGCTCCGATCTCGTCGCGGACGGCGGCCAGCTTTTCAAGGCTCCGCCCCGCCATCGCCCAGCGCACCTTGCCGCCCACGCCGTACTGCCGGGCTAGATACTCGGCGACCAGCCGGCCGGTGAAGCCGCTCGCGCCATAGACGATGATGTCGAATTCAGCTGCCGGGTTCATGCGCGCCTCCCTGATTTTGGGAGAGGATGACGGGATCGGCCCCGCCGTGCAAACGCCCGTTTTAAAGTCCCGGCTTTTCCAGCGCCTGATAGACCAGGGTCCGGGTGGTGGCGTCCAGGCCGGGGCCAACCCCGCCCAAGCGCTGAATCATGCCGATGAAGAACAGGTCGTTGGCCGGATCGATCCAGAACCAGGTGCCCGCGCTGCCGCCCCAGCTGATCGTGCCGGGTCCGACAGGCGCGCCGGAAGCGGCCGGATCGACCGCGACGGCCACATCCAGGCCATAGCCCATGCCCAGGGCGAACGGGAACGGCTTCTGGCTGGGCTGCAGAACGCCAGTCGTACCATTGGTGGTGACCGTGAAACTGGCCGGCAGCTGGTTCAGCCGCATCAGGGCCACCGTCTCGGGCTGAAGAATGCGGGTTCCGTCGAGATCGCCGCCATTGAGGATCATCTGGGCGAAGCGCGCGAAGTCCTGGGCGGTCGAGACCAGTCCGCCGCCGCCCGACGGCGCGGCGGGCGGCTTGGTGATGTCGCGCCACGCGCCCTCCACCGCAGGGATCAGCTTGCCCGACGCATCGGCGTCATACAGCGCCGCCAGGCGCCCGACCTTTTCCTGCGGCACATAGAAGGCGGTGTCACCCATGCCCAGCGGTGTGAAGATCCGCTCCTGCATGAACACCGGCAGCGACTGGCCCGACAGCTTCTCGACGATATAGCCCTGAATGTCGGCGGCCACGCTGTAGCGCCACAGGGTGCCGGGCTCGGCGAACATCGGCAGGTCCGAGACCTTGCGCACCAGCTGGTCCAGCGATTCCGACTGCAGCACGGCGGCCCGGTAATAGGCCTGGTCGGCGGGGCTGGAGGGATCGTCGGCGATGCCATACGCGAAGCCCGCGGTATGGGTCATCAGCTCGCGCATAGTGGGCGGCCGCGAGATCGGCGTCAGCACCGGGCGGCCCTCGGCGTCCATCTTGGCGACGCGCAGATTGGCGAACTCCGGCACATATTTGCTGACCGGATCGTCCAGCTTCCACTTGCCCTCGTCGTAGAGGATCATCATCGCCACGCCGGTGACCGGCTTGGTCTCCGAGCGGATGCGAAAGATGGCGTCGGCCGGCATGGCCTCGCCCGTTTCCAGGCCGCGCTTGCCGAAGGTCGAGGCCGAAACGATCTGGCCGTGGCGAGCCAGCAGAGTCACGGCCCCTGCCACCTGTCCGGTGTCCACCATGGCCTGCATGGCCTCGTCCAGCTTCTTCAGCTTCTGCGATGAGAAGCCGACCGCCTCGGGCTTGCCGTTCGGCAGAGACTGCGCCGCGGCGCCGGAGGCCGCGGCGGCGCAGCCAAGCAGGCCAGCGACAAATCCGATCGCCTTCCGCCTCAGCCGCCCGCCGCTCATTTGGGTTTGAACCGCTTGGACGTCGGGAAGCCCTTGGGCGCCAGCTTGCCGGCGCTGGCCCGGCGTCCGACGAAGGCGGTCCAGTCGGTCCAGTCGCGGCGACGCCCGGCGGAGTCGATCCAGTAGCCGCCGGTCTCGGCGTTGAACGACAGGGCGTCGCGCAGCCCGCCCTCGCGATAGGCCTGCAGCTTGACGCCCTTGCCGCGCGGCATTTCGGGCAACTCTTCCAGCGGGAAGATCAGGATCTTGCCGTTGTCGCCGATCACGCCCAGCTGGTCGCCGGTGGCTTCCAGGCAGAAGGCCGCGCCAGCGGCGTCGACAGTCAGGACCTGCTTGCCGGCCTTGCGATTGGCCAGGGCTTCTTCCTCGGGCATCAGGAAGCCATAGCCAAGCTTGGAGGCCAGAATGCGTTTGCGGCCGGCCTTGAACGGGAAGACGTCGAGGATCTTCACCTTGTCGTCCAGCTCGATCATCATCCGCAGCGGCTCGCCATGGCCCCGCGCGCTGGGCAGCTTGTCGCAGCCGATCGTGAAGAAGCGGCCATCGCTGGAGAAGATCAGCAGCTTGTCGGTGGTCTCGGCCGGGACCAGGAAGCCCAGCTTGTCGCCTTCCTTGAACTTCAGTTCGGACGGATCCTCCACCTTGCCCTTGGCGGCGCGGATCCAGCCGCGATCCGACAGGATGATGGTGATCGGCTCACGGACGATCATCGCCTCGATGGCGGCCTCGGCGTCGACCAGCGGCGCGTCGGCGAAGATCGAGCGGCCGGTGATGCCGTTGATCCGGGGCTTGTCCAGAGGATGCTTGATCTTCAGCAGGGTGGCGCGCACTTCGCGCAGACCCGTCCCAACCAGCTTCCACTGCTTCTCGTCGCTGGCCAGCATGGCCAGGATGCCGTCGCGCTCTTCCATCAGCTCGGCGTGCTCGCGGCGGATCTCCATCTCTTCCAGCTTGGCCAACTGGCGCAGGCGCGTGTTTAGGATGGCGTCAGCCTGGATGTCCGACAGCGCGAAGGTCGAGATCAGTTTCTGCTTGGGCTCGTCCTCGTAACGGACGATGCGGATCACCTCGTCCAGATTGAGGTAGGCGATCAGCAGGCCGTCCAAAATGTGCAGACGGGCTTCGATCTTGGACAGGCGGTGCTTGGCCCGGCGGGTCAACACCTCGCGGCGGTGGGCCAGGAACGCCATCAAGGCTTGCTTCAAGCCCATCACGCCCGGGGTGCCGCGCGCGTCCAGCACGTTCATGTTGACCGGGAAGCGGCTCTCCAGCGCCGAGAGCTTGAACAGGCTCTCCATCAGCACTTCGGGCTCGACGTTCTTGGACTTGGGCTCCAGCACCAGCCGGATGTCCTCGGCGCTTTCGTCGCGCACGTCGCCCAGCAGGGCCGCCTTCTTGCTCTCGATCAGATCAGCCAGCTGTTCGACCAGATCCGACTTCTTCACCTGATACGGAATCTCGGTGACGACGATCTGGTAGGTCCCGCGACCGGTGTCTTCCTTCTCCCACTTGGCGCGGACGCGAACGCCACCGCGGCCGGTCTCGTAGGTTTCGAGCAGGGACTCGCGCGACTCGACGATGACGCCGCCGGTCGGGAAGTCGGGACCCGGGATGCGCTCCAGCAGGTCGGCCGTCGTCGCCTCGGGCCGGCTCAGCAGCAGCAGGCAGCCGTCGATCAGCTCGCCGGCGTTGTGCGGCGGGATCGAGGTGGCCATGCCGACCGCGATGCCCGACGAGCCGTTGGCCAGCAGGTTGGGGAAGCCCGACGGCAGAACCACCGGTTCCTCGTCCTGGCCGTCATAGGTGGGCCGGAAATCGACCGCGTCCTCATCGATGCCGTCCAGCAGCAGCGTCGCCGCCGTGGTCATCCGGCATTCGGTGTAGCGCATGGCGGCGGCGTTATCGCCGTCGATATTGCCGAAATTGCCCTGCCCCTCGACCAGCGGAATGCGCTGGGCGAAGTCCTGGGCCAGGCGCACCAGGGCGTCATAGATCGACTGGTCGCCGTGCGGGTGGAAGTTACCCATCACCTCGCCCACCACCTTGGCGCATTTGCGCGCGGCGGCCTCGGGGTTCAGGCGCATGTTGTTCATCGCGTACAGCACGCGACGGTGGACGGGCTTGAGGCCATCGCGCACATCCGGCAGGGCCCGCGAACTGATCGTCGACAGGGCATAGGCCAGATAGCGGCGCGACAGGGCTTCTGTCAGCGGCTCGTCAAGGATGCGGTCGCCGTCGCCAGGACCGCCGGGGGGAAGGACAGGTTTGTTCATGAGGAGGAATCGTTACCGGGACCGCACCCTAGCAGAGATCCCTCCCCCGATTCGATGGCCTAGACGGTCGCGAGACGAGGATTTCCCGCTTCGACCGCCAGCTTGGCCCGGGTGGTCAGTTTTCCGTCGCGGCGGGTGATGGCGTCCAGCACCTTGAACTCCGTCGTCCAGCGCTCCGGGGTCACGTCGCAGATGGCGTAGCCGCGCTGGGCGTTGTTGAACTTCAGCTGCGGATTGACCGCCTGGATCTTCGCCATGTCCTCGCGCTGGTCGACGCCGTCGCCGCCCGAGGTGATCGAGGTGATGACGAACTCGGTACCGATCGGCGCGCCCTCGGGATGGGCGCCGTCCAGATGCAGCTCGCCGGCATAGTTCTGGTGCTCGTCGCCCGTGAGAACGATCGGATTGGCGATCCGGCGATCGCGGATCTGCTTCAGCAGGCGGTTGCGCGGCGAACGATAGCCCGCCCACGAGTCCGGATTGGCGATGACGCCCGCGCCCGGGTCCCGATCCAGGTCCATGACCATGATCTGCTGGGCCAGCACGTTCCAGCGCGCCTTCGAAGCCGACAGGCCGTCCAGCAGCCACTTTTCCTGCTTCAGGCCCAGCACCTCGGCCTTGAGGTTTTCCAGCTCGCCGCAGGCGGCGAACTTGTCGCCGCAGGGCTGGTCGCTGCGATACTGGCGGGTATCCAGCAGGTTCAGGTTCATCAGGCCGCCGAAGGTGGCGCGGCGATAGAGCTGGATCGTGGTTCCGACGGGAAAGCTGCTGGGCCGCAGCGGCATGTTCTCGAAATAGGCCTGGACCGCCGCCTGCCGACGCAGGTTGAAGATCTTGGGGTCGACGCCGTCCTGGTCCAGGTCGCTGACCCAGTTGTTGTCGGTCTCATGGTCGTCCCAGACCACGAACCACGGCGCGGCGGCGTGGGCGGCCTGAAGGTCGGCGTCCATCTTGTAGAGGGCGTAGCGACGGCGATAGTCGTCGAGGCTGTAGATCTCGCCGCCGAAATGCTGGCGCACGTTCTCGACCGGGCCCTTGGCGCTGTTCCAGACGCGGCTTCCGCGACCTTCATAGATGTAGTCGCCGTAGCAGAACACGAAGTCGGGGTTCTCGTCGGCCAGGCGGCGGTGGGCGGTGTAGTAGCCCTGTTCGTAGTTCTGGCAGCCGGCGACGGCGAAGCGGACGCGATCCACGGTCGAGCCCAGGGCCGGCGTCGTGCGCGCCCGGCCCGTCAGGCTGCGCTCCTTGCCCGCGACGAAGCGGTACCAGTAGTCGCGGCCCGCCTCCAGGCCGCCGACCTCGACGTGCACTGCGTGGGCCAGTTCGGGCATGGCCACCGCGACGCCCTTGGCGACCACGGTCCGGAAGCCCGCATCGGCGGCCACTTCCCACGACACTTCAACCGGTTGGGCGGGCATGCCGTGCCCGATCTCCAGCGGCTCCGGCGCCAGCCGCGTCCAGATCACGAAACCATCCGGCTGTGGATCACCCGAGGCCACGCCCAGCTGGAACGGAAAGATCGAGAACACCGGTTGGGCCATCGCCCGGCCGCTGACCAGCGGGATCGACAGGGCGGTGGCGGCCACGCCGCCGAAAGCGGCCAGAGCACGCCGGCGCGACAGGGCGTAGCGATCGAGCAGGATGGACATCGGCGACTCCTTGGACTGGCTTGCCGATATCGCGCCTTTGTGACGGTTCTTAAAGCCGCCCCGCCTCGTTCAGGCGATCCAGCAACCAGGTCCGCGTCGGCGGCAGCGGCCGGTTCAGCGGGCCGAACACGAACTGCTCCAGAAAGTGGCCGGTGATGGCCAGCCCCGCCTGAACATCGCCCTGCGCCAGCCCGCCCTGGGCCGACAGCAGGAACGGCGGCAGCGGCAACAGCTTGTCCCTGTAGGGCTCGCCCGCCGCGCGGCTGACCGCCCGGCCGGTGCGGGGGCTGACATAGATCAGGTCGTCGAACGAGCCGGTTGCGGCGCACTTGGACAGGTCCAGGCCAAAGCCCAGCTCCTGCAACAGCCCCGCCTCATAGCGCACATAGACGGCCGGCCAGATGTCGGGGATCTGCAGCACGCCGATCAGGGCCTCCAGCGCATGGAAGGCGCCGGGATGGGCCTCGCGCTCGGGCAAGGCGCCGGCGGCCAGCGAGGCGGCCGAGGACAGGCCGGCCAGGGCCAGGGGATCGTCAAACAGCGACGCCACCCCCTCGCCCATCGGCTCCAGCGTCGCCGCGCCCAGCTGATCGGACATCCGGGCCCGATAACGGGCGATCACCCGCGAGCCCGGCTGCAGGAAGGGCTTCATCCGCCGCGACGCCGCCCCCGCCACATGGGCCGCGAACTTGCCGTGCTGCTCGGTCAGCAGCTCGACAATGGCCCCCGTCTCGCCATGGATGCGGGCCGACAGCACCAGGGCCTCGTCTTCCCACTCCATCTAGGCCTGAGTCCCCCACGCCACGACCTTTTCCAGCACCGGCCTCCAGTCGGCCTCGACCGGCAGGCCGATCACGTCGCGCAGGGTGGCTTCCAGTTCGTCGACAGAAAGGTCGCGCTGCTCGACCAGTTGGCCGGTGGCGTCGCGATGGGTCAGGCGATTATTTTTCAGGGCGTAGCGCGCGGTCGGCGTCGTGCGTCCCACCGTCATGCTCCAAGTGAAATGCGACGAGGGATGGGTGTAGGTGAAGTAGTTGGCGGGCTCGTAGTCGACGTCCATCCAGGGCCCCAGCGCCACCTGGTACAGCGGCGCCCAAGAGCCCGACAGATCGGCCAGCACCAGCCGTTCGCCGCCCATTTCGGGCGCGACGGCCTCGATGCGGAAGGCGCCGTTGGGCGTGGCCTGGACCTCGTCGGACATCAACCGCAAGGGGGCGGTCAGCACACAGCCGCCAAAGCCGTTGTCGGCCAGCCAGGCTTCACCGTCGATCAGCACCGACAGCACCATGTGCGAGCGGGCCCGCGTCGGCGCTTCCGGCGGCTTCATCCACCAGACCCGCGCCATCAGCGACTGGACCTCGAAGCCCAGCGCCATCAGCACGCGCTTGAGAAGACCATTCTGTTCGAAACAGTAGCCGCCCCGTCGCGCGCCGATCAGCTTGGCGTCGATGTCGGCGGGATCGATGCTGACGCCCCGCCCCAGCAACACATCCAGGTTCTCGAACGGGATGGCGTCCGGGTGCTTCTGGGTGATGGCCCGCAGGACGGCCAGGGTCGGCTCGCGCGGGCCGTCATAGCCGATCCGCGCGAAATAGGCGTCGAGGTCGACCGATGGAGCGGCCGGGGAAAAGGCGTTTTCGATCTGGCTCACTGGGGACGATATTCCCGGTATGTTCTCATCCGTTAGGACAGCCTGCCAGCGATCAAGTCAAGAGCCGCGCCGCTGCCAGGGCGGCGCGGCGGCGTGTCAGACGTCGAAGTCCAGGCCCATGTCGCTGAACAGTCCCCGCTCTTCGGCCCAGTTTTCCTTGACCTTCACGTGCAGGAACAGGTGCACCTTGCGGTCCAGGATCTCGCACAGCTCCTCGCGCGAGGCTTGGCCGATCCATTTCAGGGTCTGGCCGCCCTTGCCCAGCACGATGGCGCGTTGGCCGTCGCGTTCGACATAAATGGTCTGCTCGATGCGGGCGCTGCCGTCGGCGCGTTCCTCGAAGGCGGTCGTCTCCACCGAAGCCGCATAGGGCAGCTCCTCGTGGACGCGCAGATAGATCTTCTCGCGGGTGATCTCGGCGGCCAGCAGGCGGGCCGGCAGGTCGGCGGTCTGGTCTTCCGGATACAGCCATGGACTTTCCGGCATGGCGGCGGCCAGGCGCTCCAGCAGGTCGTCGACGCCCGCGCCGGTGGCGGCGCTGATCATGAAGACCTCGGAATAGACGCCGGTGTCGAACAGCTCCTGCGTCACCTTCAGCAGGGTGTCGCGCTTGACGCCGTCGATCTTGTTCAGCGCCAGGATCACCTGACGATTGGCGGCCTTCAGGCCTTCGATGATGGTCTGCACGTCCTGCACCGAGCGGTGCTCGGCGGGGGTGGCCTTGTTCTCGTTCGAGGCCAGCTCGGCCTGGACGTCGATCAGGTGGACGGTGACCTCGGCCTGCTCCGAGCCGTTCCAGGCGGAGCGGACCATGGCGCGGTCCAGGCGGCGGCGCGGACTGAAGATGCCGGGGGTGTCGACCAGGATGATCTGGGCGGCGCCGTGCATGGCCACGCCGCGCACCGGAAAGCGCGTCGTCTGCACCTTCTGGGTAACGATCGAGACCTTGGCCCCGACCATGCGGTTGACCAGGGTGGACTTGCCGGCATTGGGCGCGCCGATGATCGCGGCGAAACCGGCCCTTGTGTTTTCGGGGCGGGTGGCTTGGGGGGTGTTTTGCGAGGTGGTTTCAGTCATTGCGTGTGCGTGTAGCACAGCGGGGCCGGGATTCCTCCCCCTGATGGGCCCCATACCTGGCAACGCAAAAACCCGCCGCATGGGCGCCGGGCTATATGGCCCGCCCGGCGCCTGACCGGCGAGAAATCCCGGCCCGACCGGGTCCAAGGTTGGGGGCAAGGTCACTCGGGTTTTCCGGAGACCTTCATCCGGAGACCTTCAAACGAGAAGCGGTTGACCGTTTCGCCAACCGCGGCCCACCGGCGAAGGCTACAATTCACGCCGCCGGCATTCGGCCCTGGGCTGTATCAGTCACACCGAGATGGAACGCAGAGCGGCCTAACCCGCCCGCTTCTCGAGGGAAGATCATAGGACGACCGCTGGGGAGTGTTTGCGCCTGGGCAGGTCAACCTGACCATCTTACCCGATGCACATCATCTTCAGTTCAAGATACTCGTCGAGGCCGAAGTGGGACCCCTCCCGGCCGAGCCCTGACTCCTTGACCCCGCCGAACGGCGCCACTTCAGTCGAGATCATCCCGGTGTTCAGGCCGACCATGCCATATTGCAGGCCCTCCCCCATCCGCCAGGCGCGGCTCAGATCGCGCGTAAAGACGTAAGAGGCCAGTCCGGCCCGTGTATCGTTCGCGATGGCCAGGGCCTGGGCTTCAGTCTCGAACCGCACCAATCCGGCAACCGGTCCAAAGGTCTCCTCGCGGTTCAGCAGAGCCTCTATCGGCACGTCCGCCAAGACCGTCGGCTCGAACAAGGTTCCGATATCGCCCAGGCGCGCGCCGCCCGTCAGAACGCGGGCTCCGCCCGCCACCGCGTCGGCGATATGACGTTCGACCTTTTCAATCGCCGCGCCGTTGATCAAAGGGCCCTGGTCGGTCGGGCCATCAAGGCCATCCCCGACCCTCAGCGCCTTGACCCGGTCCGTCAGTCGGGCGGCGAAGGCGTCGTAGACGCCGGCCTGGACCAGCAAGCGGTTGGCGCAGACGCAGGTCTGGCCAGTGTTGCGGAACTTCGAGGCGATGGCGCCCTCGACAGCGGCGTCCAGGTCCGCGTCATTGAAAACGATGAACGGCGCATTGCCACCCAGTTCCAGCGAGACGCGCTTGACCGTGCTCATACAGGCGGCGGCCAGCATCTTGCCGATGGCGGTCGAGCCGGTGAAGGTGAACTTGGCCACACGCGGGTCGGTGGTAAGGACCGCGCCAATCGGAGCCGGTGGTCCGGTGACAATGTTGAAAACGCCGGCCGGAAGTCCCGCCTCGGCGCCCAACAGAGCCAGGGCCAAGGCAGAAAACGGCGTCAACTCTGATGGCTTGAGCACCACCGTGCAACCGGCGGCCAGGGCTGGACCGACCTTGCGGGTGATCATCGCAGCCGGAAAGTTCCACGGCGTGATGGCGGCGACGACACCCACGGGCTGCTTGAGTACGATGATCCGCTTGTCAGCCTGATGGCCCGGAATCACCTCGCCATAGGCTCGCTTCGCCTCTTCGCCGAACCACTCGATGAACCCCGCAGCATAGGCCACCTCGCCCTGGGCCTCGGCGAGAGGCTTGCCCTGTTCGGCGGTCATGATCCGAGCCAGATCGTCCCGATGGACCATGATCAACTCGAACCAGCGGCGCAGAATCGCGGCCCTCTCCTTGGCGGACCTGGCGGCCCAAGGCGGGAAGGCCGCCTCCGCGGCGGCGACGGCGTCCTGAGCCTCCCCTTCACCAAGGGAGGGAACATGACCCAGCACCCTGCCCGTCGCCGGATTGGTCACGGCGATGGACGCTGAAGCGGTCACCCAGACGCCGTTGATCCAGGCGGCCTGCCTCAGGAGTTCGGGGCGCTTCAGCGCCAGACGGTCGCGTTCAGCGGGATCGTAGGCAACGCTCACGATTGACGCTCCAAGGCCGCTTCGAGGATATCCAAACCCTCGTCAAGAACCTCGTCCGAGGCGGTCAGAGGCGCCAAAAGGCGGATCGTTTCGCCATAAACTCCGCAGGACAGCAGGATCAGCCCTTTGGTGAGCGCCCGCACCGAGACCGCCTTGGCCTCGGCGCCATCCGGCTCGCCGTTGCGGGAACGCAATATGTCGAAGCCGATCATCGCCCCCGGCCCCCGGATATTGGCGATCGGAACCAGGTCATTGCGCTGACTCATGGCCGCGAGCCGCCCACGGATACGGGCGCCCTGAGCGTCGGCGCGTTCCATCAGCTTCTCATCGGCGATCACGTCCAGAACAGCCAGGGCCGCGGCGCAGGCGATCGGCGGACCGGCATAGGTGCCGCCCAGGCCGCCGGGCTCAGCCGCGTCCATGATCGCCGCCTTGCCGATCACGCCGGACAGGGGGAAACCGCCGGCCAGTGACTTGGCCACTGTGATCAGGTCCGGCTGCACGCCGCTATGTTCGATGCCAAACATCTTGCCCGTGCGAGCAAACCCTGCCTGGACTTCGTCTGAAATCAAAAGGATGCCGTGGCGATCACAGATGCTGCGCAGCGCTTTCAACAACTCCGGCGGAGCAGGCTGGAATCCCCCCTCCCCCTGCACGGGTTCAATGACAATGGCCGCCACGCGCTCGGGCTCGACATCGGCCCGGAACAGAAACTCCAGCGCCTTCAAGCTATCCCCCACGCTGACGCCGTACTGGGGAACCGGGAATGGCGCGTGGAACACCTCGGCCGGCAATGGTCCGAACAGGCGCTTGTAAGGGGCGACCTTGCCGGTCATGGCCATGGTCAGCATCGTGCGACCATGGAAACCGCCGGTGAAAGCGATCACCGCTGAGCGGCCCGTCGCGGCGCGGGCGATCTTGACGGCGTTCTCGACCGCCTCGGCCCCTGTCGTGAACAGGATAGTCTTGGCGGGCCCATCGAACGGGGCCAGCGCATTCAGCCGCTCGGCCAAGTCGATATAGGGCTCGTAAGCCACCACCTGGAAGGCGGTGTGAGTGTAGGCGTCGAGCTGGCGGCGGACAGCCGCCAGGACCTTTGGATGCCGATGGCCAGTGTTGAGGACTGCGATCCCGCCTGCGAAATCGACGTAACGGTTCCCCTCCACGTCCCAGAGTTCGGCGTTCTCGGCGCGGGCCGCGAAGATGGCGGTGCCAGTGGAGACGCCGCGCGGCACGGCGGCCAACCGACGGGTCAACAGGTCAGCGTTAGCGGACATTGGGATGAACTCCTGAAGGGAAATTTTAGAAATCGGGGCCGACGGCCCCTGGATCGAATCCGATCGGTCAGCCGGAAGAGCGCTGTCGATCGAGCAACAGGGCCGGAGCCGCCGCCGCCAAGCCGCTGAGGGCCAGGCCCAGGACCGAAAGGTTGATCAGGCCGTCATACTGGCCGCTTCCGGCGACAAAGGCGGCCATGGCGGGGCCGGAAGCCAAGCCCATCTTCGAGAAGAACCCCGCCAGTGCGGCCATTTGCCCAGCTCTGTCGAGGGCCGCACTCATGCCGAGCAGATAGGGAATGACAAAGGCCCAGGTGATCGCCGTGCCGATATTGGCGACGAGGTAGACCCACGGCAATTGGCTGAAATGAAAGGCCCAGGTGCCAGCCAGAGTGAGCGCCAGGCCCGCCACGATCGGCCAGAAGCGGCCCAGCCTGACCCCCATGACGACCACGAGAACGGATCCCAGCGCGCCGATCCAGTTGGCCGCGCCCAGAGTGTCGGTGATGAATTTGAGCTCAAGTCCGGCGCCCTTGCCCAATCCGATGATGTAGGCGGCTAGCCCCATATTGGCGGCCTGAAACAGGAAGATCGCCGTGAACACCAGGCTCAGGGGAATCCAGGGGGTCGGCGGCCTGGCGCCGTCGGTGACAACTTTCGGCGCGGCTTTGTAGGCTCCCAGAAATGGAACCATCGCGAGCGTCACCAGACTAAACGCCGCCAGCGCCACAAACAGCACGCCCGGACCAAACACCGGCGCCAAGCGCGGCAGGAACATCAGGCCCAGCCCCCCCAGCCCGAACTGCACGACCAGCAACATGCCGAAGGTGCGGTCTGGGGTCTTTGTCCGGGCGATAACCGCGAAGGCGACTCCGACCAACAGGCCCCCGATCAGGCCGTGTGCGAAGCGCACCGCAATCAGCGCCTCGGGCGTCGTCAGCAAGGTCGAAACCAAATCAATGGCGATCAGGCCTAACAGAACCGTCACAGCCGTGGGCCGCCAGGGCAATCTGCGGATGATGAAGACGGCCGTCAGCGCCCCCACGGCCGCGCCATAGACATTGGCCGAAGCGACCAGCCCCGCCTGCTTGGCGGTCAGCCCCGCTCCGCCGATAAGACCATCGACCAGAGCGGCCATGATGTTGACGTAGAAAAGGCCGGCGGTCGCCAGGAAGGACAGCAGCACACTGGCGGCCAGGCTGTTTTCGGGAACCTTCGGCAGGCCACGACGCAGCGCCGACACGGGGTGAACATCCTCGGTCATGCGCACAAGCCCTTGATCTTGCTGGCTTCTATGGCAGCCGGAGCCCAGTCATAGACGCCGCTATCGCCAAAATAGTAGTAGGTGACCCCGCCCGGCAGCAGCACGACGGAGATGCCTCCGAACCCGGACATGAACGGCGTCCACACCGGTTGCGAACAGCTCAGCGCACCGCTGATGTTCCGGGCCCAGAATCCGGCCTTGTAGCGGTAGGTCGGTCCACCGGCCGGCAGGCCCGGCTGGGCCGGATCCCTTTGAAGCGCCGCCGCGAGGAGCGCCGGATCCAGCATCCGCCGTCCGTCAATCACACCGCCGCCTCCCAACCAGCCGGCGATGCGCAGGATGTCGTCGCGATGATAGGTGAGACCCCAGCCGGTGAAGGGCTGCCGCGTCGCATCATAGGTGCGACGGGTTCCCATGATTGTCTGGCCGAGCCCGAGCCCGCGCCAGAGCGGGGCGACCATGTCGTCATAGAGATCACCCTCCCCCGCCCGCCGGAGAATATCGGCCATGGCCGTCCCCAGAAGGTAGGTGTCCGCGGTGCGATAGACGAAGGTCGTTCCGGGTGCGGCTCGGCGTGGAAACTGGCCGCAGGCATAGGCGGCCTTTGCGGCATGGTCTTCAGCTTCGAAAAAGACCTGGCCCGCAGGCTCGTTCTCGTCGGCCTCGAAGACCTGCGAGCCGTAGAGCCCGGAAGCCATGTCGAGGGTGTGGGCCAGTGTCACGTCGCTCCAGGCGTCGCTCCTGGCGCAGGCTGGAACATGGTCACGGATCAACGCCTCAGCACTGCCCGGATGTAGCGCTTCCAGCCGCATCAGGCCGACGCCGCCGACAATCGACTTTGCCGTCGAATAGGACGGGAGGTCGAGGACATCGCAATAGGGATTGTCGCCGTGTCGGGTCTGACAGGGGCTCGCATAGTGAACGCCGTCGACGACGAGACCAAAGGCGGTTGGCGGATCGCCATCTTTCGTCGCCTCCAGGGAAAAGGCGGCGAGGTTCACGTCCGGGCGCAGCCGGGCCAATTCGGCAAGGGGGCGGACAGGAAGGCGCGCGGCGATCTCTGTGCGCCAGGCTGTGATGACCGCGTCGGCCTCTACAACCGCCGAAGGCGTCAGGCGCGCCGGGATCGTGGCCCAGGCGTCGAACTTCAGGTAGGCGCAGGTCTCCGAAGCGATTTCCATCGCCACCTTGGAAACCGATCCGTCGGGTTTGAGCAGGAACGTCAGCACGCCGTTGTGCAGGCAGTTGGCGTTACGCTCCTGAAGGGCGAACGGGACAGCCGCCCGCAGCCATCCAAAATCGCTTTCTTCGCGCCACACTCGCCCCGGCTCAATAACCCAGTCCCAGGCCGGATGATCGCCGACAACCACCCCGCGCCTGACGGGGATCAGGTCCCCGTCGTCAGCCACAAAGAGGAAGTCGAACGCCGGCAAGGTGGCCCGGGCCATCCGCTGGGCAGCGGTGTCGCCCGTCTCATCCCGAACCACCGTCATGCCCAGGGTGACACCGGTCAGATCCAGGGCCAGTCGCGCCGTAAACCGCCCCACCGGCGCGACGGCGCCAGCTGGGGCGCGGAAGGCTGAAAGATCGACCGGCGCCGTCAGGCCGGGGCCGGCCATCAGACTATCCAGGCTCAAGACCGCGCGCGGGCTGCTGGCGACGGGACGCTCGCCGGTCACGGTCACCGAATCCGCCCAGCAGGCCGCTTGCCTCCCGCCGACGGCCCGCACCCGAATCCGGACTTCCGCACGGTCATCTGCCCCCGTCGGGATGACCGTGGCCCGTTTGAGCGTCACGCCGTCGTCCTCCCCGTCGCGGACCGCGACGACCGTCTGCCAGTGTGCGCCCGCGTCGGGCGAGACCTCGATAAGGCAGGCGTCAGTCCGAGCCAGTCCCAACGCAGCGAGCGAGCCGGCGACAGACACCCGGACGAAGCCGCGCGTGGAAAGCGTGGTCACGGCCGTCGCCCCGCCAGTCACGCGAAGGGAAATGTTGTCGCCATAGCGCGTCAGGCGCACTTCGCCAGAGCCGGTCGCGCCCCATCCATCGGCCTTGCCGTCCTGGAAGTCATCGACAAAAATGGTGTCGGCCAAGACCGGCGCGGCGGCGCAGAGCCATGCGGCCAGTGCGGTCGCGGCAAGGACAAAAATGCGCATCAGAGCAGCTCGTCGGGATCAATGCCGCCAGCCGCCAACGCCGCCCTCAGCGGGGCAAGTTGCTCGGCATAGCGCCGCCAGAGTCCAACCGACCGCCCATGGATAGGCTGCCGCACCTGGACCGCACTGGCCGTCGCCGACGGGCTGCTATTCTCATGGAAGCGCAGGCAGCTATCCTGCCATTCCAGGCCACATTGGCTAATGATCCGTTTACTGATCGTTTCCGGGTCGGAGACCAGCCGCTCATAGTCAATGTCGAGAATGCGGCCAGGCAGAACCTCACGCCAATGGTCCATGAGGCGCCGGTGCGCCAGTTGGTAGGCGGCAATGTCGGCAAGATCGTACGAATAGGGGCACCCCATTCGGAACAGAGTCTTGTAGAGCGCATAGCCACTGTCCATCGGGTGACGGCGCAGGTGGATGATCCGGGCGTTCGGGAGCGCTCGGGCGATCAGCCCGATGTAGAGAAAGTTGGCCGGGGTCTTGTCAATGAACAGGGGTGTGGTCCGGCCATAGCCGGCGACGCTGTCCAGATAGGCCCGGCCAAGTGCGGCCGGGTCCAGACCGGCGGAACGCTGGATGAGCTCGTTCTTGCCCTGTGCGGGACCGGCCAGTCGCATCAGGGCAAGCGCGAAGTCATTGATCTCGCCGAGACTCTGGATGTCGGTATGTGAGCTCGAAATGCGATCCACCAGGGTCGTTCCACTGCGCGGAAGACCAAGCACAAAGATCGGCCCAACCTCGTCGCAACCCTTGGAGGGTTCGGCAAACAGCGCCGCGTGGAAAACCCGCTCGAGTTCCGCCATGGCCGCGACGTCGGCCTCGACCCGATAGCTGAGCAGACTGCGCCGACGTTCAGCGCCCCGCCTGAGCCAGGCGAAGCTCGCCTCATGGTCACCGAGGTCCTCGAACTCTTTGGCCAGGGCATAGGTGATCGCCACCTCGCCGGGTCCCGCCAGACGCTTCTGCAACGCCCCGAGAAGCGCTGCCGTATGGTTTGAGTCCAGCGTCTGCCGCCGGAGCGTCGAGCGGTTCTGCCACGCGTCATAATCCTCCGGATCAAGCTGAATGACGCGGTCCAGGAGCGCTTCCGCTTCGCTGGCCTGACCCAGGGCGATCAAGGCCGTGGCGAGATTGTAGAGGCCCCGCGGGTCATCCGGCGCGAGCGCGGCCGCCCGTCTGTAGCAGCGCGCGGCATCGGCCGATCTGGCGCAGTGGGTGTAGTGCTCTCCCAGATGCTGAAGCAGGCGAGCGTCATCGCCCGCCCGAGCCTCAAGAACAGCCAGCCTGGCAAGGGCGTCTCCAACGCGACCGTCGCGGATGAGCGGGGCGACTCGGCCCAGCTCATCCATCACGTCGTCCCTGATCGCCAGGCTGACCATCCTGATTCTAGAAGCTGTAGTCGAGCGACAGGCCGAGCGTCCGGGGCAGCGAGATGAACTGCTTGGCCCCGTTGCCATAGTAGCCGACCGCTGGGCGTGTGCCCATGTAAGCCTCGGTGAACTCGCCGGTCACGCCGTCTTCGTTGAAGATGTTCTTCACAAAGACCGTCGCCGCCCAAGGCCCCTTCGACAGGGTCGCCGAGCTGTTCCAGAGGGTGAACCCCGAGAGCTTGGTATTGAAGGTGGGTCCGCCGATCGCGTTTCGTGTCGATGATTGGAAGTAGCCGCCGCCGCGCGCCACAAGCTTGACGTCGCCGGCTAGGGTCCAGGTGTAGTCGGCGGTCAGGGTGATGGCGTGTTCCGGCGTGCCGGGAAGCTTGGATCCCTCCGCGCCCAGAACGGTCCCAAGGGGGCTGATCACGGACTCGGTGAGCTCGGCATTTGTGTAGGTGTATCCCAGCCCGTAGTGGAACGCGTCGGTCGGGCGGGCGTCGATCGCGGTCTCCAGACCATAGGTCCGCGCCTTGCCGCCGTTCTGCACGACGTAGAAGCCCCAGCTCGGGGTGGCCGTGTTCAGCTGGATGTCATCCCAGTCGACGTAGAAGACAGCCGCATCATAGGTGAACGCGCCCGTACGTCCCTTCAGGCCGGCCTCATAGTTGACCACCGAGTCGGACTTGTAGGTCTGCCAGCGAGGATCCTCGGCAAAATTTCCGGTCAGGGGCACGGCGTTGGAACCACCCCGGCGATAGCCCTGGGACACCGTCGCATAGAACAGTCCCTTTTCCGCAAAATCCCAGGACAGGTTGGCCTTGAACAGCGCCTTGCTTTCAGAGGACTCGAAGCGCGCGTTCGCCGGCTGGCTGAGCGAGGTGTAGAGCGGAACGTCGATGGACGTCGTGTTGATGGCTTCGTTTTCGAACCAGCGCACGCCGCCTGTAAGTGCCAGGCTGTCGCTGGGGCGCCAGGTCAATTCACCGTAGACCGCCTTCTCGGTGAAGTCCTCATGGCGACGATAGGCGAAGTCCTGATCCCCCGCGACGGCCGACGGGACGCCGCTCCAGATGTCCCACCAGCGCTTGAAGCCGCGTAGGTGGCTCTGCTGGGTCGCGACCAGACTATTGTCGTTATAATACAGGCCGACGACGTAGTCGAAGTCGCCACCGGCCTTAGACACCAGGCGGATTTCCTCAATAGCCGCTTTGTCCGAATAGCCGCGCACCGCCGAGGCCATCGGCCGCGGATAGTTGTAGTAGAAGCTAAGGAAGCCGGCCTTGGCGTAGAAGCCGGTGTTTTCGCTGACGCTCTCGCCCTCATGATCATAGATTGAGGTTGACGAGGTGAGCGTCGCGAAGCCCAGGTCGACGTTCATTTCCAGCGCCGTCAGGCTAACCTCGCGCGACGACGGCTCAAGCTGCACCGAGCCGTTCTCATAGTCACCGTAGCGATTGCCGTAGCCATCCAGACCCCGCGTCACCTGTCGACGCCCGCCCACCTCATCAGACTGATGGCTGTAGGTGAGCGTGGCGTTGAACCTGTCGTTCGGCTCGAACAGCAGGGCCGCCCGCGCGAAGCTGATCTCGACGGTGTCTGCGTCCTTTTTGCTGGTGTAGGACGCGTTGGGCGACAGGACGCCGTTGGGCGCCGCTGGCGCGCCGGTGCTGTCCAGGACGTACAGGTTCACATAGTCAGTGAGACCCGGATAATCGATCTGGCTCAGTGTGGCCCGCAGGGCGAAAACCTCGCCAAGCGGCAGATTCACGGTCAGGTCGCCAGTCCAGCCGAGGTTGCCGGAGCCCTCAACCTTGCTGGCCGTCACGTTGGCGGCCCCGCCAAATTGGCCGAGCTTGGGGGCTCGGGTAATGTAGCGGACAGTGCCCCCCAGGGAGCCTGATCCGTAAAGCGTGCCCTGGGGGCCACGCAGCACCTCCACCCGGTCCAGGTCCTTCAGAAGGAAGCCGGCAAAGAGCGGCGTATCGTTCTGATAGGTCGACACCGGCGCGACGCTCGACACTGCGTAGTCTCCCAAGGCGTTGCTATCGACGTTGATGCCCCGGATCAGCACATTGTTGACCACGCCGCCGTTGCGATAGCCGCGATCGACCACCGCGACGCCGGGGATGCCGCGCATCAGTTCAGCGGCGTCAAGCATCTTGCTATCTTCGATCGCCTCACCGGAAACGGCGGAGATGTTGTAGGGCACCTGCAGAACACTCTGCTCGCGGCGGTTGGCGGTGACCACGATTTCGCCGATCGTGGTGTCCTTGACCTCCTGCGCGGCGGCGACGCCGGCGGAAGCCATGGCCATGATCAACGCGCCGACGGACGCGGCGCCTCTCAGCTTGAACTTGTTCATCTCAATCCCCCTCTTTTCAGCCAAACCGGCCTTTGTTTTTTCCCCGACGCGTGACAGGCGTGTCCCCATCACGCCTATGTCTCGATCGGCCCAGGCATGGAGGCCGCCGGTCGGTCCGACCCCGGCTTTTGCAACGGGCCCAGTCCTGAGAAGGCCGGCGAGGCCGCAAATCCGTCCCGATAGGGCGGAAAGGTGATCGGATTGTCGCGCAGGCTCTTCAAGGGTTGCCCTAGCCCGTGCCAGCCTCGCTCTCGCACCCGAGTGACGTGATCCAGATCCAGTTCAACGGCGATGACCTCATGGCCCGACCCCGCCTGATGAATGACCTCGCCGCCGGGCCCGAATATGCCTGACAGGCCAACGCCCAACTGACCGGCCGTGTTGATATCCACGAAGTAGACTTGGTTAGTCGCCGCGCTGGCGCGGGCGACGGCCAGTTCGGCCTCACGGTCAATGGTGTTGGTCATGCCCGGGTGGATGATGACCTCCGCCCCCATCCAGACCAGGGTCCGGGTCGTCTCCGGGAACCACATGTCATAGCAGATCGACATGCCGAACCGACCGACCCCGGGCACGTCGAAGACCACGAACTCGGTTCCGGGGTTCACCCCCTGTTCATAGGGCAGGAAGGGGTAGATCTTGCGATAGCGAGCGACCACCTGACCGGTTGGATCAATCACCGGGGCGGTGTTGTAGACGCGCCCGCCATCCGCCTCGAACAGCGAGCCGGGCACCAGCCAAACGCCGGCCGCCCGCGCCGCCGCGCACATCTTGGCCTCGGCGTCGCCAGGCAACGGCTGGGCGGTCGAAATCGACGCCCCAAACAGGGACAGCTCGCCCAGCACCACCATGTCCACCCAGGGCAGACGAGCCTTAACGGCCGCGACCTCGGCGGCGATGTGGTCGCCATTGTCGCCCTTGCCAAGCTGCAGTTGAAGACCGGCGATACCAATCGGGCGCATGGAAACTCTCTGAGGCGGGCCGGCTGGCCCTGAGCTCTGAGAGTGCCTGCCCAAGCGCCCTCCCCATAGCGCCAGTGGCCGGGCGTGTATGGGGCCAGATCGAGGGCGTCTTGCACCTAAGGGAAAATCTGGACCTAATCCCTCAGATAGGGCCCGCGCGCCGAATGACGGCCGAATCCACCAGGCGACCGGCTGCGTCGAACCAGCCGATACGATCTCCCGTAATCGTCGTCATCAGCCTGGAGGTCTCGCCATAGCTCCATCGGCTCCACTGCCGGCACCAGAAGTCTCCCTCGACCCACCACTGGCCTTCGTCGCAGTCTTCGTTTGCGTACCCTGCCCGGCCCAACATCTGGCCATTGGGCAGCAACTCGATCGTGCACGGATCGCCATACACCGTCTTGCAAAGCAGCACTGCGCCCGACATCGCGGCCTGAAGCGCCCCGCCCGCCAAGTGAGCGCTGGCCGTATCGGGAAAGGCATGGGCCGTCCCGGGCAGGTCCCGCATCAGATCGGCCAAGACCGCCACGCCCTGACGGATGCGGTCCAGAGGCAGACTTGTGACCCCAAGTCGGAAGATGTTCCGGGGAGCCTTGCTGTCAGCGTAGTAAGGGCCGACCGGTTCGATCAGCACGCCCCTTCGTTCCGCCTCCGCCGCGAACACCTCGACGTCCAGGTGGTCCGGGCCCCGCACCCAGTAGGTGGCTCCGCCGCGCAGCGGCGCGATGGCGACGGCATTCTGAAGATAGTGATTGAGGGCGTCGCGCAGCGCCGTGCGGCGCTCCCGGAACAGCCTGCCCAGTCGCATCATCGTCGCATCGTAGTGACCCATGGCCAGAAAATGGGCCGCTGCCCGCTGATTGTTCAGGGGCGGGTGTCTGACAGCCAGATGGCGCAGTCGACGCGCCTCGGCGATGACGTCGGCGGAGGCGACCATAAATCCCAATCGCAGCCCGGGACCGAGCACCTTTGAAAACCCCGCCACATAGATCACCCGATCATCGCGATCCAGACTCCGAAGGGCCGGACAGGCCTCATCCAGATAGTTGGTCTCGCAGGCGAAATCGTCCTCGATAATGATCAGGTCGCGTGCCGAGGCTTTCCTCAGCAGGGCTTCCCGGCGAGATTGGGTCATCATCACGCCGGTGGGAAACTGGTGACTCGGCGTGACATAAACCAGGTCGCAGTCGTCAAGCCGCCGATCGACGACCAATCCCTCGTCATCGACCGGCTGGTGAACCAGCCGCGCGCCACGATCCATGAACAATCGGCGCAAGTCAGGGTAGCCGGGGTTTTCAACGGCGACGATGCTGGTCCTGTCGACAAACATCTGGCTGACCAGGGCGAGGGCCTGCTGAGCTCCGACTGTAATCAGTATCTCGTCGGGTCGGGCCTGAATCCCCCGCCGCGGAAGAACCTTGGTGCGAATCTCCTCGATAAGCATCGGATCGTCCGCATCGCCACTATCCATCGACCACTGGCTGATGTCGGCCAGGGCCAGCGCCTGGCGACTGGCTTCGCGCCACTCTGCAACCGGAAACAGCGAGGCGTCAAAAAGGCCGTCAATGAAGGGATAGGGATACTGGCGCCAGTTGGGCGAGCGTCGGGCGACCGGCTCATCCCCCTCGCTTGACTTGAACCGACCGCCCCAGCGTGAGGAAGGCGCTGGTTCGCGACGGCCCGCGACAGACTGGACCGCTGTAAGGCCGCGCAGCATGTCATGGTCGACATAAATGCCGCTGCGTTCGCGACTGACAAAAAGCCCCTCATCGAGCAATTTCTGATAGGCCAGCGTCACCGTAACGCGCGCCACGCCCAGTTGGGTCGCAAGTCCCCGGGAAGACGGCAGGCGCTTGCCCGGCGGAAAAGCTCCGGCGCACGCGGCCTCGACCAGTTTGCGCCTCACCTGCTCCTGGAGACTGAGATCGCTATCGGGATCAAGGAATAGAAGCGGCCTGGACATGCGCCAATACTGGCTCGCTGACGCCTGCAGTGTCTACAGCGTGCACCAGCCTGCACCCAAAACCCATCTTCACCCAAGGAAGGCGACATTGCGCGAACCTTGACGACGGACTGCGCGCGCGTCTTTTCCTCGGCCTGACCGCGGCGCCTGCTATGCTGAAAGCCCCAGCTTGGACGGCGCCGCTTCGCCAAGCGAGAGCGCGACCGCGGCGGTCCATGTCTTCCGTTTCAGCCGAAGGCCCCTTGAACCTTCACCGCTGGCGCTCCGGCGGTCATCCGCCCAACCACCCTGGCGGCGCCGAAGCCCGCGTCCACGATCTTGCGCAGAAGGGCGTCGGCGGCCTCGGGCGCGACGGCGATCAACAGGCCGCCGCTGGTCTGCGGGTCGGCCAGCAGGTCGCGCCGCCACTCCGGAGCCCCGGCCGGCATCTCAACCGCCGCGCCATAGCTGGCCCAGTTGCGCACCGCCGCCCCAGTGCGCACCCCGGCCTGGGCCAGGGCGGCGACCTGCGGCAGCAGGACGGGCGCGTCGGCGTCCAGCTCCGCCGCCAGCCCGGCGCCCCGGCACATCTCCAGCAGGTGACCCAGCAGGCCAAAGCCGGTGACGTCGGTGACGGCGTGGACGCCCGCCACATCGCCCAGCCCCGCGCCGACCGTGTTGAGCTGGGTCGTGGTGGCGATCAGGGCGCGGTAGCCCTCGTCGGAAAGGCGCTGTTGCTTGAACGCCGCGCTCAGCACGCCCACGCCCAGGGCCTTGGTCAGGATCAGCACATCGCCGGCCCGCGCCCCCCGGTTGGACAGCACCCGATCGGGATGGACCAGGCCCAGGGCGACAAGGCCATAGATCGGCTCGACGCTGTCGATCGAGTGCCCCCCGGCGATCGGCACGCCCGCCGCCGCGCAGACGAAGGCCCCGCCGGCCAGGATCGCGCCGATGGTCTCGACCGGCAGCTTGTCGATCGGCATGCCGACGATGGCCAGGGCGAAGATCGGCGTGGCGCCCATGGCGTAGACGTCCGACAGGGCGTTGGTCGCGGCGATGCGGCCGAAGTCATGGGGATCGTCGACCACGGGCATGAAGAAGTCGGTGGTGGCGACCAGGGCCTGCTGGTCGTTCAGCCGCCAGACGGCGGCGTCGTCCGAGGTCTCGGTTCCGACCATCAGGTTGGGAAACATCCCGGCGGCCGGAGACTGGGCCAGGATCTCGCGCAGCACGGCCGGAGACAGCTTGCAGCCGCAACCGCCCCCATGGGCCAGCGAGGTCAGTCGAACGGGGGCTGGCGAGGAATCTGACACGGAGCGCTCCTGTTACTTCGCGGGGACCTTACGATTCCCCGACGCCTCGCGCATAGTCGCGGCGACAAAAAGCGGCGATGGCGAGATCCGGCAGCATGACGACCGACCTGCGGCGAAACCCCGAGCGGACATGAAGCCGCTTCAGGTTCTGAAATCCGCCGACCCCGCCGCCCTGGCGGCCTTCGACCAGATCATCGATGTGCGCAGCCCCGGCGAGTTCGCCCAGGATCATCTGCCCGGCGCCATAAACCTGCCCGTGCTGGATGACGCCCAGCGCGCCGAGGTGGGGACGATCTATGTCCAGGAGTCGCGCCTGCGCGCCAACCGCATCGGCGCGGCCCATGTGGCC
The DNA here is from genome assembly GCA_964427205.1 of uncultured Caulobacter sp. Classification (GTDB taxonomy): domain Bacteria; phylum Pseudomonadota; class Alphaproteobacteria; order Caulobacterales; family Caulobacteraceae; genus Caulobacter. The sequence continues at coordinate 58,312 of CAYRTE010000006.1, forward strand.
CGCAACATCGCCCATCACCTGGAGACCGCGCTGGCCGACCGGCCGGAGGGCTTCAGGCCGCTGGTCTATTGCTGGCGCGGCGGCCAGAGGTCCAACGCCATGGCCACCATCCTGCAGCGGGTGGGCTGGCAGACCGCCGTGCTGGACGGCGGATACCGGACCTATCGCCGCTGGGTCCAGACCCGACTGTATGACACGCCCTGCGATCTGGACCTGATCCTGCTGGATGGCGACACCGGCTCGGCCAAGACGGCGATCCTCGCCGCCCTCGCCGAACGCGGCGTTCAGGTCGTCGACCTGGAGGGCCTGGCCCGCCACCGCGGCTCGCTGTTCGGCGCCCTGTCGGGACAGGCCCAGCCCGATCAGAAGGGTTTCGAGAGCCAGCTGGTCACGGCGCTCGATGCGCAGGATCCGACCCGCCCGGTGGTGGTGGAGGCGGAGTCGAGCAAGATCGGCAATCGGGTTCTGCCGCCGATGCTCTGGGAGGCTATGCGCAAGGCTCCACGCCTCGAAATCACCGCGCCCCGGCCGGAACGCGCCCGTTATCTGGTGGAGACGTATGGCGACATCACCGCCCGGCGCGAAGCGCTACTGGCGATCCTGGAACGCCTCCCGATCCATCCCAGCCTGAGGCGGCTGGCGGCCTGGCGCGAGATGGTGGACCAAGGCGCGTTCGCGGCTTTGGCCGAGGCCCTTATGGCCGCCCACTACGATCTGGCCTATGCGCGAGAACGCCGAAAGTCCGATCGGCCGATCCTTGGAAGGATCGCTCTGGATCGTCTCGATCCCCCTTCGCTCGATCTCGCCGCGACCAGGGTCTTTGAGATTATCGCGTCACGTCGACCGTAACGGATGATCACAGGGCCTGACGAGACAGCTGTCCCCGATCCGCTCTCGTCTCGCGACGGCAACTGAACGGCGCCAGATCCAAGCTGGATCTTTCAGGTTCGGAGCGGGTAAGGGACCGGCTTGTTGTTAGTTGCCGCTGCGGCGCTTGGCGCAGGATTGACCATCTGGGCCCCTGAAGTCGTCGCGCCCGGCGCAGCCGCCCGCATTGGCGTTTTATCCCGCTCGGCCGCCTCTGGCGCGGCCGAAGCAGGAACCGGCCGGCGGCGGCAGATGGCTGCGGAAGGTTGAATAGGTGATCACGCAGCCGGTCTGGGTGTCGGCGCGGCACGGAGGCCCCATCTCCGGCGCGCCCAGCCGGGCGGGCTTGAAGCCCCCAACCCACCAACCCTTTTCGCCCGCCATTGCGGGAAAGCGGTCGAGCGCCTTGGCCGGCTGACACCGGGGTTCCAGGCCGAGGCTATGCGCGTCCGACCGCGCCGATATAGCCTAGCGTAGTCGCCCGGTGGACGGTCTGGGAGCGGCCGGCCACACCCAGCTTGTCGGCGGCGTTGATCATGTGGAAGCGGACGGTTGGCGTGGCGATCTGTACGATGGCGGCGATCTCGCTGTCGGTCTTTCCCGCCGCTGCCCATTTCAGGCACTGGATTTCGCGCCGGGTCAGCCGCGCCATGTCCTCGCGCGCGCCTAACACCGCCTCCTGATAGGCGCCGGTCAGGCGCAGCGCCAGGAGATGGAATTCGGCGGCCCGCGTCGCGAAAATTCCCGCCACGTCGACCTGCGCGTCTGGCGAGGCCCAGACCACCGCCCCGATGGCGCCGCGCGGCAGATAGGTTGGGGCGATGATCGCGGTGGCCACATCGAACATGTCGCCCGGATCGATCGCCCCCATGGCCTGGGTCCAACCTGTCGGTCGCCAGGTTTGCAGGCGCCCGCCCGAGAAATAGAACGGCTCGGATGTGAGGCGGGTGGCGAAAACGAACGGCGCGCGCAGGGCAAAGGCCCGGTCGCGCCAATATTCCAGCGCTGGATCGATCCAGCGAAACAGGCTCTCCGCCAAGGGCCGGCCATCCATGCCGAGCATCGGCTTGGGGCTGGAGATGTCGGCGCTAACGGCGATGAACGGCAGACCGACCGCACGGCCCAGCGCGTCGATTTCGCGCGCCAGTCGCTCGACAAGCTCCAGATCCGCAAACATGGGCGCACACTCGGCGTTCATCGCCCCCCCTTGTTCACCGCACCCCTGGACGATGACCCGGCCGGCCCCGCGGCGCAACGATCCCTAACGGAAGCTCCCTATCAGTTCCGATAGCTTGCGCCGCGCGGCGGCCTTGGCGAGCTTCGCGGTGGGCGACAACGGTGCGCCGCCGCGAGGTGATGTGAGTGAAGCTTGAACTGTCGGCCAAGGACCTAGCTTTTCGCGATGAGGTGCGCGCCTTTCTCCACGCCAAGCTGACGCCAGAGCTGCGCGCGGCCGGGCGGCGCATGACCAGCGTGTTCTGCGACAAAGTCCACAGCCTGGCTTGGCAACGGATTCTGCACGCCCGGGGATGGGCGGCGCCCACCTGGCCGGTCGAGCATGGCGGGCCGGGCTGGAGCGAGATCCAGCGGCATGTGTTCTTCGCCGAATGCGCCCGCGCCGGCGCGCCGGGCCTCGCGCCGATGGGCCTGCGCATGGCGGCGCCAGCCATCATGATGTTCGGTGGCCCTGAGCAGAAGGCCCGCTATCTGCCGCGCATCCTGTCGGGCGAGGACTACTGGTGCCAGGGCTATTCAGAGCCGGGCGCGGGCTCGGACCTGGCTTCGCTGCGGATGCGAGCGGTCCCCGACGGCGCCGACTACGTGCTGAACGGCTCGAAGATCTGGACCACCCACGCCCATCTGGCGACCCACATGTTCTGCCTGGTCCGCACCGCCTCGGAGGGCAAGCCCCAGGCCGGGATCACCTTCCTGCTGATCCGGATGGACCTGCCCGGAATCCGGGTCGAGCCCATCGTCACCCTGGCCGGCGAGCATGAGGTCAACCAGGTGTTCTTCGATGAGGTCCGCACGCCCAAGGCAGATCGGCTCGGCGAGGAGAACCAGGGCTGGACCGTCGCCAAGCGCCTGCTGGAGTTCGAGCGCGGCGGCGGCTACGCGGCCGGCCTCGACGCGGGGCTCGAACGCCTGCGCGCGAACGCGGGCCAGACGACCGCGGACGACAGTATTTGCCTACTGGACGATCCGCACCATCGTCGGCGCCTCGCGGAGGCCGAGATCAGCGCCCTTGCCATCGATATCACCGAGCGTCGAGCGCTCAGCGCCCTGGCCTGTGGGGCCAATCCCGGCCCGGCCTCGTCGATCCTGAAGACCCAGGGCTCCGAAGCCTTGCAGCGCCTCGACGAGCTAGCGGTCGACGAGCTGGCCGCCTATGCCGCCGTGTACCAACCCCAGGCCCGCGAAACCTCTAACCAACCCCATGTAGGACCCGGACACGGCCTGACGACCATGGCCCGCTATCTGAACAACCGCGCCGCCTCAATCTATGGCGGCTCCAACGAGATTCAGCGCGACATCATCGCCAGGCTGGTGCTGGGGCTCTGAGCCCGCCTCCCTATCATTTCCGATAGCTTGTTCCGTGCGGGCGACGCCCGCACGCTCCAGTCAGAGCCACGTCCAATGCAGGCGCGGCCAGAGGGAGGTTACCGGATGCAAGGACCATCGCGTCTTGGGCTGACGCTTGGCGCGTCGGCGCTAGCCCTGCTCGCCGCTCAGCCAACGATGGCTTGGGCCCGGATTCAGGACAATACGGGCAAAGACAGCCTGACCATCGAGACCCTGGTCGTCACCGCCCAGCGGCGGGAGGAGAGCGCCAACAGCGTCGGCATGCCGATCCAGGCGTTCAGCGGCGAGACGCTGCAGCAGCTGCGCATCACCGACCCAAAGGACCTCTCGGCCATCGCCCCCAGCTTCACGGTCAGCCAGAGCTATCAAGGCGTACCGACCTATACACTGCGCGGTATCGGCTTCAACACCATCAACCTGTCGGCTACGTCGACCGTCGGGACCTATGTCGACGAGGTCGCCTACGCCTACCCCTTCATGAACACCGGCCCGATGTTCGATCTGGAACGGGTCGAAGTGTTGAAGGGGCCGCAAGGCACGCTCTACGGCCGCAACACCACCGCCGGCCTGATCGACTTCGTGACCAGCAAGCCCAGCGCGGTGAAGGAAGGCTCGCTGACCGCCGAGGTCGGCGACTACAAGACCCACAATTTCGAAGGCTTCATCAGCGGTCCGCTCGGCGAGCGGATCCAGGGACGCCTGGCCTTCCGCACCGAGGACAGCGACAAGGGCTGGCAGGTCAGCAATGCCCGCGGCGAGCGCCAGGGCGAGCTGCACAGGGCCGGCTGGCGCGCGGCCCTGGCGATCCAGCCATCCGACACGGTGGCCATCGACATCTCCTATTCGGGCTGGGTCAACACTTCCGACACCGTGGCCGCCCAGGGCATCGGCTTCACGCCAGCCACGGCGGCCAGCCCGTTTAACGCCCCGGGTCTGGTGGCCTATATCGCCGCCAACAAGCCGACCAAGGCCAGCCAGGCCGACTGGGCTTCGCGCATGGCGCGCGGAGCCGACATCGGCGCGGGCCTGGGCATCGCCGACGCCCCGGCCGAGGACGACACCTTCCACGCCGGCAAGCTGCGCATCGCCTGGGACTTGAGCGACAAGGTCCGCCTGGTCTCGCTGACCAGCTACAACGAGCTGGACCGTCGGGCCGTGTTCGACTGGAGCGGCGCGCCCTACGAGATTTTGGTCCAGAAAGCCAAGGGCCACATCGAGTCCACCGCCGAGGAACTGCACTTCGAGGGCTCGACCGACAACGGCTCGTGGCTGGTCGGCGCCTATGTGGCGCACGACAAGATCCTCGACATGAACCGCACGCTGCTGGGCCAGAACGCCAATGTCGGCCTGATCCGCTACTACGGCTCGACCCTGCTGGCCTCGCCCTTCAACAGCGGCGGCTACACGCCCCTGCAGATGAGCCAGGCGTTCCGCACCTACGAGGACGTTGGCAATATCGAGACCGACACCTGGAGCGTCTTCGCCAACGCCGACCACCAGTTGACCGACGCCCTGAAACTGACCCTGGGCATCCGCTACAGCCAGGACAAGCAGGACTATGTCGGCTGCTCACGCGACTTCAACGGCGACATGCTGCCCAACGTCAATGTCGTCAACCGGGCCCTGTTCTTCGCCGCCTATGGCCTGACGGCGCCGATCGTCCAGGGCGGCTGCAACACCTTCGATCCAGTCAAGAAGAGCTTCGGCTTCGTCTCGTCCACGCTGGACGAGAACAATGTCGCCTGGCGCGTAGCCCTGGACTGGAAGGCGTCGGACGACCTGCTGCTATTCGGCTCGGTGTCACGTGGGGCCAAGGCCGGCGCCACGCCGATCAATGCCGCCAACATCTCGACCCAGAACGCCCCGGCGCGACAGGAACTGCTGACCGCCTACGAGGTGGGCGTGAAGGCGGGGCTGTTCGGGCGTCGCGTCCAGGCCAATCTCGGAGCCTTCTATTACGACTATGAGGACAAGCAGCTCAGCGTCTATTTCGCCGATCCGATCTATACCGCCCTGTCGCGTCTGGCCAACGTGCCCGACAGTGAGGCCTATGGTCTTGACGGCGACATCACCTGGCGGGCCTCACGGAACCTTACCCTTATCGCCTCCGCCACCTGGCTGCATACGGAGGTGAAAGGCTACAACGGCATAGACGCCGCGGGCCAAGCCGCCAGCTTTGATGGCAAGCCCTTCCTCTACAGCCCAAAGTTCCAGGGCGGGCTGACGGCTCTGTTCGATCACGACCTCGAAAACGGTCTCAAGCTGCAGGCCGCGCTGAACGGCCGCTATCAGGCCAAGTCACACGCCGACCTTGAGGGCAATCCGCTGTTCGCGATCAACGACTACGGCCTGCTCAACGCCAGTGTCGGCCTGTCTGCCCAAGACCAGCGCTGGGAGGTTTCCCTCTGGGGCCGCAACCTGACCGATGAATATTACTGGAGCGCGGTCAGCAGCAACGCCAACGTCGTGGTCCGCTTCCCCGGACGCCCCCGAACCTATGGCGCGGCCCTCAGCGTAAAGTTCTGATCCCAAGCATGGCCCCGGCGCGATGGCCGCCGAGCCGATCTCCCCTTCACCATCGACCTCGGATGCAGGAGCGTGGCGGCTGCCGCCACGCTCCTGTCTTTGGGCCCATCGTTCGACGATCTCGCCCGCCGGCCAGCGGAGGGCGGTGCTCTCAATCCAGAGGTTCCGAAAGGTCGGCGGTGCGCCAGTCGGCCTTCCGCGAAACACCGCAGCTTCCGAGAAATGGCCTTCTCGCCTCGTCAGGCTTGTTGGACCCAGATCACATCCTGTCGTTCAAATACCGAGAGCACCGGAAAGGCCCTATGAGAATAGCCGACTAGCCGAAGATCCAGCCGCTGCTCAGCGAGGACATCTGCACGTTCGCCAGCACGATCCAGCCGCCGTCCTCGAAGTTCAGCACCGTATCCGCGCCGACCTAGGCGGTCGCATAGGCGCCGTGGGTTCCGGAGATTTCGATGCGGTCTCCCAGTGGATCGAAATTTTAGCGGGTAGAAGCGGTAGGCGTGAAAACGACCCTACTCAATCGTCTTTCTGGGCGCTCGCTCATCAGCATTGGCGCTGTTGATGAGGAAGATCGCGAGCACGGTTGCCACTTGGGCCAGATCGTCGGGCGACAGTCGCTCCAGAGTATCGAGATTGGTGTGGTGCGCCCGGACGTCGTAGTCGAGGGGGTCCTGCAGGAACGAGACGCCAGGCAGGTCGATCTCGGTGAAGGTCGATTGGTCGGCCGGCCAATGAGGACCATCGTAAACTGTCAGGACGCCCAGATCCTCCAGCGGCGCAATCCAGCGGCGATAGAGCTCGGCCAAGGCAGGGTTGCCACCCGCGAAGACGCCCCGTACGCGGCCCGATCCGCCATCCAGATTGAAGGCGACCGAGAAGTCCTCGTATTCTGGCCCCTTGACCAGAGACCCGACCTTGGCGCGACGGCCCTCGACGGCCAGCGCCATCTGCTCGGGCGTCGTCGCGCGCGGGACATAGCCCAAGCGGCGGCGGGCATAGGCTTCCGAACCCAACAGGCCCTGCTCCTCACCACCGTAGAGGACCACGCGGATCGTGCGGCGCGGCTTCAAACCCAGGGCGCGCAATATCCTGACCGCCTCCAGCGTGGCGGCCACGCCCGCCCCATTGTCGGCCGCTCCCGTCGCGCTGGCCCAGCTGTCCAGGTGCGCGCCGGCCAGCACCACCTGTGCGCGCAGGGTCGGATCGTGGCCGGGGATTTCGGCCAGCACGTTGTAGCCGGGCTCGTTCGGATCACCCTCCTCAGTGGCGATCTCGAGCTGCAGCGACACTGGCGTTCTGGCCTCGGCCAGACGCCAGGCCCGGCCGAAGTCGCCGTCGGAGACGCAGATCGCCGGAAAGGTCGGGCGCTCGGACACCAGCCACGGCCGACCGCCCAGTTCCGAGCCATCGACCGACAACGCATCGCCACCGGCCGCGATGACCACCGCCGCGACGCCCTCGGCCGCTAGGAAGGCGTTGCGGCGGGCTTTGAACAGGCCTTCCCGTCCCTGGCGAGCGCGGCGCTCGCCGACGGTGCGGTAGTAGGCGGCCACGGCCTCCGCGGCGTTTCCCCTGGTCACCGCCTCGTCGCTGTATCGAACGCCGTCCGGCTCCGACGCAGCGGACGGTCCAGGCCGCCCCAAGAGCACGATCTTGCCGGCCAGCTGACCCTTGGCCCGCGCGAGGTCGTCGTCGGTGTCCAGCGGCGCGGCGAAAACCTGGCCCTTGATCGGACCCTTGCTGGCCACCGACCAAGGACTGGCCACGGCGACAAACGAAGCGCTGTCGGGCGCGATCATCCGGACCCATGCGCGAACCTGCCGCCATGACAGGCCGAACGGGCCGATCGACTCCAGGCGCGGATCGCTGAGCTCCAACTCGCGCATCCGGCCCAGCGCCCAGTCATAGGCGCGCCGCATGTTGGGAGAGCCCATCAGGCGCCCGCCGACGCCGTCGATAAGGCTGGCGGCATAGACCATCGCCTGGCCGCGCTTGAGCCCCTCGTCGCGGATCGCCTGGTAAAGGTCCTGGTCGGGCGCGCCCGCAAAGGCGGGCCGGGCCAAGGCCAACGCGCCCAGCCCCGACAGCGCCTGTCGGCGATCCAGGCTCATCTCAGCGCCCCGCCGCCACGCGGATCACGCCCACCTCGCCTTCGATCTCGATGTGGGTGCCGAACGGGGTCGAGGCTGCCTGGATGCGCTTGAGGATTCGCTGGGCGTCGGCCTGCGAGGGCGACTTTGGCGTGCCCTGCAGACGCGCGTCCTCCAGGTTCTGAACGAACGGATACAGGCGCACGGTCGCCACGCGACCTTGCTGGAACTCGCTGACCGCGACAGCGCCATCATACCACGCCTCCGGCAGGGTGAAGCCCCGGAACTGGCGGTTCTTGTCGCCCACCTGGAACATCAGGCTGCCCATGCCGTAGAAGATCGGCCGGCCCTTGTAGATCTCCACCCCCATCAGGGCGTGGGGACCGTGGCGCACCACCGCGTCGGCGCCGGCGTCGATCAGGTCGTGGAACAGCGGCGTCATGTAGTCGGCCGGTCGCGCATCCTCGGGATCGGACGAGGCGGTCTCGTGGGCGTGGATCGAGAACACGACAAGATCGGACTTGCCCCGGGCTTCCTTGACGCTGGCCAGCAAGGCGGCGCGGTCGTCGCCATTGACGTCGTAGCTCAGGCCCGCCCTATCGGCGACGCGGAACGTCGTGCGGCCGATGGTCATCTCCTGGCCAGTCTTGGCGGCGCTGAAAACCTCGGGGTTCTTGGCGGCGTCCGGCGTCTGCGACCGCGCGGCGATCTCGCGCAGGGTCCGCATCTGCTCGGCCGTGACCTGCTGCAGCTCGCGCGAGCGCAGGGGGCTGAGGCCTGGCCGGGCGGCGAAGCCCCGTCCGGGATTGGCGTCGGCGGCCACGGACAGGTCGGTATAGGTGCCTGCGATCGAGACCAGCCCCACCTTGCCCTTGGGCGTGGCCAGATAGGCCGGCGCACGCGCCTCCGTCAGGCTGTCGCCCGTGCCGGCATGGACCACGCCGGCGGCGTCTAGCGAGCGGCGCGTCTCGCGAAGGCCCTCCACGCCAAAGTCCGTGGCGTGGTTGTTGGCCAGCGACATGATCTTGAAGCCCATGGCCTTCAGGTCAAAGGCCACGGACGCGTCGTTGATCGGCGTGCCGCCGCCGTTCTGGGCGGCAGGATAGCCGGAGAACTTGTCCAGATCGAAGATCGCGCCCTCCTGGTTACCGAACGCGACATCGGCGCCCGACAGCAGCTTGACGATCCGCAGCGTGCCGGGATCGCCGAGGCCCGTTATCGGATGCTCTGGTCCGATGAGGTCGCCCGTCACGGCCAGCGAGAAGCCGTCCTTGACCGTGGCCGGAAGCGCGTCCTGCGCCAGGGCTGGCTCCGTGAGCAAAACGGCCGCCAGGGCGGCGAGAAGTCCAACGGTCAGTAGACGCATTTCAAGTTCTCCGTCCCAGGGCGGCGCGTCCATTGATAGATGTCCGCCAGTGCGCCGCGCGGCAGATAGGTCAGCGGAAAGGTCTGACCGTCGCGCGTCACCTTCAGCGTCAGGGTCTGGTTCGGATCGCCCTGCACGGCGTCCATCGCCACAGCGTAAGTCACCACGTCGCCGTCCTTCAACCCCGCCTTGGCGGCTTCCGAGCCGGGGATAACCCCGCGGATGGTCTTGGTGGTCCCCACAAGTGACCGGGGCTCGAAGCCAAGCTCGAAACGGCGGATCTGGGCGGTGGTGCGCGTGAAACACGGGCCAAAGTCGTCGGCTTCCGGCAACATCAGGGCGCCGGCCAGCATGGCTTCGTGCAGTTTGCGGCCGTCCTCGCCCAGCGCCTCGACCACCAGGTGTATCCAGGCCTCGTCGTCGGTCGGCTGCTTGGCGGCGTAGCGGCGGTTCATCGCCTGGACCAGATCATCGACGGAGCGCTTGCCGCCGCTGGCGCGACGGATCCGACCGTCCAGCACCGCGAAATAGAGGCCGCCACGGTCGTAGGGCAGCACGCGGATGCGGGTGTCCTCCCAGAAGCGCGGCGCGATCTCCGCGTCGGGCGTGTCGTTCAGCGGATTGGCGTAGTAGCGGCGCGCCGTGTCGTTCAGGTCTTCCAGGAAGGCCTCCGGCGACAGCAGCCCGGCGCGGAACGGAAGCAGGCCCTGATAGTGCACCGCCACGCCCTCGCCGTACCACTGGCCGGCGTCGGACTCGGTCCAAGTATGGATCATCTCATGGGCCAGCGTGCCTTTCAGGCTCTCGCCCTTGGTGTCGGCACCATAAGTGGTCAGGAACGAGCGGGTCAGGGCCGTGCCGCCGCCGGCGTTGATCGGATTGTAGCGCAGGAATACCCGGTAGGGCGGCAAGGCCCTGTCTTGGAAGAACTCGCTCATCCAACCGTGCAGGCGCTTCGTCCAGGCCATCAGCGGCGCCGGATCGAAGGGCGGCGTTCCCATCCACGCCGAGGAAAAGCCGGTGTCGGACACCACCATCGGCTCGCGCTTCATCGGCCCGGCCATGAAGACGGTCGAGGCCAACTGGTCGGCGGAGCCGCCCGGAAGGGCAACGTCGCCTTCGCCGAAACTGGAGGTGGCGGTCGAGCCCTTGGGCAGGGCCTGAAGGTCCCAGCGCAGGGCGATCTTGCTGACCTTGGTCTCGTGCGGCAGGAGGATGAAGGTGTTGCCCACGCCCGAGACGCCGCCGCCTTCGGTGCGCAGAGCGTAGGGCGGCCCCGAACCGCGCTTGGGCGGGGTGTTATCGACCGGGGCCAGATAGCGCACAACGACGGGTCCGCGCGTGGCCCGCCCGGCCAGCCAGTGGCGCGACCAGACCAGTCCCTTGGCCGGATCATCCTGGATGGTCAGCGGGATCTCGCCGTCGGCGTCGGTGGCCCGCAGCTCTGTCAGGGTGTCGGCGACAGTGGCGGTGTTGGCGATCACCAGGGGCAGGCTCAGCAGCGGCGCGCCGGCCGTCGCGGACAGGTCGGAGAACCGCATCTCGACCGTGAGGCTCCCCGTCCCGCTCGCCTCGTCCATGCGGCTGGGCTTTAGCAACACCGTCAAAGACCCCGCCGGATTGGCCGGGGCCGCCATCGCCGGCGCGGCAAGGGCGAGCGCGGCGGCCAGGCCGCCCAGTCGGGTCATCAGGGTCATGGCGTCTGCTCGTAGAGGTAGGCCGCGGCGGCCAGATCCTGCACCGCGTGGCCGATCGACTTGTAGATGGTGATGTCGCGGGCCGATTGCCGGCCCGGACGCGTTCCGGCGAATACCTCGCCGATCTCGGCTTCGATACAGTCCTCGGCGACGAGGCCGGCGGCGATGGCGCGCAGGAACTCGCCCGCGCCGTTGCTCGCCGACTCTCGACTCTCGACGAAATAGCGTCCGACCGAGACCACCGCGGCCTCGGCCTCGGCGGCGGAAGGGACACTGGCCCCGACCAGATTCACATGGGTCCCAGGCGTGAGCCACTCGGCGAACAGGATCGGCTCGACCGCGCCCGTCACCGTGCAGACGATCTGGGCGTCGGTCACCGCCTCCCGCGCATCGGCGACGGCGACGACGGACAGTCCAGTCTTGTCGGCCATGGCCTGGGCAAAGGCCTGGGCCCGCGCGATCGAACGCCCCCACACCCGGACCTCGCGCAGGGGGCGAACAAGCGCCAAGGCCTCGATATGGGCGGCGGCCTGATGGCCATGGCCCATGATGGTCAGGCGCTCGGCGTCGGGAACGGCAAGGGCGTCGGTGGCCGCCGCCGTGCCGGCCGCCGTGCGGATCTGGGTGATCGCGCCGGCGTCGGCGACGCAGATCGTCCGGCCGCTGTCGGCGTCGAACAGCACCACCACGCCCTGATGAACGCTGCGGCCGGGATAGTTTGCATCGCCGAACACGCTGATCAGCTTTGCGCCGAAGTAGCCGTAGGACAACAGCGCGCCGGGCATCTGACCAAACAGACGCCCCGCCGCGATTGGGATGATCGAGCGGGGCAACTGCCTGGTCTCGCCTGCGGACAGGGCGATCATCGCCCCGCGCACCACCGTCCGGCAGCCCTCGATGTCGAGACCTCGCAGGACGGCGGCTTCGTCGAGAAACACCATGCCTAGAAGCTGCGGCTCAGCGTTGCGCCGATCGTGCGCGGTTGCAGGAAGATGGCCTGGGGCGAACTGGTGCCGCCGCGTGTAGTGGCTTCCACAATTCCGCGCCTGTCGCCAAGGTTCTTGACGTAGGCCGTCAGTCTCCAGTCATCGTTATATGCCCCCGCACGCAGGTCGAAGGTCGTGTAAGACGGCAGCTCGACCCGCGCGCCATAAGCCGCGTTGGCGGTCGAGGTCGGCAGGATGTTGGCGAACTCGGCGTAGCGGTCGCCGACATAGGCCAGGCTGGCGCCGGCGAAAGCCGAGATGCCCCGGCCTACGGACCAGTCATACTGCGCCGACAGGCTGACCGAGGTCTTGGCCGAACCCGGCAGGCGGTCGCCCTTGGAGCCATAGATCGGCGAGGCGCCAGCGGGCGAGCGCAAGCGATCGGTCAACTTGGCGTCCAGATAGGTCGCCGCGCCGTCGATTGACAGGCCGTGGACCGGCGACCAGCGACCCGACAGCTCTAGACCCCGGCTGCGCGCGGTCGAACCGTTGGTGTAGTAGGTGAACTGCGAAGCGACGTCCGTGGTCAGCAGCTGGATGTCGTCCCAATCGATCTGGAACAGGGCCGCCTCGTAAGTGGCGTTCAGGTTCGGAATCACGCCCTTCAGGCCGGCCTCATAGCTGACCACGCTGTCGGATTTGAACGACAATGGGATGCCCGCCACTCCCGAGGCGTTTGGACCGCCGGGACGGTAGCCTGTCGCGACCCGCAGATAGGCCATCATGTCCTGCGAGATCTTGTAGCGGGGCGTAAACAGCCAGGTGAAGGCGTCGTCCGACGACTTGGACGCCGGCTCCGACGAACTTGGGCCAAAGAAGCGCACCGCCTGCGAGGCGATGACGGTCGAGGATCCGCTGTCCTGATCATTGGATGAATAGCGCGCGCCCACCTGCACGTCGAACTTCGGCGTGAAGTGATAGGTGGCGTCGGCGAAGACCGATTCCTCCTCGAACTTGGCCGGAGCCACGGAGGTGTAGGCGGTCGCGTCCGAGCCGCTGGCCGGATGGACGATCAGCACCTGATCCACCCCGATCTTCTCGTGAGTGTAGAAGCCGCCGACCAGCCATTCCAGAGCACCGTCGGACTTCGAGGCCAGACGGATTTCCTGGCTGAATTTCTCGGTCTGGTCGGCGTTGATCAGCGAGACCGAGCCCGTGGGGGCTGAGAACGCCGAGAGCAGGAAGCGGAAGGTGTTGGTCTGGTCCAGGTCGGACGCCGACTTCACGCGATCCCAGGCGCTGATCGCGGTCAAGTTGGCGAAGCCAAGGTCCAGATTGGCCCGGCCTTGATACAGCGTGAAGCTGACGTCGCGCTTGGTCGGCGCCAGGTTCAGGGTCATGTCGCCGTGGAACGGCGTGAAGTCCGGCGTGCCCGTGAACGCGCCCGTGCCGCACGAGGGGCAGACGCGGATCTGCGGGCTGCCAAAGAACTTGGCGCGCTGGCGGACGGCCGACAGGTCGAAGGTGAGGGTTTCGGAGGGCTTGAACAGCAGCGCGACGCGACCGCCCTGGACGCGGTTGTCGTTGATGTCCTTGCCGGCCGCCGTCGTGTTGATGTTGTCCAGATAGGGTGGGTCGTGGCGGGTGAAGGCGCTAACGCGCAGGGCCAGCTTGTCGCGGACGATCGGCAGATTGGCCGACCCGCGCAGCGACCAGCCCTCGCCGCCCTTGTCGATGGTGTTGCCGCCGACCTCGACGCGACCACTGAACTGCTCTGTGTTGGGACTGATCGTTACGTACTTGACGAGGCCGCCCAGGCTGGACGCGCCGTAAAGCGTGCCCTGTGGACCGCGCAGGATTTCGACGCGCTGCAGATCCGACGGATCGACGTCGATCAGCGGCGACTGGGCCGAGGCCGCGCCCGAGGTCAACGGAACGTCATCCAGCACGAACGCCACGGTCGAAGCCGTGCCGCCGCCGGTGGTGATCCCGCGGATCGCCACGCCGTTGGCGCGCTGCTCGGTGCCGCCACCGCTCAGCGACACGCCCGGAACGCGGTTGTAGAAGTCGCGCAGCTGAACCAAGTTCTGCTGCGCCAGGCTCTCACCGGACATCGTCGCTACCGACACCGGAACGTCCAAGAGACGCTCCGACTTCTTCTGCGCCGTGACGACGATCTCGCTCATCGTCGCGGCGTCGCCCGCCGCGTCCTGGGCCCAGGCGGCAGAACCGGCCAGGACGAACGCGCCGCCGGTCGTCGCCAGCAGGAAAGCCTTCAAATGGTTGCGCATCGCAATCCCCAATGCAGCGGGCTTGGCGCGAACGCCGTCCCGAGATCAATGTTCGCCCGGAGCTTTGCAACAGAATGGAGATTGATTCAACATTTTGTTGATTTTATCGACAGTACGTTGAAGCACCGCTATTTTCGCATAAATTCCGAGCCTTGCCTGACCAAAAGGCGAGCATGTTGTCGCTGATCGACGCTTTGAACCGATCGTGATATCGCTAGGCGAAGGCTGGAATATCAACAATCTGTTGAATATTGCCAGTTCACCCCCTTCAACCCTCGGCCGCTATTCCGCATGAAAGATCCAGCTCCCATGCAAGACGAAAAGGCCCAGCTGGGCGTCCTCAAAGGCGTGGCCAGGGCGCTGGAATGCGCCCTGAATCAGCACATCGAAGTCGTGGTCCACGATCTGCGACAGCCGGAGTCCTCAATCGTCGAGATCGTCAACGGCCACGTCAGCGGCCGGCGGGTGGGTTCGGCGATCATTGCGGGTCCTGCCGAGGACAAGGCCTTCGACACTCTGGTCGCCAGCAAGGCGGCGGCGCACCCCAACGAAGTGCGTGTCGTCGCCAACTATACGTCCAAGGCCAGCGACGGGCGGGCGCTGCGCTCATCGTCGGTGGTACTGTTCGATCCCGAGGGCGTTCCCGCCGCCGCGCTGTGTGTGAACGTGGACATCGGCGCGATCGAACGCATCCAGCGCGACGTGCAGAGCGCCCTGGCGCCGACCATCCTGCCGCCCCTGCCCGCGCCTCGCACTGAGGCGAACATCGAGGACCTGATCGAGGAGATCATCGCCTCGGCGGTCGATGGCGCCGGCGCGCCGGTAGAGCGCATGTCCAAGGCTGAGAAGACGGCGGCGGTGGCGATGATGCACGAGCGCGGCCTGTTCGTGATCCGAGGCTCGGTCGAACGCGTGGCCGCCCGCCTGGGGGTGACCAAGTTCACGATCTACAACTATCTGGACGAGATCGGCGCCAAGCGAGGCTAGGTTGCGCGCGGCCACAGACGATGGGCGCTGATCGGCCAGATCATCCGCGCACTTGGCCCAACCATCGAGCGCGTTGTCAAAATTTGAGCCAATAGTGGCCCCTGGGACAGCGCCAGCAAGTGGACATCCAAGCGCCCTTCCCCACCGCCCCGTGATTCGACCTCGACCATGGCGAAGGTGATATTCCCCGATTGAGGATGCGTAGCTTCATTGATTGAAGTGGCACTGTCCCCACTATCAAGAATACCGCATGTAAGCTCTAGAATACGAGCAAACGTGAGGGAACAGCACGCCCAATGACAGACCTGACTCGGCGCCGCGTTCTTATGTGCGGCACGGCAACCGCCGCCATGCCAGCCGCCGCAAGCGCGATCACCCCCGAACCCGGCGACGACCTGCGGCTCTGGTATCGCCAGCCAGCGAAAGCCTGGGTCGAAGCCCTCCCGGTCGGGTCAGGACGCCTAGGCGCCATGGTCTTCGGCGGCGTTGCGACTGAACGCCTGCAACTGAACGAGAACACCTTGTGGGGCGGCGGCCCCTACGACCCGGTCAATCCCGAGGCCGCCGCCGCCCTTCCCGAAATCCGCCGCCTGATAGACGTCGGCGACTACGCCAAGGCCACGGAACTGGCGAACGCGAAGTTCATGGCCAGGCCACTGCGCCAGATGTCGTATCAGACCCTCGGCGACCTGCGGCTGGTCTTCCCTGACTTGCCCGAGACGGCCCAGGGCTATGTCCGCGATCTGGATCTGGACGCGGCCACGGCCCGCGTTCGCTTCTCGCACGCCGGGGTCGCCCATGTTCGTGAGGTCATCGCCAGCGCGCCCGATCAGGTGATCGCCGTGCGGCTGTGGGCCGACAGGCCGGGCGCGATCAGCGTGGACCTGGCCTTCGACAGTCCGCTGAAACCCAAGATCACCGTGGAGAACGGCGACACCCTGGTCATGAGCGGCCGCAATGCCAGCCAGCATGGGATCGCCAGCGCCTTGACGGTGGACTGCCGGGTCAAGGTGGTCGCCAGGGGCGGCAGGGTGACGGCCAGCGCAACAGGCCTTTCGGTGCGCGACGCGGACGAGGTGCTGCTGCTGGTCGCGGCCGCTACCAGCTATCGCCGCTTCGACGACGTGTCTGGCGATCCGGCCGCCGACGACCGCGCCCGTCTGGCCAGGGCGTCCCGCAAGCCGTGGAGCGCGCTGCTGGCCGCGCACCGGGCCGATCATCGCCGCCTGTTCCGCAAGGTGTCGGTCGATTTTGGAACCACCGGCGCGGCCCTGCGTCCGACCGACGAGCGCATCCGCCTGTCGCCGACCACCAACGACCCAGCCCTGGCGGCGCTGTATTTCCAGTATGGCCGCTACCTGCTGATCGCCTGCTCGCGCCCCGGTGGCCAGCCGGCCAATCTTCAGGGCCTGTGGAACGACCAGATGAACCCGCCTTGGGGCAGCAAGTTCACGATCAATATCAACACCGAGATGAACTATTGGCCGGCCGAGCCCACCGGGCTAGCCGATTGCGTGAAGCCCCTGATCGAGATGGTGCGCGATCTCTCGATCACCGGCGCACGGACGGCCAAGGCGATGTATGGCGCGCGCGGGTGGGTCGCCCATCACAACACCGACCTGTGGCGCGCCACCGCGCCGATCGACGGCGCCAAGTATGGCGTCTGGCCCACCGGCGGGGCCTGGCTCTGCAAGCACCTCTGGGATCACTACGACTATGGCCGCGACACGGCCTATCTGGCCGATGTGTATCCGCTGCTGAAGGGCGCGGCCCTGTTCTTCCTCGACGCCCTGGTGGTCGACCCCAAGAGCGGCAGGCTGGTCACCAATCCGTCGATCTCACCGGAGAACGATCACGGGCACGGCTCCTCCCTGGTGGCCGGTCCGACCATGGACCAGGCCATCGTCCGTGACCTGTTTGACAGTTGCATCGCCGCCGCCGAGATCCTGGATCAGGACGCGGCCTTGGCCGCCCAGTTCGCCGCCGCCCGCGACAGGCTGGCGCCCTACAGGATCGGCAAGGACGGCCAGCTACAGGAATGGCAGGAAGACTGGGACGCGGACGCGCCCGAGGTCGACCATCGCCATGTGTCGCATCTTTACGGCCTGTTCCCCTCGGACCAGATCAGCCTCGACACCACGCCTGATCTGGCCGCCGCCGCTCGCAAGACCCTTGAGACACGCGGCGATCTGTCGACCGGTTGGGCCATAGCCTGGCGGCTGAACCTCTGGGCCAGGCTGGGCCGGGGCGACCATGCGCACGGCATTCTCGCCCTGTTGCTGGGTCCCGAGCGCACCTATCCCAACCTGTTCGACGCCCATCCGCCGTTCCAGATCGACGGCAATTTCGGCGGAACCAGCGGCATGGTCGAAATGATCCTGCAAAGTCGGAACGGTGCGGTCCACATGCTGCCCGCCCTCCCGTCTGCGTGGCCAACCGGCAAAATGACCGGGCTGCGGGCGCGCGGCGCCCTCAGCGTCGATGTGTGGTGGAAGGATGGACGACTGGAGCGGGCGCGATTGACCGCCAACAAGGCCGGACGCCATCGTCTGCAGCTCGCCGGACAGTCACTGGCCCTGGAATTTGCAGCGGCGGAGGTCGTCGACCTAGAAATGCGCGACGGCAGACTGGCGCGGCGCTAGCTGTCGTTTCCAAGAAGGTGGTTCGCACGCCGCCAGGGGCGTGAGACCGTCGATGCCGGAGTGGGGTCGGCCGGCTGTCTGTCGATGGGCATGCCGACGATCGCCGGGGCGAAGATTGTCGGGGCCTCGCGGGCAATCCGCGCCTCGGACAGCGACACGATGTGGGCCGGACCCAGCCCCATCCGCTACTCGCGGCCGGCCACCCAATAGCGGAAATCCATGAACGGGCGGCGTTCCCCGTGACCTGGAGGTGAAGACTCCCATCGTCGGCGTGCAAGCCCTCGCCAGGTCGGCGGACACAATCGCAGCGGTCTTGCCCGGACGTAGACGCATGGCGATGGAAGAGGGGGGAGACGGAGTCCTCTCGACGCCTTTCATCTCAGCAAGCCTTTAAAATCATTTGATAAATCGACTTTTTCTCACCCCCATTTTCACCCCCACGCGCCTCTTGGCTTGCTACGGACTGAGGTGGACGAGACCGGACATGCTGCGATCACAAAAGGGAGCCCAAATGCTGCCGCTGTCAATTCGCCAACTCGTCGCCCAGCGGCCTCAGCGCCACGCCGACCGTGGGCCACACGGCTCGACGAGAATGCCCAGCGCGATGGCGATCGGCGCCTGCACGTACAACGACTTCAAACGATCAAGCACCTCACGCCCCCCCCAATTGGCGGAATGCCAATAGCGGTCCCATCGAAAGGGACCGCAGGCCAGGTTGGCCGCATTCTCCAAGTATAATCTGCACCGTCCAGTCGCTCGTCGCTGAAGTCGAAGGTGAGTCAGTATGCGCTTTTCGGCATAAGTTAGCTTTACGTCGGAAAGCGCATAATTTTGAATTATGCTGAAAATAGCATATTGAGCCGTTATGCGAATTCTGCGATAAAGCGTGCTTTGGAGCAGGCGAATGTCTCTGATCGCACGATCGCCCGACCAGCTGGGCGCCCACATCAAAAACGTTCGCCAACAGCGCGGCCTAAGCCAATCGCAATTGGCGGATCTGGCCGGTACGCGCCAGGAGATGGTCTCGATCATCGAGCGCGGCCATGACGGCGCGAAGATCTCGACCCTACTCGATCTCCTGCAAGCCCTCGATCTGGATCTCACCTTGGCGTCGCGACCCAAGCCGGCCGCCACCGAAGTCTTGGATATTTTCTGATGGGACGCCGCCGAGCGCACGCGCCGCTTCAGGTCCTGATCAACAACCGCTTGGTCGGCAGGCTTGAGAAAGCCGCCAGCGGCGCCGTTGACTTTCGATATGACGAAACCTGGCTCGAATGGGGGCCGGCCTTTCCCGTCTCGCTGTCCTTGCCGCTACGCAAGAGCGCCCATCGCGGCGCGGCTGTGACGGCTGTTTTCGAAAACCTCCTGCCCGACAACACCGACGTTCGCCGGATTATCGCTGAACGCACCGGCGCGGCCAGCGCCGACGCCTATGGTCTGCTCGAACAAATCGGCCGGGATTGTGTGGGCGCCATGCAATTTCTCCCCGACGGCGCAGTCGTCGATGCTACCGCCCCCGCCGCCGGCGAGCCGCTCACCGACCCCGAAATCGAGGCCGTCTTGGCCAATCTCGCCCGCGCGCCCCTGGGCCTCAATCTTGAGCAGGAGTTCCGGATTTCGGTCGCCGGGGCTCAAGAAAAGACCGCCCTGCTCTACCAGAACGGCCAATGGAAGCGACCGATCGGCGCCACAGCCACAACCCATATCCTCAAGCCCCAGCTGGGACAGATCCCAACGCCCTCCGGGATCATTGACCTCTCCAACAGCGTCGAAAACGAACACTACTGTCTGAAGCTACTGGAGGCATTCGGCTTGACGGTCGCCAAGACCGAGATCGTGCGTTTCGGCGCGCGGACCGTCCTCGTTGTCGAACGCTTCGACCGCGCCTGGCGTGACACCCAGCTCCTGCGCTTGCCGCAGGAGGACTTCTGCCAGGCGCTGTCCACGCCGCCATCCCAGAAATATCAAAACCAGCACGGACCCAGCGCTGTCGACATCCTGCGACGGCTCAAGGCGTCCGACACGCCTCAAGAGGATCAGGCCGCCTTCTTTAAAAGCCAAATCCTCTTCTGGCTGATGGGGGCGACCGACGGGCACGCTAAGAACTTCAGCCTGTTCCTCAAGCCGAACGGCCGGTTTTCCATGACGCCGTTCTACGATGTGCTGAGTGCTCAACCCGCCTTCGACGCAAAAGCCATTTCCCATCGCGCCTACACGCTGGCGATGTCGGCGGGCGAAAGCCGGCACTACAAAATCCTCGACATTCACGGCCGCCACTTCGCCGAGACCGCCAATGAAGCCGGCCTGCGCCCCCGCTTGGTGAGGGGGGTGGTCGAGGAAATCTTCGACTTGGCGCCTGTCGCCTGTGAGCGGGCGCTCGCCCAAATGCCGCCCGGGTTTCACCCGGAGACGCATAGCAGCATCGGCGGGGCGATTGCGCATCGCCTGCCCCGCCTACACACGGCGCTGCAGGCCTGAACTTCACCTAGAAGGTCGGAGCTCGACCGGCGACGGAGTCCCGCCGCCACAGATATGCCCACTAAGCTATTCAAACTATTTAGTAAATTTGCCCCACTCGTCGCGTGACTTGCTAGGGATGGGGACGGACGATACTGGACATTCCGCGGTGAAAGAACGGCGTCGGAAACCGCTCCTTGGCAGGCCATGCGCTCGGTTTGAACGTCATCGGGCATCACCGCCGCCGGATGGCTGACGCTGCTGCAAGGTCACGACACAACTGGCATCCTTGCAACGCGCCACGTGAGAAAGGCGGACGCGGCGACAAGGTGGAGACCGCGCCTTTCCCGCCTGGCGGCGGCTCAGGACACGGCGAAGAAGGTCCCCGCGACGTCGGCGTGGGCCGCGGCGATGTCGGTCCTGGAGAGCCGAGTGACGCCAGCCTCGTCGGCGAAGCCGGGCCAGCTGGCCAGCGCGGCGGCCACCTCGTCGATGACCCGGTCGACGGCCGCCCTGTCAAAGCCGTGACGCTTGCCCAGGGCCCTGACGTGAGCCTGGGTGGGTCGGCGTCCCTCGCCCTCGACGTCGAGATAATGTTCGCCGCCAGGTCCCGCCGAATAGGTCAGGTCGTAGACCGGCGCGAGGCGCCACACCCCCGCCGAGTCCATCAGGTAGCTGTGCTGGCGAACACGGTCGTCGCGATTGCTCGCCAGGCGGCCATCAGCGAGCGATTGGAGTGGTGGCTTCGACCAGATCAAGACGCGCTTTCAGCGGATCGGCGACGAGCATCGGGCCTGACGCCGAGAAATCGAGCAGTTGATCGCTGGCGGCGTCATAGGTTGGCCAGGACGGCAGTCCGGCGGGCTCGGCCTTTCCAGTCTTGGCGAAGGCCACCCAATAGGCGTGGGCCGCCTTGGCCGCCGCCGCGTCGGCCGGCGTCAGGGTCACGCCATAGCGGGCGTCGGCGGTGTCGAACACAAAGGGAATTTCAGTAGCGTGAGGCGCGCCCCACCACTCTTTTCGTTGGCTCTCGGCGACATAGGAAAAGCGGAACTGGTGGACCGGGGCGCCCTGGGCTGACAGCACGCGCGACACCGCCCGGGCTGGCTCGATGAACATGCGATCACCCGCCGCCTTCCAGCCATAGACGCCGATCGGGGTCTTGCCGTCAGGATCATACAGCGCCTGGGCCGCCGCTCGCTGGTCGCCGAACGGCGCATAGACCTGGTCTGGGGTTCCGCCGAAGAAGAAGCCGTCAGCGCTGGTGGCGCCGACCATCACCGGCATCTTGCGCCAGGCCCCGGCCTTGTAGGAGGCCAGCGGTTCGCGAAGCAGCAGGACGCCATCGATCATCGGACCTCCGCCCCAGGTGGGCACGCCGGATGTCGCCATGTTCAGACCATCGACCACCGTGCTCGCCGGCAGGGCTCGCAGGGCGGCCAGGGCGGTCGCGTCTTCGCCCGTCACGCCGGCCTTGACCGCAAAGGCCTTGCCCGCCGTCTCGGCCGAGCGCTCCTGCCCGATCGATTTCAGGGCCAGGGTCGGCAACAGTCGCGGACGGCCGCCGCCTGACTGGATGATGGCCTTGTGGAACAGCCCCTCGGCCAGGGGCGAGGTCAGCAACGCATGGACCGACATGCCACCGGCCGACTCGCCAAAGACCGTGACGTTCGATGGGTCGCCGCCGAACGCCGCAATATTGTCGCGCACCCATTTCAGGGCCGCGATCTGGTCCATCAAGGCATAGTTGCCGAGCAGGCCGCCATCGGCGTTCTCGGCGCTCAGGGCCGGGTGGGCGAAGAAGCCGAACCGGCCGACGCGATAGTTGAAGCTGACCAGCACCACGCCATCGCGGGCGAACCGGTCGCCGCTATAGACGGCCGGTGAGCTGCCGCCGTTCACGAAGCCGCCGCCATAGATCCACACCATGACCGGCGACTTGCCACCCGCTTTCAAACCGGCCTCGGGCGTCCAGACATTGGCGTACAGGCAGTCCTCGGCTGGCGTCACGCCCAGTGGCGCGGCGTCGCCCGGAAACGGCTGTTGCATGCAGTCAGGGCCATAGGCCACAGCCTCAAGCGGCGCGCGCCACGCCGTGGGCGGCTGTGGCGCACGCCAGCGCAGGGCGCCGACCGGCGGCGCGGCGAAGGGCACACCCTTGAATGCCGCGACGCCTGCATGAGTCTCGCCGCTGACGGGGCCGGCGGTGGTCTTCACCACGGGACCAGCCGCCCAGGCGGATGGAGCGACAAGCGTCAGGGCCGCCAGGGCCAGGGCCGCGATCTTGGGGGTCATAAGCGCCTTGCCCTTCATGGCTTGATTGTCCGGGCCTTGAGCTTGGCCGCGCCTTTCAACTTCAGATCCGCCGACGAGGCGCCGACAGCCACCTGATAGTCGCCGGCTTTCAACGACCAGCGCTTGCCGGCCACATCGAAACCGCCAAGCAGGCGCGGATCGGCCGCCACCGTGATGCGGCGCGTCTCGCCCGGCTTCAGCGCCACCTTCTCGAAGCCGATCAGGCGCTGCAAGGGATTGCCCGCGGCGTTGGTCAGATAGACCTGCGGCGCATCCTTGCCGTCCCGTCCGCCAGTATTGGTGAGGTCGAAACTGACGGTCAGGGTGTCGCCGCCCGTCACCTTCAGGTTGGCGTAGTCAAACCGGGTGTAGGAGAGGCCGTGGCCGAACGGGAACAGCGGCTTCTGGCCGGTGAGGGCGTAGCGGCGATAGCCGACATCCGCGCCCTCGTCATAGACCACGTCGAACTGCACCTTTTCCGGCAGGCCCAGGCCCGGCACTACCGCGCGCGGATACTGCTCGATCGAGGCCGGGAAGGTCATGGGTAGACGCCCCGAGGCGTCGACCACGCCAAACAGCACATCGGCGATGGCCTCTCCGCCCTTGGCCCCGGAATACCAGGCCTCGACCACCGCGCCGGCCTGTTCCAGCCACGGCATGGTCACCGGTCCGCCGGTCTGCAGCACGACGACGGTATTGGGATTGGCGGCGGCGACGGCGGCGATCAGGGCGTCCTGACCGTTGGGCAGGGACAGGTCCGGCGCATCCTCGCCCTCGCCCATCCACTGGTTGCCGAACACGACGACGATGTCGGCGTCCTTGGCCGCGGCGACGGCCGACGAGACGTATCGGCCGTCGTCGAACTTGACCCTGGCGTCGGGCGCCATGGCGCGGATCGCGGCCAGCGGCGGTGAAGGGTGCAGGATCTGATTGCGGAAGGCGGCCATCTGCCCCTCCCCGCCTAGCGGAATGGCGACCTTTGCCCCGCCCGGCGCGATGACCTGGGACGAGCCGCCGCCCGACAGAACGCCACCATCGGCATGGCCGCCGATCACCGCGATGGTCTTCGCCGTTTTGGCCAGAGGCAGCAGGCCTTGCCTGTTCTTGAGCAGCACGATGCCGTCGCGAGCCGCCGCGCGGGCGATCTCGGCATTGGCCGTATAGTCGATCGGCGCCTTGACGGGCGCATGCTCGAACAGGCCGGCGGCAAACATCGAGCGCAGGATGCGGCGGGTCATGTCCGACAGGCGCGCGGCGGAGATTTCGCCCTTCTCGACGGCGGCCTTCAGCGGCGCGCCAAACCAGACCTGATCGTCCAGTTGCTCGCCCGACTGCTGGTCCAGGCCCTTGGCGGCGAAGTCGGTGGCGCGCACCGCGCCCCAGTCGGACATCACCCAGCCCTTATAACCCCATTCGCCCTTCAGGACTCCGTTCAACAGGTGGTCGGCGCCGCAGCTATAGGCCCCGTTCACCAGATTATAGGCGCACATCACCGAGCCAGGTTGACCCTTTTCGATCGCGATCTGGAAGGCCAGCAGGTCGCTCTCGCGATGGGCCGCCTCGTCGATCACCGAATTGGCCCAATGGCGGTTGGTCTCCTGACCATTCAGCGAGAAGTGCTTCACGGTCGAGACGATCTTCTGGTCCTGAATGCCCCGGATCGACTCGCCGGCCAACACGCCAGCCAGCAGCGGATCCTCGCCCAGATACTCGAAATTGCGGCCGTTGCGCGGGTCACGGGCCAGGTTGACCCCGCCCGCGAGCTGCACATTGAAGCCCTTTGCACGCGCCTCGCGACCGACCAGGGCCCCGCCGGCATAGGCGATCCTGGGATCGAAAGTCGAGGCTAGCGACAGACCCGACGGCAAGGCCGTGGCGCCGTCGCCGGGTCGCATCCCCATGGGATTGGTCACCCCCAGACTGGCGTCGCTCTCTTGCAGGGCCGGGATGCCCAGGCGAGGCACGCCGGGGATGTAGCCGGCCGAACCGATCGCCGCCTTGGGGATCTCCTTGATCTTGTAGGGCATGGCCATGGGGCCATGAACCAGACCAATGCGCTCATCCAGGGTGAGTTCGGCGTCCAGCAGGCGCGCGCGCTCATCGGGCGACAGCCTGGTGTTCATCCAGGCCGGCGTCTGGGCCAGGGCGCCCGTGGCGAAGGCTAGGACGGCGAGGCTGGCGGCCGCGGTCAGGGATCGGTGCATGGCGGTCATCCTCAGTAGGTCAGGCCGAAATGGATTGGGTAAAGCGGCTCTGCGCTGTCATGCGGCGCGTCCTCGGCCTGGGCCTCGACAGCAGCCATGGATGAAGGCAGCTCGAACGGCAGCTTGCCCCGGGGGGGCGCGACGCCGGTCAAGGCGTCAAGCAGGGCGTTGTCGCTGGATCCGAAATCTCCGATCACGGCGGCGGCCTTGTCACTGACATTGGTCAGGATAGCCGGGCGGTCCAGATAGACGCTGACCACGGTGGGAACCTTGACGCTGACCGTCTTGATGGCCTCGTAGTCGGCGCTGCCTTCCTTGAAGGACAGGTCGCCATCGTGCTGCCGCGAGCCGAAGGTGTAGTTGGGATACAGGATCTCGAACGGCGCGCCGACCCGGATGATCGCCAGATCGGCGTCGGCTAGATTGGCCACCGGCGTCAGGCCGTGAGCCTTGGCGACGTCGGGCGAGACGCCCTTGAGCCAGACCTTCCGCCCCGCCTTCAGGGGCAGGAGGCCAGTCTTGTTCTCCAGCAAGACCAGTGACCGGCTCTGGGCCGCGCGGCCTTCGGCCACGAAGGCGGCCGAGCCGACGATCGTCTCGGCGACCTTCGGATCGACATAAGGATTCTCGAACAGGCCCTGCTCGAACTTTACTTTCAGCACGCGCAGGGCCGACTGCGCGACCCGGGCCTCGGTGACCTTGCCGGCCTTGACGGCCGCGACCAGTTCGGCCGTGTCCTCGACGCCGCCAAATTGGTCCAGGCCCGCATTGACGCCCTTGGCATAGCGATCGACCTTCGGAAGGTCCTCAACGCCCCAGGCCGTTGAGAAGCCCTGGAAGGTGGGCGCCTGGCCGGCCGGGAAACCATTGCGGCAGGTCTCGCCGCAGTCATTGGTGATGGCCCAGTCGGAAATGACCATGCCGGAAAAGCCGTGCTTGCCGCGCAGCAGATCGGTCAGCAACGGCTTGCTGAAGCCCGCCCCCACGGCCTCCAGCGGCTGGCCGTCCAGCGTCTGGTCCTGAAGGATGGCGTAGGTGGGCATCACCCCGACGACACCGGCCTCGAACGCGCCCAGGAACGGCTTGACGTGCAGGTCCAACTTCCCGGCCGGGAAGATCGCGTAACGGCCGTAGCTGTTGTGCCCATCCAGGCCCTTGGCCGAGGCGCCATAGCCGACCCAGTGCTTGACCACGGCCGAGACGCCATCGGGCCTCATGCCGGTCTCGCCACCCTGAAAGCCCTGGACATAGGCCTTGACCATCTTGCCCACGAGATCGGGGTCCTCGCCGAAGGTGCCATTGATCCGGGACCAGCGCGGCTCGGTCGCCAGATCGGCCATCGGCGACAGGGCCTGGTGAATGCCAACGGCGCGATACTCCTGCCGGGCGATCTCGCCAAACCGGCGCGTCAGGGCCGGATCGCCGATCGCGGCCAGACCCGTGGCCTCGGGCCATTGCGAGAAGCCGCCGGAGGAGACGCTGGCGCCGGCGGTGAACTGGAAGTGGTGACGCGGATCGGTGCTGATCGTGGCCGGAACGCCCAGACGGCTCTGGGCGGCGACAGCCTGGACAGCGTTGTTCTGCTCGGCCAGCAGGGTGGCCGATCCCGACAGGCGGGTGATGAAGGTCGCCACATGGCGATCGAGGACCAGAGACTGGATCTTGTTCAGGTCGTAGCCGGCCCCCATGCCCGACACGCCCATGGGCCCGATGGCCGGCAGCGTGCCATGCATCATCTGGCCGGCCTTCTCGTCCAGCGTCATGCGCGAGACGAGGTCGGCGGCCCGCTGATCGGGGGTCAGACGCCAGTCCTCATAGGGCTCCAGTGCGCCGTTGCGGTTCAGATCGCGAAACGTCAGTCCGCCGACCGAAACAACGTCCTTTCCGCCCAGGGCGGGCTGGACAGGCTGGGCCTGGGCCGCGGCGCCGAGAGCCAAAGCCGCGACGGCCGAAAACAAGAGGACCCGAGGGTTCATGGTCTGACGCTCACTCAAGGTTTTCATCGCAAAAGAGCGCCCCCGGCGGGCAGGATCCGCCGGGGGCCTAGTCGTTGGGAGACTAGAAGGTCACGCCGAGGCGAAGACCGTAGGTGCGCGGGGGCGCGTAGAACTCGCCAGTGCCATTTGTGGAAACACCGGCGGTGGAATTGGGGGAGGAAGCGGTGCGGATGGCTTCATCCTCGATGTTGCGGACATAGCCCTGCAGGGACCAGCGATCATCGCTGCTGGCATAGGTCAGGCTGACGTCGCTCTTGGTGAACGCGCCTTCCTTGTTCTGGGCGAAGCCGTGATATTCGAGGTTCTTGGATGTCTCGTAGTGGGTCTGAATCCTGCCCGTCAGCCTGGCGCCGGACTCCAGGTTCCAGGCGTGCTGGTAGCCCAGATTGATCGTCCACTCCGGCGTGCGGGCCATGCGACAGCCCGAGAAGTCGGTCGAGCGCGGCGCGGCGGCGGCATAGTTGGCGGTGTAGCAGGCCGCGATCGACGCATTGGCGTTGTTGTTGGCGAAAGCGTCACCTAGCGGCAGCACGAAGTCGGTGTATTCAGCGTGAAGCCAGCTCAGCGATGCGTCCAGGCGGTCGTTCTCGGTCAGGACGAGGTTGGTCTCCAATTCCACGCCATACACCTCGGCCTCGTCAGCATTCAGCGTCACGGTGGCGTTCTGGCCGGCGATGTTGCCAATCGCCGAAACCTGGAAGTCGCGATAGGCGTACAGGAACGCCGAGGCGTTCAGCTGCAGGCGGTTGTCGAAGAAGCGGTTCTTTACCCCGGCTTCGTAGGAGGTGATCTCCTCGGGCTCATAGGTGTTGGCCCCGACGCCGTCGTAGTAGCCGCCCGCCTTATAGCCGGTGGCGATGTTGGCGTAGAACATCGAGTCCGGGGTCAGGTCGAAGTCGACGCCGACCTTCCAGTTCAGGGCGTCCCACTTGGCATCGGCCAGGTTGCGCACGACCGTCGAGGTGATCGCCCCGGCGCCGTTGGTCAGATAGGTGCCGCCGTCACGCGCCTTCTGGTCTTCGGTGTAGCGAAGGCCACCGGTGACGCGGAACCGGTCGGTAACGGCATAGGTCCCCTGCCCGAATGCCGCCCACGACTCGGCGGTCACCTTGGGCTGGATGAAGGACAGGTAGGAGTTGGTCGCCAGGAACACTCGGAAGTCGACATTGTTGTCTTCGGTGAAGCGATAGAGGCCGACCACCCAGTCCAGGGCGCCGGTCTTCCCGCCCAGGCGCAGTTCGTGCGACCAAGTGTAATCCTTGCCCTTGAAAAAGTTGGGGGCGCCGGTGGCGGCGTTTTCGCCGCTGCGGTCCAGACGTGAGAAGTTATAGCCGCCCAGATAGGTCAGGGTTCCGAAGTTCAGATCCAGATTGGCCTCGGCCTGGGCGCCGAAGAACTTGTTGTTGCGATACAGGTTGGTGGAGCAGTTGCAGGTCCACAGGTCGCCCGTCTGGCGGGTCGAACCATAGGCCTGGTCGCCGCCGCCAGCGCCGCCCTGATGCAGGTAGTCGGTTCCCAGCTTGAGCGAGAAGATGTCGCTGGGCTTCCACAGCACCTGGACGCGGGCCGACTTATCGTCCTGGTCATAGCGGTCATTGCCGCCCGTGCCGGGGCCCTTGTTCAGGGCCACCACATAGCCGTCGTGGCGGCTCTGCTGGAAGGCGGCGCGCACGGCGATGGTCTCGCTGACCGGAATATTGACCATGCCCGAGGTGGTCAGGGCTCCGTAGTTCCCGACCTCGATGGCGCCATTGGCCTCGTAGTCGAACTTGGGCGAGCGGGTGATGACGTTGATGGCGCCGGCCGTGGCGTTCCGGCCGTACAGCGTTCCCTGCGGCCCTCGCAGAACTTCCACGCGGTCGACATCATAGAACAGCGCGCCCACGGAGGTTGAGCGGGCGATGTAGATGCCGTCGATATGGTAGGCCACGGCCGGGTCGCCGACCTCGGTGGTGTTGGTGCTGCCGATGCCGCGCAGGAAAATCTGGGCCGAACCGGCGCCAGAGCTGGTGATCTGCAGCGACGGCACCTGGTTGGCGATGTCTACGACCGTCTTGACGCCTTGGGATTCGAGCTTCTCGCCCGTTACGGCCGACAGGGTCAGCGGCGTCTTCTGAAGGTTCTCACTGCGACGCTGGGCGGTGACCACCACTTCGTCCAGTTGGGCCGGCGAGGCCTCTTGGGCCAGAGCCGTCGACGTTTGACACCCGAGCGTCGCGATGGCGGTCGAAACGAAAAGCAAAGTGCGCATGATTTCCCCTTCCTATGTTGGCCGGGTTCATCAGACGCGGCGAGCAGGCTCGCCGGGGCGCGACCCGGTTCCAGTTTTGGCGTCGCGAGCGACGTCGGCGGTTCCTCCAACCCCTTATGCCGGGGCTTTCAGTCAGCGCTGCCCTGTCCCCGAGGGAGATACGACAACGTTGTCGTCTCAAGACATCATGCTACGACAACGTTGTCTATAGATTTGAAAATGACAACGCTGTCGCGACGGCGATGCAAAATTTATCGGTTTAATATCAGTTAGATATCAGAGTGCGCTTGGCGGCGGACCGGCGGATGCGCGCTCGACGATGTGAAAATCGAGCTGTCGGGCCCGGGTCCGACCGCGAAAGCGAGGATCGCCAAACCCCTCGATCAACATCTGGGCGGCGGCTTCGGCCATCTCGGCGGTGGGTTGGTGCACGGTCGTCAGCGGCGGCCATGACGCGGCTGAGGCCGGGCTGTCGTCGAAGCCCACCACCGACAGGTCTCGGGGCACGGAGAGGCCATGCTTGACGGCGGCGGCCAGCACGCCCAGCGCCATCTCGTCATTGGCCGCGAAGATCGCGGTGGGGCGATCGGCCAGAGCCAGCAGCGCATCCCCCGCGTCAAAGCCCGACAGGCTCATGTAGTTCCCCGGCGCGATCCACTCCGGACGCACCTCCCCTCCCCTCGCCAAGAGCGCGGCGACATAGCCCTCGCGCCGCCGTCGCGCCGAGCCATGCTCGGGCGGACCGTCGATGAAGGCGATCTTGCGGTGGCCCATGTCCCACAGCCTCCCCGTCATCTCCTGGGCGGCCCCGTGGTCATCAGTGAACACATAGGGCGAGCGACTAAAGTCCTGGTCGGGCGCGATGCGGACGAACGACAGATCATTGGCCTCGATCACCGCCAGCACCTCAGGGTCATCGCATGTGGGCGGGGTCAGAATCACGCCATCGAATCGCGCCGCTTTGAGGGCGTCGGCGAAAGCGCAGCGACCCACGGCGTCGGGCGGTGAAACCTGCTCGACCACCAGATGATATCCAGCACGCCGACACGCCCGCATGGCGCCCACCTGCACCTCACCCACATAGTGATAGGCGCCAACGCGCATGAAGATGACGCCGATCAGGTAGCTGCGGCGGCTGGATAGCGACCGCGCCGACACATTGGGCCGATAACCCAGTTGCTCAACCAGGGCCTCGACCCGCAAGCGGGTTTCCGCCCCCACCCCCTCCTCGCGATTGATCACGCGCGAGACGGTCTTGATCGAGACACCAGCCTCGCGGGCGATGTCGACAATGGTGACGTCCTTGGGTCCGTCGATCCTGGAACGCATCGGCATGATCAACGGCTGTAGCGAACTTGAAGCACTGAGGCGAGAGCGCATCGGCAGAACCGCCGGCTCCACCAGACGGATCACCTGAAACGAGAGTTGGCATGCCCAAGGCGCCCGATGCTGATAGCCGTGAGGCGTCCGCGCGCTTGGTCGCTCCTCGCTCCGTGACCCTTGCCGCAAAACGAGAAAATTCTAGCTCAAACCGGTCCAGTTTTTCAGGAGCAGGTCAACTGCGCCTTTCCCGCCTGGCGGCGGCGCTCAGGACACGGCGAAGAAGGTCCCCGCGACGTCGGCGTGGGCAGCGGCGATGTCGGTCCTGGAGAGCCGAGTGACGCCCGCCTCGTCGGCAAAGCCGGGCCAGCTGGCCAGCGCGGCGGCCACCTCGTCGATGACCCGGTCGACGGCCGCCCTGTCAAAGCCGTGACGCTTGCCCAGGGCCCTGACGTGAGCCTGGGTGGGTCGGCGTCCCTCGCCCTCGACGTCGAGATAATGTTCGCCGCCAGGTCCCGCCGAATAGGTCAGATCGTAGGCCGGCGCGAGACGCCACACCCCCGCCGGGTCCATCAGGTAGCTGTGCTGGCGAACATGGTCGTCGCGATTGCTGGCCAGGATGTTGAACACCATCCGACGGAACGCCGCCGCCAGGTCACCGGCATGGCGCGTGATGGCCAGGGTGGCCCGCAGGAAGAGATCGTAGCTGGACGGCTGCGCCCAGGGCGCCTCGATCGCGCCCCCCAGGGAAAGCATATGGAGCCTGCGCCTGGGTTCGGGCCGGTCGAACCGCCGCGTGGCGAAGTAGCCCGGGCCAGACCTGGCGGGCAGCAGGCGGTGTTCGGAGATGTCCAGGCCCGCGGCCTTGGCCATCGCGGCATAGGCCGCCTCGATCGGCCCGATGTCGGGCTGGTCGTTGGGCGCGGCGAACTTGACGATCCAGGCGGTGTGACCCGGCGCGGCCTCGCCCTCGGCGACGGATATCGCACCATCCGGATCGAAGCCCACATGGATTTTCGGACGCGCCCCGCCCGACCCGTTGGCCAGGGTAGCCAGGGTGGCGGCCAGCGCGCTTTCGTCACCGGCCAGTACGGCCACCGCCTCAGCGGCCAGGGCGTCCAGGTCCAGGGTCTCCACCTCGGGCGCGGGTGCGGTGTCGGGCAGGAAGGTCATGGCGCCGCGACCCTGGCGGCCGACCAGGGCCAGCCGGTCCAAGGGGCTCAGATCCTCGATGCGCACGCCCAGCTTTGCTAGCCGCCGGCGCGTGACGAGGCTTCCCCAGGCGTCAGGCAGGCTGTCGGCGACAAAGCCGTGCAGCCCCTCGAACTCGCGGCGGCGTGCGCCTTGGAGGCCCGGCTCCGGCGGATAGTTCAGGCCCGACACCGGCAGCTTGCTGGCCAGAATCTCGGGCGACCATTCTAACTGCGCCACCCCTTGGGCCATGGCCAAGCGCGCCGTCGGAATGGGAGGCCCGCTTTCGTCGAAGACGAGGTTGATCGCCAGGGGCGCTCCAGGTTCCAGCTTCATGCGAGGCTGCGTCCCGGTCGCCGGGCCTGGGCCTTCTGCCAGCGTAGCAGCTCGTCGAGGTTCGAGGCCGCCGGGGCCGGGAAGAGAGCCTCAAGGCCCTCCTCGCAGCGCAACGCCACGGCCGCCTTGACGAGATCCTCGATGGAGGCCTGCCCCATACCCTCCAGCCGCCGCCACGTCCGGTAGCTGACGCCGGAGCGCTCGGCGGCCGCGTGCTGGGTCCAGCCCAAGGCCTTGCGGCGCGCACCTATGCGCTGCCCCAGTTCCTGCGAAAGCTCAGCATAGGTCTTCAACATCGGCCATATATGGACGATATAAAGCAAATATGCAAGAAATTGGCCAAATATGGCCAAACCAAAATGCTGGCAACGTTGAAGCCGCCGACTTGCCTTAGACGGCCGCCGCCCCCAACGCCGCGGGCTTGAAGACCGACGGTAAGCCCATGGTGTGCGGCGGCGTGGATTGGCGTCAGAGCGGGTCGCCGGCGGAGGATCACCGCCCAGCGGAAGACGACATCTCCAGATCATCGAGGTAGCGCTCAAGTTCCCGGCGTCGCACCAACGTTCGCGCACCCTCCTTGAGGGTGCGAATCCGCCCCTCGGCCACCAGTTCGTAAAAGCGGCTTCGGCTGATGGCCAGGACATCGGCCGCCTCCCGCACCCGGTAGGCCATGCGCTCGCCTTGAAGGTTATCGGGCATCGATCATCTCCAAGGCGCGGGAGGGATCGCGGGCATATCCCTTCGGATCGGCGATCCATCGGTTGATCGAAGACTCTCGCCAACCGGCGCCATGGATGCTGATCTGCATTTGGCGGAGAAAGGAGCCGTCCTTGATCTTGCGATAAAGCGTTGATCGGCTCAGGCCTGTGCGTTGCAGCACGGTTCGAATAGGCAGAATACGGTCGGGTTCGGCCATCGTGTCAGTCTCCACGGCTTGAGATCTTGGGACATGCGATGGACGAGGATCGGATCGCTTGAACGACGCAGCAAGGTCGTTCAGGGCCAGATCGTACTGCGGGGGACAAAGACAGGCTGCCGGCGTCAAAAGCGTAGGTTGGATGGACGCCCGCAGGCTTGAGCGCCCATCGTGCAGCGTGTCCAAGGTCGCTTCGCGCGATACGCCGCCCTACAGGATGTCGGCGATCTCCAGAGATGACGCGGGATTCACCGCGATGTCGAGGTTGTAACGCGTCGCCTTTTTGCTGCCGAGGCGCGTCAGCGCACCCATAGCGACCATTGCGGCCAGGTCCCGCGTCGCTGAGGCGGGAGGGGCTGCGGTGATCTTCATGTAGTTGGCGGCGCTCAAGCCGCCGAGGAAGCCCTCAGGGCCGGCAGCAAACATCCGCAACAACGCCTTTTCCTGGCGAGGGTTGAGCTGATCGCCAAGACGCCTCAGCAGACGCGACTTCTCGAGGATAAATTCGACCTGCCGCAAGGTGTGCTGCTGCGCCTCGATGGCCTTTGCGGCGAACCAGAGCAGCCAGTCGGTGATTTCCAGTTCGCGGTGCGCGCGCTCCAATTCGGCATAGTAGATCTTGCGATGCTTCAGCAGTGTACTGGCCATGCCAGTGATGGCGGGAGCGGTGAGCCCTTGGGCAAGGACCTTCTCGCTGATGGCGCGGCCAACGCGGCCATTGCCATCCTCAAACGGGTGGATGCTCTCAAACCATAGATGCGCAATACCCGCTCGGGTGACGGCGGGTAGCGGATCCTCCCCCTTTGGCGCGCTGCGCTCCAGCCAATCCCAAAACCGCTGCATCTCACCGGCTACCTGCGACGAGGGCGGCGCCTCGAAATGCACCTTGGGGTGATGCAGCGCCCCTGAGACGATCTGCATGGGATCGGCATGGGTGCGGTAGCAGCCGATGTCGTGCAGGTCGGTCCGGCCATTGGTGATGAGTTTGTGCCATCGGAACAGAGTGGCCTCAGTGAGGGGGACGGATGCCTGCTCGTAGAGATCGACCATCATTTCAGCGATGCCGGCTTCGGCGGGCGAGGCGCGGCGGTGATCGCCAGCCAGGCCAAGATGCCGACGGATGGACGACTGAACGCTATCGCGGTCAAGAGGCTCGCCTTCGATCGCCGAGGTGTCTACGGCCTCGTGGCTCATCAACTCGATGGTGAGCGCGTTGCGTTCGGTGGGGTCGAGGTGTCTGGACGCACCAACGAGAACACCCGCGCTTTCGACAAAGAGCGCTTCGGCGCGCGCGAGCCTGCGTTGATCCCAAGTGAACTCGGGCCAGTCCTCTTGCTGCCAGTTCCACGTCATGATCGATATGTAGTCAACTTATCGATCAAAATCTATCAACTTTTGATCGATAAGTTGACTACATATCGATCACCAGAAGCTCAGCTCAAGTCCGCCGCTGAGCGTGGATCACATTTTTGGCTGGCCCGATCCTCCCCAGGGGAAGCTATCGAGAGCATCGGAGCGCACGAACCAAGAAGCACTGCTGCGCCCTATCGACCTAAGGGTCGATGCGCCGTTCTCACCGCACCGCACGGCGTTATTCCACGTCGGATTTGGAGGCGTCTTTGGGCGGGCGGGACCAAACCAACTGAGCGCCGCCGCCTTCACTGTCCGGAAAGAGCGCCGCCGACATTGGCTCCCCAAAAAGCGGATCATCGAGGCTGACGCGATAAAACGGGTGCGCCCGATCAGCGCCCCAGCGCCCCTCCCAGGCATCGCCAATCCTGACGCCGCCGAGCATGACCCGGAACACCGGCGCATGGGCGTGGGCGCGGTCGTCGTTTGGCGCGAAGCGAACCTTTGCGGTCAAGGTCAGCGTTCGAATTTCCCCTTCCCACCCGCCATCCCTGGCGAGCTTGAAGGCGCCGATGGTCAGCCTGTTCATGACCGCGCCTCCGCCTTGCCTGCGGACACTGGGGCGACCTGCCCGCCAGCCTTCCGGGCCTTTGCAAACTCCCGATCGCCTTCGAGGTAGCTCTCCAGCATGGCGGGGATCAGGTCAGGCACCGAAGCGGCCTCTCCATAGGCGGCCTTGTAGGCCAGGGCATAGTCCTGGAGGGCGGCGTTGAGGTCAGGCATCGCCGCGAAGGTAATGCGGACCGGATTGCGGTCGGGGAGTCTGGCCAGTTTCATGGGATCTCCTTTCTCACCCGCGCCAGGGTCGCAGGATCAGGTCCTTGTGGACGATGACGCGAAGGGGCCAACCGGGCCGCACCCGGATGGTCGGTTGAACATCGAGTTGCTTGGACACCACCTGCTGTCCAGCTTGGGAGGCGCTTTGCTGGGTCGATTGGCGGATGGCGCGGACGAGATCGCTCTCGTCATCGCCGAAGCTGATCTCCGTTCCCACGCCCAGAAGGGTCGACAGAGCCACGCCCTTGAGCAGCTGCCCGGTGTGGAAGTCGACCCTGTCGGCCAGGCCCGCATACCCCGCAGCGTCGGTGGCCGGCAGGTTGTCCAGCTGGATGGATGACCCATCGGGCAGGATCAGCCGTTGCCAGATCAGCAGCGCTCGGGTCTGGCCGAAGACGACGTCACTGTCATAGACGCCGATCAGCCGCGCGCCCTGAGGGATCAGCAGATAGCCGCCGGAGGCGGTGTCATAGACCGGCTCGGTGACCTGGGCGATGACCTGACCGGGAAGGTCGGAGTTGAGGCCGGTGATCAGGCTGGCGGCGATGACGCTGCCGGCCATCAACTGATAGGGCGAGCGCGGGCTCTCCAGTTGGTGGGCGTTGTAGATATCGGCCGGTCCCGCCTTCTGGACAAAGGCAGGTTTGCCTTGCGGGCCGCCCGCGGGGACGGAAGGCGCTGCGACAGGTACGCTGACCGCGCCGCCGATTGGCGCGCCCTGCGCTTCCGCGCCGCCCCGCGACAAGGCTTGGACCATGACGCCGGCTTCCCGCGCCTGATGGGCCTGGCCGGCTTGGCGCTGGCGCTCCGCCTCGGCCGCCTGCTCGGCCGGGGTGGCCGCTGGGGTGGCGGGCGGCTGGGCCTCAGCCTGATCGCGGCGCCGCTGATAGACCACGGCGCGCCCCAGATCGCCGGGTAAGGGCGGGCCGAGCATGGGGACGGTGTAGTCCTTGGGCAGGGCGGCGACCGCGTCCCGCGACAAAGCCCGGTCTTCCACCGAAGGGTCCTCGGCCGGCTTGCCGAGGTTGACGACCTTGGAGCCTAGGGCCATCCAGCCAAAGCCCGCGAGGGCCAGGGCGCCGACGGCGGCCGTCCCGATCACCACCGCGCGCCGGAACTTCACCACCGACCAGGGCTTGGCGCGCAAGGCCAGGGCCTCCGGCGGAGCCTTTTGGTTCTCTGGCGCCGGGTCCACGTCTTCTTCACCCTCCCCGCTCATGACCTGGGCTCCGCCGCCTGCCCGTCGGTGCGGCTGATCCGCACGACCTGCTGAGGCGCCTGGCCCAGCCGCAGCTCGGCGGCGGCGAACAGGCGGTCGACGACATAGCGGGCGCCGCGGACGCGATAGTTGACGAGCTGGCTGTCACCGAGCGGCCCCACGACGAAGAGCGGCGGCGCCTCGCCCTGGTCGAGCCGCGCGGGAAACTCGATATAGACCTTCTGGCCGTCGTCGAAGACCCGCACTGGCCGCCACGGCGGGGTGTCGCCAGTGATGGCGTAGCGGAACTGGATCGCCTCGACGGCGACGCTTTCAGCGACGGGCGCGGCGGCTTCGGCGATCGCGTTCTGGCGCTTGAGCGCCAGCAGTCGATCCCGAGGATAGGTCCATGACACCGCCGCCATCGCCGTGGCGTCGGTGCTGCTCAGGGCCAGGTGATAGGTCCGGCGATCGGTGGTGATCACCATGTTGGTGGTCAGGCCCGCGGCGAAGGGCTTCACGAGCAGGTGGACCTGGCGGGCCTCCCCTGCCCCGCTCGTGGTGTCGCCAATAATCCAGCGGACGGTGTCGCCCGCCGAGACGGCGACCAGCTGTTCCCCCGGTTCGAGCGCGACGTCGCTGACCCGTTCGGGCGCGGTATAGAGCCGGTAGAGCGCGCCCTCGGTCCACGGATAGACCTGCACCGCGTTGATGTAGCCCGCCGTGCTCGGCTCCAGGGTCGCGGCGCGATTGGCCGCGTCGATCCGACCGCGCGGCGAGACCGGCTCGGCGCGCACGGTCGGCGGCGGCAGCAACTGGCCTGGCAAGGGCAGCGGCTTGGGGATCTCGACGATCTCCACGGGCCTCGGCGGCTCGGGCGCGACCTTGGCCGGAACAAAGGCCGCCGCATCATAGGCGATAGCGGGCGGCGGGGTCTTGGAATGGGCGCAGGCGCTCAAGGCGCAGGCGCACGCCAGCGCAAGCATGGTCTTGGCGGTCATGGCTGGAACTCTCCGGGGATGGAAGGAAGCGGCGACGAGGCCGGAGCGGGCGTTGTCGGGCGAAGGGCTGGCGAGAACGGCGGCGCGGGTGCAACCGTGGGGGCGCCTTCGGCCTCCCGGGCCCAATCGACGCCGTCGACATAGAGACCGAGCGGATTGCGCTCGAGCTGAGCCCGGGTCTTGGGCTTCTGGCGCTTGAGGGTCAGGATCGCGGTCCAGCGCTCGGTCTTGGACAGCGCCCCACGCTCGAAGGTCTGCTCGGTCCATCGCACCTGGAACGAGGTCTTGGTGGCCCGCACCACGCTGGTCGGCTGAACCAAGATGGTCTTGCGGCCAAAGTCCTGCAGCGGCTGCACGCCCCGGGCGTAGCTGTCCAGGAACGCCTGACCGGTCTTGGTGGCGTGGTCGTAGGCCTGGTTCCAACGCTCGCGCACGACCACGCCGTCCGAGGACAAGGACCGGACATTGACGATGAACTGGCGAAGGTCGCGCGCAATCTCCGCGTCGCTGGGCTGGTAGTCCTGCTCGGCTGGGCCGACGGCCCTGACCTCACCCAGCCGGTCGACCTCGACGACATAGGGCGTGATCTTGCTTTGGGTGGCCTGCAGGACGTTGCCGCCTGCCAGTCCGCAGCTGAGCGCGAACATGCCAAAGAAAGCCAGACGCCAATTGTGGGCCTGGACGCGCGCGGAGCCGATGCGCTGATCCCAGAGCTGGCCAGCGGCCTGGTAGGGCGTCTCCGGCGCCGGCGTTAGCCCATAGCGTTGCGGCGTGCGCGAAAAGCGCATGACTCAATCCTCCTGGCTGAGATCGGGGTTGGCGGGGGCGCCGGGACGGTCGCCCTCCTTGAGGATTTGAACGGCGGCGTGGTGACCCATGCCGGCGTGGTTGGGCCACAGGGTCGTGGCCCAGGCGGGCGGGGTCGACGCGGACGCCGCCTGGGCGCCGGGAGCGGACGCCTCGCCACCCGACACAGGACTCGCGCCGCCGGTCGCCTTCCACGCTGCTGCCCAGCCGCTCTGGGCGCTCTCCTGCAGGGCCGCGCCGGCGCGGCCAGCCCTATCGCGCACGCCATTGATCGCCGCGCCGCCGACCGCGCGGCCAACGCCGCTCAGGCCGGACGCAACGCCCGCCATACCCG
Source organism: uncultured Caulobacter sp. (assembly GCA_964427205.1). Lineage (GTDB taxonomy): Bacteria > Pseudomonadota > Alphaproteobacteria > Caulobacterales > Caulobacteraceae > Caulobacter. The sequence goes on from CAYRTE010000006.1 coordinate 96,784, forward strand.
TGGCGCCGGAGGTGGCCTGGCCAAGCTGATAGGCGGCGCTGGCGCCCGCGCCCATCGAAGCGCCCGCACGCACCGCCGCCAAGCCGCCGGCTCCCGCCACGCCGAGCGCGCGGGCCCCGAGTAGGGCCGCGCCGCCGCCGAGCATGGCCGCGCCGGCGGCCGTGCCGACGGCCGCGCCCGCGCCCAGCTGGGGCGCGCCGGAGACCAGGCCCGTGGCGATCGCTGGGCCGAAGATCGACAGACCGGCCAAGGTCAGGGCGCCCAGCACCAGGGTCATGGCGGCCGAAAGGTCCGGATCGGCGCCGAGCGCGGACAGGAAGGCGTCGAAGAAGCCAGCGCCGATGCCGACGATCACCCCCAGGACCATGACCTTGACGCCGCTGGAGATGACATTGCCCAGCACGCGCTCGGCCAGGAAACTGGACTTGTTCCAAAAGGCGAAGGGGACCAGCGAAAAGCCGGCCAGGCAGGTCAGCTTGAACTCCAGGACCGCGACCAGCAGCTGGATGGCCATGACAAAGAAGGCCAGGACCACCAGAACCCAGGCCAGCAACAGCACGAAGATCGTCAGGGCGTTGGCGAAGAACTCCGGAAAGCCCATCAACTGGCTGGCCTTGTCCAGCAGCGGATGGGCGGCGGTGAAGCCGACGCTGGCCAGCTTGCCCGGTCGCAGCAGATCCTCGGTCGAGACGCCGCCGCCGCCGCCGGCTGTCACGCCGAGCTGGGCGAAGGACTTGAAGATCGCCTCGCTGAGGGCTTTGAAGTTGCTCAGGATGAAGGCGAAGGCGCCGACATAGAGGACCTTCTTGATCAGCCGCCCCAACACATTGTCGTCGCCCTCCAGCGCCCACCAGAGCGCCGCCAGGGTGACGTCCAGGGCGATCAGCACCGTGGACATCGAATTGACGTGCGGTCCCAGCAGCCCAAAGCCGCTGTCGATGTAGGCGATGAAGGCCGCCATCATGCGGTCGATGATGTTGAGGTCGGGCGCGACGTCCACGGCGGCGGCCTTTCACTTGAGGTTGGAAACGGCCGCTACTGCGGCGTGTAGGCCAAGGCCGAGCCGATGAACTGGCGGGTGGCCAGCTGACCGGACCGCAGGACCTGGGCTTGCCGCGCGCGCTCGAGCGCGTCGGCCCGGTACTGGGCGGCGATCAGGGTCTGAAGTTGCTGGTCCTGCTTGACCGCCAGGGCCTGGAGCTGGTTGGCGGCCTGCTGGGCCTGCAGCTGTCCCGTCGCGCCCTGGCTCTGGCCGACCAGGGCGCTGATCAGATCGCCGTCGGCCTGGACGTTTTCGACGACCTGGGCCTGGACCCGCAGGGCCTGGCGATAGCCGTCCAGCGCCAGCCTGGCCTGGACCTGGGCGTCAAGCAGGCGCTGGCCGGTAGTGGCGTCGGCGGCCAGCGCCGAGGGAAACACCGAGGACAACACGGACTGGGTTGAGGTCAGGGTGAAGGCCATACCCTGGGCCTGGCCCATCAAGCCGTCGATGCGCTTGAGCGCGGAAGTGATCGAGGTCAGGGCGCTGTAGTCGAGCGATTTCAGCTGCCGGGCCATGTTCTGCAACAGGGTCGCCTGGTTCTGCAGGGCCTGGATCTGATTGTTGACCTGCTGAAGGGTGCGCGCCGCCGTCAGCAGGCTCTGCGCGTGGTTGGCCGGATCATAGACGGTCAGCTGGGCGCTGGCGGGCGGGGTCAGGCCGGCGAGCGGCGCGATGACGAGGCCGGCGACGCAGACGGCCGTGGTGAAGGGACGCCGGATCATGGCGTGATCTCCTCTAAGGGGGGTGGGGGAACGAAGTCGGTGATCAGGGCGCTGGCCCAGGCCAGGTCTCGGGCGGCCAGGAAGCCGGCGGCGAATCCCGCCTCGCCGTGCTGCGCCAGGACCTGGTCGATCAGCACCTGAGCGGCGGGGTCGGAAGCGCCGCAGAGCGCCAGGGCGACGGGTCCAAGGCCCAGTTCGAACAGGCGATTGCCCAGGCGCGATTGCAGATAGTAGTGCCGCTTGGGCGTGGCCCGAGCGATCAGCTCGATCTGACGCTCATTGAGCCCGAAGCCCGCATAGATCTGGCGCGACAGCGGTTCGATCGCCCGATCATTGGCCAAGAACACCCGCTGGGGGCAACCATCGAACAGCGCCGGGGCGATGGCGCTATCGGCGATGTCGGCCAGCGACTGGGTGGCGAACACCACGCTGACATTGCGCTTGCGCAGGTCCTTGAGCCATTCGCGGATACGGGCGGCAAACAGCGGGTTGTCGAGAAACGTCCAGGCCTCGTCGAGCACCAGCAGGGTCGGCCGGCCATCGAACCGGGCCTCCAGGCGATGGAAGAGATAGGTCAGGACCGGCGCGACGACCGATGGCGTCTTGATCAGGGTGTCGGTCTCAAAGCACTGGACGTCGCTGAGATCCAGGCCGTCCTCGGCGGCGTCCAGGAGTCGACCGAACGGTCCGTCCAGGGTGTAGGGCGCCAAGGCCGCCTTTAGGGCGTTGGACTGCAACAGCATCGACAGACCCGTCAGGGTCCGCTCGGGCGGCGGGGCGCTGGCGAGGCTCACCAGGGCCGACCACAGGGCCTCCTTGATCTGCGGCGTGACCACGACGTTTTCGCCTGTCAGCAGGTCGCCCAGCCAGTCGATCGCCCAGGCCCGCTCGCCCGCGTCATCGATCTGCCGAAGCGGCTGGAAGGCCAGGCCCGCCTCGGCCGCCAGGCCATGGTGGCGTCCGCCCATCGCCAGAACCGCGGCGCGTGAGGAAAAGCGTTTGTCGAACACATAGACCTGGGCGCCGCGATAGCGCCGAAACTGCAGTTGCAGCAGGGCCAGGAACACCGACTTGCCCGCGCCCGTCGGGCCGACCACGAGCTGGTGGCCAACGTCGTCGACATGGGTCGCGTAACGGAACGGCGTCGCGCCGCTGGTCACGGCGTAGAAGGTGGCGGGTCCCTTCAGATGGGCGTTGCCCGCCTGCCCGGCCCACACCGACGACAGCGGCATCAGATGGGCCAGGTTCAGGGTGTGGACCAGAGGCTGGCGGACATTGGCGTAGACCTGGCCCGGCAGCGAACCCAGCCAGGCCTCCACCGCATTGACCTGCTCGCGCATGCCGGTGAAGCCAAGGCCGCCCAGGATCCGCTCGACCTGGCGCACCTTCTCTTCGGCGACCTCGCGGTCGGGATCGAGGATGGTGATGGTCGTGGTCAGGTAGCCGAAGGCCACCAGATCCCCGCCAAGCTCCTGCAGGGCCAGATCGGCGTCGGCCAGCTGGTTGTCGGCGTCGCTGTCGGTCAGCGGAGCGGGCTCGTTGCTGATCACCTCGCGCAGGATCTGGACGACGGACTTGCGCTTGTTGAACCACTGGCGACGAATGCGCCCCAGGGCCTTGGCCGCGTCGGGCTTGTCTAGGGCGATGAACCGCGTGGCCCAGCGATAGGCAAAGCCCTGGTGGTTCAGCGCGTCGAGCAGGCCCGGCCGCGTGGTGTTGGGAAAGCCCAGCACCGTGACGGTGCGCAGATGCTGGTCGCCCAGCCTTGGCTCAATCCCGCCGCTGAACGGGGTGTCGACCAGCAGGCCGTCCAGGTACATCGGCGTCTCGGGCACGGCGACCCGGTGGCGCCGGGTCGAGATCGCCGCGTGCAGGAAGGTCAGGGTCTCGGCGTCGTCCAGCGGTCGGATCAGCGGCATGAAGCCCGACAGAAGATCGAAGATCCGATCGGTTTGGGCCACGAAGGCCCGCAATTCCTGACGCCAATCGCGTCCCTGCCGGCCCGCCTCGCGTTCGATCAGGGCCCGCTCGGCCCGGCTGACCTGATCGGCCGGCGGCAGGTAGAAGAAGGTCAGGTGGCAGCGGGTCTCGAAAAGCTCGCCCCGCCGCCCGTCGAAGCCGCCGCGCCGCTCCTCATCGACCAGCCAGGAGGCGGCGTCGGGGAAGGCGCTGTCGGGATAGCCCAGGGCCGGGGCGCGGTCGGCGTCGAAGAACAGCGCCCAGCCGCTGCCCAAGCGCTTGAGGGCGTTGTTGGCTCGGGCGCAGACGCCGACCAGCTCGGCCTCGGTGGCGCTCTCAAGGTCCGGCCCTCGGAACCGGAAGGTCCGCTGGAAGCCCCCGTCCTTGTTGAGCACGACGCCGGGGGCGACCAGGGCCGCCCACGGTAGGTGATCGGCCAGGCGGTCGGCGGTGTCGCGGTATTCGCGAAGGTTCAGCATCGCAGCCACCCCTTCTGGCGCAGGTGGCGCATCAGGACCGGCGCGAAGTCCGGGTCCCGCTTGGCGGCGAACACCGCCAGGCTATGGCCGATCACCCACACCAGCAGACCCGGGATCCATTGCTGGAGGCCAAGCCCCAGGGCCCCGGCCAGGGTGCCGTTGAGGATGGCGATCGAGCGTGGCGCGCCGCCCAGCAGGATCGGCGCGGTCAGGGCCCGATGCAGCGGGATCTCGAAACCCGAGACCCCAGCGCCTGAAGAGGGGGCCGGCCCGGTCATGCGATCAGGGCCCCGCCGCCGAAGCTGAAAAACGACAGGAAGAAGCTGGAGGCGGCAAAGGCGATACTGAGGCCGAAGACGATCTGGATCAGCTTGCGAAAGCCGCCGCTGGTCTCGCCGAAGGCCAAGGCCAGACCGGTGCTGATGATCACCAGCACGGCGATGATCTTGGCGACCGGTCCCTGTACCGACTCCAGGACCTGCTGCAGCGGTTCTTCCCAAGGCATGCCGGAGCCGGCGGCCTGGGCCTGGGCGCAGATCAGAAGCGTCAGGGTGGTGGTCAAAAGCAGCGGGCGCGGATCACGTTGCGCACGCGAAGCGGCACGATGAAACATCATCAATCTCCGTGTCTTAAGGCTTTAAGTTGAGAAAGGTCGAGATCGGCGACTAGGTAGTCACCGCCGGAGTCGAGGCCCGTGACCCGGGCAAGGCTCTCGACACGACGGCTGGCGCCCCGGCCACGTATGAAGACGAGGAGATCGACCGCCTCGGCGATCAGCCGGCGCGGTACGGCGACCACGCTCTCCTGGACCAGCTGCTCCAGGCGATAGAGGGCCGAGCGGGCGGAATTGGCGTGGAGGGTGGAGAGGCCGCCGGGGTGGCCGGTGTTCCAGGCCTTCAGCAGGTCCAGCGCCTCGCCGCCGCGCACCTCGCCAACCACGATGCGGTCGGGACGCAGGCGCAGGGTCGAGCGCACCAGATCGGTCATGCTGACCACGCCGGGCCGGGTGCGCAGGGCCACGCAGTCGGGCGCGGCGCACTGCAGCTCCGGTACGTCCTGCAGGATGACCACCCGCTCGTCGTGCCTGGCGACCTCGGCCAGGAGGGCGTTGGCCAAGGTGGTCTTGCCGGCCGAGGTCGCGCCGACGATCAGAATGTTGAGCCGATCGCTGACGGCCTGGCGCAGGAGATCGGCCTGGATCGGCGCCAGAACCCCGTCGGCGACATAGTCCTCCAGGGTGTGGATGCGGCTGGCCGGCTTGCGGATTGAAAAGCATGGGCCGGCCGACACCGGCGGTAACACGCCCTCGAACCGCTCGCCGGTCAGGGCCGCGCCACGCGGCGGCAGGTCACCGCTGATGATCGGGGCGCCGGCGTGAACCTCGGCGCGGACATGGCTGGCGACGAGGCGGATGATCCGTTCGACCTCGGCGGCCGCGAGCACCACGCCGGTGTCGACGCGCCCCTCGCCCAGCCGGTCTAGGCGCAGGACCCCGTCGGGATTGACCATCACCTCGACGACGGCGGGGTCGGCTAGGGCCGCCTGGATCGCCGGCCCCATGGCGGTGCGCAGCATGGTGCGGCGGCGCTCGACGGTTTCGGGTTGGACGAGGCTCATCGCGCGCCCTCCCCGCCTTCGCGGTCTTCGGCGCCGAGGGTCTGGCGGCCGCTCGCCAGCTGGCGGCCAACCTGATCGACGAAGCGTTGGAAACGTTCGCGCCCGACCGCTTGGGCGGCCTTGTCGGCCTCTGGCAGCGGCGCGGTGACGGTCAGCTGGTAGCGAACGAACAGCGCCAGACTCTCAAGCAGGATCTTCTGGTCGCGCTCGATGCGTCCCAGCTGCCGGCTCATGCGGTCGAGCCGAACCTTGAACAGGGCGTCGAGCTCGCTGGCGGCGCGGCGGTCGAGATAGGCGCGCAGGGCGTCAGCGACGATGGCCGACTTGGAGGTTCCGGGCTTGCCGCCGAGCCGATCCAGCTGCTCGGTCAGGGCGTCGTCGAGATAGAGGTGATGGCGGGGCTTCATCGCGCCGCCCTCAGAAGGCCGGGAGCAGGTCGTCGTCGCCGCGATCGCGCCCCTGGTTCATGGCGTGGGCGCGGGCGATGCTCTGGCCGGCCTGAGCGCGGGCCATGGCCTGGCGGTCGGCGACCACGTCGCTGTCATCGTCGACGAGGCCCAGGCCAACCTCGGTGTCATCGACCGCGGGCCGGGCAAGGCCCTCCTCGGCAAGACCGGGGTGACGCTGCTGCTGGAGCCCGCCTTCGACCTCGGCGTCCACGGCGTCCAGGGCGTCGCCCTCTTCGGCGACGAGGCCGGCGTGCGGACCACGCACCTGGCCGCCCCAGTCGTCGCGGCGGGCCGGCGGGCGATCGCGATAGGGCCCGTCCGTCAGGGCGGGCGGCGGAGCGACCCGACGGGTGAAGTTGCGGTCCTGGTAGTAGCGCAGCTTCTTGGCGCGGATGGGCGCCAGGCCCGAGACCAGGACCAGGGCGTCGTCGGGCGGCAGCTGCATGACTTCGCCGGGGGTCAGCAGCGGCCGGGCGGTCTCCTGGCGGCTGACCATGACGTGGCTGAGCCAGGGCGCGAGACGATGGCCGGCATAGTTGCGCTGGGCGCGCAGCTGCGTGGCCGTGCCCAGGGCGTCGGAAATCCGCTTGGCCGTGCGCTCGTCGTTGGAGGAGAACGCGATCCGGACGTGGCAATTGTCCAGGATGGCGTTGCTTTCGCCATAGGCCTTGGAGATCTGGTTGAGGGACTGGGCGATCAGGTAGGCGCGGATGCCGTAGCCGGCCATGAAGGCCAGGGCGGTCTCAAAGAAGTCCAGCCGCCCAAGCGCTGGAAACTCGTCGAGCATCATCAGCAGCTGATGCTTGCGGCTCTTCTTCGGATCGCCCTCCAGGCGCTCGGTCAGGCGGCGGCCGATCTGATTGAGCACCAGCCGGACCAGCGGCTTGGTGCGGGAAATGTCGGACGGCGGGATGACCAGGTAGAGGGTGACCGGTGACGGGGCGTCGACGAGGTCGGCGATGCGCCAGTCGCAAGCCGAAGTGGTCAGGGCCACGGTCGGGTCGCGGTACAGGCCCAAGAACGACATGGCGGTCGACAGCACGCCGCTGCGTTCGTTCTCCGACTTGTTGAGAACCTCGCGCGCCGCCGAGGCCACGACCGGATGGACCTGGGGCTTTTCCTTCGTGCCTAGGTGATTGGTGGCCATCATCCGGCGCAGGGTGTGGGCGAAGGAGCGCTGGGGATCGGAGAGGAAGGTGGCGACCCGGGCGAGGGTCTTTTCCTCCTCGGCGTAGAGGACGTGGAGGATGGCGCCGACCAGCAGGCTGTGGCTGGTTTTTTCCCAGTGCGATCGGCGCTCCAAAGCCCCTTCCGGATCGACGAGCACGTCGGCGATATTCTGAACGTCGCGGACCTCGTCGGGCCCCTTGCGCACTTCCAGCAGCGGATTGTAGCGCGCCGAGCGCGCGTCGGTCGGATTGAACAGCAGGCAGTGAGAAAACCGCGCCCGCCAGCCGGCGGTCAGGGTCCAGTTCTCGCCCTTGATGTCGTGGACGACGGCGCTGCCCGTCCAGGACAGCAGGGTGGGAGCCACCAGGCCCACGCCCTTGCCCGATCGCGTCGGGGCGAAGGCCATGACGTGTTCGGGGCCGGCGTGGCGCAGATAGTCGCCGCCCAGTCGCCCCAGAAAGACGCCGTCATCCTCAAACAGACCAGCGGACGCCACCTCGGTCCGGGTCGCCCAGCGCGAAGAGCCGTAGGTGGTGACCTGGCCGGTCTGGCGAGCGCGCCACAGCGAGCCGGCGATGGCGCAGGCGCAACCGAGAAAGCCGCTGGCTCCGGCCAGCAGCCCGGCCTTGTCGAAGACCAGCGGCGCATAGGCCTCGTAATGATACCACCAGTCGAATAACTGCCAGGGTCGGTATACCGGCTGGCCTAGCAACGTCGCCCAAGGCGCCCCCAACTGCGCCTGATAGCCGAGCATGGCCGCGGCCCACTGGGTCGAGGCCCACACACCCAGGATCATGATCGCGAAGACCGCGAGGATCTGACCGATGAGGAGCTTGGTGGGCGTCATGCGGCGGGTTCCGGCGCCTCAGCGCGCGGGATGCGGCGAGGCCCCCGGAGACTCCGGCGACGGGCGAAAATCGCTTACGGCGCTTAGCCCCGCCCCAGTACGCTCCAGGCACGGTTCTCCTGATCCGGTCCGGAGGCCGGACGTGACCTTGCGCGATCGCGGTCGTCATCTTGCGCGCAACGGCATTAGTTGCGCGATTGCCAACGATAGTTGCGCATTGACAGTCATAGTTGCGCGGTACAGTTTGCGCGCAACTAAGGTCGTGACATGTCCCGCATCACCCCAGACGACGCCCTAGCACCCATTCTCTCGGTGGTCGCCGCCGCCAGCCCCGAAGGCCTGTCGATCGGCCAGATCGCCGAAGCGCTCGGGTTCTCGGCAGCGCGCCGAACGCTGCAATATCGACTGCGTGGACTAGTCGATGACGGCCGATTGGCCAGGGTGGGTCAAGGCCGCTCGGCGCGCTACCGCTCGCCCACACCAGAAACCGCGGTCGAGACCATCCCGGCGTCCACCGACGAGTTCGTCCCCCTGTCAGCGGCCGGCGCCCAGGCCCGCGACTATGTGCGAAGGCCGGTCGAAGCGCGCCGCCCTGTCGGCTACGATCGCTCGTTCCTGGACGGCTACCGCCCCAACCAGACCTTCTATCTGAGCCAAGCCGAACGCGAGCGACTGGCCACGATCGGCGCCCATCAGGCCCAAGCCGCGCCAGCCGGGACCTATGCCCGACACATCCTGGGCCGCCTGCTGATCGACCTGGCCTGGAACTCCAGCCGGCTGGAGGGCAACACCTATTCGCTGCTCGACACCCGACGCCTCCTGGACTTTGGCCAGGAGGCGCAAGGCCGGGCGCACCGCGAAGCTCAGATGATCCTGAACCACAAGGATGCGATCGAATTTCTGGTCCAGTCGGCCGACGAGATCGGGTTCAACCGCTACACGATCCTGAACCTGCACGGGATGCTGGCCAACAACCTGCTAGCCGATCCCTCGGCGGTCGGGCGGCTGCGCCATATCGCCGTCGGCATCGAGCGCTCGACCTTCCATCCCCTGGAAACGCCCGCGCTGATCGCCGAATGTTTCGACCAGGTGCTGGCGACCGCCGAAGCGATCATCGATCCCTTCGAGCAGGCCTTCTTCGTGATGGTGCAGTTGCCCTACCTTCAGCCCTTCGACGACGTGAACAAACGCGTCTCGCGCCTTGCCGCCAACATCCCGCTGATCAAGGCCAACCTCGCGCCGCTGTCCTTCACCGACGTGCCCGGCGACCTCTACGCCCAGGCGACCCTGGCGGTGTACGAACTCAAATCCATCGACCTGCTCAAGGACGTGTTCCTCTGGGCCTACGAACGATCCGCCGCCCGCTACGCGGCGGTGCGCCAATCGCTCGGCGAGCCCGACCCCTTCCGGCTCAAATATCGCGACGCCCTGCGCGACGTGATCGGCGCGGCGGTCCGCGACGCCATGGCCCGCCCCGCCGCCGCCGACTATATCCGCTCACGCGCTCAGCAAGAGGCTCCGCAAACCGATCGCGAACAATTCGTCGATGTCGCCGAGACCGAACTTCTGGGCCTGCACGAAGGCAATTTCGCGCGCTATCAGATCCGGCCAGGTGAGTTCGCCGCCTGGCGCGCCATCTGGGAGGCCGCCCGATGAGCCATGCCCCGCTCGACGATCAATCCGCTCCCAGGTCGATCGCCGTGACGTACCGGAGGCCGCGCCCCGTGACGGCGTAGGTGTTCCGCTCAATCCGCCGACCTGATTTCGTCCCGCGCGAGATGGAACCTACAGGCTGGCGCGGCGGGTCCAGCCCCCTCATAATGAGGTCATGGCTCTACAGTTTCTTCCCGCTTCACGATCAGCGCGCCTACGCCGGCGCAATAGCATCCGGCTCTGGGTCCTCGCGGTCCTCGCGCTCGCGATCGGACTTGGGGCCATCATCTTGCTCCCGGCGCGTCCGCACGGCTGAGCCTGCGCGCGATGGGAATAGCGACGCACAAGCCCTAGGCCAAGCCGCGCCGACGACGGTCGTCGGCGAGTTCCGCCGCCGCCGAAACCGTTGGCGTCCTCTCTCCGGCCCCGCCCCTTGCCCGCATCCCAACTCATCCCCATCTTGGGATGAATTATGGAGATACGATGCCGACGATCGAAAAGCTGACGGTGCAGGAAGCCGGCTTCGTGCTGAACCGTCCGAGCAAGACCCTCAATCGCGCCATAGATCGCGACATCCTCGTCAAGAAGAAGTCCGCGACCGGCCAAAGGCTGCTGGGCCATGCAGAACTGCGTTATCTGTGCCTGGCGACGGAGTTGGACAAGTCGCTGACCCCTCAGGGGCGTCGGCGCATCTATGCGGCGATCAAGAGCCTGCCGCGCGGCTCCCATCGCCTCGCTCTTGGTCCGCTGAATCTCGAGTTCGAAGCGATCGACAAGACCCTGGACGCGCGGGTCGATCGACTGTCGGCCATCCGCAGCGTGGTCGAGCACCAGGCCGGCCGTGACCCCCTGCTCAAGGGGACGACCATTTCCGTCCATGTGATCGCCGCCTTGGCCCGAGGCCAGAGCATCGCGGAAATTCGCGAAGACTATCCGTCCCTGTCGGACGACCAGGTACAGGCCGCGATCGACTATGCCAGCGTCTATCCCAAGCCGGGCCGCCCCTATCCCGAGCGCAGCCTCAAGCGCATGCTGGCCGGCGCCGCCGCGGCCGGCGTCTTTGATCCCACACCCGACGCCGGGGACGAGGACGAGCCACTCTCGCCTGCCCTGTTCGGATGAATCTCTATCTGCTGGACGAAAACGTCATCGCCGAAATGCGTCCGGGCGGTGATGCGACGGTCGCGACGTGCGTGTGCTCAACCCTTTCAAAGCCCCGCCAACGATCATCCGCGTCTAGCCGGCCAAGCTAGCGACGCCCCTGATCGTCGGCAGGCCGGCCAGCGCATCAAGCGCATCAGGTGAATTATGCGATTTTCCGCCGGGCGGGGCCCGTCGCTGCAGACGCCCGATAGGGCTCTACCCCAACGCCGCCACGGTCGCCTCGCAGCGTGGCTTCAGTTCGGTGGTCGACGGCTTATCTTGCAGCCAGGCGCCCAGCTCGGCCACCTTGGCGCGCTCGGCGGATGTCAGTCCGTTGATCCGCGCCAGGACATGAAAGATCTCCTGAGCCCGGCGGCGGGCGTCCGGGGCGCTGGCGAAGGTCCTGCAAAGCTTGCGGGCGCTGGCCACGCCTTCGCTTCTTGAGCCCAACATAATCCGCAACTCCCAGCCTTCTCGCGCGGCGCACTCTTAACCCGCGGCCTTATCCGAGTCGCCGGCGGCGGCGCGAGCCCGATCGTATCAGACCTCATGAGATCGCTGGCCCCGCACGCTGACGCCCGATCGTCCAGCTGACGCCGGCCTCGCGCAGCACACCCGACACCGCGCGCCCTTCCTGGCCTTCCAGAGTCGGCTTCCACGGCACAAGCGTGAAATCCCGGCTGCGCTCGATCACCGCGAACCGGCCGCTGGCCAGGTCCACCGACCGCCGGTAGACGCCCTCGATCCGTTGCCCCGGTCGCGCCTCGGAGAAGGCCAGCCCCGTCTCGCGCGCCAGGCCTTCGGCGGCGGCGACCAGATCGCGCCGCTGCAGTCGGGTGAGCAAGCCGGCGCGATAGATCACCTGATCCTGCTCTTGTTGAGCCAACCCCTGCTCGATAAGCCATTGCCGTCTGAGCGCTAAAGCCTGGCGAACCTCGCGCCCGAAGCCCGCGTCGCGCAAGGGCTCGGGGGCCTGGGCGATCAGCTCGCGATCGAGCCAGGTCGCCCCGCCCGCGCCGACCTGCTGGTCCAGCGGCAGGGCCGACAGGGCGCGCACCACCACCGGCGCGCCCTGGGCCTGCTGTCGCTCGAAGGCGCCGGCCCGCTCGACATGATCGGCGGCGATGATCCAGGTCCCGTCGTTCTGACGCTCGACGCCAGCCCGCCCCCGGCGCATCGCCTCCAGACGGCGCACATGCGCCTCGGCGAAGGCGGCCGAAGCCTTCGGATCCGACGCCAGATGCAGGTCGATGCTGTAGCGGCCGTCATGGGCGGCGGCGATCTTGGCAACCGTATGATCCACGGCGCGCGGCTCGACCGGGCGCGGCGCGACCTCCACGACGGCCCCCTCGGGGATTGGCGCCGTGGCCAGCCCCCTGCCGATCTCGACATAGTGGGCTCGACCATCGGTCCCATCGACGATCAGGTAGTGGCGATCCTTCAGTTCGTCCGACAAGCCGCGCGTCACCAATCGTCCGACCAACGGGCGCGCGAGCGGCGCCGTCGGTTGATAGATCACTTGATCGGACGCCGCGCGCTTGACCCCGCCCGCCTCCAGCGCCCGCTGGAGCGTCTTTTGGATGTCGCCGCGCTCGCCCATCCGGCGCAGGGTGTCCTCCAGACCATCGGCCAGTCGCCAGCGGGTCGGCGCGCCCTCCCGGGCCAGGCCCAGGCGGGCCAGGGTCGCGAGACGGCCGGCGCGCAGCGAAGAGAGCAGCGGATCGACGTGGCGCGGCGAGACCAGCCCCTCGCCGTCGACATCGCGCAGCAGGCCGCGATCCAGCCCGGTCAACCGCTCCTGGTCGACCTCGCGTCGCAGCCGGCTTTCGATCTCGTGGTCACTGCGCGGCCCCAGGTCCAGCGACACCAGCTCGGCCGCGCGTTCGCGCAGGCCCTGGGTCAGGTAGGCCTTAGCGATGACCAGCTCACGACCCTGGTCGTCACGGCCCCGCACGATGATGTGGGTGTGGGGATGGCCGGTGTTGTGGTGATCAACGGCCACCCAATCGAGCCGGGTGTCGAGGTCCTTCTCCATCTGGGCCATCAGCCGCCGGGTCAGGGGTTTGAGGTCCTCGTACTCGGCGCCGTCCTCGGGCGAGACGATGAACCGAAACTGCCGCGCGTCGCCTCCGACCTCGGCGCGGTCGATAAAGGCGCGGCCATCGGCCTTGTCGGCGCCGGCGTCATAGAGCTGGCCCGGCGCGCCTTCGCGGGTGACGCCGTCGCGCTGGACGTAGCGCATATGCGCCCGGGCCGCGGCGATCCCCTTTCCCACCAGCTTGGGAATCGAGAACTTCACGATCACCCGGCGGGAGCGGTAAGCCGACAGATGATCCCGCGCGGCCAGGACACGCCCGACGCCGGCGCCCTTGCCGATCCGTGCGCCGGTGAACTTGGCGCGGCGCGGCGCCTTGCCGAACGCGCCGCCGCTGGCCAGCATCGCCGAACGCAACACGCGCGACAGGTAACTCTTGGCCTTCGTGTCCCCCAGGGCCCGGACCTTGCCCAGGCGGGGCTCGAAGTCGTCTTTCTGGACCATGGCGTATCTCCCCCCAGCGATATGGCCGGTCGCGATCGGTCTGGAAATTGGCGCTACAAAAAGTTCAAACCGGCCAAAACCTTAGGAGAACTTGGCGCCATCGCCGCCCGCACAGCGCCAAGCCCAAGCGCCAAAACAGATGTGCAGACAATGACTTACGACGACATCCGAAGAGATGGCGCCGATCCTTTCATCTTGCCTTCGCCGCCCTCCCCGCTCCCTCGCCCCCCTCCAACCCCAAGACCTCGATCATGGCTCCTGGACGCCCCGCACCGACCGGGGGACGAACAGCCCCGTCGAAGGCGCGGGCGTGAGGTCGGGTCCCCCTGGCGTGACCTGACCTCGCAGCCGGAAAAACAATCGCGTTCCCGAGAGCGTGGCGGGTGGCAAGGCCGCCTCACCGGGGGTTTTGGCGAGGGATTCGATATAGGCTCGGGTCTCGGCGGGAAGCGGCTGGCCCGTTCTCAGATGGGCGGCGTATCGCGCCGGTCCGGCGTTATAGGCGGCGAACAAACCGGGGTAGCCGAACCGCGCGCGCATGGCTGACAGGTAGGCCGCGCCCGCCATGATATTGTCGCGCGGATCGTAGGGATCGGGACCAAGACCATGGGTTCTGGCCAGGTCCCGGTAGGTGCCCGGCATCAATTGCATCAGCCCCATCGCACCAGCCTTTGAGGTGATCGGGACGCCTTTGAGGTGGGTGAAACCACGACTTTCGGCGTTCATGACCGCAGCGATCCACGCCTCGGGAACATCGAGGCGAAGGGCCGCTTGCGCGATCAACGGCCGCCAGTGTTCGACGCGCGACGACAGGGTCGGAGCCGTCGTCGCAACCGCCGCCATCATGATCACGGCAGCCATAGCGGGGTCGCCCTGCCGATCACCGCCGCCTTCGACACCGGCCCAAAATAGCGCCCGTCAAAGGAGTCGGGGGCGGCATTGAGGAGCAGCACCGCCCCACCGGAAAGCCGCTGACACCCCGACCACCAGGGCAGTTTTCGCCCTCGGCTGTCGGCCGCCCTGCGTTGGGCTACGGGCTGGCTATTGACCGTGATCCACGGCCCGGCCGCGCAGACCATGTCGCCGGAGACGGCCGCCACCGCCTTGATCATCGGCACATTGGCGGGAAGATAGTGGCGCCGGGCGGCCAGTCGCCGCGCGGCGGGCGGCGGCTGCGCCAGGACATGATCGCCGACCCCGACCGGCGCGCCAGGGCGGATCCGCCACAGGCCGATGGGGGCGCTGGGGGTGGCGTTCCAGACCAGGCGCGGGGCCGGATCGAGGACCACCGGGGCGACCACAGCGACCAGCGCCGCGCCGACCAGACCCGCCAGGCCATGGCCGCGCGGGGTGAGCAGGCGGCTAAACATGACGGTCTCCAGGCCCGGTCTCGCGGCGCGAACCGCCGCGCTGGGACCAGGCGTCCAGGTCGTCGATATGGTAGCGGATGAACCGCCCGTGGCGCCGAAAGGCCGGGCCTTGGCCGTGGCCGCGCATGGTCTCCAGCGTGCGCTCGGCCAGCCCGATATAGTGGGCGGCCTGGGCGGTGTTGAGGAACGGGCTGCCCTTGCGCGCGCGGGCGGCCCGATTGATCGCGTCGTCTTCGTCCATCATCGCCGTGCTCCTGTCTGCGGGGGCGCGGCGGTGGGTTGCAGGGGTTTGGCCGCGCCCGGGCGAGCACACCCAAGCCCGCCCGAGCGCGGGACGAACGCAAACGCGCGCCCCAAAATCGTTCCCCGTCTTGCTTCCGGATGCGCTTGCGACGGGCGGTGGCCCTCGCGCCGCAAGGCGCGGGGGCCGCCGCCCGCCGTCTTCCCCGCCCGATCCCGGACGCAAAAAGCCCCCGCGTCCGAAGACACGGGGGCCAGGCGCGTGGCGCGGATCGGGGCGGGCCAAGGCCCGCCCTCCCCTCATTGCGCCGCGAGAATGGCCGGGTTCGGAATGGTCATGTTGCGGGGGTCTGCGAAAGCAAGTTTCTTAACGGTGGCTCCTGTTTTCAGGGGTGGAACCGACCCCGCCCGTGATGCGGCCTGGGCTTCGGGCGGGGCCGGGGAGGCGCCGGGATTGGCGCAAGGCTCCGGCGCCGGAAATGAGCCCGGCGCGTGGAAGGGCAGGATCAGGCGGCCCTGGCGGGGCGCGGCTCGGCGACGGCGAGCGCGTTAGGCTCCGGCGACGGCGCGGCCTGGAAGGCCAGCAGCAGGTCAGCGGCCTTGGAGGCCTGGGAGGCGGCGCGGAAGATGGCGCGGTTGTCCTCGCGCAGAACCTCCAGCCAGGCGCCGATATAGTCGGCGTGACGCACGGTCGGGAGGACGCCGAGGCTGGCGCAGACGAAGGCCGCGCCCATCTCGGCGACCAGTTCCTCGCGGGCATAGGCCTTGCCGCCGCGCACGCCCGACTGGTCGCGGTCCAGCCGCGCGCCATGGCCCGTCCAGTGCGACAGCTCGTGGAAGACGGTGCGGTAGTAGTTGATCTGGTCGGTGAAGGCCGGTTGCGGCGGGACCTGCACATAGTCCAGCAGCGGGTCGTAATAGGCGCGTGGCCCGCCGATGCGCAGGTCGGCGCCGGTGGCGGCGATCAGGGCCTCGGCGACAGGGACGGCCTGACGCTCAGGAAGCGGGGCGGGCTCGGGATCGACGCCCGCCAGCCCTTCACATTGGGCCAGATTGAAGACGGTGAAGCGCTTGAGGAACGCCACCTTGCCCGGCGCGTCGCCGTCGCGCGCGGCGCGTTCCTGCTCGGCCTTGGGCGTGAAGCGGTCGGCATAGACGATGCTCGTCCCGCGCTCGCCCTTGCGCACGCAGCCCCCGGCGGCGAGGGCCTGTTTGAAGGTCAGCCAGCCTTGCGAGGGATAGCCGTGCTCGATGAGCGCGCCCCAAAGAAGCAGGATGTTGACCCCCGAATAGCGCCGCCCGGTGATCCCGTTGCGCGGCAGGGAGAGGGCCGCGCCGCCAACCCGGCCCCAGGGCTGGACCCAGGGCAGTCGTCCGGCCGCCAGCTGGTCGATGATCTTGCGGGTGACCTCGTCATAGAGGCTGACCTCCACCCGCCGGGAGGGCGTGGCGGCGGGCGGGGTCTTGGTCGATGAGGGCGCGGCCTTGGCGGCGGATCGCTTGCCTTGGCCTTGTTGGCGCGGACCGGTAGGGCGCATGAGCGGGCTCCTTCACCGCCCCAAAGCCCCGCATCCTTTCGCCGGAAAGGGGGGTGGGCGGCGAAAAGCGACCGAAGAGGCCCGCTGCCGGGCGGGGGCACCCGAAGGGCCGCAACGAAAGTGGAGGAGCCGGCCCCTTGGCCGGCTTGCCGCCGCCCAAAGCGGGCCTAGAAGGGCGCGCCGCCCACCCCCGTTTCAGGGGAAAGGAAAACAAGGAAAGTCATCGCGCGCAGCGCGATGGCCGCTTGGGTCGACTGACCGACATTCGCTTGCTTCGCGCGGGCTAGCGGGCTGTCAGCGACTCTGGGGGCGGGGCTGAAGTCACCGCCGCCAGGCCGCGCCAAAAGCGGCTGTTGAGGTCACTTCCAGATCCCGGATCTTAAACGCCCGACGCTGATAAGCGATTTCCGCCCCTGAGCCGCAGCGTACGCGGCCCAGACCACCATCCCCAGGGCGCAAGCCATGCCGCATCGGCCCGCCCCTCCGATCTTCCAAGCGCAAATCCGGCCAGACCTCAGCGGGCGCAAACGAGGCTGGCGCTCTCACGGTTTTAGCGTACTGCTGGTTGCCAGTTTCAAATTCTCGCGCGACGCGCTGCGCGACGCTCCTTGAGAGCGGACAGAAGCGGATCGGAGATCGCAGTATGGGTAGCAAAAACCCGCCCGCAGACCCTTCGATCGCCGCCCACCTCAATCGCATTCCCATTCTGGCCGGTTGCTCGATCGTGCAGACCAACGCCAGGGGACAGACGGTGTGGGTCAATGCCGGCTTCGAAAAGCTGACCGGCTTCACCGCTCAGGAAGCGGTCGGCCGGACGCCGGGCAGTCTGATGCAATGCGAACAGACCGATCCGGTCACCATCGTGGAAATCCGTGCGGCGCTGGCGGCGGCCAAGCCGATCCGGACCTCAATCCTTAACCGATCCAAGTCTGGCCAGATGTGCTGGCTGGATCTGCACATCCAGCCGGTCTTTGACGAGGACGGCGTTCTGGCCGGCTTCCAGGCCATCCAGACCGACATTACCGAGATCATGGAAGGGCGCACGCGCAAGCGCCAAGCGCTCGTGCTGGCCCGGGCGCGTGAAGCCGATATCCGCAACGTCGCCGAACTGACCGGGGTCGGCACCTGGGAACTCAATCTTGCGGACAACCAGATCCTGTGGAGCGAGCAGGCCGCCAGGATCCTTGACCTGCCCTCTGCTTCGCCTTGGCGACTGGGCGCGGGACTGGCCCTCTTCGAGCCGTCCGGGCGATCACAGGTGCGGGCGCTGGTCACGGCCGCGACTGCCGACCGCGCGCATTTCGAACTCGAGCAGCCCATGACCACGCCTGCGGGTCGGCGCATTTGGGTGCATGTGATCGGCCGCCTCGTGCTCACCCCGGGCGAACCGCGCCGCCTGCTCGGCGCCTTGCAGGATGTCACCGACAAACGCGCCGAGCGCGAGACGCTACGCACGGCGTTGGAGGCGACCAAGATCGCCTTATCGGCCCGAACCGCCTATCAGGAGGCGCTGGACAAGTACGCGATCGTCGCCATCACCGACCGTCGGGGTGATATCGTCTTCGTCAACGACCGCTTTTGCGAGATCAGCGGCTATGAGCGCGAGGAGCTCATGGGCCGCAATCATCGCATTCTCAATTCCGGCGCTCATCCCCGTAGTTTCTTCAAGGCCCTCTGGCGCGCGATTTCCGCCGGCCGGGCGTGGCATGGGGAGATCTGCAACCGCAACAAGCTTGGCCAGCTCTACTGGGTCGACACCACGGTGGTGCCGCTGCTGGGCGCGGACGGCAAACCCGAGCAGTTCGTGTCGGTGCGCTACGACATCACCGAGCGGAAAAACGCGGACGTCGAACGGGTGACCATGGTGGAGGCTTTGCATGAGCGCAGCCTCGCGGCGGAAGCGGCCACGATCGCCAAGAGCCAGTTCCTGGCGACAATAAGCCATGAGTTGAGAACGCCGATGAACGGCGTCATCGGCATGCTTGACCTGTTGATGGCCACCCGGCTGGATAGCCATCAGGCCCTGCGCGCGTCAACGGCGCTGGAGTCGGCCCGCGGACTGCTAGTTCTGCTCAATGACATCCTAGACTTCTCAAAGCTGGAGAGCGGTCAGGTCTCCGTTGAGACCATCGCCTTTTCGCCTCGCGAACTGCTCGAGCACCTGGACGACCTGCTCTCGCCCCGCGCCGAGGCCAAGGGTCTGACCTTGAGCTGCGTGGTCGCGCCGACCGTGCCGGCCTGGCTGCTGGGGGATCCGACCCGCCTGTCCCAGATCCTGGTCAACCTGATCGGCAACGCCCTGAAATTCACCGAACACGGCCAGGTCGAGGTGGAGGTGACCTATGAGCCCGAGGCGACGGGCGCGGAGCTGCGCCTGGAAGTGCGCGACACCGGTATCGGGTTGTCGGCCGATGAACAGGCGCTAATCTTCCGGCGCTTCGTGCAGGCCGACGCCTCGACGACGCGTCGGTTCGGGGGAACGGGCCTGGGCCTGGCGATCAGCAAGCAACTGGTCGAGTTGATGGGCGGCGACATCGGCGTTAGCAGCGAGCCCGGGATCGGCAGCCGCTTTTGGGTCAAGCTGGGCGCCGCCGTGGCCGCCGCCCCCGACAACATCGCGGTTGACCCGGCAGCCCCCATTTTTGATCGCGCGCTGAAAATCCTCGCGGCCGATGATCATCCGGTCAATCGCATGGTGGTGCGCATGTATCTGGAAGCGGCCGGACACGAGGTCGTCTTGGCCAATGATGGCGCCGAGGCGCTCGCGGCGCTGGACAAGGCGCCTTTCGACCTGATCGTGATGGATATCCAGATGCCGGTGATGGACGGGTTGGCCGCCACCCGGTCCATCCGGGCCCTGCCCGGTCCAGAATGCGACATTCCCATCATCGCCCTGACCGCCAACGCCATGGCCGGTGATCGCGAGCGCTATCTGGCGCAGGGCATGAACGCCTATGTCGCCAAGCCGATCGAGCCCGGCGTCCTGTTGGATGCGGTGGCCCGGGTCACGCAGGACCGGCTTCGTCGCTGAACTCGGGACGGACGGCCAGCTTCGATCGAGCGTGGTCCCTTACGGCGCGGAGCCAGGCCCAACAGGCTCTTGCGGACCCGGGTTCATGGCTTCGACAAGCCCAACGAGCTGGCGCCTCTGATGCGGCGAAAGCCTCACATAGGCGCGCGCCAAGTCCGCCGCGCCATCGAGCTCCAGAAATTCGGCAAACTCCAGCAACAAGGACTGGCCCTGCCCCCCCCCGTCGAGCCCGTCGAAAAAGGCGCTCACGGGCGTCTGGAGTTTGCGGGCGGCGGCCAATAGCTTGGACGCCGAAATCCGGTTGACGCCCTTTTCGTACTTTTGAATTTGCTGAAAGGTGAGATCCAGGGCTTGGGCAAGATCGCGCTGCGACAGTCCGATCGAAAGCCGGTGAGCCCTGATCATTTGCCCTATATGGCGGTCGATAGGATCGGCCAAGGGCTTTGGGGCCTCTATCATGCTCTTTGCCGACACTGAAACGGCGACCCTATTTTGCCAGCGCCCATCGGGCGTGAATCCGTCGCGCTTTGGCTGTGGTCCAAGCTCGCGGCGTGCATCGATCGGCCCCTATGGTGATCGATCCTGCGCTGCAGGATGGACTTGACAGGCACAAGCTCTGCCATTGTTCCGAGAGCTCGGGATTGATCCAGGTCAAGGCGCGCACGCCCGCGCCCGCCGCCAAGAACAGGTCCTAGCGCCACTCCAAGAAGGACGGCCTGCGCGAGCGGGTCGTTGAGGGAAGCTCGCCGGATCGGCCCCGGTAGCGGCGAGCGAAATGCTCGAAGCTGGAGACGCCGCAGGCCATGGCTCTGGAGATCACCGCGTTGATCGTCCCTCGTTTCAGTGGTCACCCCTGCTAGCTTTTCGGAGCTGGAGAGGAGTGTCTGTTGAGCGTGAAGCGTAGGGTCTTTCCGGAGACCTTCAAACGAGACGTGGTTGACCGTGTCGCTAGCAGCGGCCTGTCGGCCGGGGCGGCGGCCAACCGCCCTGATCGATGACACCCGCGCGGAGGCCCGGCGCGATCTGTTCGCCTCCATTCAGCTCTGGGCCCTATCAGCCCCGTCAAAATGGAACGCAGAGCGGCCCAACCCCGTCCACGTTCTCGGGGCAGGATCACTTTAGATGACGAAGTCAACGCCTTGCTACATCTTCAGGTCGACGTCTCATGCCGGCTGACAGGCAGAAACTGGAGGGGCGGGGCCGCGTTAGGCAAAAGATCGACCGGGGTGAATCCCATCCCTTCCAGAGCAGGAGCCCGCCATGCCGCGTGGAGACAAGTCCAGCTATACTGACAAGCAGGATCGCAAGGCTGACCACATCGCCGAAAGCTACAAGGACAAAGGCGTTTCGACCCAGGAAGCCGAACGGCGGGCGTGGGCCACGGTCAACAAGGACGACGGCGGGGGCAAGAAATCCGGCTCGGGACGAGGCAAGTCGACAGATCATCCCGCCGCGCGCAAGGGCGGCGAAAAGGGCGGCAAGGCCTCGACCTCCCGTACGCACGCTGAGCGTTCGGCCGCCGCCAGGAAGGCGGCCGCCACGCGCAAGCGTAACGCCGACCATCACGCCTAGCCGAGCAGCATGATGGCTTGTGTGTTCCAAGTCTCCCCGTCTGACGGGGTGGTGCGTCAAGATCTGCGACACCGGCGAGGTCCTGTTCTTCAAGCCCGGGGCCCAGGCCGAGCGACAAGCCCGTCAGTTGGCCGCCGCCTTTCCCGGGTCGAGCGAGGTCCATGTGCAGGCTCGACAGGGCCGGCCAATTGGCCACTGGCTTGACGGTTGGTGAAGCGGCCCGCTCCCCGCGGCGGCCGCTCCGTAAGCCGCCAACCGGATCGAGATCGCGACACCGGCTGCCCTCGGCCTTGAACGCCCCCGGGGCGTCCAGCACGAGGCCGGCGAACTTTCTCGGGGACACCAGCAGGGTGAGGTCATAGGCCAGCAAGAATCTGGAAGGAGGAATACTTGACCTATTTTTGTTACGTCTACTCCGAAGGGTCGACGGCGCCGCACATGGAAGCTCTTCCAAGCACGACGCTTCACGAGGCCATGACACAGTCGAGCCGAATTCTGTTCGAGCATGGTCGAGCCGTTCGGGCTGAGCTGTTCGATGACGACCGGCGCGTGGCGACAATTTCCCCCGGAGAAGCCGCCAAGCGCTTGGGCGGGGAACAACCCCGGCGGTGCGGGTCGCCAGACGCCTGAAGGCGCAGCTCGTCGCCCCCCCTGACCTGCGGCTAAGCCGGCCAACCCACGGCTCTTGGCGGCCCCTTGGCCCAGGCCCCTTCTCGGACACCGAGATAGCGGCGGTCCTGGGCGGCCTAACGTGCGAGCGCGGCCGCCATCATTTCCAAGGCGATCTCTAGGCAAGCCATGCGGAAGTCTTGACGCCCGATGATCCCGAGCTCGACCTGGCGGTGGTCAGTTGCTCTGTGTCGCCGCGCGCAAGCGAAATGCACCACCCCCCAGGCTTTTCGGGGTCACCCATGTCCTCGGCCCAGCCGGTCAAGGCCAGAACGATATCGGCGTTGCACCGTTCAAGCGCGCCGTGGGCCATGGCCAGCACGACCGCTTGGGAAACCGCCCCGCCGCCCGGCATCAGATCAGACGGAACGCCGAGCAACTGATGCTTGGCCGCTTCGGAATAGACCACAAAGCCGCATTCGAAAGCGTGTGAACATCCTGGTACGTCAGTGAGGAGTGAGGCGATCAGGCCGCCCGTGCAACTCTCCGCGGTGCCGAGTGTCAGGCCCTTGTCGCAAGCTGTTTCCAGGACGCGCCGAGTCAGCGCGTCGAGCTTTGGCGTCAAGATCGGATCTAGCGCTTCGGCCATGGACGTCAGTGCGCCTGGGCCTTGCCAGGCTCGGCCTTGCTCGGAGTGCGCGGTGGAATCTCTCGCTTAGGCGGCTCGCCCGTAGAATTTGCTGCCAGCGGCGGAGGCTCCAGGCCAGCATCATCCCCCAGCGAAGATCTGTGCGGCGAAGCCATCAGCTTTTTCCTGATCCAGGCTCGGCCAGTTTGCGATGCTGTTCGGCCAAGACGGCCTGGGGGGTCACGGCCGCCATGGCCGCCTGAAGCTTGTTCTTGAAGCCGGCGACCACGTCGCCTTCCCCCTTCTGCATGGCCCGATAGCCGGCCAGGGCCACATCGGCGGGATCGGCCTTCTTCGGATCAACCCCGACCTTGGTGTCGAGCATGTCGGCCCGTTGGAAAAACTCGGTGTCGGTCGGCCCAGGCATCAGGCAAGTGACCGAGACGGCGGTCTCCTTCAACTCGTTGCGCAAGGCCCAGGCGAAACTGTCCATGAAGGCCTTGGTGCCGTTGTAGACGGCCTGGAACGAGCCTGGCATCAGGCCGGCGATCGAGCCGGTGATCAGAATCTTGCCGCGATCGCGGATGCGCATATCGCGCGCGACCTTCTGGATCAAATAGACCGTGCCGGTGATGTTGGTGTCGATGACCAGGCGTGCTTCATCCCACGCCTGATCGAGGAAGCCATGCCCCAATCCCCGGCCGGCATTGGCCATCAGGGCGTCAACCTGCCGATCACCGATCAGGCCCATGAGCGTATCAACGCCGGCGGTTGTCGACAGATCGACCTGCACGGCCTCAACGCGAGCGCCGTGTTGCTCCAGCCCCGCCTTGGCCTCGACAATCGAGGGCTCGTCGGCGGCGATGATCAGATCATGGCCGTCTTCGGCCGCGAGACGGGCGAGTTCATAGCCGATGCCCGACGAAGCGCCGGTGACCACGGCCAAGGGGCGGATCTCTTCGATCATCACGCGGCCGCCTTCTGCCAATCGGGCTTGAGAACGACCTTGGTGACCTCGTTCTGGTTTTCCTTGAACAACTTGTAGCCCTCGGGCGCGCTTTCCAGCGGCAGGCGGTGGCTGATCAGGAAGGTGGTGTCGATGACCCCCTCGCCGATCAGATCCAGCAGCGGCCGCAGATATTTCTGGACGTGGGTCTGGCCCGTGCGGATCTGCAGGCCCTTTTCCATCAGCGCCCCGATCGGGATTTTGTCGCCCATGCCGCCATAGACGCCGGGGATCGAGACGCGGCCACCGGTGCGGCAGGCCATCAGCACCTCGCGCAGAACGTGAGCGCGGTCGGTGCCCAGGCGGGTGGCGACCTTGACCGCGTCGATGACGTTGTCGATCGAGAAGCCATGGCTCTCCATGCCAACGGCGTCGATGCAGGCGTCCGGGCCGATGCCGCCGGTCATGGACATCAGAGCCTCTCGCACCTTGACGTCATGATAGTTGATGACCTGCGCGCCCATCGATGCGGCGAGTTCCAGCCGGTGGGGATGGTGGTCGATGGCGATGACCTTGTGCGCGCCCTGGATCAGCGCGCTCTGGATCGAGAACAGTCCCACAGGCCCGCAGCCCCAGACGGCGACGGTGTCGCCGGGCTCGATCTGGCAGTTCTCGGCCGCCATCCAGCCGGTGGGCAGGATATCGGACAGGAACAGCACCTTGTCGTCCTCCAGACCGTCCGGAATGATGATCGGCCCGATGTCGCTGTAGGGCACGCGGACATATTCGGCCTGGCCGCCGGCGTAGCCGCCGGTCAGGTGCGAATAGCCAAACAGTCCGGTCATCGGGACACCATAGGCGATCTCGCCCAGATCCTGGGTCTCGGCCGGATTGGAATTCTCACAGCCCGAGAACTGCTGCTTTTCGCAGTGGAAGCACTTGCCGCAGGCGATCACGAAAGGCACCACGACCCGCTGCCCTTTCTGGAGGGTCGAGCCGGGACCGGTCTCGACGACCTCGCCCATGAATTCGTGGCCCAGGATGTCGCCCTTCTCCATCGAGGGGATCATGCTGTCGTAAAGATGCAGGTCCGAGCCGCAGATGGCGGTCGAGGTGATCTTGATGATCGCATCGCGAGGATTGACGATCTTGGGATCGGGCACGGTGTCCATGCGGACGTCGTGCTTGCCGTGCCAGGTCAGGGCGCGCATGGGCGTCTCCGTATCAAAAAGGTTTGGGCTTCAGCCTTGCGGCGCGGCGTCGGGGCCTTTGGCGGTGGAGATCTCACCGGTTTCCATCAGTTGCTTGAAGCGGCGCAGCTCGCGGCGCGCCTGGATCTTCGGCTCCTTCTGGAAGAGCTTGGCGATCAGCTTGCCCAGATCCCCGCCAGGCGGCTCGTAGACAAGGGTGGCTGTGACTTCGGTTCCGCGCCCCGGCGGGCCGTCCTTGAACTCGATGCGGCCAGCGTTCCTGATATCGGCGCCCTGCGCCGACTCCCAGGCCAGGACCTCGTTCTCGATGTCCTCGGTCAGGAGGCTATCCCACTCGACGGCTTTGCCCCCCGGGGCCTTGACCACCCAGTGCGAGCGCCGGTCATCCCGAGGCGTGACGCTCTCGACGTTCTCCATGAAGAGGCCAAGGTTCCGGAAGTCGCGCCAGAAGGCGTAGAGCTCGGCGCGGGGTCGGTTGATCGTGACCGTGCGACCGACCAAAGCGGCCTGACGCCAACCGCGCTCTTCGGCGACCTCGTGGGCGATATCGCGCTGGTGAACGGCGGCGGTCAGCGGGGCGTCGCTTTCCAGGGTCCGCGCGAGGGTTTGATCGGACATGAGAAGATCCTCCTGCCCGCCTTAACCATCGCCGCGAAAAGCCGTTCCTACAGCAAAGCCTGAGAATTCAAGGCTCATTCCCTATGTCTATCCTTTGATAGGGTTCGCCTTCACTCGTGACCCGCAACGACGGCGCTGGCGCCATGACCATGCGGCTTGGGATGACCGCCCGTTCGCAGGTAGCGTCGATCAATCTCGGCGATGATGTCCTCGGCCTTCTTTCCGGCCTGCAAGCGGATCAAGGCGTCAAGCTTGGCCTCGGTGCGGTCATCGTTCTCCTTGGACGACGGTGAGCCGACATAGAGAAAATAGGCCAGGCCCACGACCTGCCAGATCAGCTGCAGGAATTCCGACTGCCAGTTTTCGAAGGTGTCGCGTCCCATCTCGACCAGATAGGGCGCAAGGCTGGGTGTCTGATGCAGCGCTTGCTGCTCATCGACAAACGCAAGCCAGCCAAACACCCAATGGCCGATGATCGAAACCAAGAAGAACAGGCCTGTGAGCCAGGCATAGGCATAGCGTTTCATGGCTCGGGTTCCTCAATTGCAATCAGACGCGCCGGCTGGCCGTGTTCGGCGATCAACTGCATCGCCCGCCCCCGCACCCACAGCCGGTCGATCTCGATGGCGCGCCATCCCCGGGGTAGGACGACGGGCGCCGTCGACCAATCCGCTGGATCGCTCTCGTCTGGCTCAAGACGGGGGAAACCCAGGATCAGGCTGCTTAGGAAGCCACCCATATTGGCGAAGAAGGGCCCAGCGCGGGGCTGCTCTGGAAAACGGTCGGCCCGGTATTCGAGGATCTGGCCAAAGCGGCCGCTCTCGAACTTGGCGTAACCCTCCTCCAGCAGCCGCAGAGACAGGTTGCGGTCTCCCGTTCGCGCCGCCCAAGCGCCATAGAGCGCCGATAACATGGGACTGCCCAGATAGGCGTCTGCCTGCTGCAGGTAGAAGTCTAGCGTCGCCTTCTCATCGTCCGGATCCAGCCTATAGCCCATGGGCCAGATGCCCATCAGCGGGTCGGGTGTGGCGCCCTTCTCTTCGCTCTTGCGATACCCGTCGTGCGAAACGACCACCTTTCCACGACGCGGGAGGACCATGCCTCTGGCGACGTCTCGCCAAAGGCGATTGACGGGGCGGCCCAGGCGCTCGCCCAGATCGATGGCGTCGCCCAGCACAACGACGGCGGCCATGTTGGTGAAGGCGGCGTTGTCGACCGGCGCCTTGCGCTCGGCGATACCCATCGAGGCCCGGATTTCATAGCCCTTCTCGGTCTTGTGAGCGCGCGACACGACCCAGTCGGCGACGGCCGATAGCACCGGCCAGGCCTGCTCCCGCGCAAACTCCCCCTGTCCGGTCACGGCGGAAAACAGCGCGAAGGCCCGCGCCACATCCAGGGAGACATGGTCCTCATGCCAGGCCGCCGTCCCTGGCAAGGGCGCGGCCTCCTCGCCCAACGATGCTGAGCTCTCCCAGGGAAACTGGGCGCCGGCCCGCCCCATTATCTTGGCGTTGGCCCGCGCGGCGGCCAGGTTACGGAAACGATAGTCCAGCAGCGACGCTGCGGCGTGGGGCTGGACCAGTGCGAGAGCCGGGACAGCGAAGGCCTCAATGTCCCACATCACGTGGCCATAATAGTAGTGATAGTCGCGCCAGGTCGCCAAACCGAAGATCGAGGTCGACGCACACGAGGAGGCATGCACCGAACTGTTCAGGTAGAAGAAGGCGGCATCCGCCAAGGCCTGCCAGCGCGTCTCGGCTCCGATCAGACGAATGCGCCCCTTCCAGATCTCGTCCCAGGCCGCACGGTTGTCTGCGCGCAGGACCTCGAACCCGTCGCGCCGCGCCTTGGCGGCCATGCGTCCGGCCTGCTCGTCGGGACGGCTGTGCAGGGCGCCGGGGATCAGGCTGGTGATCTGCCGCAGGCGGTAGGTGGCGCCTGGGCGCGCCGTAAAAGCGTAGGTGGTGGTCAGGCCGGAGGCGTCCAGAGCGGGTCGAACGGCGTCAGCCTCCGCGGCCAGGCCTCCTGCCCCGTCCGTCACATAGGCCAGACCGATCCGCCCCAGCCCGCCGGCCGACTCCCAGAGCAGGACGCCATCGCAGTGGACTTCGGCCTCGCCTGGCGTGTCACGCAGGAACCTCAGGGCGCGTCCCATGGCGCCGGGCGTCGCTATGCCGGCCCGGACCTGCAAATCGCAGGTTCCGTCGACCGACAGGATCAGCTCCTGACAGACGAGGGTGGGATCCTCCCGGCTGGCGAAGGTCAGCACCGTGCAATGGATCCGGCGATCGCAGGCGGAGAAGACGAAGCGACTCGTTAGTTCGCCTGAGGCGAAATCGTAGGCTTGTTCAACATCGCTAACTTGCTGCGGCAAATCTGAGAGCCAAGCGCCCCCAACGGCCAAATCCCCCGCCAGCGGATAGGGCGCCGCCGCCGCGCCCTCAATCCGGCGTTCGGCGTCCTCGCCGGCATAGCCGCTGACCAGCGCCATGCCCGCCTGCAGGGGCTGACACCGCACCCGCAAGCCGATCACCCCATTGCTGACATAGGCCGGGAGATCGCGATCTCCCTTTCCAGACACCGGCGGCGGGCTGATGGGGCCAGACACGTCATCTCTCCAACAGGACGGATTTCCACCAAACTCCCGGCCGACCTGAAGGTTCGCCACCGGTGACGACGCAGGTTGTTCAAAGCGCGCGCGCGAGCGTAAAAATTGCCCAAACGAGGAGGACGGCGAGGCGAGGCGATTTGCCCTCAGCCCATGGCCCGCAGCGCCTCATGGGCGGCGACCAGGTCGGCGGGGATTTCCGGGTGGAGGCGGATGCGCGCTTGGATGAAACCGGCGGCGTCGCAAGGATGCTCATGATGGTCGCGCCCGCTGATAAGATCGCGCTCTTCCAGAGACAGGTCGCCAGCGAGGCTGGAGCCTTTCGGGGCCGGACAGGACTAGTTCGGTGGCGGCTCCGACTGCGAGCCGACCTGCATTGTACTGTATTCTTCCCCGTCGACCGAAAGTGGCATGACCAGCACGCAGCGCACGCCCTCAGCTGGAAACTCCAGGTGGGCCTCGCCAGACCCATTGTCCGTCATGGCTCTGGCAATCATGCGACTGCCAAATCCGCGTTGCTCCGGGGCCTGAACTGCCGGGCCGCCGGTTTCCTGCCATAGGAACGTCATGCTTCTGGCGCCCAGGCCGTTCTGGGCAAGGTTCCAGGAGATGGTCACCTTCCCCGCCGGCGAGGACAGAGCGCCGTACTTGACGGCGTTGGCGCCCAGTTCATGAATAATCAGTGACATGGACACCGCCTGAGATGGGCTTAGTCGAACCTCTGGACCGTCCAGGGTCACCCTCTCGCTTGTCGGATCATGTGGAGCCACGGCCTGGCCCACAAGGGTCGAGAGATCAGCGCCCGCCCAGTTTTGTTCAACCAGGACGTTGTGGGCCTTCGACAGTGCAATGATCCGGTCGATCAGGCTGCGCCGCGTGGCCGTCGCATCGCCGCCCGCCCGTAAGGTCTGTTCGGCGATCGACTGCACAATCGTCAGGGTGTTCTTGATCCGGTGATTGAGTTCGTTGAGCAGGAGGATGCGCTGGTTCTCCGCGAGCTTGGCCGGCGTTTCATCCCGCATGATTTTCAACAAAGCGGTCGAGCCTGGGGCGTTGACGAGCATGGTCAGGCCGTTGGCCCAGAACCGCTCACCCGACTTGCGCACATGCCAGCGCGTATCCTCGGCGCGCCCCTTATCCATTGCGGTCTTCAATTCGGCGACGGACATGCCCGCTTCGCGGTCGGATCGACCAAACAGAGCCGCGAAATTCATGCCGATGGCTTCGGCGCGGCTGTAGCCGAGGATCTTTTCCGCTCCACGGCCCCAGCGCGTGATCTGGCCTTCTGGGTCCATGGTGAAGATGGCGTAGTCGACCGCATTGTCGACAATCAACTGCGCCAATTCCGTATCGTGTTGATCAAGCCTGTCCATGACAGTGGCTAACGCATTGGCGAAGCATTTGATCATTCAAGACGCGAGAGAAGCTGATGGCGCGCACAGTAGTAAGCTTCACCGCATAAAATATGACGCGACGGGCGGCGCGCCCTGAAAGCTTTGGCGGTGATAGACCCACCGCGTGTGTAGGGCTGGACTTGACCCAGAGGCCGGTCCTCTCCAGCCTTGTCGAAAGGGTCATCGGATGTGGCGGATCATGTGCTGAGAGAGTTGAGCGTCCCGCCGTCCATCACGGCAGAGCCTAAGCCCCCCACCGTCGCACACCGGTTGATTGCGATGGCCTTGGCGCTGGCGGTTCCAGCCACCCTGCTGATCGCGGCTTTGGCCGCGGGCCAGTATATCGAAAGCCAGAGAAGGTTTTCCAGCCAGCTGGTGGCGATGACCAAGGCCTTGGCGCTGGCGACAGACCGTCAGATCGGCCAGGGCCAAAGCGTGCTGCAGGGCCTTGCCGTCTCTCCGGCCTTGGCCGCGGGTGATCTGACAGCTTTCGAACAGCAGGCCCGACGCGCGACGGCGGGCGCCGCCAGTTGGATCGTGTTGATCGACGAGAACGGTCAGAGGATCAATACCCTCTTGGAGCCTGGGGCTCGACCACCACCGGCCAGATTGCCCGCCGAACGCTGGGCGGTCGTCCGCGAGGGGCGCACCTCGGTCTCAAATCTCGCGGCTGGCCATGCGGCAGGGGGCCCGATCATTGCCATTGACAAGCCTGTGCTGGTGCGCGGGAAACTGCACGCTCTGGCCTACATCCAGCGGCCCGCTGCGTTTTCGACCCTCCTTTCAAGCCAAAATCTCCCCGCGACCTGGACCGGCGCCATCGTCGATCGCAATGCCGTGCTGGTGGCGCGCTCCCGTGACCAGGGCAGGATGCTGGGCCGCAAGGCGAGCGCCGACATGCAGACGGCGATGGCGGCGGGCGACGAAGGCGTGGTTCGCACGCAAACTCTGGATGGGGTCAAGACGCTCTCAGCGTTCAGTCGCTCGCCGGTCTCGGGATGGACGGTCATCGTTGGCGTGCCGCGCCGCGAGTTGGCGACGGCAACTTGGATGGCCATCCTGGCGGTGGCTGGCGGGGCCTTGACGATGATCGCGCTCGGCGCCTGGTCGGCGACGATGTTTGCTCGACCGATCTCCCGAGAGGTCAGGGCCCTTGTGGTCGAAGCGCGGCGACTGGCGTCGGGCCTGCCGCTGGAAGCGCACGACGCCAAACTCAGCGAGACCGTCGAGGTGCAGCGCTCCCTGCAGGCCGCGTCAGACACGCTTCGGCAGCGCGACCGTGAGGCCCGTCTGGCCGCGGAACGTCAGGACCTGATGATCAATGAGCTCAATCATCGGGTCAAAAACACGCTGGTCATTGTCCAGTCGCTCGCGCGTCACAGTCTGCGAGAGCCGAGCGCTGAGAGCCTGATAGCGTTCAATGATCGCCTTCACGCCTTGGCCCAGGCCCACGATCTGCTTACCCGGCGCATCTGGGAAGGCGCTGAACTGCATGAGGTGCTGGAAGAGACGCTCGTGCCCTATGGCGCGCAGGCTGTTCTGGCCGGGCCGCCGGTTGCCCTGGCGCCCAATCCGGCGCTGTCGTTGGCGATGATCTTTCACGAGCTGGCCACCAACGCGTCCAAATACGGCGCTCTGTCCTCAGATGACGGACGGGTGGAGGTCTCTTGGACGCGTAGTGGAGGGCGCATCGAGATCATTTGGCGGGAGACTGGCGGCCCCGCGCCCGCGCCTCCGACCCGAACGGGTTTCGGATCGCGCCTTATCGCCACCAGCCTGAAGGGTGAGCTGGGCGGTTCAGCGTCCTTCGACTACCTGCCGGAAGGCCTAGTCTGCGCACTCTCCATTCTCGATCAGAGCCCGCCAGCCGCAGAGGGTTAGGCGCCTATCACCCCGCCAAGGGGGTCCTTCTTCCACGCCGCTGCACAACTTCGGCCTCGATCTCCGCGCCGCTAAGGGGCCAAGAGGCCCCGCGCCGCGTTGCAAACCTCGGCGGCATTGTAGGGCTTGGACACAAACAGCGCAGGAAGATGCCCGACCGGCCTTAGAACCGGCAGCGCCGACGTGATGATCAGGTGAAGCTTGGGCGTGAGCCTCTTGAGGTGTTCGGCTAGGTCGATGCCGTTCAATTCGCCGGGCATGTTGACGTCGGTAAACAACACTTGGATGCCGGCGTTGTTGGCGTTGACCAGGAGCGCTTCAGCGGCGCAATCGGCCTCTAGGACAAGAAAGCCAGCGTCTACGAACGCCGCGGCCGCGAGCATTCTGATCAAGGGCTCGTCCTCGACGACAAGGACGACCGACTGGGGCAGATCAGTCATGCCAACCTAAGGGTTGGCAGTGGGCGTTGTTCCCTGGCTGGGCTCGATCCTGCAGCCGCGCGGCGCCGCGTTGCGCTCCAGGCGCCAGAGTGACGCTGTTTGCGCGCCATCCCCGTCAAGCACATGCGATATCCAAACCGCAAAATGCCTCACCGTGATCAGCATCGTTGCCTCCCAATCCCGTTGAGACATCGTCCTTACCCTGTCAGAATCCGCACCTGGAATCTGGAACACTGAGCAACTTCGCCGGCGGTCGAAGCGGCTGGCGTTGCGCGGTGGTCGTGGAACCTCGACACCGATCAATTGATCATGAACGCGCTTGGCTACAGCCTTTTGGGGCGCGCCGGTGACAACGGCGGTGAGTTTCGAGGATCTATCAGCGCACACTCACCTCGCGGATCGTGATCGGGTGGGAGCTGCATTCTCGGCGACGCGTGGGACCGTCGGCGCCGAGGAGATCGACTTTCGGATCAGGGTTCAAGACGAGGTGCGGTGGATATCTGCGCGCGGCCAGGGCGATGATGCGGGCATCATCGGGCGTGTCATGTCGGGGTATTCCTCCACGTAACCGGTCGAAGGTAGGCCAAAGAGGCTAACGCGTTGGCGGGAGGGATGAGTCACAGAGTCGAGAACCTCGGGCTACCGAGACGCCAAAAGGCCCACTCCGGAAGACCCCCTCGCCGCGCGCCCCCGGACGGGCGCCCCAGACGGGCGCCCCACGCCAGCCGACAAGTCCCACAGCATCCCTGCCCTGACCGAGCATGAGCAGAACTTGGCTCGCCTCCAGAAACTGGACCCAAGATCACCGGCGCCGGAGGCGATGAGCGGCCCACTATTTCGGTTGCTGGCGAACGGCGTTGTAGACCGCGTCGAGACTGGTGAGCCCGCCTGGAACGAAGGGCTTGGCCTCGATCGTGTCGCCTAGCTCCAGCAAGCGCGGATCGGCCTCATCAAACAGCGGCCAGGCGGGGCGGCCGTCGCCGTTCGGGTCGCCGGTGCGGGCGAAAGCGACCCATTGATCGACCATGGTCGCCGACAGCCGCCGGTCGATCTCAGTCCAGGTCCAGCGCTCCTGATCGAGCTGACCGAACATGTACCAAAGTTCGGCGAAGTGCGATGCGCCCCAGCCCGCCCGAACGGAGTTCTCGGGGAACGGCGGCCGGCGTGAGAAGCGGTAGAGATACACCGGCGCCCCCGCGCGGCCCTGCAGCCGAGCCCAGGCCCACATGTCCCAGCCGAAGCGCAGGTCGCGCTCGAACGCGCCGCGTGCAGCCTGGGCGCTCGTATCGTCGGTGAAGGGATAGCCGGCCAGCAGCGCCGGTGGCAGAGCGCCGAACGTGTTGGCCAGATCGGCATGGAAGCTTGCCGCGCGGATGGACGACAGGTCGGTCAGCGACCTCGCCTCCTCGGCGTTGTAGCCTATCAGCAGCGGAACGCGGCTCAAGCGGCCGGCCGCATAGGCGTCCCAGGGCGCCAGCGGCAGGACCCGCGCGCCAATCACCGGATGGCCGAGGCGCGCCGCGCCCGGTGCGGTCAGGGCCTCGACCGGAAGGGCCCGCAACTGCGCCGTCGTCGTCGCGCCGAGCTCGTCGGCGAAGGCCGCTCCGTCGCGCTCGGCGTTGGCCAACTGATAGCTGGGGGCGAGCGCGATGGGCTCGAATAGACCGCCACTCTGGGCAAGGGCGCGGTGGAACAGGCCCGTGGCCTCCGGCGAAGCCAGCAGTAGGCTGACGGACATCGCGCCCGCTGACTGCCCTGCGATCGTCACGTTGCCGGGATCGCCGCCAAACGCGGCGATGTTGCGTTGGACCCAGCGCAGCGCCGCCACCTGGTCCATCAGGCCGTAGTCACCGGACGATCCGCCATCCTCCGCGCTCAGCGCCGGATGGGCCATAAAGCCCAGCGCGCCCAGGCGATAGGCGATCGACACCACCACGGCGCCGCGCGCGGCCAGGGTGTCGCCGGAATAGAGCGGCAGCGACGTCGCGCCATTGGTCCAGCCGCCGCCGTGGATCCAGACGATGACCGGCAGGCGAGCGGCGGACCTGGCGGGCGCCCAGACGTTCAAATAGAGGCAGTCCTCGCGCGTCGCCGGCGGCGGCTCCCCCGGCATGGAGACGCCGCGCTGCGGACAGGCCGGGGCAAACGCGGTCGCCGGCCGCACGCCCGGCCACGGCGACGCGGGACGCGGCGCTCGCCAGCGCAGATCGCCGACCGGAGGCTGGGCGTAGGGTAGGCCGAGGAAGGCGCGAACGCCGCCGGTCTCGGCACCCTCGATCCAGCCCATGTCCAGCCGCGCCACCGGCGACGCGTGCACCAGACTCGCCCACACCCAGAACACCGCCGCCAGCCCAATCCTACGCATCGCTTCGCCTCCCCGGGGAACAAGGCTCTAGCGTCGCGTCTTGCGCGCCAATCGATAAGACCGGCTCGTCCCGCCGAGACCTCGGCTCGTCACTCCGCCGAAAGGGCCGTGGACGACGGCGACCAGACCGGGCAAATGACGGCATGGCTTCGTCGCTCTCGCTTCCACGCTTCGACCGCCTGTCCGGCCCCGGCTGGCTGGCCGTGGGCTTCCTCTATTGGCTGGCGCTGGTCTGCGCGCTCGAGCCCGGCAACCTCGCCGCCGCCAGCACCCCGCCGCCTTTGCTGCGCGAGGTCATACGCCTACTGGCCGCCGGCGCTCTGGGCGCGGCCGCGACGCCCTCTGTGCTGGCCCTCGCTCGCGCGGGCAATCGCGCGCGATGCGTGGGCGTGCTGGCCCTGTCCTTCGGGCTGATCGTCATCTCGTGTCTGCTGGAAGCTTGGCTCCTGGACGGTCGCGCCCTGCCAAGCCTCCACGGGGTCCGGCAGGAACTGGCGGCCAACTTCGTGCTGCTCGTGTTCGGCTTGTCGTTGTTCTTGGGCTTCGTGCTGCTGGTCCGGCAAGAACGAGCGAAGGGCGGGCGCCTCGTGTTCAGCGAGCGCGGACGGACCCTCGTGATAGACCCCCGCGATATTGAATGGATCGAGAGCCAGGGCAACTACCAGGCTATCCGCGCGGGCGGCGTCACCCATCTGGTGCGCCGGACTTTGGGAGATTTAGAGGGGGGCCTCGACCCGGACTGCTTCGTGCGTATCCATCGACGGACAATCGTCGCGGTGGCGGGCGTACGGACACTTGGCGCGTTGTCGAACGGGGACGCCGAGGTCACCATGGCCGATGGCCAAGTCCTGAGAGTTACGCGCGGTCGACGGGCCCGTTTGTCGCAGGCTTTGACGCAGTTGGCCGAGAACCCTCCACGCAACAGGCGGTGACGGTGCGGCTACGGTGCGCCATGAACGGACCTTGGCGCACCTCCAGATTCCGGACATTGCGCAACGGCCGTGGCCCACTCGCACGCAGGGTTCATTGATCTGGTTGGGTGACAGGGAAGATCGACCGAGGCTGTGCAAAAACGCCGGCCCTGAAACAATTTTCGGGCATTTCCTTCCGCTAGAAGGTGAATTTCGCCCCATGCCCGAGTCGCTCGTGCTGCGAGAACTCGCGCGGCGCAAAAATATTCTAAGGAAAAATGCTGCTCCGACGTTTTTACACAGCCCCGCCCCATCGTGAACCTTAGCCACCAATTTCAGCCGGCGCTCGCGCCGCCTTCGCACGGCAAGATGGCGCCCGTGGTCCAACGGGCTTCATCGGAGAGAAGGAACAGGGCGGCGCGGGCCATGTCATCCGGCTCTGCGATGTAGTTCATCGGAAAGGCGTTCGCCATCGCTGCGCGCGCGTCGTCATTCGACATCCAATGGTCGAACATTTCCGAACGGGTCGGCCCCGGCGCGATGGCGTTCACCCTGACGCCGCGACGCGCATAGTCCAGCGCTGCGCACTTCGTAAGCCCCGCAAGCCCCCACTTACTGGCCGCGTAGATGCTATTTTCCGGGGCGCCGACAAGCCCGCCGATGGAGGAGGTATTGACGATGGAGCCACCGCCGGAGTCCAGCATCGCTGCGATCTCATGTTTGAGGCAGTGGAAGACGCCCTTCAGGTTTACCTCGAGCACCCGGTCGAAGGCAGAGGCGTCTGCCTCGTGAAGTGGCGCTCGCCCACCTCCCACGCCAGCGTTATTGAACGCCCCGTCCAGCCGGCCGAAGGTCTTCACACTGAAGTCGATCGCGGCCTTCACGGAGTCCTCGTCCGTGACATCGCAAGCCACGGCCTCGACCGTGAGGCCCTCAGCTTTCAGGCTGGCCGCAAGGATTTCCAGCCGGCCTTTCCGCCTCGCCGCCGCGACGACCCGAGCGCCTTCCAGGGCGAACAACCTGACGGCCGCAGCGCCGATGCCGCTCGAGGCGCCTGTCACGAAAATGACCCGCCCCTCGAGACGTCGGGCATGGAAATCGAGCGGTGGGGGATTGCTATAGGACATGACGGGCCTCGCGGTTGACATTGTCAACCTTGCTCGCCGGGTTGACAATGTCAACTGGCCGCAGCAAGAAGGCCTATGATCGAAACGACGCGTGACAACCTGATCGCGGCGGCGGCCAAGCTGCTTGACAGCGGCGGGCCCGGGGCTGTCACCATGCGCGCCGTGGGGCATGCTGCGGGCGTTTCGCACAATGCTGCCTACAAGCACTTCCTCGACAAGGATGATCTGCTTGCCACCGTCGCCGGCCGCGAGTTGAAGCGACAACCGCCGGCGTCTCGGGCGTCCGGCGCCTCGCCAACGGCCCGCGACCTGATGATCGGCTATGTTCGCTGGGCGAGCCGCTACCCGGAGCGCTTCAAACTGACCTTCGGCCGCTGGACGAGGGACAATCCCGGTCTGGCCCAGGCTGCGGAGGAGTCCCGCACGAACCTCGTCGCCGCTGTCATCGCCGCGCAGAAGGCCGGTGAACTGCCTCCCGGCGAGCCCGAACGTCTCACGGCGCTGCTCCTGGCGCTCGCGCACGGCGCCGCCGATCTCGCACTCTCCGGACACTTAGCTTCGGGCGGTAAGGGCAAAGCTGATCCGGAGGACCTCGTTGCCGATCTGTTCCGGTATCTGGAGAGCTCTCGGCCCAACGTCCGCTAGCTCTCCTCGCGGCCGCGTCCGCCGGCCCCGCGGCGGCGAAGCGCAAGAAGCAGAACTTCAAGCTCGTGCCGCGGTCGGCCATCGCCGGCAAACTGGGGTTACGCTAAACCGAAGGGGCGTCCGGCGCGGGCTGACAGCCTGGGCGATCCCAATCGACAGTTTCCCCCTCGGGCGGCCCGTTCGATCAAGGGTCGAAACATCGCCTGCCGGGGACAGCCATTGCAGACCCTGGGACGCGACCGCTGCCAAGGTGGACGACAAAGTGGAGACTCACCGGCTCCGCTCCAGCCTGTGCGAAGCTCACTCTGCATATGGGTGGGGCGGGGCTTCATTGGACGTGGCCGCCAGTCCGCCCGTCGATCCGGCGGAGCGAACGCGGCGCGCGAGGGCTGGCGGCGGGGCCGACACAGGCTATAGCGCCGACATGACCGCCCTCGCCGCCCTCGCCGCTGGACTGATCGCTTGCACCGCGCCCACCGTCCATGACGGCGACACCTTGCGCTGCGGAGCCGATCGCATCCGGCTGTTCGGGGTCGATGCGCCGGAGGTGAAGCGTGGCAAGACGCCGGCTGAGCCCTTGGCCTATGAAGCCCGGGACTTGCTGATCAGCCTGACACGGGGCCGCGTCGGCTGCCGGGTTGTCGATCACGACCGCTATGGCCGCAGCGTCGCCCGCTGCTGGTCGGACGCCACGCCCGACATCAACGCCGCCCTGATCCGCTCGGGCCTGGCCACGGAATACCGGCGCTACAGCAAGGGCGCCTATGCCGCCGCCGAAGCCGAAGCTCGGCAAGCCCGGCGCGGGGCCTGGAAGTAGACCGACCAGGCCAGCGACCGATCCCAAGGGATCGCCGCCTGGCGAATACGACGGGCGTTTTCAGCGGCCCGCCCCGCTCGCGGGAGGGCCGCCACATGGGTCGTCGTCTTTGCCCCCTGCCCGTGGAGTGAACCGCCGTATCGGCGGCCCCTTCACAGAAGGGGAGCTGCCAAGAGGCGGCGCCGGGCAGCGTCGGGACGCGGCGCGAGGGGGCGCGGGCGCCCAAGGGGCCGGGAGAAACCGCGGCGAGACCGGGCGTGACCACTGGTCGCTTGGCGCGCGACGGATTAGGTCCGCGGAGTTCGCGGCTCGAAGGGCTCGAAATCGTCATGGCCCCTGGCGCGAGCTTCCTGGCGCGAGAAGACGGCGTCGTCCATGGCCCGGGTCACGGCCACGCGCACACCCCGATAGCGGGTCCCCTTCAGAATGTTGGCGCACGCCATTCCGGACTGGAGGCCAAAGGCGCCGCGACTCGTCGCCGAAAGGGTGATCAGGCCGGGGCCATCTTCCGGATTACCCGACGCCGCCTCCGCTACAACGAGGTGTTCAAGCATCGTGTCGAGATCATCTAGCGTCATGGCGCTGCCCTACCCCGATTCACGCCCTGAAATGAGGGAATGCACCGACGCTGGCAAAGGTCGGTCGGCGGTGCCCGCAGCGCGCCTTTTGAACGCGGGAAGCCGGCGCATGTCTTTGCTTCGCTGAAACGGGCGTGGAGCCGTGGATAAAGGTCCAGACGGTGGTTAAGCCACCGCCTGGTTGGTAAAAGCGGTTACGGCTTCACCTCAAACCGATAACGCCCCGGCATGTCGTGGTCCTCCGAGACGATCTCCCACGAGACCGTGTAGGCGCCGGGTTTCAGCTTGGCTTTGACCGGGATGATCAGGCTGACGCTGTCCTTGTCGGTCGCCAGAGGGCCGATGGCGACGGGCTTGCCGTCGGGGCCTTCGATTTTGGCGGTGCTGAGGGGCAGCTGGAGTTGCTCGCTGAACAACACGCGCACCTCCTTCGGCGAGGTCTTCAGCTTGGCGCCGGCCTCGGGGCTACGGGTGACGACGCGTGGGTGGGCCAAGGCGCTTGTGGCCATGAGAAGGGCGGTGACGACTACGGCGGATAGCAGCTGGGGCTTGGACATTGGTTGTTCCTTTCGGGGACCTGGAATGAGGGCGCTGGGACTTAGCTTGGGGTCTTGGGCAGGATCTTGGCCTTGTTGCCCGCCTCGCCAGGCGGAACGAGTTGGTAGAAGCCACTGATCCGCAGCTTGACGACCACGGGCTTGGCCGACTGGTTTTGCAGATACCAGCCGTGGATGCCGTCCATCGGGGCGACCAGCGAGCCGCTGGACGACGTGCCGGTGGCCTGGCGGTATTCGATCACCTTGACCTTGGTGGTTGGCGGGCTTTCGCTGTGGAAGTCGGAGTAGAACTCCTCGGGATTGCCGACCCCCTCGACGCTCCAGCTGTAGACCAGGCTGTCGCCGGTCTTCATGCGGACCTTGTATTCCAACTCCTCGCCGCCCTGGCCGGCGTCCATGGTATTGAGCGGAATGTCGATGACGTCGGAGCGATAGGGCGTGATCGTGTAGCGCGCCACTGTCTGGTCGGTGGGCGCCGTGGTGACGACCTCCTCCTTTGGCGCGGCCAGCTTCGACAAGCCTGTCAGCTTGCCGACGCCGAGCGGGTCCTTGCCGAACTCGGCCGGCAGGACGAAGCCGACGAACAGAACCGCCGCGATGGCCGCCGCGCTGACGACGATGATCGCCAGGCGCTTGCGATCCGGCGGTGCGATTGTTGCTTCCTGAACCATCCTAGGCTCTCCCTTCGAGGACGTAGCCGGCCAGCTGGTAGGCGACCAGCAGGAAGCCGGCGACCATCAGCGCGCCATTGGCGGCGATGGCCTGCTTGTTGAAACTGGCCCTGGCGCGCCACCAGATGATGGCCCCCAGGATCACGGCCAGAGCGATCAGTTGACCCAGCTCCACGCCGATGTTGAAGGCGATCATGTTGATCAGCAGACCGTCGGGCGACAGCTCCAGGGCTTGCAGCTTGGTGGCCAGGCCAAAGCCGTGGATCAGGCCAAAGCCCAGGACGGCCAGGCGGGTGTCGGGCTGGACGCCGAACACCGTCTTGAAGCCGCCCAGATTGTCGAAGGCCTTGTAGGCCACCGAAAGTCCGATCACGGCGTCCACCAGGAACGGATTGACGTTGATCTTGCCCAGCACGCCGGCCAGCAGCGTGATGCTGTGGCCGATGCTGAACAGGGTGACGTACAGCGCCACGTCCTTGAGGCGGTAGAGGAAGAAGATCACGCCCAGCAGGAACAGCAGATGGTCGTAGCCGGTGACCATGTGCTTGGCGCCGAGGTAGAGGAAGGCGATCGGTTGGGGACCGCTGTTCTCGGCCACGAAGGTAGCGTCCTTGCCCTGGACGCCATGGGCCAGCGCCATGTCCGCCGCGCCTTGTAGCAGCAGCAACAGCAACGCCAGACCCACCAGCAGCGCGCCATCGCCGAAGCGTCGCAGGGCATGAGGCGTTGGCCGCCAGGGGATGATCTGGGCCATCATGCGACCTGCTCCTTCAGTGCGGGGCCATTCCTCTTGCCTAGTTGCGAGCCATTTGCAAGTCGGTAGAGGGTGGGCAGGACCAGCAGGGTCAGCAGGGTCGATGAAATGATCCCGCCGATCACCACCGTCGCCAGCGGTCGCTGCACCTCGGCTCCGGCTCCGACATTGAAGGCCATGGGGACGAAGCCCAGGCTTGCGACGAGCGCCGTCATCAGCACAGGCCGCAGCCGGCTCAGCGCGCCCTCGGAGATCGCCTCGTCCATCGACCGGCCTTCGGCCAGCAGGCTACGGATGAAGCTGACCATGACCACGCCGTTCAGCACGGCCACGCCCGACAAGGCGATGAAACCGATGCCCGCCGAGATCGACAGCGGTAACCCTCGCAGCATCAGGGCCGCCACCCCGCCGGTCAGGGCCAGGGGCACGCCGGAGAAGACGATGGCGGCATCCTTCACCGATCGGAAGAGTGCGAACAGCAGTCCGAAGATCAGCAGCAGCGCGGCCGGCACGACGAGCTGGAGCCGTTTGGCCGCCGAGATCAGTTGCTCGAAGGTGCCGCCATAGCTGACCCAATAGCCGGTCGGGATTTCGACCTCGGCGCCCACCTTCTCCTGGACCTCGGTGATGAAGGAGCCAAGGTCTCGGCCCCGCACATTGGCGGTGACCACGACCCGGCGCTTGCCATCCTCGCGGCTGATCTGGTTGGGGCCGATCACCGTCTCGACCTTGGCCACGTCCTGGAGCGGTACGAAGCCGCGCGACCCGTCCGGCGCCGCCGGCAGCGGAACGCGAAGCCGGCCCACGCCGTCGACATTGCTGCGGATCGCCTCGGGCAGGCGGACGACGACGTCGAAGCGTCGATCGCCCTCGAACACCTGACCCACGACCGCGCCGCCGATCGAGGTGGCGACCACCTCCTGCAAGTCCTGCACATTCAGCCCCAGCCGCGCCAGGGCGGCGCGGTCGGGCGTGATCTGCAATACCGGCAGACCGGTCACCTGCTCGACGCCCACGTCCTGGGCGCCTTCGATACCCTCGACCACGGCCCCGACGCTTTCGCCGATGGCCAGCAACTGGTCGAGATCATCGCCGAAAACCTTGACGGCGACGTCGGCGCGAACGCCCGACAGCAATTCGTTGAACCGCATCTGGATCGGCTGGGTGAACTCGTAATTGTTGCCGGGAATGGTGGCGACGGCGGCCTGAAGTTCGGCCACGAGCTGGGCGCGGGGCTTGCGGGGATCGGGCCAGTCCTTGCGGTCCTTCAGCATGATGAAGGTGTCGGCGACCGAGGGCGGCATGGGATCGGTGGCGACCTCGGCGGTGCCGATCTTGGCTACCACCCGCTCGACCTCCGGCAACGACTTGATCCGCGCCTCCAGGGCCGTTTGCATCAGAATGGCCTGCGACAGGCTGGTGCCCGGAATACGCAGGGCGTGCATGGCGATGTCGCCCTCGTCGAGATTGGGCACGAACTCCGAACCCATCCGACTGGCCGCGAAACCGGCGATCACCACCAGGGCCGCGGCGCCGGCCACGAACGCCACCCGAAGCCGAAGCGCCAGCGCCAGCGCGGGCTCATACAGCCGGCGGGCGCCGCGCATGAACGCGCTCTCCTTTTCCTCGACCTTGCCGGTGACAAAGAGCGCCACGGCGGCGGGGACGAAGGTCAGCGACAGCACCAGGGCGGCGGTCAGGGCGATGACCACGGTGATGGCCATCGGGTGGAACATCTTCCCCTCAACGCCGGTCAGGGCGAAGATCGGCACATAGACCAGGGTGATGATCAGCACGCCAAACAGCGACGGCTTGATCACCTCGCTGGTCGCGCTGGCCGTCAGGGCGAAGCGCTCGTCCTTGCTGAGCAGACGCCCCAGACGATGCTGCGCCTCGCCAAACCGGCGCAGGCAGTTCTCGACGATGATCACCGCGCCGTCGACGATCAGGCCAAAGTCCAGCGCGCCCAGGCTCATCAGATTACCCGACACCCGGCTCTGGACCATGCCCGTGATGGTCAGCAGCATCGAGAACGGGATGATGGCCGCCGTGATCAGCGCCGCCCGGATATTGCCCAGCAGCAGGAACAGTACGACGATCACCAGCAGCGCGCCTTCGAGCAGGTTCGTCTCGACCGTGCGGATGGCGCGATCCACCAGCTCGGTGCGGTCATAGACGGCTTCGGCGACGACGCCGGCCGGCAGAGCCTTGGCGGCCTGCTCCAGGCGCTCGGCCGCCGCGCGGGCGACAGTGCGACTGTTCTCGCCCACCAGCATGAAGACGGTGCCCAGCACCACCTCCTTGCCGTTCTCGGTGGCGGCCCCGGTGCGAAGCTCCTCGCCCAGGCCCACATCGGCG
>CAYRTE010000007.1:0-135492 GCA_964427205.1 uncultured Caulobacter sp.
CCTCCACTTTGGCACATCGATGCCGTCAGGGGGCGTCCACCCCATCGTTTCTGGACCGGTAGGAGAGTCTGCTTGTGGCGCTCTGGTGTCCTTCGCCAGTACGGTCAGGGCGATTGGCCTGCCCACTTGCTGCCGAGTTTGGTTGCCTTTCACACGGCTGACATAGGCGCCGCCTAAGTCCGGCGGAACATCGCCGGGATCACCTCCATGTCTTATCTGCGCGACCTCGACCGATGGTTTATCGAGCAGGTGTTGCCGCACGAGCCCGTCTTTTTGGCCCATGCGCGGCGTTTCTGCGTTAACGCCGACGACGCGGCCGATCTCGTCCAGGACGTCTATGCCAAGCTGTTCGGTCAAGAAACTTGGCGCGGCCTGGCCAATCCCCGCGCCTATGCCCTGACCATGATCCGCAACCTCGCCATCCAGCGACTGCGGCGCGCCCGGGTCGTCAGCATCCGTCAGATGGCCGGCCTGGACGCGGCGGATCTAACCGACGAGACGCCCGACGCCCAGCACCAGACCATCGACCGCGAGCAGCTGCGCCGCCTGCTGAAGGCGGTCGAGCGATTGCCGGACAGCTGCCGCCAGATCGTGATCATGCGCCGCTTCGAGGAGAGGTCGCCACAGGAGATCGCCCGAACGCTGGGGCTCAGCCTGTCCACCCTGGAAAAGCGACTGGCGCGCGGCATGCACCTTCTAGTCCAGGCTATGGATGCCGAAATCCAGGCATCGGCGATGGTTCCGCCGCTGCGGCCGGCGAGGAAAGGGAACCGGCGGGCGCGGGGCGATTGATGTTGCAGGCGACGCAAAGTGGAGGTGCGTCGCGGTTCGCGCGTCTCTAGGGTGAAATCTCCACCGAGACCCGCCAGTGCCCGATTCTCCATCCTCGCCTTCGTCGGATGACAGCCCGGAGTCCGTTGCCGTCCAGGCGGCCGCTTGGCTGGCGCGCCTGGATACCGGTCTGGCGGACCAAGTCGAGTTCGAACGGTGGCGGAGCGCCGATCCCCGCCATGCAGTGGCCTTCGCCAAGGTCGCGGCTGTTTGGTCGGATTTGAGCCGGGCCGGGCGGGCCTTGTCCGCGCCCGCTGCCCCGCCGCGACACCAGATCTCCCGCCGGCGGTTCCTGGAAGCGGCGAGCGTCGGCGCGATCGTGGTGCTGGGCGGCGGGATCGCCACCCGGGCCCGGGCCCGGCAGCGTATGGTCACCGATGTGGGCCAGCAGCTCGACCGACGGCTAGCCGACGGCGCGATCATAACACTGAATACCGACACCGAGGTGCAGTGGCGCGAACGCCGCGACGGCGTCGAGCTCTGGCTCAAGCGCGGCGAAGTGGGCTTGATCCCCGCTGGGCGGCCCTTCCTGCTACGCGCCGCCGAGACCGCGCGGCTGGCCCCGGGCGGTCGCTACAACGCCCGGATGCGCGGCCCTATCACTGATGTGACGGTGCTAAGCGGCCAAGCCATTTCGGCGTCCGTCGCGGCGGAGCGGGCGCATAGCCTGACCCTGACGGCGACAGGCGCGCTGACCCGACCCACCGCCCTACCCGAGCTGCAGGCCATCGAGGCCTGGGGGCGCGGCGAGGTGGCGTTCGAGAACGAGCCGCTGTCGGCCGCTGTCGAGGAGTATAACCGCTACCTCACGCGAAAGCTGGTTATCGTCGATCCGCGGCTGGCCGCCGTGCAGGTGGGTGGCCGCTTCACCTCCACGGATCCGAGCGACTTCCTGCGAGCCCTGTCGGCCAGCCTGGGCGTGACCTCGCGGGAGGCCGGCGACGAGGTGATCCTGACCCGCGCGAAATAGTTGGTGCTGAACTTGGCGGTAGACGGGCTGTCGAGCGTCTCCCCATCGACTGCGCCGCGGCGCGAGTTTCGGGGGATCATCGATGACCTACAAAGACATTTCGCGCGCGGCCCTGCTGGCCGCGGCAGCGGCGCTCGCCATCCACGCGCCAGCCTTCGCCCAAGCGCCTGCCGTGTCCTTCGACATTCCGGCGGGCGACCTGACGGCCTCGCTGAACGCCTTCGCGCGCCAGGCCGGCCTGCAGATCTTCTTCCCGTCGGCCGAGTTGGCGGGCCGCAAGGCCCCGGCCATCAAGGGCTCGATGCCGGCCCGCGCCGCGCTGTCGAGGCTGCTGGCTGGCGGCGAGCTGGAAATCGCCGCCGACGACGGCCGCACCATTTCGTTGCGTCCGGCTCGGCGCGAGGCCGCCGCTGCTCTGGACGAGATCCTCGTCACGGCCCAGAAGCGCGAGCAGAAGACGATCGACGTGCCCTTCGCCCTGACTGCCTATAGCGGCAAGGCCCTGGAGCGGCTGGGCGTCACCAATTTTCGCGAACTGTCGGCCCACGTGCCTGGCCTGATGGTCGAGGACCAGTCACCCAACAATCCGATCTTCGTGATGCGTGGCATCACCTCGTCTGGCGGCGACTCGTTCACCGAGCCGCGGGTCTCGGTGTTTCAGGACGGCGTTTCGATCTCTAAGTCGCGCGGCT
This sequence comes from uncultured Caulobacter sp., assembly GCA_964427205.1. GTDB lineage: Bacteria > Pseudomonadota > Alphaproteobacteria > Caulobacterales > Caulobacteraceae > Caulobacter. The sequence goes on from CAYRTE010000007.1 coordinate 2,494, forward strand.
CCTATGTCGAACTATTCGACAACGCGCGGATCGAAGTGGCCAAGGGGCCGCAATCCACCCTGTTCGGCCGCGGCGCCCTGATTGGCGCGCTGAACGTGATCCAGAACAAGGCCGGACCGAAGCTCGATTGGTCGGTGGCGGCCGAAGGCGGGAACCTCGGCTACTATCAGGTGGACGGCATGGCGAACCTGCCGCTGTCCGACACGGTCTCGCTGCGGGTGGCTGGCCGCCACAAGAGCCGCGACGGCTACGAGAAGAACCTCGATCCAAATGCGGAAGGCGACCTGAACGCCATCGACACCAATGCCTATCGCGTGGCGCTGAGCGTGCGACCCAACGATCGCCTGAGCGCTGACCTGATCTATAATCATCAGGATGACAAGACCCACGGCACCGGCTTCAAGTCGATGTATGTCAGCCCTACCGACCCGGCCACGGGCAAGGTTCTGGCCGGAACGACGGTGGACGATCCGGTCTGGCTGTCCAAGCCCGCCGACTTCGCGCCTGGCCATCGGTTGGGCGTTGACCAGTACCAGAACGGCGTCATGGCCCTGGTCCGCTATAAGCCCACGAACTCGCTGTCCCTGAACTCGACCACCAGCTATCGCGACATCGACGCGGTCGAGGTCTATGACGCCGACGGCACGTCGCTTCCCCTGTTCACCAACATGGAAGACGTGGGGGGTACGCAGTTCAGCCAGGAACTGCGCCTGAATCATGACGACGGGGGACGCGTTTCGTGGTTCGCCGGCGCCAACTACTATCGCGAGCGCTCCAAGGCCCGGGTCGACGTCCGTTTCGACGAGCGGATGTTGCTGGCCCAGGCGACGGGCATGCTGAATGGCGGTCCGTTCACCGGTTTGCCCAAGACCACGCCCGCCCCGGCGGCCATGTTCGCCAACACAGCCTTCACCGGCGCCCTGCTGCAGGGGCTGATCGCCCAGCAAAGCAAGGGCGCGCTGATGCTGTCGAGCGCGGAGGCCGTCGCCCTGGCTGCTCGCCTGGATCCACATCATGTCGAAACCTCTCGCAGCGCTTCGGATCTGGATTCCTATGACGCCTTCGGCGACGTGACCTTCCAGGTCATGCCACGGGTCGAGCTGTCGGGCGGCCTGCGGTATAGTCGCGACGAGAAGACAACGCGCTGGGGCACCTCGGTCGAGGGGCGCAGCATACTGGGCGGCGCGATTGGCGCGGCGGGCCTCGCCTCGTCGGGCTCGCCGACGGCCGTGGCCACCGCCCGCGCGCTGCTCCAAGGCATGACCGCCTTTGGTCCCACGCTGAACGGCCCGGTTCCGCTGTTTGGAGTGTCGTTCCAACCCACGGCCCACAACGGCGATATCGCGGCTCGCGACCTGACCGATGATGGCCTGACCTGGCGTCTAACGGCGCGCTTTGCGCTCAGCCCGATCGCCAACGCCTACGCCAGCTATTCGCGTGGCCGGCGGCCGGCGGTGCTGTCTGCGTCCGCGCCCGGCGCTCCGGATGGGGCTCCCACCTTTGCCATCGCCCCGGCCGAAGAGGCCGACGCCTACGAGGCCGGGATCAAGGCTGACCTGCTGGGCCGACGACTGCGCATGGATGGGGCGGTTTACTACTACGACTACGACAACTTCCAGACCCGCGAGCAGCGCGGCTCGACCTTCGTGACCACCAACGCGGGGACCGCCCGCGCCTACGGCTTCGAGGGCCAAGCGGACTTGGCCATCACGCCCGACCTCGATCTATTCGGCACCTACGCCTACAACCATGCCCGCTTCACCCGTGGCGCCTATGACGGCAACCACTTCGCCCGCTCGCCGGACCACATGGTCTCGCTGGGCGCCTCGGCGCGCTGGACGGGGCTTGGGGGACGGTTCGACTTCCGCCCGACCTACACCTGGCGCTCCAAGATCTTTTTCGCCGACGACAACGACCGTCCCAACCTGCAGGCGGGCCTCCTGGTGCCCGACGCCGGCCAAGACGAGTTCCAGGACGGCTTCGGCTTGCTGAACGCGCGGCTCAGCTTCGAACCCGAACAGGGCTCCTGGTCGGTAGAGGCTTTCGGCAGCAACCTGACCGACGAGGTTTACCGCAAGGGCGCGGGCAGCGCAGGCAAGTCGATCGGCCTGCCGACTAATGTGCTGGGCGAGCCGCGGGTCTATGGCCTGCGCCTGACCATTCATCACTGAAGGGGATAAGGATCATGCGACGCGTTCTGCTCGCGGCGGCCCTTCTGACCCTCGCCGCGCCCGCGGCGGCCGGGCCGACCAGCCCGGCCGCGAGGCCCATCGTCATCGGTCATCGCGGCGCCAGCGCCTACCGGCCCGAACACACGGCCATGTCCTACCAGCTAGCTATTCAGCAGGGCGCGGACTTTGTAGAGCCTGATCTGGTCATGACCAAGGACGGCGTGCTGGTGGCGCGGCACGAGAACGAGATCGGCCGCACCACCGACGTGGCGACCCATCCAGAATTTGCCAGCCGCAAGGTCATCCGCACGATCGACGGCGAGACCTTCACCGGCTGGTTCGTCGAGGACTTCACCCTGGCCGAACTGAAGACCCTGCGCGCCCGGGAGCGCCGGCCCGACGCGCGGCCGCAAAGCGCCGCCTATGACGGCCGCGAGCCCGTCCTGACGCTGCAGGAGATCATCGGCATAGCCAAGGCGGGCGCCGCCGCGCGCGGTCGGCCGGTGGGCCTCTACGTCGAGCTGAAGAACCCGGACTACTTCCGCAGCCTGGGCCTGCCGATGGAGAAGTCGCTGATCGACGTGCTGGCGGCGAATGGCCTCAACACGTCTGACGCGCCGGTGATCATCCAGTCGTTCTGGCCTTCGGCCCTGATGATGCTGCGCCAACTGACGCCGATCAAGCTGATGTTCCTGGTCAACAGCCAGGCGCCGCCCGCCTCGGTTATGGCCGCCAACCACATCACCAATTGGTCGGAGGTCTGGTCGTCCCATGGCCTGAAGCGGATCGCCGCCTTCGCTGATATCGTCGGGCCCGAGACACAGATCATCTTGCCGCGCGACACGGACGGCCGCAGTCTCCCGCCGAGCGCCTTTGTGGCGAACGCTCATGCGGCGGGCTTGTCGGTCCACGTCTGGAGCGTCAATCCCGAGAACCAGGATCTGCCGCTCGACTTGCGCTGTGGCGATCCGGCAGCGCCTAGCTTCCCGCACCAGCCTGGCGACGTCGCGACCCAGGCCCGCCGCCTGTTCGCCTTAGGCGTCGACGGCGCGTTCAGCGACGCGCCCGGGGTCCTGGTCAAGGTGCGGTCCGAGGGGGGCTCCGCGTGGGCGACCAGCCTAGGTTCGCCTGGATCGTGTCCATCAGCGCGCTGAGATATAGCTGGGTTCAGACGAAGCCCCGCATCCCCGGCCATGATTGTCGAAGACGCCACTTCAAGGGGATTTCGACGGTGTCGGCGAAGGCCTTGGGCTAGTCGATCGTGATGAAGTGTCGGCCGCCGTCGACGCAGCGCCTATTCCCCGTCATGGGCGTAGCGCAGCGTGGTCTGCGCCTTGACCTTGCCCAGTTCGCTCCGCGCGGCGGGGGTCGGGAGGTCACAGGTGGCGCGGCCCACCACCGAAGGCGAGGAGGCCCCGCCCGATGCGGTGATCTGCTTGAGCCTTCGGTCGACTTCACAAAACGTTGCGCGCCTGCTCCTGCATCGGACGAAGCCTGGCAGCGCTTCGACGCGCGACAGCCATTGGCGCGGCTTGGGCGCGATGGGTTCGATTGTCATCCGGGCGCCTGGTCAGGCCGGTACGGGAAGGCCGTGCTTGCCGGGACGGGGGGCGGCCTTCGTTCTCCATCGAATCGAAATGACCAAGCGTCTCAAAGGTCGCGCGGCGAAGGGGCGCTGGCGAGTTTGTCGTACGATTGACGATGAAACGCTTAAAAGACAGGCTGATGCGCGCTATACCGAAAGCCGGGCCGCGTTGCCGCGGTTCGGTCGGGAGATGCGGTTTATGGCGGATGGCTCCGTGAAGGTGATGCGCGATACGTCTGAACGCCGCCGCGAAATCACGGCCATGCTCCGCAGCCGCGGCAGCGTCCAGGTCACGCCTCTGTCCGAACTGTTCGGCGTGTCGATGCAGACCATCCGCAAGGACCTGCACTACCTCGAAGAACATGGCGTGGCGACACGCTCCTATGGCGGCGCCATGTCCTCGGAAGTGGTCAATGCCGGCGCCGAGCCCGCCATCGAGACCAAGCGCGTCAGCCATACCGAAGAAAAGGAACGGATCGGCAAGCTGGCCGCGGGCATGGTCAAGGCTGGCGACTCCATCATGCTCGATTCCGGCACCACCACCCTGCAGATCGCGCGGTTCCTGCCGGACGAAGAGGACATCACCGTCGTCACCAACGATTTCGATGTCCTGGGCGTCCTCAACCAGAAGCGAAAGATCAAGATCGTCATGCTGGGCGGCGAGCTGCGCCGCCGCAACATGGCCTTCTACGGCGCCCAGACCGTCGCGGCGCTGGACGATCTGCTGCTGGATAAGCTGTTCCTGGGCGTCGACGGCTTCGATGTCGAGCGCGGCATCACCACGCATCACGAAGCCGAGGCGCAACTGAACCGCAAGATGGTCGCGACGGCGCGCGAGGTCATCGCCGTCACCGATGCGTCCAAGTTCGGCAAGGTCTGCCTGCACCGGATCATCGATGTCGGTGACCTGGATGTCCTGATCACCGACGCCACCGCGCCGGACTATATCGACCAGGCGGCGGAGCGACTTGGGATCAGCCTCTACAAGGCCTGAGGACGTCAGCGGCGCAGAGCCGCATCCCCCCAGGTGACGACCAGCGGCAGATCGCTGGTCCTGGTCGCCGATCGGGTGACGATCTCGACAATGCGCACGCCCTTGATGTCGGCGGAGAGCGAGCGGGGCGCTTCGCCCAGGCTCATGGGCGGGCTTTCGGTCAGGAGCCTGCCGTCGCCGTAGACGGCGAAGCGCACCTTGTCCTTAGTATTGCGCGTGGAATCGTCCACCCCGACCCGGGCCTCAAAGCGTGTGGCGCCGTTATTGCGCACCTCGATGCGGGAATTGGCCAGCACCCCGATGCCGGTGTCGAAGCCCTGGCCGCCGATGCGCAGGGCCTGGTCGTACGGCGTCGCGTCGGCCTGGGCGCCGCCCCAGCCGGTATAGGTCGGGCGCTCGCCCGAGCCGCGTGTCTCGCCCCAGGCGTTGCGCATGCGGTGAACGATCGGATCGGGTTCGGGCGCGATCACCCCGTCGACGGCCACGTTCACCTCGCCGGGGATTTCCGACAGATAGACGCCGTCGCTCAGCAGCCGCTTGCCCGAGGCCTCGAAGACCAGGGTCTGACGCGGCTCCAGCATGAATTTCGTCTCGCCGGAGAACTCGGTCGGCGCGGACTTGTCCCACAGGTTCCGGAGCTGGACCGGCGCGTCGCCGGTGAATTTCAGCTGCGCGGCGGTGAGGGTCACGTCGGTCTTGCCCAGGCCCCGGTTGAACAGGGCCACGGCCTTCTTGCCGTTGGCCAGGGTCTTGACGATGATCTGCACGTCGTCCGAGGCGTAGGCGATGACGCCCTGATGTCCGCCGGGATCCTGGTTGAGCCGCACGATGTCGGCGGCGCCCCAGATGTCCATCAGGCTTTGTGGCGCCTGGCGCAGGTCGTAGCTGATCAGCAGCGGCGCATTGATCATCGCCCACAGCGCAAAGTGCGAGCGCGCTTCGGTCAGGTGGTTCTGATCAAAGTCGCCATGGCCGATGAACAGGATGTCCGGATCGTTCCACGCGCCAGGCTTGGCGTAGAGCGCGCGGGTCGAGGCGCTGTCGAAATTGTGCAGCATGCGCGTCCAGGTTGGCGTGATGTCGCCGCTGGTGCGCCACAGGTGGCCGACATTCTTGCCCCAGGACCTGACGTCGGCCGAGCCCCAGTTGCAGATCGCCAGGATGTAGTCGCCATCCGGATTGTGCGTCTTCAGCGCCTGGGCCACCTGGGCGTACAGAGTCTGCACGGCGGGCGCGTCGGTGCGGTTGATCGCCGCCTGGTCGATCAGGGGCGGCACGGGCGTATAGGCGTACTTGCCCACCACTTCGGCCTCTGGGCCGTAGACATTGATGCCGCAGGCGTCGACCTTGATGTAGTCGAAGCCCCAGTCCTTGAAATAGAGGGCGATGTCCTGATCCACATGGCCGGCAAGCCCGACCTCGCGTTCGGCCGTCGTGCCTTCGGGCAGGTTGGGGGAATGCAGGTCATAGGCCTGCGAGCAGGCGTTGCGGCCGATGTCGGTATAGATGCCGGCCTTCAGGCCCATCCTGTGCAGCGTGTCCGTATAGGGACGGAAGCTGGTGTCCTCGCCCTCGACCTTCGCCGACGGGAAAATTCCTGTGCGGATCTCCAGCCGCCCATCAGGCTGCCGGCGCTTGAGCCACCAGCCGTCGTCGATGTTGACATAGGTGTAGCCGAGCCTGGACAGGCCGCTGTCGACCAGGACCTTGGCCGCGCCCACGACCTTGGCCTCGTCGACCTCGGTGCGGAAGGCGTTCCACGAGTTCCAGCCCATCGGCGGCGTGCGGGCCTGGGACCGCTCGGGGATGGACCATTTGCCCGTGGCCGCCAGAGGATCGGCCAAGGGCGCGCCCTTGGCCATTGCGGAGGTGGACAGGGCGAGAAGGCCGCAGAACGCCGCGGAAGTCAGCAGTGAACGGACGGTCATGAGTCCCTCTTCAATCAGCGTTTGGCGAAGAACTCGCGCCTGGCGTTATGGTAGTAGATCTTGTCGATCACCGACTTGGGAAGGGCCAGGCCCCGCGCATCGGCGTCGATGTCATCGACGCGCTGGGTCTCGGGCGTGGCCAGATAGGTCCAGTCCGACGTCCAGTAGTCGTGCGCCACCTTCTTGAAGGCCTGGGCGTCCTCGCCAGGATTGAGCGTCAGGTCGGTGCCGTAGAGGATGCGGTCCTGATACTTGATGAAAAAGTTTCGCACCTTCTCATGGTCGCGGACGGACTGATGCTGGATCTGGGCCATGCGGGCGGCCAGTTCGATCACCGCGTTCGGGTGGGCGTCGAGGAATTGCGCGGCCCTGTCGACGCTCCATTCCAGGCTGCCCATGTGCGCGCCCACGAAACGCAGCTTCGGGTGGCTGGCGACCATGGCGTCGCGCTTCGCCATCAGGGTTTCGTAGCTTGGCATCTCCGGGTGGAGATACATGTGATATTCCGGGTGGTTGCTGAAGTAGGCCCTGTCGTTCTTGGTTGTCATCTTGTCGAGCGGCATCCAGCAATTGTACGGCTCGGCTTGGTGCGCGATGAGCGGGATGTGCTTGGCGGCCAGATGGCCGAAGACGGGATCAAAGCCCTTGTCGTCGATGAAGATCAGTTGGCCCTTGGCGTCGCGCTCGACCATGCCGACATTCTTCCACACCTTGACCGCCAGCGCGCCCTGGCTGAATTCGGAGTCGAGATCGACGTTGGTCTTTCGCGCCCAGCCTTCGCCGCCGAAGCCCTTCATCGAGAAGGTGGCGGCGTAGTGGAAGTGCTTGGGGTCGGCCTTGATGAAGTGGTGGGCGGCGTCGGCCTGGTGGGCGATAGACGGGAAGGCCGGGTAGTCGACATTGATCGACAGGACCTCGAAATTGTCGGCCACCGCCTGATCGAGGAACGCCGGGTCCTTGACGTTGACATGGACGTGGGCGTCGAACTTCCGCACCCTGGCGAAATCAGCGGCGCTGTAGGTCCCGTCCTGATCCGCGCTCGCGACGGGGGGCGGGGCGCAGGCGTGGAGCGCCAAGGGAGCCGCAAGGGCGAGCAGCAAGCGCCTGTTGAGCCTCATACCGTCCTCCGTCGTTTCCAAAGCGCACCCTAAAAAACGAAAACGAAATTCTATGTTTCGTTTGTGCGCCTTTTTGTTTGCCTTTCAAAAGCGGCTTATGCAAGATCATTCGAAGACACACGGTCAACAAAAAGGGTGGCGCGATGCTCACGGAATCCCTTGTGGACAGGCGCGGCCTACTGGCCCTGTTCGGCGGGACCATCCTGGCTACCGGAGCGCTGGGTCCTGACCGCGCCTGGGCCGGAGCGGCCGTGGCGCGCGCCGGCGACGACGCGCTGACGATCGAGTTCGACGCCGCCCTCAACAGTCGGCTGATCTCCAGCCTGGGCGGGCAAGCCGCGACCCTGAGCGATTTCGCCCCGTCCGAAACGGTGACGCTGAAGGGCGGACAGGTCGTCGACCGCTTCACCTTCGTCGAGCAACGCCAGGCCGCGGTCAGCGACGCCCACGGCAGGGGGGTGCGTCACACGGTGCGTGGCGCGTCGGCCGAAGGGCTGGAGAAGACCGTCAGCCTGACCTTCTACGATCGCTATCCGGGCTTTCCCCGGATGAGCGTGAGCTGGCGTCACACACGGGGCGAGCCGATCAGCGTTGAAAGCTACCGTATTGGCGCGCACACGCTGAAGTCGTCGGGCGCGGGTTTCTGGTCGTGGTCGGGCTCGACCCATGCCGACCGTCGCGACTGGGTGCAGCCCATGAAGGATGGCTTCGAGCAGGCCAACTTCATGGGCATGAACGCTTCTGACTACGGGTCGGGTACGCCGGTCGCCGATGTCTGGCGGCCGGACGCCGGCATCGCCGTCGGCCACATCGAACTGACGCCAAAGCTCATCTCGCTGCCGATCATCGCCTCGCCGGCCGGCGCGTCTGTGGCGCTGGTCGAGGCCAGGGCGGTGACGCTGAAGCCCGACGACACCCTGACGTCCCTCGACGCCTTCGTAACGGTCCACCAGCGCGACTATTACGCGACGCTGGACGCCTATCGTCGCGTCATGGCCGACCGCGGCCTGGCGGCTCCGAGGGCGCCGGAAGGGTCCTACGAGGCCATCTGGTGCGCCTGGGGCTATGACCGCAATTTCACGGTCGCCGAGATCGAAGGGACCTACGGCAAGGTCAGGGAGCTGGGCTTCAAATGGGCCGTGCTCGACGATGGCTGGCAGACCAATGAGGGCGACTGGGCCCTGGACCCGCGCAAGTTCCGCACCGAGGCGGACATGGCGGCCTTCGCCAGGACGATCCGTGCGGCCGGCCTGAAGCCCAGGCTATGGCTGGCGCCCCTGGCCGTGGATCCGGGCTCTGACCTGCTGCACGACCACACCGACATGCTGCTGCTGGACGCCGACGGCGCGGTGCAGAACGTGACCTGGTGGAACGCCTTTTATCTCTGCCCGGCCTACCAGCCGACGCGGGACTACACGCAGAAACTGGTCCGCAAAATCATCGGCGAGTGGGGCTACGAAGGCCTGAAGCTGGACGGCCAGCACATGAACGGCGTCGCCCCCTGCCACAACCCGGCCCACAACCATGCGCGCCCGGAGGAGTCGGTCGAGAAGCTCCAGGACTTCTGGAAGATGGTCTACGACACGGCTCTGGAGGCCAATCCGAAAGCCGTGGTCGAATTCTGTCCCTGCGGTACGTCCTACGCCTTCCACAATCTGCCCTACACCAACCAGGTCCCGGCCTCGGATCCGCTGTCGTCATGGCAGGTGCGCCTCAAGGGCAAGTCGCTGAAGGCCTTGATGGGGCGGGACGCGGCCTATGCCGGCGACCATGTCGAGCTGAGCGACGGCGGCAATGATTTTGCCTCGAGCGTCGGCATCGGCGCGGTGATCTCGACCAAGTTCACTTGGCCGAACGAAGGCCGGGGCAAGGACGCCAACTTCCGCCTGACGCCCGAGCGCGAAGAGGTGTGGCGCAAATGGGCCAACCTCTACAATGCCAAGATGCTGCCCAAGGGCCAGTACCTGGGCGAGCTGTACGACATCGGCTTCGACAAACCCGAGGCTCACGCGATCGAGAAGGATGGCCGGCTCTACTACGCCTTCTACGCCCCGCGATGGGACGGCGAGGTTGAGCTGCGCGGCCTGGGCAAGGGTACGTACCGCCTCACCGACTATTACAATGGCGCGGATCTGGGCACGGCGACGGCGAATACCGCGCGCATCCCCGCCAGATTCGAGAAGTTCCTGCTGATCGAGGCTGTTCCCGTGAAAGGCGGTCGCGCATGACCGCGGCGCCGCCCGCCGCGCCCGCCGCGCCCGCCGCCACCTCGCGGCGCTGGCTGACGTTCGCCTTCCTGACCGTCGCCCTGTGGGGCATATGGGGGGCGTTGGCCGGCATTTCGGCCCAGCGCGGCTTTCCCGAAACGCTGGTCTACTGCGTCTGGGCCGTCACCATGATCCTGCCGGCGGTCATCGTCATGCAGCGGGAGAAGTGGAAGCTCGACCGCGATCCGAAGTCGATCCTCTACGGCCTCCTGATCGGCCTGACCGGGGCCGGCGGCCAGATGATCCTGTTCTACGCCGTGACGACCGGCCCGGCCTATCTGATCTTCCCGATCATCTCGCTCTCGCCGCTCGTCACCATCCTGATGTCGTTCGTCCTGCTGAAGGAGCGGACGACCAGGCTGGGCGCGCTGGGCGCGGTGCTGGCGCTGGTCGCCTTGCCCCTGTTCGACTTCTCGCCGCAGGGCTTTTCGTTCGCGCAGGGCTCGACCTGGTTCCCGCTGGCCCTGATCATCATGCTGTGCTGGGGCGTGCAGGCCTATTTCATGAAGCTGGCCAACAACCGCATGAGCGCCGAGAGCATCTTCTTCTACATGATGATCAGTGGGCTGTTGCTGGCCCCGGTGGCGCTGGCCATGACCGACTTTTCCAAGCCGATCAACTGGGGCTGGGACGGGCCGTGGTTGGCGGCGGGCATCCAGGTGCTGAACGCCATCGGCGCTCTGTCGCTGGTCTACGCCTTCCGCCATGGCAAGGCCATCGTGGTCGCCCCGCTCACCAACGCCGGCGGGCCGCTGGTCACGGCGGTGATCTCGCTGCTGATCGCCGGCGTCGTGCCGGGTGAACTCAAGATGATCGGCTTGGCGCTGGCCGTCATCGCCTCGGCTCTCCTGGCCCTCGCGCCCTAGGCTGCGAACCCCTTTCGGTCCCCCCTAGAGCGGTCGTTCCTGCGGCGACCGCTCCTTTTTCGGACTGTTGCGGGCGCTGCCAAAACGAAATTTGCGTGTTTCGTTTTCATTGCTTTAATTGCGTTGTGGTGCGAATTGCGTTAGGACGGTTTCCTGATCACCGAAGGATTTCCCCATGAAGGCAATGCTCGATCTGGTCGTCCGGCATAAGTCCGGTCAGGCCTGCGGCATCTATTCGGTCTGCTCGGCCCATCCGCTGGTCATCGAGGCGGCCTTCGTTCATGCGCTGAACACCGGTGTCGACGTGGTGCTGATCGAGGCGACGTGTAACCAGGTCAATCAGGACGGCGGCTATACCGGCATGACGCCGGACATGTTCCGCGACTTCGTCCATGGGGTCGCTGACAACGTGGGCCTGCCGCGCGAGCGGGTGCTGCTGGGCGGCGACCATCTGGGTCCCAATCCCTGGACCGGCCTTGGCGCCGACGAGGCCATGGCCAAGGCGGAGGTGCTGATCGAGCAGTATGTGGCCGCCGGCTTCCGCAAGATCCACGCCGACTGTTCCATGTCGTGCGCCGACGATCCGACGCCCCTGTCGGAAGACACCATCGCCCGCCGCGCCGCGCGCCTGATCGGGGTCGCCGAGGCTACGCAGCGGCGCGCCGGCGGCGAGCCTTGCGTCTATGTCATCGGCACCGAAGTGCCCGTGCCCGGCGGCGCGTCCGAGGACCTGCCCGAGCTTGAGGTGACGACGCCGCAGGCGGCGATCAACACCATCGAGGCGCATCGCGCCATCTTCGCCGCCGAGGGGCTGTCGGAGGCGTGGCCGCGCGTCATCGCCGCCGTGGTGCAGCCTGGCGTCGAGTTCGACCACCACAAGGTCATCGACTACGATCGCGCCAAGGCCGTTGACCTGAGCGGCGCGCTGGCGGACCAGCCAAACATCGTCTTCGAGGCCCATTCGACCGACTACCAGACGCCCGAGGCCCTCAAGGCCCTGGTCGAGGACCATTTCGCCATCCTCAAGGTCGGGCCGGGGGTCACCTTCGCGCTGCGCGAGGCGCTCTGGGCCCTGGACGCCATCGAGCGCGAGTGGATCGGCGAGAGCCGCGCCTCGCGCTTCCGCCATATCGCCATCGAGCGCATGACGGCCGATCCCCGCAACTGGGCCAAATACTATCACGCCACCGGGAGGGATCTTCAGTTCGACCTGCAGTTCAGCCTCTCCGACCGGATACGCTACTATTGGCCGGATCCGCGGATTGCCGCCGCGCAAGAGGCGATGTTCGCCAACCTGACCGAAAATCCGCCGCCCCTGGCGCTGATCAGCCAATATCTGCCGCTGGCCTACGCCGCGGTGCGCGGCGCCGCTCTGGCGCCCAGCCCAGCCAACCTGGTGATCGCCCATATCGGCGCGACGCTGGAAGCCTATCGCGCGGCCTGTACCCCCGCGCCGGAGTTTGCTCATGCCTGACATCACCCATCTGGGTCTCGACGAGTCCGAGCTGGAGCGCCTGGGCGGCCTGTGGACCGCGCGCGAGATCGCGCAGCAGCCGGCCATGCTGCTTGAGACCCAGGCGCTGCTGATGGCGCGCCGCGCCGAGATCGAGGCCTTTCTCCAGCCGCTTCTGGCCAACCCCGCCCTTCGCATCATCCTGACCGGCGCGGGGACCTCGGCCTTTATCGGCGAATGCCTGGCGCCGGTCTTGTCCACCCGCCTGGGCCGCCGCGTCCAGGCCATCCCGACGACGGATCTCGTCTGCGCCCCACATCTGTATTTCGAAGCCGATACGCCGACGGTGCTCGTCTCCTTCGGACGCTCCGGCAACAGCCCGGAAAGCGTGGCGGCCGTCGAACTGGCCGACCGCCTCGTCACGAACCTGCATCACCTCGTCATCACCTGTAACGCCGAAGGGGCCCTGGCGACCTATGCGCAAGGCGCGCGCGGCCTGACCGTGCAGCTTCCCGAAGCCACGCACGACCGCAGCTTCGCCATGACGTCCAGCTTCTCGTGCATGACCTACGCGGCCCTGGCGGTGTTCAGCGACATCGCGGCGATGGACCGGCGTGTCGAGGCGATCGCCAGCGCCACCGAAGGCGTGATCAACGACTATACCGCCGTCATGCGGGCCGGGGCCGCCGAAGGATACGAACGCGTCGTCTATCTGGGCAGTCACATCTTCCAGGGGCTGGCGCGTGAGTCGGGGTTGAAGCTCCTGGAGCTGACCAACGGCGCCCAGGTGACGATGTTCGATTCACCGCTCGGCTTCCGCCATGGTCCCAAGACCATCGTCAACAACCGCACGCTGATCGTCGTGTTCTTCTCCAACAACGCCTATACGCGCAGCTACGATATCGATCTGCTTGACGAGCTGCGGCGCGACAACGACGCCGCGCGCGTCATCGCGATCTCGGCCCAGGACGGGGTTGGATTGTCGAAGAGCGACGAGGTCAGCATCAAGGGGCTGGAGACAGCTGACGACGCCGAGCTGCTGTTCCCCTATATCATCGCGCCGCAGATCTTCGCCTTCTTCGCGTCCCTGCGCCTGGGCCTCACACCGGACCAGCCCAACACCTCCGGCAGGGTCAACCGCGTCGTGCAGGGCGTGCGCATCCACGAGCTGAGCTGACGATGGACGATACGGGTCTGTCCGAAGGGTGTTTCCTGGGCGTGGACGGCGGCGGCACGAAGACCGCCTTCGTGCTGACCGACGGCGCCGGCCGCGAGCTGGCCCGCCACGAGGGGGGCTCCAGCTACTATATCCAGATTGGTTTCGAGAACCTCCACGCCCTGCTCCAGGACGGGGTTCACGCGCTGCTCGAAAAGGCGGGGAAGTCGCCGGCGGACGTCACCTTCGCCTTCTTCGGCCTGCCGGCCCACGGCGAGGACTCGCAGGTTCAGCCCTTTCTCGACGTGATCCCCGAGGCCGTGCTGGGTCATCATCGGTATGCTTGCGGCAACGACATGATCTGCGGCTGGGCGGGCTCGCTGGCCGGCGAGGACGGGATCAACATCGTCGCCGGAACAGGGTCGATCGGCTATGGCGAGCGTCAGGGCCTGTCGGCGCGGGGCGGCGGCTGGGGCGAGGTCTTTTCCGACGAAGGCTCGGCCTACTGGATCGCGGTGCAGGGACTCAACGCCTTTTCACGCATGGCCGACGGCCGCCTGCCGCGCGGACCGCTGTATGACCTGCTGATGCGCGAGCTGGAGCTGAAGAGCGATCTCGACATCTGCGCCTATGTTTATGCGAAATCCACGCCCCAGCGCGACCGTATCGCCGCTCTGTCGCGCCTCATCGCTCGTGCGGCGGCCCAGGGGGACGACGCCGCGCGGCGCATCTTCGCCGACGCCGGCCGGGAGCTGGCGGCGATCGTGGAGTCGATCCGCCAACGGCTTCAATACCTGCCTGGCGAGACGGTGAACCTGTCCTATTCGGGCGGGGTGTTCCAGGGCGGCGAGTTGATCCTGCAGCCTTTCCGCGAGCAGCTGTCGGCCTATTCGTCCAGCTATCGCCTCGTGACGCCGCGCCACGGCCCGGCCATCGGCGCGGCCCTCTATGCGGCGCGCCTGAGCGGGCGTCCTTTCCGATTGTCGGTCGATGCCTGACGACCTGTCTTTCGAGTCGGGGCCGTTGAGCGTCGGCCATCGGGGGCTGGATCGTCTCGAAGCGTTGCTGTTCGACATGGACGGCACGCTCAGCGACACCGATCCGGTCCACCGCCAGGCCATGACCGACACGCTCGCCGCCCAAGGCGTCGAACAGCTAAGCGACGACGATTTTCACCGCCATGTCTGCGGTCGGTCGAACGCGGCCATCTTCGCGCACTTCTTTCCTACGCTGTCGGAAGACGAACGCCGGCGCCTGGCCGACGAGAAGGAGGCGCTCTACCGCCGCCTGACGCCCCGGATGACTCCGATGCCCGGACTTGTCCGGCTGATCGATTGGGCGAAGGCGAGGGGACTGGCCTGCGCCCTGGTCACCAACGGCCCCCGAATGAATGTCGAACACACGCTGAAGGTTCTTGGCCTGACTGACAGCTTCGACACCCTGGTGCTCGGCGAAGACCTGCCGCGCGCCAAGCCCGATCCGCTTCCCTACCTGGAAGCCCTGCGGCGGCTTGGCGTGGGGGCCAACCGCGCCATGGCCTTCGAGGACTCGCAAGCCGGCGCGGCGGCCGCGCTGGCGGCGGGCGTGTTCACCGTGGAGGTCACCGGGCCGTCGAGGACGGCGGGTCTTCACCTCGGCGCGGATCTGACCGTGCCTGATTTCAACGCGAAAGCCCTCTGGGCATGCCTGTCCTGGGCGGAGGTTTTCGCCGACGTCTGACCGAGCTGGCTTGGCCCGCCTTCGAGCGGCGCCTATTCCCACCGCATTTCGACCGTCGGCTTCGACATTTCTGCAACGAAAGTGACGTCAAAACGAAACTTCGTTAAGTGGCGATTTGACAGGTTTGCGAAAGCATTGTTACCTTTTGTACTATAAAATGGTTGCAGACCGAAACTTCGGAATTCTGCGCCGCCATCCTGCGAGGAAAAGGGGTTCGCTATGTCACGTCGTCCATCTCACCGGGGAGCCATCATGGCTTCCGTCGGCATCGCCGCCCTGCTGTCGGCCGGAGCCAGCTTGGCGCAGGACTCCGCTAGCGTCGCTGAGGACGCGACGGTCGAGGAGGTCGTCGTGGTGGGCGTGCGCGCCAGCGTCGCCCGGGCCGTGAAGCTCAAGCGCGACGCCACCACGGTTCAGGACTCGATCAGCGCCCTGGAGCTGGGCATGTTCCCGGACGACAACGTCGCCGACTCGCTCAGCCACATCACCGGCGTGTCGATTTCGCGCACGGCTGGCGGCGAAGGTCAGAAGGTCAGCGTTCGCGGCCTGGGTCCGGAATACACCCTCTCCACCTTCAACGGACGCATCCTGGCCACCGATGGCGCGGGACGCGACTTCGCTTATGACGTGCTGCCTTCCGACGTCATCAGCGGCGCGGACGTGATCAAGGGCGCCGAGGCGGCCAACACCGAAGGCGCCATCGGCGGCCTGATCAACCTGCGTTCGGCCAGTCCCTTCGACAAGCTGGGCCAACAAGGCATCGTGCGGCTCGAGGGCGACCGCAATCACATGTCCGAACTGGACGGCCGCAAGCTGTCGGCAGTTTACAGCAACACCTTCGCCAACAACACGCTGGGCATCCTTCTGGGCGTGGTGGTCGAAAAACGCGACGACCGCACCGACGTGGCTGGCAATGACGGTGGCTGGAGCCGCAACGCCGACCCGACCGACGAAAGCTGGCTCTGGGGCAACACCTGGGGCGGCGCCATCGACCCGAACAACAACGGCGTTCTGGACGAAGAAGAATACGGCCTGATCGGTCCGGGCCAGTTCCGCGTCGGCTCGATCCTGGAGAAGAAGAAGCGCAACGCCTTCACCGGAAAGGTCGAGTGGCGGCCGACGGATAATTTCAAACTGGTCGTCGATGGGCTGGCGACCAAGCTGGACTCGCCGCAGGTCGGCTACCAGCAGTCGTTCTACCCGCTCTACGCGCCGGGCCGTTGGTCGAACATGGTGATCAAGGACGGCATCGTCACCAGCTTCGACATGAACAATCCCGATCCGGAAATGCGCCTCAATCCGGAGCTGCTGAACCAGACGTCCTACCGCGTCGTCGAGACCCAGCTCTATGGCGCCAACGCCGAATGGAACCTGTCGGACAAGCTGACCGTGGTCGCCGACGTCTACCGCTCGACCTCCAAGCGGCATTCGGGCGGGCAGGACAGCTACGTCGTCCTGCGCATGAACCAGCCCAACTCGGCCCACATCTCGCTGACCGGCGCGCGCGTTCCCAACGTCACGGTCGACTTCGACGACGGCCGCGATCTGGCCTCCGGCCTCGCCAAAGGTCAGTTCAGCGACTCCGACTTCAACACCCACTATTTCTCGCTCGCTGGCGACAATATCGATGACAAGATCACCGGCGCGTCGTTCAAGGGCCGCTGGGCCGCCGAACACGGCTGGCTCGACAATGTGCAGTTCGGGGTCACCTACACCGACCGCACCAAGTCGCGCGATCTGGTCAACAATGCGCTGACCGGCGGAGCCGACTACTATTCCGGCAACTATGCGATCAATGTCGGCGCCCTCGGCGGCGATGTCATTTCAAACAGCTTCAGCCTGCCCAACTTCATGAGTGAGGTCGACGCGCAGTTCCCGCGCACCTTCCTGGCCTTCGATGTCGCCAGCTACCAGAAGGCGTTGGCGGCCTACAACGGCAAGGCCCGACCGGGCGGCGGCGTCTACGACTACGCCGCCGCGGCGCCGACCTGGAACCCGCTGCAAAGCTATCGGGTCGGCGAAGAGTCCTGGGCCGGTTTCGTGCAGGCCAACCTGGAAGGCGAGCGCTGGAGCGGCAATGTGGGCCTGCGCGTCGTCAAGACGACGACCAACGCCCAGGCTTGGGACGCCAAGATTCTCGAGATCATCGAAAACGGCGCGTTCAACTACACGGCGGTCTATGACGATCCGACCTCGGTCACGCAGGAGAACGACTACACCTACGTTCTGCCGTCGTTCAACTTCAACTATCGCATCACCGAAGAACTGCGCCTGCGCCTGGGCGCCGCCAAGACCATGGCCCGCCCGTCGGTCGAGACCTTGGCCCCGACCAACACCACCGAGAGCGTGTCCTGGGGCGAGTTCACCCAAATCTACAGCGGCAACGCGGCGCTGAAGCCCTATTCGGCCAGGCAGTTCGACGTTTCGCTGGAATACTATTTCCGCCCCAACTCGGTGTTCAACGTCGCGGTGTTCCACAAGCACATCAAGGACCAGATCACCACCAGCTGGGAACCGGGCCAGGACATCGGCGTGCCGGGCTACCTGTTCAACGTCAGCCGCCCGATCAACGGCGACTACGCCAAGGTCAAGGGCGTCGAGGTCGGCCTGCAGCACTTCATGGACAACGGTTTCGGCGTGCGGGCGCAATACACGCGCAACTGGGCCAAGAGCTATGTCGGCGAACAGCAGCGTCCGCTCGAAGGCATCGCGCCGTCGGTCTATTCGCTGGGCGCCTTCTATGAGCGGGGGCCGGTGTCACTCAGCGTCTCGGCCGACCACACCGCGGGCTTCGCCACGGCGGTCAACGTGCTGGGTGAAGGCTACAACGAGGAAGCCGATCCGATCACCTGGGTCACGGCCCACGCGTCGTACAAGATCAACGATCGGACGGACATCTCGATCGAAGGTCAGAACCTGCTGGACGAGGCCAACACTTACAGCATCAACGGCAATCCGCTGCTGCCGCAAGGCTATTACCGCTATGGCGCCTCGTACAAGCTGGGCGTGAGCTACCGGTTCTAGACGGGTGTCGCCGCCGGTCCCGCCAGTCAGGCGGGACCGGCGGTTTCCTCTTCAGTTCAGACAAGCGGGTGACATCGTGCCTTCATCGTCGCGGGCGCATGGACGGCCCAGCCTTGTGTGGTCGGCTTTGCTGTCGGCCGCCGCGTTGCTGGCCGGACCCCATCAAGTCCAGGCCCAGGTCCTAGCCAGGGCCGAGCCGCTCACAAGCGCCGATTTTCGCTTCAGTGGAGCCGACTTCGCCAATCCCGAGCGGGGCTTCTACCAGGCGGCCGACACCGACCTGGATGTCTTGAGCGCGGCCTTCGTGGCGCAGACCTACGCCAGGGGGCAACGCCTGGTCTACGCGCGCATCAACCTCGAAGCCTATCGTGACAGCCAGCTGCCGGCGGCGCTTCTCGATCGGCTCGACGCGGCCTTCGAGACAGCCCGCCAAGGGGGCGTAAAGCTGATCGTGCGGGCGACCTACAACTACCCTCGCGGGGAGACCGAATACCGCGACGCCGAGGACGCATCCTTGCCGCGCGTGCTGGCGCATCTGGCCCAGCTCAAGCCGTTGCTACAGCGCAACGAGGACGTGATCGCCTTCATGCAGGCGGGCTTCATCGGCGCCTGGGGCGAATGGCACACCTCGTCAAACAACCTTACGGCTGACAAGAACCGCACACGGATCAAGGACGCCCTGCTCGACGCGACGCCTGCCGCGCGCTTCGTCCAGTTCCGCTACCCGCCTCATATCCAGGGGTGGTCGCCCAGATTGCCGGAGCTCGACGCCGCCTTGGACGGCTCTTTCCGCACCGGGTTTCACAACGACTGCTTCCTGGCCAGCGACACCGATGTCGGCACCTATGACGACCAGCCGGACGTGCGGGAGGCTCAGCGTGACTATACCGCTGCGCTGGGCGATCTGACGCCATTTGGCGGCGAAACCTGTAATCCCGCTGATGATCCCAATCCCCGACCACGCAGCGACTGCGCCGATATCCTGGTCGAAGGCGCGCGCTTCAACCTGACCTATCTGAACGACGGCTATTATCGCCGCCTGTTCCATGACACCTGGCTCAAGCAAGGCTGTCTCGACGCGGTGCGCGCCCGCCTGGGCTACCGGTTCGGCCTGGTGAAGGCCAGCCATCCGGCCGCCATCGCCCAGGGAGGTACGCTTTCGGTTTCGATCGTGGTCCGCAACCTGGGCTGGGCCCGGCTCTACAACCCTCGTCCTGTGGAAATCCATCTGCGCGACCGCCAGACCGGCGTTGTCCGCAGGCTATCGGCGCAAGGGGGCGACCCGCGGCGATGGCTGCCGCGAACCGACACCAACCAGACGCTGTCCGTCAGCGTGCCTGGCGACCTGCTGGGCGAACAGGAGGTGTGGCTGGCCCTGCCAGACGCCGGACCGCGCCTGAAGGACGATCCTCGCTACGCCATTCGCCTGGCCAATGCCGACGATGGCGCGAAGGGCCAGCGATGGGACCCGCAAAGCGGCGCCTTTGCCCTCGGGACATTTTTGAATGTCGTGCGAACTGGGCCACGGGAGCCTGCGAGAGGTCGAGCGCCATAAGCAGTCGGCCCAGCAGCCGCATATGGCCCGCGAGGCGATCCTCGGGCTTTGAAGCGCGAACGCGCCGGCCTGGAGGCCGCCACGCTCGCGCGCAAAGTGGCGCCGGGCAAGATGTCCCGGCGCCATTGCGATATCACCGAGGCTGGCTCGTCCTGCCAGCCTCAATGAGCCTTCACATCGTCCACTTTGCCCGGACCATGATCGTCCGCGGAGCGCCCGGTGTGATCCAGGCGTTGCTGTAGGAGCTCTCCAGATAATAGGTGTCCAGCAGGTTCTCCGCGTCGAGGTGCAGGGACAGTTTCCGGGTTGCCTGATAGCTGAGGTTCAGCCGCGCGGTGACGTAGTCGGGCAGCGAAAAGCCGGAATTGACGTCGTCGCCCGGCCGCTTGCCGACATAGACAAGACCGCCGCCCACGCCGACGGCGCCGGGGCCAGCCTTGGCTGATCGCCAATGGGCGTGCACGGCTCCGGAATGGCGCGGGATATTGCTCAAGGCGCTGCCGACGAAGCCAGCGCGGGTGTCGCGCGTGATTTCGGTGTCGGTGTAGGCGTAGACGCCCGTCAGGGTGGTCTGCTGGCCGATCCGCAGGTTGGCGTCGAACTCGACACCCTGACTGCGAGCCTCGCCCACGGCGACGAAGAAGCCGCTGTTGACCGCGTCGTTGACCAGGATGTTGGTCTTGTCGATCCGAAAGGCCGACAGGGTTCCGTTCAGACGGCCATCGCTCAGGGCGTATTTGAGACCGCCCTCCAGAGCCTCGCCTTCCTCGGGCGCGAACGGCAGACCGGCCGCGTCGGCGCCCTGATTGTAGCGGAACGACTGTCCCCAGCTGACGTAGGCCGCCAGTTGGTCGTTTGCCTGCCAGGTCACAGCGGCGCGAGGCGAAGTGCGCGCGGGGCTCTGCTTGCTCGTGCTGTTGTTGCGATAGTTGGTGGTGGTCTGCTGGATCCAGTCGTGACGCAGACCAAGCAGTGCGGTGAAGCGGCCCAGGGTCATCAGGTCCTGAGCGTAGAGGCTCTGACCGCGCAGTTCCTCCAGCAGGTCCTGGTTCAGCGTGGCGACGGGCTTGGGCTGGCCGTAGACCGGATTGAATATGTCGATGGCGTAAGGCGCCGCGGCGGTTGGGCTGTAGCGCAAGAAGACCCGACGCTGGTCATAGGTGAAGGCGTCGCCGCCCACGCGAAACTGGTGTTCCAGGTCCCCCCACTGGCGTTTGACGCTTAGCTCCACGCGGCCGGACAGGTCCTGCCAGTCATAGTCGTGAACCCGCAGTTGCCGGCGAAGTTGGGTTCCGAACAGGGCCGAGTTGTGGGTCGACTGGCCCTTGAAGAAGCCGTCGCGATACTGGACGCCGCCCTCGAGCGAAACGCCCTCGGCCAGGTCGAACGCTGCGGAGGCCTGATGCTGCAGGCTCTGCTGGTGGATCTTTCCGTCATTGGGCTCGCCCAGGAAACGCTCGCGCGGCAGAGCCTTGCCGTCGCCATTCACGGCCACCAGGCCCCGGTCGTGGACGAAATGCACGTCCATGGCCTCGAATTGATAGAGAAGGTGCGCTCTTTCGTTGGGATCCCAGGCGAGGGAAGGGGCCAGCACCAGACGGTCGCTGCCGACATGCTCGCGGAAGCCGTCCGTGGTCTGGTAGGCGCCGACGAGGCGCACCGAGACCCCGTCGCTCACCGGTCCACCCGCGTCGCCGACGGCGCGCCAGGTGTCGAAGCTGCCATAGCCAAACTCGGCCGAAGCATGGGCCTGGCCCAGCGGAGCCTTGGTGACGATATTGATCGACCCGCCAGGCTCGCCCTTGCCGGAGAGCGCCGAGGCCGGGCCTTTGAGCACCTGGAAGGTTTCCACCGTGGCGGTGTCGCGACGGGGGTTGAAGCCGCGATTGGCCGTGAAGCGATTGACCAGCAGATCGGGGCCCTGATTGATGTCGCCCGAAAAGCCCCTGATCGCATAGGCGTCCCACGCGCCGCCGAAGCTGTTCTGGCGCGCCATGCCGCCAGCCAGGTCAAAGAGGTCCGACAGGTTGGCCGCGCCGGTCTGGTCGATCAGGTCGCGACCCAGCACGCGCACGCTCTGGGGCAGTCGCAGAGGGGTCACGTCGAGACCATTGATGCTGGCGTTGGCGCGGCGCGCGGTGACCGTGAGGTCCTCCACGACCGTGTCGTCGACCGCGGCCGCCGCGCCTGTTGAGACGCCGACCGCGGCGCATCCCGCCAGCAAGGCGACCCGAAAATCCATCAGTCCCATGACATCCCCGAAAATCCCACGAGCCAGTCAATCCGCGATTGACTCTCAATCGTGTTGTTACGTTATAACGTACTAATTCGGGTCGGCGCCGCTTTGCAAGCGCCTTCGCGTCGATGAAGCGTTGGAGCCGCGTGATGACCAAAACCCCCGCAATGGCCCTCGAAGCCATTGGTCTTGAGCAGCGCTACGGGAGCCAGTTGGTCCTTCGGGACCTGACCTTCTCGGTGCGGGCAGGGGAGATCTACGCCCTGCTCGGCGGCAATGGCGCAGGCAAGTCCACCACCCTGAACCTGTTTCTGGGACTGACCCGTCCCACGGCCGGAGCAGCCCGGGTGTGCGGCGTCGAGGTCGGCGCCGATCCGACGGCGGCGCGCTCGCGCATCGCCTATGTGCCCGAGAACGTCGCCCTCTATGAGCACCTGACCGCGCGTGAAAACATCGACTACCTGCTGACCCTGGCGCGGGCCGAGACTGAAATGGCGGTGATCGAGGAGGCGCTCGACGCCGTTGGCCTGGTTCGTGACGCATGGGATCGCCGACTGGGCGGGTTCTCCAAGGGTATGCGCCAGAAGGTGGCTATCGCTCTGGCCCTCGCTCGCCGCGTGCCGGTGCTGTTGCTGGACGAGCCGACCTCGGGTCTGGATCCGCGCGCCACGGCCGATTTCAATCGTCTGTTACAGACCACGCGCGCCCGGGGTGTGGCGACGCTCATGGTCACCCACGATCTGTTGGGCGCCGCCGAGGTCGCCGACCGTATCGGCTTCCTGGCCAACGGCCACATCGAGATCGAACTGGCCGCGGAGGGACCCGACCGCTTCGATATTCGCGTCCTTCACCAGCGCTACGTACAGGTCGGGGCGGCGGCGTGAGCGGGCGGCCAAGTCTGATCGGACGGGTGGCGCGCGAGGAATGGCGCGCCCTGGTCCGCAACCGGGTGTCGATGGTGGCCGGAGCGATCCTGGCCGCCCTGCTGGTGAGCGCCGCCATTCTGGGGGTCGAGCAGCGCAACGCCATCGAGGCGACGCGCGAACATCACCAGGCCAGTTCGGACCAGCAGTTCGACGCCCAGCCCGACCGTCATCCGCATCGCATGGTCCATTACGGTCAGTTCGTGTTCCGGCCGCTGTCGGCGCTGGCGTTCTTCGACCGGGGCGTCGACAGCTTCACGGGCCATACCGTGTTCCTGGAAGGTCACCGGCAGAACAGCGCCAATTTCAGCGAGGCGCGGCAGTCGTCGCTGTTGCTGCGGTTCGGCGAACTGACGCCAGCCTTTGTGTTGCAGACCCTGGCGCCGCTGCTGGTGATCTTTCTGGCCTATGGCGCGATCGCCAACGAGCGCGAGCGCGGCACGCTGCGGCTTTTGGCGGCCCAGGGCCTGGCGCCGGGTCAGATGCTGGCCGGCAAGCTCGCGGCCCATGGTGTTGTTGTCGGCCTGATCCTGACGCCGGCGGCGCTGGCCCTGCTGGTGGCCGCGCTGGCGGGCTGGGCGTCGCCTGGACCTGCCATGCTGATGCTTCTGAGCTACGGGCTCTATCTGGCGATCTGGGCGGTGGCGGCGGTGCTGGTCTCCGCTCTGGCCCGCCGGTCGCGCGACGCGCTGATCGTGCTGGTCTCGATCTGGATGGTGCTGGTTGTGCTGATCCCCCGCACCCTGCCGGAGATCGCGGCGCAACTCCGCACGCCCACCAAGATCGAGACCGACATCGCCATCCACGAGGATCTCCAGAAGATCGGCGACAGTCATGATCCCGACGATCCCTATTTCTCGGCCTTCAAGGCCAGGACGCTCGCCCGGTATGGCGTCCAGCGGGTCGAGGATTTGCCCGTGCAGTGGAGCGGCCTTGTTGGCATGGAGGGCGAACGTCTGACCAGCCAGCTCTTCGACCGCTACGCCCGCGAGGCCTTCGCGCGCGAGCAGGCCCAGAACAGCTTTGTTCGCGGCTTCGGCGCGGTCAGCCCGGTGATCGCCCTGCGCCAGGCGTCGATGAGCCTGGCCGGGACCGACACCGAGAGCCATCAGGACTTCCTCAATCAGGTCGAGCGCTATCGCTACGCCTTCGTGCAAGCGCTCAACCGCATGCAGGTCGAACAGATCCCCAACCGCGACGCGGGCGAGGATCCGCGCATCTCCGCCGACAACTGGAAAAGCGTGCCCAGCTTCGCCTATGTCGCGCCCGATGTGCTGGGTCTGGCCGGCGGCCGTATCGCCGCCAATCTCGCCATTCTCACCATCTGGCTGGCCGCGCTGCTGGTCCTTTGCGCGCCTGTCGCCCGCCGTCTTCGCAAGGACGCCCGATGATCCGTCTTCAGTATGAACTGCGGCTGCTGCTGCGATCGCGGGTCAGCGCCGCCGCCCTGATCCTGCTGCTGACCCTGTCAATGGTCGCGGTCTGGGCCGGGCTGACGGCCAGCGCGCGCCAGAACGCCGTCATCGACAGAGTGGCGGCCGCGCAGACCCGTGATCTCGCCGCCGTCGCCAGGCAATATGGCAAGCCGGACGGCGAGGCGGGTTACGCCGCCTACTATACCTTCCACCTCACCTCGGATCGCCCCTCCAGCCTGGCTTTCGCGGCCTTGGGACAGCGCGACATCCAGCCCTATGTGTTGCGCGTGCGCCTGCTCGGCCTCCAGGCCCAGCTCTACGAAACCGAGACGGTCAATCCCGAACTGGCCCTGCCCGGGCCGTTCGATTTCGCCTTCGTACTGATCTATCTCGCGCCGCTGGCGGTCATCGTGCTGATGCACGACCTCGTCTCCGGTGAGCGGGAGGCCGGCCGCCTGCGTGTCCTGAGCGCTCTGCCGACGACGCCAGGCCGACTCTGGTTGCAGCGCGCCGGCCTGAGGCTGGGCCTGGTGCTGCTGGCCTTGCTGGCGCCATTCCTGATCGGCGCTCTTGTCGCCCACGCGCCCGCCGCGGGCGTGGCGACGCTTGGCTTGGTCGCCGCGCTCTATGTCGCTTTCTGGACAGGACTTTGCCTGCTCGTGGGCGCGTGGGGGCGCCGTTCAGCTTTCAACGCCGCCACGCTGGTGGGGTGCTGGATCGTGCTGGTTCTGCTGGTCCCCGCCCTGGGCAATGCGGCGCTGTCGCGCGCCGTTCCGGTCGGGCGCGGGGTCGACCTGACCCTGGCCCAGCGCGAGGCGGTGCATCGGGCCTGGGACATTCCGCGCGAGGCGATCATGGGACCGTTCGTGGCCAAGCATCCTGAATGGAAAGGCGCCCCGCCGGTCGGTGGGCGGTTCCACTGGAAATGGTACTACGCCATGCACGAGATGGGCGACGACAGCGTGGCGGGGCAGGTGGCCGCCTATCGCGGCAGCCTGGCGGCCCGTCAGGCCTGGACCGAACGGCTCGGCTGGCTGTCGCCCGCGGCGGCCGCCCAGAGCCTGGTCCATCGCGTCGCCGACAGCGACCTTCCGGCCCATCTGGCTTACCAGGACAGCGTCACACGGTTCCATCGTCGCCTGCAGGACTTCTACTACCCCTACCTCGTCAATGAGCGTCCATTCCAACGGGCGGATTTCGACCGGTTGCCGGCCTTTGAGCCGAGAAGCCCGTCGGGCTCGACACCGCTCGCGCCGTTGCTGGCGCTCGTCGTCCTGACCACATTCGTCTGGACCGGAGCCTTCATGAGCGCGCGCCAGATCAGAGGGTGAATGCACGAAGCTTCAGCGGGGAGCGCGCTGAAGATCGTGTTTCGGAAGCGCCAGAGACTCCGTGATCCGTCGGCGTGCGACGCGCCGCAGGCCGGCGGATCAGCCTGCAGGTGTCAAAGGTTCTGCGGCGATCGGAATTCTGACGCTGAAGGCGCTGCCCATGTTCCGGCCGGCGCTCTCGACTTCGATCGAGCCGCCGTGAAGGGCAACGAGTTGCTTGACCAAGGCCAGTCCGATCCCGAGGCCGCCCTGCGCCTTGGCCAGATGGTCCTCGACCTGGGCGAAAATCTCGAAGATCCGCGGTTGCATCTCGGAAGGGATGCCCACCCCCGTGTCCGAGACCGTGATCTTGGCCACGCCGCCTTGGGCGCTGGCTGACAGAGACACCGTTCCGCCGTTGGGCGTATATTTGGCGGCGTTGTTCAGCAGGTTGGCCACGACCTGGGCCAACCGCGTGTGATCGGCGTCCAGCCAGATCGGATCGGCGGGGATCTCGGTGACGAACCGATGGCCGCCAGCGTCCAGATGGTGCTGGCTGGCCTCAATCGCCGACTGCAGAATTTCGGCCAGGGCGATCCGCTGCTTTTTCAGCGAAATCTTGCCCTGGCTGACCCGCGAGACGTCGAGAAGATCGTCAACGAGATGCGTCAAATGCGTGAGCATCCGGTCCATCCGCTTGCGGATGTCCATGGATCGCTCGGGCCCGATGTCCTTTCCCAGCAGATGGAGGCCGCCGCTCAGGGCAGCGACGGGATTGCGCAGTTCGTGGGCCAGGACCGCCAGGAAGCTGTCCTTGTGGCGATCGGCTCGCCGAAGGGCTTCGGCGGCGGCCTCCAGTTCGTCGAGCTGGCGTTCGATTTGCTGGCGCTGCTTGTAGAGGTCGAAGAACACATTGGCCTTGCTGCGCAGGATATCGGCCTCGATGGGCTTCTGGATGAAGTCCACCGCGCCGGCCTCATACCCGCGAAAACGCCGTTGGTTGTCGGCGGCGCCGGCGGTCACGAAGATGATCGGTATGTGGCGCGCGCGTTCGTTGCCGCGCATGAATTCGGCCAGTTCGAAGCCGTCCATGCCAGGCATCTGGACATCGAGCAGGGCGAGCGCGACATCATTCGTCAGGAGAAGTTCGAGCGCCTCTTCGCCGGAGCGCGCCTTGAGACAGGTCAGACCTTCGCGCTGAAGCAGGGCCTGCAACGCGAGCAGGTTCTCTTCCAGATCATCGACGAGGAGAAAGTTTATCGGCTTTTCCGCGATCATCGTGCGGCCCCCAAACTCGACAGGTACGATGCGATCGCATCCAGATTCATGATCGTCGCGGATGGGCAGGCCTCCCACGCAGCATGGGGCATGGCCGAGGCATGGGCGCCGGCAGGATCTTCCACGATCGCCGCGCCACCGGCGTTGACGATCGCCTTGAGGCCCGAAGCGCCGTCGTGGTTGGCCCCGGTGAGGATCACGCCCACAAGCCCCGGCCCGTAGGCGTCGGCGGCGCTCTCGAACAGAACGTCGATGGAAGGACGCGAATAGTTGACGGCCTCGTCCGTCGACAGGGCGAGGGTTTCGCCCGTTTCGACGAGCAGGTGATAGTCAGACGGGGCGAAATAGATCACGCCGCCGCCAACGGGCTCCTTGTCTTCAGCTTCCTTCACCGGCAGCGCGCAACTTGCCTGCAGCAGCGGCACGAGCATGTTGGCGCGGTCGGCGGGGACGTGCACCACCACCAGCACCGGAAGCCGATAGTCGGTGGGCAGCGCTGGCAGGATGGTCTGGAGCGCCTGAACGGCTCCGGCTGAAGCACCGATCGCGACGGCCCTGACTGGCGTCCGGTTCATGGTTCGCGCCTTTGATAGATCTTCTCCGCCGATACGAAGTCGGAGAACGCATTGGCGTGGGCGGAAAACCGCAGGTTTTCCTTGGAGCCGAGGCCCAGGAACCCCTTGCGGGTGAGCGAGTCCCGGAAGAGGCCGATAGCCCGATCCTGTAACGGACGATCGAAATAGATCATCACGTTGCGGCACGAGATGAGATGCATCTCGCCGAAGACGGCGTCGGTCACCAGACTATGATCGGAGAACACCACGCGCTCGCGCAAGGTCTTGTCGAAGACGGCGCGGCCGTAGGCGGCGACATAATAGTCCGACAGCGACGACTTTCCGCCCGACTTCTGATGATTTTCGGTGAATTTCCGGATGCGGTCGAGGGCATAGACGCCCGCTTCGGCGGCGGCGAGCGCCTCGGAATTGATGTCGGTGGCGTAGAACAGCGTCCGTTCGTAAAGACCCTCCTCGCGGAAGAGGATAGCCAGCGAATAGAGCTCCTCCCCGGCGCTGCAGCCCGCGATCCAGACCTTCAGCGACGGGTAGGTTCGAAGGTGGGGCAGCACCTTTTCGCGCAACGCCCGGAAATAGGACGGGTCACGGAACATCTCGCTCACCTGCACGGTGAGATAGCCGAGCAGGCGGGGCAGGATGGCCGGGTCATGCAGCACCCGATCCTGCATGGCCGAGATGCTGCCAAAACCGAGCTGATCGCGCGCCTGGATCAGGCGTCGCTTGATCGACGCCCGGGCATAGTGGCGAAAGTCGTAGTGATAGCGCTGGAAGAGCGCCTCCAGAAAGAGCTGGATCTCGAGATCTACAATCGCTTCAGCCACGGATCACGCTCATCGCGGCATCCAGACCCGGACAAGTGACAGCAGTTTGTCCACGTCGATGGGCTTGGCCATGTAGTCGTTGGCGCCGGCGGCGATGCAGCGTTGCTGATCGTCGGGCATGGCCTTGGCGGTCAGCATCAGGATCGGCAGCTTGGCCCATCGCGCATCGCCGCGGATCCGCTGGGTCGCCGTCAAACCGTCCATCACCGGCATCATCACGTCCATCAGCACCAGATCGATGGCGCGTGCGGGATCCTCGGCCGAGCGGGCCAGGGCCTCGATCGCCTCCTGGCCGTTGCGGGCGATCTCGACGACGGCGCCGCGCGGTTCAAGGACGTTGGTCAGGGAGTATACGTTGCGGATGTCGTCCTCGACGATGAGAACCCTGCGGCCTTCCAGGACGGCGTCGCGGTTGCGCGCCTTCTGGATCATTTTCTGCTGCTCGGGGGGCAACTCGGAGACCACCTGATGCAGGAAGAGGGAGACCTCGTCGAGCAGGCGCTCGGGCGACTTGGCGCCCTTGATGATGATCGAGCTTGAATAGCGACGCAGCCGCTGCTCGTCGTCCGCCGACAGGTCGTGGCCGGTATAGACGATGACCGGCGGAAAAGCGTGGTCGCCATCCCCGCTGAGCGCCTCCAGCAGCGAGAACCCCGAAGCGTCTGGCAGGGACAGGTCCAGCACCATGCAGTCAAAGGTCTGTTGCTTGAGCTGCTCGAGGCATTCGGCCGCCGTGCCGACGCCGACTGTCTCGACATCGCCCGAGGACAACAGCTTGCCGACGGCGTCGCGTTGCACCGCATCGTCCTCGACGATCAGAACCCGCCGCACCGTGCTGGCCAGCTTGGACTGGAGCGTCTGGAGCACCTCGGCCAGGGCCTCGCGCTTGACCGGCTTGACGAGGTAGCCGATCGCGCCAAGCGACAGGGCGGTCTGACTATGGTCGCTGGCGGAGACCACGTGGATCGGAATGTGCCGGGTCGCCTCGTCGCGCTTGAGACGGTCCAGCACCAACAGGCCTGACTCGTCGGGCAGTCCCACGTCCAGCACCACGGCGCTGGGCTTGTAGCGCCTGGCCAGCTTCAGGGCTTCCTCGGCGGTGTTGGCGACCAGGCACTGGAAGCCGAGCTCGCGGGAGAGGTCGCGCACGATGGCCGCGAACTTGTCGTCGTCCTCGACGACGAGCAGCATCCGACGGGTCCCGACCACCTGATCGCGATCATCCTCGATGGTCTGGACCAACGGCGTTTGCCGCCGAGCGCGGGATGGAGCGGGCGAGGGGGGAGCCTCCGCGCTGGATGGCTGCGGGCGGGACGCCACGCGCGCGGGGTCATAGGTGCGCGGCATGGTGAGCGTGAATGTGCTGCCTTGATCGACCTGGCTATCGAGCGCGAGCGCGCCGCCGAGAAGGCGCGCCAGTTCCCGCGAGATCGACAGGCCCAGCCCCGTGCCGCCGTACCTGCGGCTGATCGTGCCGTCGGCCTGACGGAAGGCCTCGAAGATGCTCTCCTGCTGTTCGCGCGCGATGCCGATGCCGGTATCGGTCACCGCGAAGGCGAGACGGTCGTCATCTGTCGGCGCTATGGTCAGGCGAACGCTACCGGCTTCGGTGAACTTGAAAGCGTTCGACAACAGGTTCTTGAGGATTTGTTCGAGGCGCTGGCGGTCGGTTTCGACGAGCGGCGGACAGCCGTTCGCGACATCGATTTCCAGCTTGAGTCCGCGCTCGTCCGCGACCGGCTGAAAGAGCTGACGCAGGTCGCTGGTCAGCCGGGTGATCGCGACGCTCTCGGGGCGGACCTCGATATGACCCGCTTCGATTTTCGACAGGTCGAGGATGTCGTTGATCAGAAGCAGCAGGTCATTGCCGGACGAGGCGATCGTCTGGGCGAACTTGACCTGCTCGTCCGACAGATTGCCCAGAGGATTGTCGCTGAGCAGTTTGGAGAGGATCAGAAGCGAGTTCAGGGGCGTGCGCAATTCGTGCGACATGTTGGCCAGGAAATCGGATTTATATTGGCTGGCCTGCGCCAGCTCTCGCGCCTTCAGGGCCACTGCGGCGCTTGTGCGCTCCAGGTCATCGCGCTGGATCTCCAGGATTTGCGCCTGTTCCTCCAACTGGCTGTTGGTCTGTTCAAGTTCGGCCTGCTGCTGCTCCAGACGGGTCTGAGACTCCCTGAGCGCGCGTCCCTGTTCCTCCAGCTCCTCGTTGGAAACACGCAGTTCCTCGCTCTGGACCTGCAGCTCTTCGGCCTGGCGCTGGGTTTCCTCCAGCACGGCCTGGAGTTGCGCTCGATAGCGCGCGGATCGCAGAGCGATGCCGATGGGCGCCGAGGCCTGATCCAACAGTTCGAGAATCTGATCGTCGACAGGATGGAGGAAGCCCAGCTCGATGACGGCGTTTACCAGATCATCGGCAAGGGCCGGCATGAGGAGCAGGTGCCTGGGTTTGTCGCGTCCCAGCGCCGAGCCGATGGTCAGATAGCCATCGGGTACGTCGCGAACGATCATCGTCTGCCCATCGGCCGCGACCTTGCCCAAGAGCCCCTCCCTGACCTGGAACCGAACTGGCACGTCGGCGTCGGCGGGGACACCCAAGGCCGCGGCGCGGTAGAAGTGACCGTCTTCGCCCTTGAAGAGGGCTCCCGCCTGGGCGCCGAGGTATCCGGCCAGGAAACTGAGGATGGCGTCGCTCAGCTCAGCGACCGATTTGTCGCCAATCATCGCGGCCGCAAGCCCAACCTGGCCCGATTGCAGCCATTGTTGGCGCGCGCGGGCGCCGATGTTCCGACGGATCAGAATGAACACCGCGACCGTCAGCGCCGCTCCCAGCAGGCTGGACAGAACGCCGCTGGCCAGGGCCGTGGCGTAGGCCGCGTCCATTTGGTCCAGGCGGGCTTGCCGCAAGCGGTTTTCTTCTCGCCGCATGACGTCAAGCTGGCCGCGCACCGCGTCCATCTCGACCTTGCCGCGGTCGGTGGTGACAACGGCCATCGCCGCTTTAGCGCCGCTGTCACGCCGCAGTTCGATAGTCTCTTCAAGCTCGGCGAACTTCGCTCTGATGTGACGTCTAAGCACGTCAAGGTTGGCCTGTTGGGAGGGGTTGTCCCTTGTGAGCGACCCCACGGCATCAAGTCGCGAGGCCGCGAGCGTGACCGCGTTGCGATAGGGCTCAAGATACCGGTCCTCGCCCGTCAGCAGATATCCGCGCTGACCTGTCTCCGCGTCCTGCGTGGTGGAGAGGAGTTCGCCGAGGGCGACGATTACGGTGTGGGTGTGCCAGATCTTTTCGCTATTGGTCCGCAGCACCTGAATGTTGCGATAGGCGATGAGCCCGCTGATCAGGAAGAAGGCGAGTACGAGCGCTAGCCCGAGCGCCGTCCAGACTTCGATCCTCGTTCGGTAGAAAGACGCGTCACGCGGTTTGGTCAGCGACATGGGGGGCTCGAATTCGGCGGTTTCGATTCTACCCGCCCAGTCGAAGTCGGCGAGCGGTGGGTCTTGATGGTCCTGGCATCCGCATGGGCGCGGAGAGCATGATGGCCCGGCGGGCGGGCGATCAGACGATCGGAAAGTCCGACAGTCATGTCCGCTGATCGGCGCGACGACGCGGGGGCGATCGGCGCGAGGGGCTCTTCCCCAGGCTGAACGACCCGAAATATCCGATATTCACCCGGCGCCCCATCCGACCGCACCCCAACACGAGGACCCTGAACGGGAAAGGACGATAAAGGTTCCACCCGCTCTGGAATATCTGTCGGCATCGAAAGGACATTGACCCGAAGAACCGCGATGATCGGGCGCCGCCGCACGGCGATATGGGGGGCAGTGTCGGTCATTGGCGGGGCCCGGCCTCAATCTCGAAGGCTATGCCGACATCGCCGTCACGTGGGGCGAGACCTCCAGGGCCTCGCGCAGGGCGGGCTGGCGGGAGCGGCTGACCGGCAAGGGCGCGCCTTCGCGCAGGTGCAGCCGCCAGCGGTCGCCGTCGCGTTCCAGGCGCTGTGCGTGGTCCAGATTGGCGATCACCGAGCGGTGAATACGCAGGAAATTGGCTGGCAATTGGGTCGTCAGCCCGTCCAGGCGCGCGGCGTGCAGCAGGCTGCGGCCCCCCGCCATGCGCAGTTCGACATAGTCGTCGGCCCCCACCACGGCCAGGATCTCAGCGATGGGCGCCAGTTCGACGCCGCGCGCCGAGGCTACGGTCAGGCGGTCAGGGCGGCTGGCGGCGCGGGTCAGGGCGGCCTCGCGACCCCGGTCATCGCGGCCCAGCCGCACCACCTCGCCGACCAGCAGCGGCAGCACCAGGCCGGCGGCCAGCAGGAAGAACGACAGGTCGGCCAGCCATTCGGGAAACCCCAGGGCCAGCGCCAGGAACAGCGCCAGATAGGCCAGGGTCGGCCGTGCGCCGGGTCGCTTGTCGCGCACGCCCGCCGCGGCCGGCAGGGCGGCCAGCGCGACCCCCAGGATCAGCGCCCAGACCGTCTTGATGTCGAAGCCCGGCAGCAGGGCCGTGGCGCCGACCACGCCCACGGCCAGGCCGATCATCAGGCCGCGCGCCCTGGGCAGGAACCGGCCGGCGACATAGCTCACCAGCAGGATCGCGAAGGCGGCCGCCAGCCCCCAGATGGCGCTCATCCGCCAGGCGTGCAGGGGATAGGCATAGTCGAACAGCGACCGCAGGCTCTCGACGATGGCCTGCACGGCCGCGACCCCGGCCATGGCGGCCAGGATCAGGCTGGACCCCGTGCGACGCAGGACGTGGATGACGCCGAAGCCGAACGCCGCCGCCAGCAGGGCGCCGGCCGCCACGAAGGTCACGGCCAGCAGCGCGGTGCGCTGCGGAAAGGGATAGGGGAAGACGCCGATGCCGCTCATCGGGGCGGCGAACCTCAGGCCGCCCTGGAAGGACGACAGGCGCAGAACCAGCACATTTTCGCCGGGCCGCCAGGCGGTCTCGCGGATGGGAAGCATCGCCTGGTAGCGCCCCGGAACCTCGTCCCGCGCCGCAGCGGCGGGCAGGCCATTGGCCCCCAGAGGCTGGCCGTTGAGCCAGGCCTGCGACGAGGCGACGCCGGCCACATAGAGCGCGCGCGGCCGGGTGTCGGTGGGGGCCCTGATCGTGGCGCGGATCCACAGTTCCCGGCCCTGCGGATCTACGACACCTGGGATCGGGCGACAGTCGCTCAGCACCGGGCCGACGGGGCCCGGCGCGCCCTGACAGGCCTGCCACGAGAGGTCCTGGGCCTGGGCCAGGGGCGCGAGGCTGGTCAGCAGGAGGGTGAGGATGAGGATTCGCCACATGGCCCAATCTTTAAGGCGCCGCTCGCCGAGATGCGCCGCCATTCGCCGATGACGGGGCGCCATTGACCGAAGCGACGTGGCGGACCGCGCCGCCAAAGGCTCAGCTAGCGGCATGACCCACTCCTCGCTCCATCGCCGCGCCCTGCTCGCCGCCGCCGGCCTCGCCCTTCCCGCCGTGGCTTTCGCCCAGACGGCCGCTCTGACCGCCGCCACGAAGGCAGCGCCACCGCAGGCTGGTCCCTTCCGCTTCAAGGGCTGGCAGGGCCAGGAGACCGACGCCGAGTGGGGCTTCTTCGAGGTTCCCGAGGATCGCCGCGATCCCAGGTCGCGGAAGATCCGGCTGAGCTATGTCCGGTTCGCCTCGACGGCGGCCAAGCCCGGCCCGCCGATCATCTACCTGGCCGGCGGCCCCGGCGGCATGGGGTCAAGGACGGCGGCGGGACCGCGCTTTCCGATCTTCATGGCCCTGCGCGAAGTGGCCGATGTCATCGCCTTCGATCAGCGGGGCACGGGCCTGTCCAACGCCATCCCCGAGCGGCCCATGTTCAAGGGTCCGCCGCCAGTATTCACTGAGGCCGGTCTGACCTCGCACTTCCGCTCGGAATTCCAGAGCGCCTGGGTCGACTGGACCCGGGCCGGCGTGGCCATGAGCGGCTACAACACCGAACAGAACGCCGACGACATCGATGACCTGCGACGTCACCTGGGCGCGGAAAAGGTCGACCTCTGGGGCATCAGCTACGGCACGCATCTGGCGCTCAGCGCGCTGAAACGGCACGGCGACCGGATCAATCGCGTGGCCCTGGCCAGCCTGGAGGGCCAGGACCAGACCGTGAAGCGGCCAGCCCAGACCGACGCGCTTCTGCGCCATGTGGACAGCCTGCTGGGCGCCGACCCCGTCGCCCGCGCGGCCGTGCCCGACCTGCCAGCCCTGATGCGCCGCGTGCACGCCAAACTGGAGGCCCAGCCCGTCGCGGCGAAGGTCAAGCTGAACGGCGCGCCCGGCGAGATCAGGGTCGGCGGCTTCCTGATCCAGCTGATGGCCGGTGGGCTGATCGCCAATCCCAACACCCTGTCGATGCTGCCCGGCCTGTACCTGGCGCTCGACGCGGGCAAGACCGACATGCTGGCGCCGTTCCTGGGCGATGTGGCCGACTGGCTGAGCATCGGCGGTATGCCCGAGGCCACCGATCTGGCGTCTGGCATCTCGCCAGGCCGACTGGCCATGGTGCGGCGTGAGGCCCAGACCGCCGTGCTGGGCGCGGCGCTGAACTTCCCGATGCCGCAACTGCTGGGCGCGGTCCCGGGCGTCGACCTGGGCGAAGGCTTCCGGGCGTCGATCCGCATCGACCATCCGGCCCTGCTGGTCGCCGGCACGCTGGACGGCCGCACGCCGCTGGCCGAGCAGGACGAGGTTGCCGCCCAGTTCCAGCGCAAGTCCCAGGTGATCGTCGAGAACGCCGGCCACAATGTCTTCGAGGCCCATCCCGACGTTCAGGACCTGCTGGTGCGGTTCTTCCGCGGCGAGACGGTGACCGACGCCCGGCTGAGCCTGCCGCCGCCCAGGTTCCCGGTGGCGTGATCGGCGAAGGCGAGGAAGACGCAGGCGGCGCGACTATCGTCGGCGCGTGGCGAGCGCCCAGATGGTCGCCGCGACGGAAGACGCCAGAGCCGCCGCGCCGATCGCATCCCAGGCGCCATCGCCCAGCAAGGCGGCGATCAGACCGAACAGGCTGAGCGCCGCGATGAGGACGGGCGCGCCGAACACCTGCCACAGGGTGAGATGATGGCCGGTCTTCATGCGGCGGGCTTGCGCTTGGCGAGCCAAAGATAAAGTCCCGATCCCAGGATCGCGATGGTGGCGATGTCGAGCAACGCCCACAGGATCTTCAGCACCAGGCCGCCATAGTCCCCGAAATGCAGAGGCTGGGACAGGGACAGCGTCTTCACATACCAGGGCGTCGGCGCGACGGCGGCGAGTTCGCCGGTGCGGGCGTCGATCAGGGCTGGCG
Organism: uncultured Caulobacter sp.; assembly: GCA_964427205.1. Lineage (GTDB taxonomy): Bacteria > Pseudomonadota > Alphaproteobacteria > Caulobacterales > Caulobacteraceae > Caulobacter. Next base: position 38,204 of record CAYRTE010000007.1, read on the forward strand.
TCGTCAGGTGCGCGGTCAGCGGCGTGTCGCCATGGAAGAACACCGCATAGTGGTGGTCGGTTGAATAGGCCGAGCCGGGAAAGGCCACGAACTGCAGCCGCATGCCGGGCAGGGCGGTTCTGGCCTTTTCGACAGCGGCCTGCAGCGAGCTGCGCTGGTCAGAGGCGACGGGGCTGTCATAGGCGCGCGTCAGCTCCTTCAGGGCCGTGTCCTTCCAGTAGGCGAGAATCGGCGTGGCCAGGGTGTTGACGACGCCGGTGGCGCCGACGACCAGCACCCAGGTCAGGGTCACCGCGCCCAGAAGGTTATGATAGTCGAGCCAGCGCGTGCGGGGCTGCCTGCTGGCCCGCACCGTGCCGAACGGCAGCCGGCGCATGAACGGGGCATAGAGCACGACGCCCGAGATCAGGGCGGCGATCAGCAAGAGGCCCATGGCGCCCAGGAACAGCATGCCCGGCAGGCCCAGGAACATGTCGGTGTGCAACTGGAGCAGGAACTCCATGATCGGGTGGCCCGCCGCTGGCGGGGCCGCGTCGCCGCTGGTCTGGTCGATCGGCTGGAAGCTGTAGACGCCTTCCTTGCCATCGGGATGAACGCTGGTGACGTTCACCACCGGCCGGTCCTCGTCGAAGCTCATGAACGCCGGAACCTCGCCCGGCTTTCGGGCGAGGGCGGTGCTCAGCACCTGGTCGAGGTTCAGCCTGGGACCGGCTGGATTGGCCGGTGTCCAGGCCTCCTCCATCAAGACGTGCTCGATCTCGTGCGTGAACACCAGGGGCAGGCCGGTGACGCACAGCATCAGCAGGAAGGCGGTCGAGACCAGGCTCGACCACTTGTGCACCCACGACCAGGCGCGGAGTGTCCGGGCCTTCATCCGCCTTAGAAGTCCGTGCTGAGCGACAGGCGCAGGGTGCGTGGCGCCCCCAGTGTCAGATAGTTGGCGCCCGGATATCCGCCGACGGCGACCCACTGGTTCTTGTCGCCCAGGTTCTCGACGCGAGCCCGCAGGGTGACCGGCCGGCCGCCGGCCTCGAAGCCGTAGCGCGCGCCGATGTCGAGCCGCGTCCAGGAGTCGAGGTTGACGGTGTTGGCCGCGTTGGCGGCTTGCGAGCCGGTATGGATCACGCGGCCCTCCACCGTCAGGCCCTCGACCGCGGCGACCTCGTACTCAAGGTTCAGGTTGGCCTGGAACTCGGGCGCGCCGATCGGCGACTTGCCTTCCAGCGCGGCGGTCAGGGCGCGGTTGAGCTTGGCGTCCAGCCAGGTGGCGCCGCCCAGCAGGCGCACGCCCTCGGCCGGTTCGCCGAAGACAGTCAGTTCGACGCCCCGGTTCTCCTGCTCGCCCCCGGCGGTGTAGCGGCGGCTGGCGACTTCGAAATATTCGGTCGGCTGCGTTATGCGAAAGACGCTGATCGCGCCGCCGAACGAACCCGCGTCGTACTTGGCGCCGACTTCGGTCTGTTCCCCGCGGAACGGCGCCAGAACCTCGCCGGCATTGGCCACGGCGACGCCGTTGGCCTGGGCCGGAGCGGTCTTTCCGGCGATCAGGGACTGGGCGTAGTTCGCATAGAGCGAGACCTTGTCGCTGGGCTTGTAGACCGCGGCCAGCGCCGGCGTGGTGGCGTCGCCGTCATAGGCCCCGTTCTGGACACCGGTGTTGTAGTCGTATGAACGGGTCTCGATATCCTGGTAGCGGGCGCCCACGGTGACCAGCAGTCTCTCGTTCAGAAAGGACAGGCTGTCAGCGATCGCGACGCTGCGGTTATTCGTGCGCTCGGTGACGTTCGGGTCGGACGTCGAGCCGCCCACGAAGAAGTTCGGGCTCGGCGCCGGGACAGCGACCGGGCTGTAGAGATCGCTGGCGAAGCCCGCGAAATTGGAGAAGGCGTAGGCGTTCTTCGACCTCTGGCTTACCTGGGCGACCGAGGCCACGAGGGCGTGGCCGACGGAGCCGGTCGAGAACCTGGCGCGCAGGCCGGCGTCGGCTGACGCAATCCTGTCCTCGCGGACGTTGTCGAAGCGATAGGCGCTGAGCGCGCCATCGGCCTGGGCCGTCGGATTGGCCAGGACGTTGTCTTCCTTGCCCCTGCGGCCTCCGACGGCGGCCCAGGCGCTGACGGTGTCGGTGAGGTCGAACTCGCCTCGCGCGGCGCCGAACAGCTGGCGCTCGTCGGTGTGGGTCCAGGGCTGGGCGAAGTTCTTGTCGGCTGATGGGGCCTTGGGGATGGCGCCGGCCGGGGTGACGGTCGGGCGAGGCGCGTCGATGCGGTGATCCTGCCAGCCGAGATCGGCCGAGAAGCGGGCCCGGTCGCCGCGGCGGTCGAGGCCCAGGCCCAGGACCTTCAATTCGCGGTTCTCGCCCTCGACGGCGGTCTCGCCGCCGCGCAGGCCCAGGTTCAGGCGCGCGCCGTAAGCATTGTCTCGCCCGAAGCGTCGAGAGACGTCCGCCGATCCATAGACCTGCTCGCCGCCATCCCAGCCCGCCGTGAAGCGGGTCAGGGGCGCGGTCGTGGCGCGCTTGGGCATCAGGTTGAAGGCGCCGCCCACGCCGCTGCCACCGGGCGCCGCGCCGTTCAGGAAGGCGTTCGCGCCCCGGAACACGTCGACCCGCTCGACCAGCTCCGCGGCCACGAACTGACGCGGCAGAACCCCATAGAGGCCGTTGTAGGTCATGTCGTCGGAATAGACCGGGAAGCCGCGTACGACGTACAGCTCCTGGAAGTTGCCAAAGCCCTTGCTGACGCGAACGGTTGGATCGTTCTGAAGCACATCGGCGACGCTGCGCGCCTGCTGGTCGCGGATCAGCGCCTCGGTATAGCTGGTGACGGCGAACGGGGTGTCCATGGTGTCGAGCGCGCCCAACAGGCCAACGCGCGCGCCCTTGGCGACCTGGCCGCCGGCATAGGCGGGCGGCACGCGAACCTGCGATCCGGTGACGACGATCGCCTCGAGGCTGGTCGCTTCGGTTTGCTGGGCGAGGCCAGGACCCGCCATCGCGGAACTCACGAGGGCGGACGACAACATGAGGACGAAGCGCGACGGCATGATCGAATTCCTGCATTAAGACTGCGTCGCAATATCGCCAATCGGGCGAGGCCACAACAGTTCCTTCCCCTTACGGAGAGGCGCGGGTTCGTCGCGGGTCGCTGGTCGCCGTCCGCTTCCGTCTCAAGAACCAGGGGGGGGGCGCGCGACGCCACGTCACCCAGCGCGGGACGGGGACCGCAGCTCACGGTTGGGCGCGTGATGGGGGGCAGGTCGAGCGGTTCTAACGCTCGACAGGGTCCAGAGTCTGGGGCGTGGCGGCGTCGGCGCCGCTGAAGACCAGGGTTCGGGTCACGCCAAAGCGGCGAATGTTCACCTGGTTGACTTCGTCGCCATAGACGTCGGCGAACATCGCCGCCTGCAGCTCGATGGCGGCGCCGACATCCGCCGGCAGGGTCTGGCCGACATACTCGAAGCGGACCTCGGTGGCGCCCAGGGTCAGGTCCTTCAGGGTCAGGTCGATGGCGGCGCCGTTTATCCCCAGCCAGAAGGTGTCGCGCATATAGGCCTTCAGGGCCTTGATGGCGTCGGGATCGTCCAAGCTGGCCTGGGCGTCGGGGGCGATCAGCGCCAGAGCCGGTTCGGCGTCGTGGGCGGCGATCCGGTGGCTAACCCTGACCGCGCCCGTGCGGGCGTCGATCTCCACGACGCTCAATACGCCGTGGCCCCGATGCGCGGCCGCCGGCAGCGGGGCGAGCGCAAGGCCCGCCGCCGCGAACAGGGCGGCCGCGCGCGCGATCACTTGGAGTCTTCGTCCTTCTTGGGCTCTTCCGACGGCAAGGTTCCCAGACCGCCCGGCTCGACCTTGAAATTGGCGTCCTTCATGCGGTTGGCTGTTTCCGGCGGCTTCTGGATCTTCAACGTCGTCGGCGTGATGGCGCCCTCATAGACATTGTTGCCGCGATCGGCGTCGGCGGTTTCCCACAGGGGGTCGATCTGGGCACCCTTCAGGTCCTTGGTCGAGACATACTGCCAGGTGACCTGCTTTGAGTTCTTGCGCCAGATCTCGGCGGGGATGCGCACCGTCTCGGTCGTGCCGTCGGCGAAGTCCATCTTGACGATCACGGGCATCACCAGTCCGCCGACGTTGCGGAATGTGAAGCGATAGAGATTGTCCTTCAGGTCCTGGGCCGCCTGCTCTTCGGGCGTCAGCTCCTCGCGGGCCTTCTTGGCCTTCTTGCGCGCGCTGTCGAAGACCGCGAACTCGTCGTGGGTGTTGTAGAAGTCGCGGACCTTGGGGTCGCGATCGATGACCGTCGCTTCCCTGTTGTTGGCGGCGGTGCGGGATTCCGGTTCGACGTCGTTCAGGGTCTTGCGGACGCTGGCCTCAACGTCGGGATCACCGCTCTCGATCCTCGCCTTGACGACCTTGTCCAGCGAGATGTCGACATGGTCGGTCGAGTAGAACCACCCGCGCCAGAACCAGTCCAGATCGACGCCCGACGACTCTTCCATGGTGCGGAAGAAGTCGTAGGGCGTGGGGTGCTTGAAGCGCCAGCGGTTGGAGTATTCCTTGAAGGCCCGGTCGAAGAGCTCGCGACCCATGATCGTTTCGCGCAGGATCACCAGGGCGGTGGCCGGCTTGGAATAGCCGTTCGGGCCAAACTGGATCACCGAGTCCGACTGGGTCATCAGCGGCACCTGGTCCTGGCTGACCATATACTCGACGATGTCCTTGGGCTCGCCGCGACGCGAGGGGAACTTCTTGTCCCACTGCACCTCGGCCTGGAACTCGAGGAAGCTGTTGAGGCCCTCGTCCATCCAGGTCCACTGGCGCTCGTCGGAATTGACGATCATCGGGAAATAGTTGTGGCCCACCTCGTGGATGACCACGCCGATCAGGCCGTACTTGGCGCGCTCGGTATAGGTCAGGGCCCCGGTCTTCTTGTCCTTCACCGGCCGCGGGCCGTTGAAGCTGATCATCGGATATTCCATCCCGCCCACCGGGCCGTTGACCGACTGGGCCACCGGATAGGGATAGGCGAAGGTGAAGTCCGAATAGACCTTCAGCGTGTGGGCGATCGACTTGGTCGAATAGGCGTCCCACAGCGGGCGGGCTTCCTTCGGGAAGAAGGACATCGCCATCACGACCGGATGCTCGGCCCGGGGGTCTTCCTGCTTCACGCCCAGGGCGTCCCAGACGAACTTGCGCGAGCTGGCCCAGCCGAAATCGCGCACATTGCTGGCCTGGAAGACCCAGGTCTTTTCGGTGGTGGCCTTGGCCTTTTCGGCGGCGACGGCCTCTTCGGGCGTCACCACATAGACTGGTTCGCTGGCGGTGCGGGCCTTGGCCAGGCGGTCGCGCTGGGCGGCGGTCAGGACGGCGCCCGGGTTTTGCAGAACCCCGGTGGACGAGACCACGTGGTCTGACGGCACGGTCAGGGCGACGCGATAGTCGCCGAACTCCAGCGTGAATTCGCCGGCGCCGAGGAAAGCCTTGTTGTGCCAGCCTTCATAGTCCGAATAGACAGCCAGGCGGGGGAACCACTGGGCGCCTTCATAGATGCAGTTGCCGTCCTCGCCCTTGCCGGTGAAGCACTCATAGCCGCTGCGTCCGCCGACGACCTTGTTCTCGACCATCGGCAGGGACCATTCGATCGTGAACTTGGTCTCGCCGCCATTGGCGCGCACGGCGGCCGGCAGGTCGACGCGCAGAAGGGTATCGACGACGGTGAACTTCAGCGGGCGGCCCTGGGCGTCCTTCACCGACTTGATGGTGAAGCCGCCCTCCCACTCCTTGAAGCGCTGGATGCGGCGCACCTGGCCCAGGCTGATGCTGTCGCCCGAGACGGTTTCGGTCAGCTTGCTGATCGAGTCGCGCTTGTAGTCCTGGTCCAGCAGCAGCCACAGATAGGGCAGGTTGTCGGGCGAGTTGTTGCGATAGGTGATCGTCTCCTTGCCGGTCAGCAGCTTGGAGTCTTCATCCAGGCGAACAGCGACGTCATAGTCGACCTTCTGCTGCCAGTAGCGGTAGCCCGGCGCGCCCGAGGCGTTGCGGTAGTCGGTCGGGGTGGGCCAGTCCTCGCCTTCCAGCTGGCGAAACTTGTCGTCGAAGGGCGCCTTGGTCTGCTTGATGGCGTCGGCCTGGGCGACGGTGGTCAGCGACGCGGCGAGCGCCGCCGCGACAACGCCGGCGACGGCGTAACGAATAGAACGCTTGGACAAGTTCAAAAGCCCCCTGGACACCACAGCCTATTATGAAATCCCCGGACGATCTTGGCGAGCCGCGAAGGGAAAATCATCCTGTTTTTGTCATGCTTGGTCAGAAATTGATCTTCAGCCCCGCTCGCACCGTGCGCGGTTCGACCGGATGGAAGTGGACGTCGTCGACCCCGCCGGCGGGCTCTGACGGCAGCCGCGAGGCGTAGGCATAGGCGATGTCATCGCGCTGGCTGTCGGTCAGGTTCAGCACCTCGACCATCAGGCTGGCCGGGCCAAGGTCCTGGACGAACAGGGCGTTGACCAGGCTGGTGGGCCGCGACCGCACCGAATTGTCCTCGATCAGCGCCGCCGCGCCCAGGCGCCGCCAGGTCAGAGACAGGGTCGAGGCTTCGGCCACCCGCCAGGTGGCGCCGGCGCTGATCACCTGGCCAACGGCGTTGGGAATGCGGTCGCCCTCCGGCGGATCACCGGTGAAGCGGGCATGGGTGGCGGCATAGGACGCTGTCAGGCTGAGGCGATCGGTGGGCCGCCAGTCAGCCATAAGCTCCAGGCCTCTGCGCCGGGTCGCGCCGCTGGCCTCGGTAAAGCCGGCGTCGCCGACATAGACCAGTTCGGAATCGACATGCAGCGCCCACGCCGCCGCCGTCAGGGTCAGGCCCTCGCGCTTCCAGCGCAGGCCAAGCTCCGCCCCGTCGGACGGTGACAGCAGAGGCGCCCGTTCGGCGGGCTCGCCGGTGACGGGATCAACGGTGATCACCGCCCCGCGCGCGTCGTTGGAGTGAAAGCCGCGCCCGGCGTCGGCATAGAGCTCGAAGGTTTTCGACACCCGCCAGGCCAGGGCCAGCTTTGGGCTGAGCAGCACGTCAGAGACAGTTCCGGAATTGCGCGGATCGCCGGCCTCGACGTCCGCGCCCATGGCGTCGGCGCGCAGGCCGAGGGTGGCGTCCAGCCTGCCAAAGCGCCGTGAGGCCTCGCCCCACAGCGCGGTCGACCACTCCGTCAGGGCGTCCTGGCGCACGGTCTCGCGCCGGGCCCGCGCCGTCGTGCGATAGAGGCCAACCTTGCCGATGTCATCGATCCGGGCGGTGAGGCCAGTCCGCGCGCTCCAGCCATCGCCCAGCGTCCAGCGCTTGGTCAGGGCCCCGCCATAGACCCATCGCTGGTCGACCTGCTCGAACTGGTCGCCATTGACCGGATCGTCCAGGAAATAGGTGAAGTTCGAGAACAGATTGAGCCTGTAGCGCTGGGCATAGACCACCGTGTCCAGGCTCCTCAGCAGATCGCGGCGACGGGCCGAGACGATGTAGCGCGAGGTCTCGCCGCCATCGGTAGTGTCCACCGCGCCCAGCCGGCCAAGGGTTCCAGCCTCGACGGCGCGTCGCGGGATCTGGTCGGTGGCGTTCCAGCGGGCGTCATAGGCCAGGGCGGTGACCGACCAGCCCTTGACGAGAGCCCGGCCCAGAAGGTTGACCTTTTTCAGGTCCTCCGACGTCGTCCACGGCCCGCGCGCGCTGGACAGATCGGCGGCGACCAGCACGTCCTGGCTGAGGGCCCGGGAGCCGACCACGCGATAATAGGCGTTTTCCCCCACCCAGGCCTGAACCCCGTCGCCGTGCAGGTGATCGGCGGTCTCGAAGGCGACCGCGCCAGCGGTGGCGAAGTCGCCGTTCTCGGCCGAATACGGCCCTTTCCGGAAGCTGATGTCGTGGACGAATTCCGGGGTGAGGATGTTGAGGTCCAGATAGCCCTGACCATGGCCGTGCGAGGGCAGGTTCAGCGGCACGCCGTCCAGCGAGGCGGCCAGGTCCGTGCCGTGGTCCAGATTGAAGCCGCGCAGGAAATACTGGTTGGCCTTGCCCGCGCCGGAGTGCTGGGTCGCGGCCAGGCCCGGCACAGCTTCCAGCAGTTCGGCCGGCCGCAGCAGCGGCCGGACGGCGAAGTCCGCATAGGCGACGCGGCCCTCGCTGGCCGAGGTGGCGCGACCCAGTTCGTTGGCGCGAAGCCCCCAGACCGAGACCGCCTCGACCTCCTGGGCGTGCGCGGCGATGGGGAAACATGTCCCAAGCAACAGAAATGCGAAAAGTCGGCGCCGTGTCATGCCGCCTCTTATGTGTTCGGCGACAGCAAGCCAAGGGCGGCTTGGCCGGATCTGTCGCCCAACGACTGGCGATGCGGCATTGGACGCCAGGGACGCGAGGTGGTGCGCGAAAGACAGCCCGCGGGACCCGTGTGGGCGTGCTAGCCTGGGCTTGACCAGGATCAACGCCTGCAAGTCGCCATCCCGCATAGTGGCTGGCGCATCCTGACCCGGAGACCACCGTGCGCCGTATATCGATCCTGGGCTTTCTGCTTGTCGCGGGCTGCGCCGCGTCCAGTCCGTCCGGGCCAATTCCCGCGGTCGCCGCCGCGACCCCGGTCATGGCCGCCGATCCGGTGGCGCGCGGAAAGGTGCTGGTCGAGACGCGATGCGCGGCCTGCCATGCCGTTGGCCCCTCGGGCGAAAGCAGTCTTTCGCCGGCTCCGCCGTTTCGAACCCTCAGCCAGCGCTATCCGGTCGCCAACCTGCAGGAAGCCTTCGCCGAAGGGATTTCGACGGGGCACCCACAGATGCCGCAGATCGCTTTGGAAGCCGATCAGGTCAAGGATCTGATCGCCTATCTGGAAAGTATCCAGCTGCCGCCAAAGACCCGCTGATCCGCCCTCGACGCCGGGCGATCCCATGCTAGCGTCGCCGTCCTGAATCATGGACGGGGACGGAACATGCGGGTTGGGATCAAGGCTCTGGCGATCATGGGCGCGCTCTGCGCAGGCGCTTCGGCTGAGGCGGCGCAGGTCGAGGCGGTCAGCGCGGCGCGGCTGCTGGACGTGGCCTCGGGCAAGTATGTCGACAATCCGATGGTGATCATCACCGATGGCCGCATCACGGCTGTCGGCAAGAAGGGCGAGTTGGCCGTTCCGGCCGGCGCCACCTCGATCGATCTGCCGGGCGCCACCCTGCTGCCGGGCCTGATCGACATGCACGTCCACATCGACAGCCTGGCCGAGGTGGGCGGCTATAACAGCCTGCAATACAGCGACGCCTTCTGGAGCGTGGTCCAGACGGCCAACGCCAAGGCCACTGTCGAAGCCGGCTTCACCACCATCCGCAATCTGGGCGCTGACCGCTTCAATGACGTGGGTCTGCGCGAGGCGATCGACGGCGGCTATGTGCCGGGCCCCCGCATCGTTACCGCCGGCTATGCGATCGGCGCGACGGGCGGCCATTGCGACTCAACCTATTTCCCCGCCTCGATGGCCCAGAAGGGGCCCTATGTCGCCGACGGCCCCGAGGAGGGCCGCAAGAAGGTGCGTGAGGTGCGCAAGTACGGCGCCCAGGTGATCAAGATCTGCGCCACCGGCGGGGTCTTCTCGCGCAATACGGAGCCGGGCCAGCAGCAGCTGTCCCTGGCCGAGATGACCGCCATCGTCGAAGAGGCCCACATGTGGGGGCTGAAGGTCGCCGCCCACGCCCACGGCGCGGCGGGCATCAAGGACGCCATCCGCGCGGGCGTCGACACCATCGAACATGTCAGCCTGGTGGATGACGAGGGCATCAGGCTGGCCGTCCAGAAGGGCGCCTGGTTCTCGATGGACATCTACAACACCGACTACACCCAGGCCGAAGGCAAGAAGAACGGCGTGCTGGAAGACAACCTGCGCAAGGACCGCGAGATCGGCGACGTGCAGCGCGAGAACTTCCGCAAGGCGATCAAGGCGGGCGTGAAGATGGTGCTGGGCACCGACGCCGGCATCTATCCGCATGGCCAGAACGCCAGGCAGTTCGCCGTCATGGTCCGCTATGGCGCGACCCCGCTGCAGGCGATCCAGGCCGCCACGGTCAATGCCGCCCAGGCTCTGGGTATGGAGAAAGACGTGGGGCAGGTGGCCGTGGGTCGCTATGGCGACATCATCGCGGTCGGCGGCGATCCGCTGACCGACGTGACCACGCTGGAAAAGCCGGTCTTCGTGATGAAGGGCGGGGCGGTGATGCGCCAACCCTGACACGCCCGCTCATACGCCCTCTGGGAAAATCGCGTCGGGATCGCTAGTTACGGGGCAAAGCCCCGCCATGGGGCCGCCAGCCCGGGAATGTCTGACGCCGTGATCGCCTTCGAGGCCGTTTCCAAGACCTATGCCCCCAAGGCAAATGCAAAGGGTGGCGGCCACGCCGCCTTGAGCGAGGTGTCCCTGTCGGTCCAGGCCGGCGAGGTGTTCGGCGTGATCGGGGCCTCGGGCGCTGGCAAGTCGACGCTGATCCGGCTGATCAACGGCCTGGAAAAGCCGACCGGCGGTCGCGTGGTGGTGGACGACGACGACGTCGCCGCCCTGGGCGTCGAGGGACTGCGCGCCCTTCGCCGCCGGGTGGGGATGATCTTCCAGCACTTCAACCTGCTGTCGTCCAAGACCGTGGCCGATAATGTCGCCTTTCCCTTGAAGCTGGCCGCGCGACCGGCCGCCGAGGTCAAGGCGCGCACTGCCGAGCTGTTGGAACGCGTGGGGCTTTCCGAGCACGCCGCCAAATATCCGGCCCAGCTGTCGGGCGGCCAGAAGCAGCGGGTGGGCATCGCCCGGGCCCTGGCGACAGGTCCCAAGGTCCTGCTGTGCGACGAGGCGACCAGCGCCCTGGATCCGGAGACCACCGAGCAAATCCTGGATCTGGTCTCGGGCCTCAATCGCGAGCTGGGTCTGACCATCGTGCTGATCACCCATGAGATGGACGTGGTGCGCCGCGTCTGCGACCGGGTGGCGGTGCTGGAAGCGGGCCGCGTGGTCGAGACCGGCGCGGTCGAGGACGTCTTCCTGCATCCGGCCAGCGACACCGCCCGCCGCTTCGTGCGCGAGGCCGATGGCGAACCCGCCGCCGGCGCCGTGCTGGCCGGCCGCGTGGTGCGGCTGACCTTCAAGGGCGAGGCCACCTACAAGCCCGTGCTGGGCGAGGTGGCCCGCGCCACCGGCGTCGACTATTCGATCCTGGGCGGGCGCATCCACCGCCTGCGCGAGACACCCTATGGTCAGCTGACCCTGGCCCTGACCGGCGGTGACGTCGACGCCGCCATCGCCCAGTTCCAGGCCGAGGGCGTGCGGGTCGATCCCGTCTTCGCGGGGGAGGCGTGCCAATGAGCGTCTCCAATATCGACTGGTCCGAGATCGCCCAGGCGACCCTCGACACCCTGACCATGCTGGGCGGCTCGATGGTCCTGACCGTGGCTCTGGGGCTGCCGTTGGGCGTGATCCTGTTCCTGACCGGCAAGGGCCAGATGCTGGAAAATCGCGCCGCCAACGGCCTGTTGTCGCTGCTGGTCAACATCCTGCGCTCGGTGCCGTTCGTGATCCTGCTGATCGTGATGATCCCGCTGACCGTGGCCCTGGTCGGCACCTCGCTGGGCGTGGCCGGAGCCATCCCGCCATTGGTGGCGGGCGCCGCGCCGTTCTTCGCGCGATTGGTCGAGACGGCCCTGCGCGAGGTCGACAAGGGCGTGATCGAGGCCAGTTTCGCCATGGGCGCCAAGCGTCGGCAGGTGGTGCTGGGCGCTCTACTGCCCGAGGCCATGCCCGGCATCATCGCCGCCGCCACGGTCACCGCCATCGCCCTGGTGTCCTACACCGCCATGGCCGGCGTGGTCGGGGCAGGGGGCTTGGGCGATCTGGCGATCCGCTTTGGCTATCAGCGCTTCCAGACCGACGTGATGGTGGTCACAGTTGTGCTGCTGCTGATCCTGGTGCAGGCGCTGCAGATGGTGGGCGATACGGTGGTGCGCCGGGTCTCACATCGGTAGAAGACGCTCATGACCGACGAAACGCCCCTCTTCATCGCGCCGCCCACCGAACATTGGGACGAGGACTTCGCCCAGGCCCTGATCGGCAAGACCCTGATGCTGGGCCTGACCTTTCTGGACGATGACGGCGAGCTGCTGGAGCGGCAGCAGTTCTTCGGCGTGGTCATCGAGGCTAACGACCAGACGGGCATCGTGCTGGATCTGCTGGGCGAGCAGGACGGCGACATCTACACCCTGCCGCCCCAGACCTCGGCGATCACCGCCACGCCGCCGGGCGTGACCACCCTGGCGGGCGAAGCGCCGGACTTCGTCGTCAACTGGACGATCCACGGTTCGCCGGATGAGTCAGCCGACGGGGAGCCGGCCAACGACGAAGACTAGGCCTGATCGAACGGAAACGGCAGCCGGCCAGCCTTGAACAGGATGTCGGGGTTCTCGTCGTAGTCGCCCAGCTCGACATCGGCCGAGGCGGCGAAGGCCACCACGCCTTCGCGCAGCGGGGCCAGGCGTTCGGCCTTGCGGCGCGCCTCGGCGGCGTCCTTGCAGCCGATCTGCTGCTCGGCCTTCAGGCCTTTGCCGCGACCGGCGATATAGGCTTGCACGATGTAGACGGTTTCCTTGGCCATCCGCCACTCAGGCGGCCGGTTCGCGGGGCGGGTCAAGTGATCCCTCTAGCCTGATCAGGAAATCTGATTTCGTCTGTTGGTCTAAACCGGGCAAGACCCTACTCGGTTTATCGTCTTATGGAGCTGTTCATGGTCGCCCGCCGCGCCTTCGTCGCCCTTACCCTGGCTGCCGTCACTCTGTCCGCCTGCGGTCAGAAGCCCGCCGCGAGCGCGTCCGACACCCTGACGGTCGCAGCCACGGCCATTCCCCACGCCGAGGTGCTGGAGTTCATCAAGCCCAGGCTGGCCGAGCAGGGGCTGAAGATCGAGATCAAGGTCTTCAACGACTACGTCCAGCCCAACACCCAGGTGAGCGAGAAGCGTATCGACGTCAGCTATTTCGAGACGCTGCCCTATCTGGAGACCTACAACCGCGACAAGGGCGCCAACCTGATCGCGATCAAGGGCGTGCATATCGAGCCGATCGGGGCCTATTCGGCCAAATACAAGGCCATCGCCGACCTGCCTCAAGGCGCGATCGTGGCCATTCCCAACGACGCCAGCACCGAGGGCCGCGCCCTGCTGCTGCTGTCGCGCAACAACGTCATTACCCTGAAGGACCCGGCCAATCCGCTGTCGAGCCTGAAGGACATCGCCGCCAACCCCAAGGGCCTGAAATTCAAGGAACTGGAAGGCGCGACCCTGCCGCGCGTGCTCAACCAGGTGGATCTGGCGATCATCAACACCAACTACGCCCTCGACGCCAAGCTGAACCCCGGCAAGGACGCCCTGCTGATCGAGGACAGCAAGAGCCCCTATGTGAACTACCTGGTCGGCCGTCCAGACAACAAGGACGACCCGCGCGTCCAGAAGCTGGCCGCCGCCCTGACCACGCCCGAGGTGGCGGCGTTCATGGCCCGGAAGTATGAGGGCGCGGTGGTGCCGGCGTTCTAGGGCACTAGCCGCCCCTGACATTTCACCCTACCTCTCAGAGCTCAACCTCTGACGGAGCCACGCCGTGTCATCCCTTCCAGCTCAGGACGCCCGGTCGCGGATGCTGGTGCTCGACGTTTGTTCGTCGTCGGGCCTCGAGGATTGGTCGCCGGATCTGCAGAAGGCCAAGGTCTATGAGCGGATCCTGCTGGACCTGATCCTGGGCGAGCTGGCCCCTGGCGCGCGGCTGGACGAGCAGTCGCTGGCGGCGCGCTACGAGGCGGGACTGGCCGGGGTGCGTGACGCCCTGGGCCGCCTGGCGTTGGAGGGTCTGGTTATTCGCCGCGCCCGTTCGGGCACCCTGGTCGCGCCGCTGGACCTGGTGGAACTGCGCCAGGGCTATGAGGCGCGCGCCCTGATCGAGCCGCACTGCGCGGGTCTTGCCGCCCGCCACGCCTCCAAGGCCGAGGCCCAGGCCATTTTTGACGCCTTCGAGGGCGGAGAAGAGGCCGCGCGCAACCGCGACCTGCCGTTGCTGGTGGCGATGGACCAGCGGTTCCACGCCGCCGTGGCCCGAGCCAGCCAGAACCTGTCGCTGGCCCGCATCCTGATCCCCCTGCAGCACAAGGCCGCGCGGTTCTGGGTGTTCTCGTTCAATGGCGCGACCGAGCCCGAACTGCTGGCGGACATCGAGCAGCATCGCGACGTGGCCCGGGTCATCGCCAGCGGCGACGTCGAGGGCGCGCGCGCCGCGATGATGCGCGTCCTGAACGTCACGCCCGAGGCGGTCCAGCGGCCGACTGTCCAGGCCTGAAGCTCTGCATTGATCGAGAACAACCTGCGGGCGGTATTGTGAGGCTTTCAGGCCACACTCGCCTCAAAATACCAACTGAAATGTCAGAAGACATTTTGACGGCAGCGGGTTGATCCCCAGATGGTGGAACGCACCGCCCGGATATCCTTCTCGCCGGGCCCTATCGGGTCTTGTCGCCATGTCGTTTCGACGCCTGCTGTTCTCCGTCACCGCTTTGTCGATGCTGGCCGCGACTGGCGCCGTTGCCGAAACCCAGGTCGCGGACGAGGTCGACGCCGTTCTGGTCCTGGCCCGCGACAAGGCCGGCCTGCTGGAAAGGCAGCCGTCCGATACGGTGTTCGGCATCGATAAGCCCCTGATCGAGACGCCGCGCTCGGCCAGTCTGGTCAGCGACCTGACCCTGGAGCGTTTCGGCATCGAGACCCTGGACGGCGTCAGCACCGTTTCACCCGGAACCCATACCGCCAGCTTCTACGGCGTACCCGGCGCGCTCAACATCCGCGGCACCCTGGCCGAGAACTATTTCCGCGGCTTCAAGCGGGTCGAGAACCGCGGCACCTATTCCACCCCGATTGGCGGCGCGGCCCGGATCGAGGTGCTGCGTGGCCCGCCCACGCCGGTCTATGGCGCCGGCAAGGTCGGCGGCCTGGTCAATTTCATTCCCAAGTCGGCGCGCGACGAAGGGCGTTTCCTGGCCGCGCCCGAGGGGGAGGTGACCGCCACCTTCGGCAGCTACAATAAGAAGCTCGTGACCGGCCAGTTCGGCGCGCCTGTCAGCCTGGGCGCGGCGCAGGGCGGGGTCTATGTCTATGGCGAGGTCGAGGACAGCCACAGCTATTACCGGGGCGTCTATCCGCGCCGACGGCTGATCGAACTGTCGGCGGATTTCGATCTGGGCAATGGCTGGAGCACGGCTTTCGGCGGCATGGGCTTCCATTCGGATGGCGACGTGCAGACGCCGGGTTGGAACCGTCTGACCCAGGACCTGATCGACAATCGCACCTACATCACCGGCCGCGACACCAGCCTGGTCGACGTCGATGGCAACGGCCGCCTGACGCCCAACGAGGTTGGCTTCTATCCCTATGCCAGCGCGCTGTATCTGGTGGGCGGCGGCACGAACGCGCTGCATACGCTGGACACCGGCGTGGGCGCGACGAAGCTGAACCGCCGCACGGTCTATATCAGCCCGGACGACTTCTCGAAGACGACCACCGGCACGCTCTATTTCGATCTGGCCAAGGACCTCGGCGGCGACCGGACGCTGAAGTTGCAGCTGTTTCACGACCGCCAGGACAATGAGCGCTTCGTCTCCTACGGCTATCCGTCGGCCATCGACGCCAGGGTCAGCGAGGCCCGTGTCACCCTGGCCCTGCCGACGGCGGCTGGCCCGGTCAGCGCGCGGACCCTGGTCGGCGCCTCCCATCGCTGGTTCGAGGGCCGTCGACGCGAGAGCTACAACAGCGGCCTGATCGCCCTGGACCGTCGCGACATCGCTTTTGGCGCCACCGCCACCGATACCATCGACAGCCCGTTCACCGACGAGCCGGGTGACGTTGGCCTGCGCTGGGAGAACGACAACCGGTCCGACTGGAAGCAATCGGGCGTGTTCTTCACCTCCGATATCGAGGCCGGGCGCTGGAACCTGATCCTTGGCGGCCGCTATGACCACTACGAGGTCGAGAGCCAGGACACCGGCTTCCTCAGCTACACCATCGGAGGCAGGCAGGCCGATGACCGCAACAAGGCCACCTGGAACGCCAGCCTGACCTACAAGGCGCCGTTCGGCCTGATGCCCTACATCTCCTACGCCAAGGCCTCGGCGCTGGAGATGAGCCAGGCGGGCGACATCGCCCCGTCGCTGGTGGCCGACGGCTCCTGGCTGTCCAACTCGGATCTGGCCGAGACCGGCGTGAAGTTCCAGTTGCTGGACGGCACGCTGGTCGGCTCGCTGGCCGCCTATCGCCAGAACCGCACCCAGCTGACCAACAGCTCGCCGCCGACCGTTCAGGGCACGCGCGCCAAGGGTGTCGAGCTCGAGGTTCGCTGGCTGGCCAGCGAGCGGCTCAGCTTCACCTTCACCGGCAACAGTCAGCGCACCACGATCAAGGGGCCAGACGCCTCGTTCCAGTATATTCCGGCCTATACGGCGGGTGTGGCGGGAGCCAACGCCTATGGGGGTTCCTATGTCGTCTGGAGCTTCGCGGGTCTTCCAGGCCGGGGCGGGGACTATGCCTACACACTCATCCCCAAGTCGGTGGTCAGCCTGTACGGCGCCTATACCAGCAAGGGTCATGAGTGGGGCCAGGCTGGGGCGACCCTGGGCGTCAGCCACGTGAGTCGAACCGCCGGTACGGTGCAGAACGCCGTCCACTATCCAGCCTATTCGGTGGTCAACGGTTCGGCCTATCTCAGGCGCGGGCCTTATACGGCTCAGCTCAATGTCGATAATCTGTTCGACACGTTCTATTTTACCCCCGACGCCGACACCTATGCCAATCTGGGCGCGCTGCCCGGCAAGGGCCGCGAATGGCGCGTGACCCTCAAGCGGACGTTCTGAACTTGGCCTCAACGGACCTGCGTCGCATCTCGCTGCTGGCGGGCTTCAGCCTGCTGCTGTTCCTGATCACCGCCTCGACCTACGGGTCTCTGGGCGTGGTTCTGCCGGCGATGATCGGCGAGTTGGGCTGGAGCTTCGAGCAGGCTTTCTTGGGCTTCTCGGTGCTGGGACTGTTCACGGGCGCCTCGTCGTGGCTTCCGGCCATACTGATCCGCAAGATCGGCGTGCGCGGAACCCTGCTGTTGGGCTCGGCGGTGCTGGGCGCGGGACTGCTGGGCCTGGCGGGGTCCGAGAGCATCGTCCGCTACTATGTCGGCGCGGCCTTGTGCGGGATCGGCTTTCAGATGGCGGCCCTGATCCCCGGCACCCACGTGCTGTCGGCGCTCTATCGCAAGCGCGCCCTGCCGTTTGGGATCTATTTCACCTTCGGCTCGCTGGGCGGCGTCGCCGGTCCCTGGATGGCGCTGGCGATCATGGGCGGCACCGACAATAACTGGCGGATCTATTGGCTGGCTCAGGCGGTTCTTGCCTGCATCGTGGGCGTCGTCTGCGCGGCCATGGTCGGCGGTTCGAAATGGCTGGCGCAGGCGGCGCATGATGTCGATGTCGAGGTCGAGCAGGAGGCTCGCGAGGCGCCCGCCGGCGCCCGCGTCTATCGGACATCGCACGAGTGGCCGGTGAAGGCGGCGCTGCGCACGCCGCAGTTCTACGTGCTGGTCGCGGCCTATTTCACCCACCTGCTGACCGGCGTCACCGTGGCCAGCGTTTCGGTCAGCCATATCGGCGAGATCGGCGTCGCCGCCGGCATGGCCGCGGCTGCGGCCGCCGCCATCGGCGCCAAGATGCTGAGCCTGGAATCGCTGATGCAGACCGTGGCCCGCCTGGGCGGCGGCTTCATCGGCGACCGGATCGATCCCAAGTGGCTGCTGGTCGGCGCGCAGGCGATGCTGGTGGCGGGCCTGCTCGCCCTGGCCTCGGCGACCACCGTGCCGCTGATGCTGATCTATGCCGTCGGCACAGGCGTGGGCTTTGGCCTCACCGTCCTGGCCGTCACGGTGCTGCTGCTCAACTACTATGGCCGGCGCAGCAATCTGGAACTGTTTTCCCTGACCTGTCTGGTCGGCGCTGTCTCGGCGGCGGGACCGTTCATCGCCGGCGCCATGCGCGACCGGCTGGGCGGTTTCGCGCCGACGTTCCAGCTGTTCGCCGCCGTGATCGCCCTGGTCTTCGTGGCAGCCCTGTTCATGCGACCGCCGGTTCCGCCCGCCGACATGGTCGACGTCCCGGACTGAACAGGGGCGGGGATGAAGATCGGCGGTTTGCGCCCGCCAGCCTCGTGCTACGAAAAGGCATGAGTTCGTCTTCCCCCCCTCACAAGGATTTTGGCGTCTTCCTGCCGGTGGCCAATGGCGGCTGGATCGTCTCCGACACCACGCCGCGCATCGACGGCCTCTATCCGCAAAACCGCGCCGCCGCCGTGCTGGCCGATGAGATCGGTCTCGATTTCATCATGTCGATGGCCAAGTTCCGGGGCTTTGGCGGGACCACCGACCACTGGGGCACGGTGCTGGAATCGGTGACCCTGATGGCGGGCCTGGCCGAAGCCACCAGGCGGGTGAAGATCTGGGCGACCCTGCATCCCCTGCTGCAGAACCCTGCCGTGGCGGCGAAGATGATCGCCACCCTGGACCATATCAGCGGCGGCCGCGCGGGGTTGAACATCGTGGCCGGGGCCTATCGCGAGGAATTCGCCCAGATGAGCGCCTGGGACGAGGCGCTTGACCACGATGACCGCTACGCCCTGGCCGAGGAATGGACCCATGTGGTCAAGCGGCTGTGGAGCGAGGACCGGGTGGATCACCATGGCCGCTTCTTCGATCTGGATGATTGTCAGTCCGACCCCAAGCCCCTGTCGAGGCCGCGTCCGGACCTGATCTGCGCGGGCAGCTCGCCCCGGGGCCTGGCCTTCGCCGTGGCCGAGGCCGACGCCTGCTTCATCGGCGGGGCGACCACCGACGACCGCCGCGCCGCCAGCCGTCGCGCCAAGGCGATGGCGCGAGACCTGGGCAAGTCGATCAGAACCTACGCGATGTGCACCGTGGTCCACGCCGAAAGCGACGAGGCGGCCCGGGGCTTGGCCCAACACTATGCCGACGGGGTTGATCTGGATGCGGTGCGGGCCATGCTGCGAAGCTGGGGCGCGCCCGCCGACAAGCTGGACACGGCGGCCCGTCAGCAGGGGGCGTTCATGACCGAGACCGTGATCGGTTCTCCGGCCACCTGCGGCGACAGGATCGGGGCCTTCATCGAAGACTGCGAGCTGGACGGCCTGATGCTGATCTTCCCTGACTATGTCGCGGGTCTGACCATGTTCGGCGCCGATATCCTGCCGGGTCTGCGACGGCGCTTCACATGACCTGGGTCCCGCTTGAGCCAGACTGGATCGCGCCGGGTCGGACGGCCCTGCTGATCGTCGACATGCAGGTCGACTTCGCCGCGCCGGAAGGGGTGATCGGCCAGATGGGCGTCGATCTCTCGACCGTGGGTCCGGCCCTGGCGTCCGCCGAACGCCTGGCCGAAGCGGCGAGGGCGACGCGCGTTCCGGTGATCTTCGTGGGCCTGTTCACCACGCCCGGGACCGACT
Source organism: uncultured Caulobacter sp. (assembly GCA_964427205.1). GTDB lineage: Bacteria > Pseudomonadota > Alphaproteobacteria > Caulobacterales > Caulobacteraceae > Caulobacter. The sequence goes on from CAYRTE010000007.1 coordinate 57,783, forward strand.
CGCCGATGTGGCGCGAGCGGATGGCGCGGCGGGGCGGCGATCCCGACGTCGAAAGCGATCTGTGCCGCGCCGGGCAGGCGGGCTCCGACTTCTATGGCCCCAAGCCCCTCGCGGGGGAGCTGGTGGTCGAGAAGGCCCGCTACAGCGCCTTCGCCGGCACGGGCCTTGGCGAGCGGCTGCGGGCTCGGGGGATAGACACCTTGGTGCTGTGCGGGCTGACCACCGAGTGCTGCGTGGACTGCACGGCCCGGGACGCCTTTCACCAGGACTTTCACGTCTTCGTGCCGACCGACGCCTGCGCCGCCTACGAGACCGACGTGCACAAGGCGGCGCTGAAGGTCATGGGCCTGAACTTCGCCATCCTGACCGATGTCGACGCGGTGGTCGCCGGCTGGAAACGAGCCTAGGCCTTCGGCCGCAAAGCGCTCCAACAGCCTGCGAGCAAAGAAAAGCCGCCCTGGCGTGACCAGGGCGGCTCCGTTCAGCGTCAGTGACGCAGGACGTTTTTCTTAGAACGCGGCCTTCAGGCTCACGGCGACGCGCGAGTCATAGATGGCGCCATAGCCGTGTTCGTCGGTGTCGTGATAGCGCAGGTCGAGGCCGAGGTTGCCGGTCAGCGCGTAGGTCGCGCCGATGTTCCAGGTGTTGTAGTCGCCAGCGAACTTGATGTCCTGGTGACCGATGGCGGCGCTCACCGAGAGCTTCTCGGCGACCGGGATGGAGCCGTTCAGCTCGTAGTAGAACGCGCGGCCGGTGTCGCCCGGGAATTCCGGCGAGTAGAACGCCGACACGCCCAGGGTCGCGGGACCGAAGCTGCGCGAGGCGGCGGCCTTCAGTTCCATGTAGCTGAACGAACCGGGGATGCCCTTGTCCTTGGTGTAGCCGTAGTAGACGATGCCCAGGTCCAGGCTGGTGTCGCCCACGACAGGCTTCACGCCGGCATAGATGTCGATTTCGGCCGACGGGTCATCGGCGCCGAAGTCGACGTTCGAGGCCCAGACGCCGGCATAGCCGAGGCCGTAGGTGGCGTCGACGCCGCCGAAGATTTGCGGATCTTCCTGGGTCTGGCTCACGCCGCGGAAGACGTAGTCGCTGGCGACGCCAACATTGTAGGACAGCTTCAGCGAGTCTTGCGCCATGGCGGCGCCGCTGAGGGCAACGGTAGCCGCGGCCGAAGCCAGCGCGATCTTCATGATGTTCATTGTGGTCTATCCCCTTCTTTGTGTCGCCTCCCGGAGGCTGGCCCCGAGTTCGACGGCGCCTGCAAGCGCACTGTGTCGACAACCGATTAGTCGCTGACTTGCGTGTAGTTGCAATCTGAGTGGGCAAAGCGCCAGCGTGAACGTCGTTATCTGGGCAAAGTTTGAGCGGAGTGTGACGGATTTGCTTCAGAATGAACGACCAAAGCCACAGTGCAAGGTTAATGCTTGATTGACCTTTACCCGTGTCCTTCGCGCATCGCCCATCCCCTCAGCGCATGGACAGACTCGCCCCGCCCAGGTGCAGGCCAGCGTCCACCAGCAGGGTTTCGCCCGTCACGTGGCGTGACGCGGGAGAGGCCAGGAAGACGGCGGCGCCGGCCACATCCTCGGCTGTCGAGGCCACCTTCAGCGGCGCGGCCGCCGCCGCGCCCGCCCGCAGGCGATCCACGCGGTCGGCGTCCATCGCCTTGCCAAACCAGGGCGTATCGATGAACCCGGGGCAGATGGCGTTGACGCGGATGCTGGGCGCGAGGGCCCTCGCCAACGACAGGGTCATGGTGGTCATCGCGCCTTTCGACGCGGCGTAGGGCACCGACGAGCCGTTGCCGACCACGCCCGCGATGGACGAGGTGTTGACCACGGCGCCCGGCTGGGGCGCGGCTTCCAGCAGCGAGCGGGCGGCGCGGACCATCTGGAAGGCGCCCACCACATTGACGCTGTAGAGACGCAGGAAGTCCTCGGCGTCGACCGCGTCCAGATCGGCGTGGTTGGGCGCGAACTTGGTTATGCCGGCATTGTTGAACAGCGCATCGATTCGGCCCGTCGCGGCGGCCGCCTCCACGATCTTCCGACAGTCGGCGTCCTGAGAGACATCGCCCCGGGCCAGCGCCGCCCTGGCGCCCTCGGCCTGGACAAGGCGGGCGGTTTCTTCGGCGTCCCGCTCATTGCTGGCGAAGTTGACGACGACTAGACCCGCGCCGCGGCGCGCGGTTTCGACCGCGATAGCTCGGCCAAGACCCGTCGAGGCGCCGGTGACCACGACCGTGAAGCCTTCGAAATCCCGTCCCATCATGGTGTTCCTCCCGCGTTCGAACATGTGTTTGGACTTTTCTAGCGACGGGACGCCCGCTTGTCTCTGGCGCTGGACGGGCCTAAATCCCGGCGATGACAGACCTTAACGTCACCCAGCTCGGCCAGATGGTCGATGCGCCCGCCAGCCCAGACGCGGCCGTTCTGGAGCGCGTGCCCAATCCGCAGTCCGACGTGCTCTATCTGGCGCGCTTCGTGGCCCCGGAATTCACCTCGCTTTGCCCGGTCACCGGCCAGCCTGATTTCGCGCATCTGGTCATCGACTATGCGCCGGGCGACTGGCTGATCGAGAGCAAGTCGCTGAAACTGTATCTGACCAGCTTCCGCAACCACGGCTCGTTCCACGAGGACTGCACGGTCAAGGTGGCCCGCAAGATCGTCGAGATCGCCCAGCCCCGCTGGCTGCGCATCGGCGGCTACTGGTACCCGCGCGGCGGCATCCCCATCGACGTATTCTGGCAGACCGGCCCGGCACCAGAAGGTCTGTGGGTGCCGGATCAGGGCGTTGCGCCCTATCGCGGGCGGGGCTGATCTAGACTTTCGAGAGACGGCGACGGTTGGCGCGAACCTTCTTGCGCAGGTGGCTGAGCGAGCGCGCGGCCACCGCCGGGCCGGTCGTTCCCAACTGACCGGTCATGGCCAGCATGGGCAGGGTCATGGCCGCCGTCATCTTCTCGCTGATCATCAGGTCGATCTCGGTCTGGGCCGCCGCGCCGCCCGCGGCGATCTTCAGGGTGCGCAGGCCGATCACGGTCGACGCCTCCAGGCCCATGGCCCAGGCGTTCCAGGCCATACCGGCCCAGGGATCCTTGCGTCGCGCCATTGTCGTCTCCGTCCGCTGTGTTTCAGGACAACGCGCGGGAAGCGGCTTTGGCGCTAGCCGGGCGTCCATTCGCTGGTGATCGCCGCCATATCCGGGCGAACCCGCTCCTGAGGCTGCTCGCTCGACGTGCCCAGATAGAGGAAGCCGGCGACCTGCTCGCCCTCGCCGACGCCGAGGATCTCCAGCGCGCGCGTATCGTAGGAATACCAGTCGGTGATCCAGTTGGCGCCCCAGCCCATGGCCGGCGCGGCCAGCAGCATCTGCATGCAGACCGCCGAGGCGCTCTGGCGCTGCTCCCATTCGGGGATTTCGCCGGGGATGTAGCGCGAGATCACCGCCACGCAGACCGGCGGGCAGGTCAGCTTGCGCAGGGCGGCGTTGGCCTTGACCGGATTGGCCTGATCGTTGGCCAGCGCCGTGATCCTTTCGGCAAAGACCTCCTTGGCTGGACCGCGCAGGATCACGAACCGCCAGGGCGACAGCTTGCCATGGTCGGGCACGCGGGCCGCCAGTCGCAAAAGGTCGGCCAACTGGGCGTCGTCGGGGCCCGGCGCGGTCAGGGTCATGGCGGAGGCGGAGCGACGTCTGGCCAGGAAGGCCAGCACCTGCGGCGAGGTCTCGATGGGAAGCGTCTCGCCAAACGCCGGCGCGGGGGGAACGGAACCGGTCAAGACGATCTCCACGAAGCATTGTAGGAGCAGACTCCTATGGCCGCCTGCCGGCCGCCACAAGTCGCGAGCGCTCGATGTCCGACAAGACAGGTCTCATTCGGCCATCCTGGCTGAAGCCGCATGGCAAGCCCTGGGGCGTCACCAGCCAGAAGGTTGTCTACGACAATCCGTGGATCACCCTGACCGAGTACCAGGCTGTCGCGCCCACAGGACGCCCGGCGCTGTATGGCAAGGTGGGCTTCAAGAACCAGGCGATCGGCGTCGTGCCCCTGCACGAGGACGGGACGGTCACCCTGGTCGGCCAGAACCGCTTCTCGCTGGCCAACTACAGCTGGGAGCTGCCCGAGGGCGGCGCGCCGCTGGGCGAGGATCCGCTGGACGGCGCCAAGCGCGAACTGGCCGAGGAGGTCGGGCTGCGGGCTTCCGACTGGCGTCCGATCCTGCGGATGGAACTGTCCAACTCGGTCACCGACGAGATCTGTCACGGCTTTCTGGCCATGGGTCTGACGCAAACGGACACCGCGCCCGACGAGACCGAGGACCTGGCCGTCGCCCGCGTGCCCTTCGCCGAAGCGCTGGACGCCGCCGTGGCCGGACATATGCCGGACTCGTTGACGGTGGCGCTACTGCTTCGGGTGCACCATATGGCGGTCAGGGGAGAGCTTCCGAGCGATCTCGCCCGTCTCGTGCTACAGTAGGCGCGACCGGGCGAAGGCATGGCCTTTCCCATCAGGACTAGTGCGTCTTCAAAAAGGATGCTCTAGTGGCGCGTGGGATGAGGAGAGCCCTGTGGCCAAGCATCTGGAAGTCGTCACCGACCAGTCGTCCGTCCCTGTCTGGGCGGCGCTGCGTAACCAGGCCGAACACGCCGCCAAGGCCGAGCCGGCCCTGGCCTCGCTGCTCAATGCGGTAATCCTGAGCCACGACAATCTGGCCGACGCCTTGACCTTCCAGCTGGCGCGCAAGCTGGGCGACCAGGAGATGCGGGCCATGACGGCGCGGGAATTCGCCGCCGAAGCCTTCAATTCCGATCCGGCCCTGGTCGCCGCGGCGGAGGCTGATCTGATGGCCGTGTTCGAACGCGACCCGGCCTGCAAGGGCTATGTCCAGCCGTTCCTGTTCTTCAAGGGCTTCCTGGCCCTGCAGACTCACCGCGTGTCCCACTGGCTGTGGAGCGAGGGCCGCGAGACCCTGGCCTTCTATCTGCAGAGCCGGGCCAGCGAGGTCTTCCAGGTCGACATCAATCCCGCCGCCCGCATCGGCCAGGGCGTGTTCATCGACCATGGCACCGGCATCGTCATCGGCGAGACCGCGGTGGTCGGCGACGACGTCTCCATGCTTCACGGCGTGACCCTGGGCGGCACCGGCGCGGATCGCGGCGACCGCCACCCCAAGATCGGCAAGGGCGTGCTGCTGGGCGCTGGCGCCAAGGTGCTGGGCAATATCACCGTCGGCGACTACGCCAAGATCGCCTCGGGCTCGGTGGTGCTGAAGCCCGTGCCGCCGCATTGCACCGCCGCCGGCGTGCCGGCCCGGATCGTCAACTGCCCGACCTGTGAAGAGCCGGCCCGCACCATGGACCACACCCTGGCCGAGGCCGTTTACGACTACGTGATCTGAGTGCTGACCCGCGTCTGTAAAGGCCTGTTCCTCGCGGTCCTGCTGATCGCCGGCGCCGCGGCGCCGGCTTGGGCCGGAGCGCCGCCTCAGTATGGCTATACCGTCGTCAAGGCCTATCCGCACGATCCGGGAGCCTTCACCCAGGGCCTGCTGTGGCGTGACGGCTTTCTGTACGAGAGCACGGGCCTCCACGGCCGCTCATCCGTCCGCAAGGTGACGCTGGAAACGGGCGTGCCTGAGCAGGAGCGCCTGATCGACAGCCGTCATTTCGGCGAGGGCGTCGTCGACTGGAAAGACCGGCTGATTACCCTTACCTGGCAGGACGAGATGGGCTTCATCTTCGACCTGGCCACCTTCGAGCGGATCGGCGAGTTTTCCTATCCCGGCGAGGGCTGGGGCCTGACCCGCGACGAGACGCGGATCATCATGAGCGACGGCGCCTCGGCTCTGCGGTTTCTCGATCCCGAGACCCTGAAGGAAACTGGGCGCATCCAGGTCACCGACGACGGCAAGCCTGTGGATAACCTCAACGAGCTGGAATGGGTGAAGGGCGAGGTGCTGGCCAATATCTGGCAGACCGACCGTATCGCCCGCATCGATCCCAAGACCGGCCATGTGACCGGATGGATCGATCTTTCCGGACTGCTCGGTCCGGACGATCGCGCCGGCCGGCAGGTCGATGTGCTGAACGGCATCGCCTATGACGCGGCGACCGACCGTCTGTTCGTTACCGGCAAGCTGTGGCCCAAGCTGTTCGAGATCAGGCTGACGCCCAAGGGGCGTTAGCGACAGGCGGTCAGGTGCGCGACCTGGGTCGCGTTCGCCACGGGCTCATCTCCGGCCAACAGACCATAAGCCACCCCGCCCCAGATCAGGATCAGCGCGAAGAGCTGGGCGAGGGTGATGGGAGACGTGTTCCGAGGGGGCATGGCCGCCTTATCGCCCGGTTGAATCTGTGGCGATAACGACTTATCCGTCGGACCTCTGTGAGGTTTCGTCACATGGCGCGTCGTCTACCGTCACTCAACGCCCTGCGCGCCTTCGAGGCCTTCGCGCGACACGGCCGCATGACCCTCGCGGCCGACGAGTTATGCGTGACCCATGGTGCGGTCAGTCGGCAGATCCGGCAGCTCGAAGAGCAGCTGGGCGTCGCCCTGACCGAAGGGCCGCGCTCGCGTCTGCGGATGACGCCCCAGGGACTGCAGCTGGCCCAGGCCCTGTCTCCTGCCTTCGACCAGATCGAGGCCGCCGTGCCGCGCCCGCCTCAGGTCGGGCCGCGACCCCTGGTGGTCTCGTGTCTGCCCACCTTCGCGATGAAGTGGCTGATCCCGCGCCTGCCGCGCTTCCAGGCGGTTCAGCCGGATATTCCCGTGCGGGTGATGGAGTCCAACGGCCCGTTCGATTTCCGCGCTGACGGGGTGGACCTGGCGATCCGCATGCGAACCGATGGTGACACCCGCTCCTCCGATGGGAAGGTCACGCCCTTCATGCCGCACTTCCACGGCCCGGTGATGTCGCCCGAGCTGGCGTCAGCGGGTGAGGCGACTCTGGCGCGCATCGGCCGTCTGCCGCGCCTTCACACCCGCACCTTCCTGGAGAGTTGGAACGACTGGGCGCGCAAGCTGGCGGGAGGACCCGAAGGTTTGCCCGAACCGGTCAGCCATCAGGAGTTCGACCACTATTTCTACATGATCGAGGCCGCCGCCGCCGGGCTGGGGGTGGCGATCGGGCCGTGGGCCTTCGTGCAGCGCGACCTGGCCAGCGGCCGGCTGGTCGCGCCCCTCGGTTTCGTCGACGGCCAGGCGGCTGTGGTGGCGCTGACGCCTCTGGAGGGCGCCAGTCAAGCGGCGATCCGCTTCCGCGACTGGCTGGTGGAAGAGGGTCGAACGACGCCAATGCCGCCGACCCTGGCCGAAGCGGCTTGCGACTCCGCCGCAGGGCGCTAGTTTCGGCCCGACACGCGCCACGGCGCTCAACAACGAAAACAGGAGCCCCCCGTGGACGCTGCATCTATCGAAAAGATCGAAAAGCACCTCAAGCGCACCTTCGGCAACCCGCACATCGCCGTGAAGGCGCGCCCGAAGCAGAAGGACTCCGCCGAGGTCGAAGTGGCCGGCGAGTTCATCGGCGTCGTCTTCCAGGACGAGGACGAGGATGGCTCGTTCATGTTCGAGATGGCGATCCTGGCCGAAGACCTGGACTAGAACCGCTACGCCGGGCGGTCGCGGATCAGGCGGCCGCCCGGGGCTTTGACGCTATCTGGAGCCGCGCGTGAGCCATCATGTTCTGGACCGGCCGGTCTGGTCGGCCTTCGGCGGCCAGCAGGCTGACGTCGCGATCCGCAGGGGCGGGGCCTTGCGCGCGCATCCGGATTTCGGCCTGTTCGCCGCGTCCGCGGACAACTCTTCTTCGGCGCTTGCCGATCTTGGCGCGCTTGTCGCTGACTATGGCGATGTGGGACTGATCGAGCCGTTCGACCCGCCTTCCGTGCCGCGAACAAGAGTCGTCTCCCGGGCCGTGTGCCTGCAGATGACGGCCGACACGGTCGCGCCGCCCTGGAACGCGGACTTCGAAATCCTGGATCTGGACGACCCGGACGCGGCCGAGATGCTGGCCCTGGCCGCCCTCACCAAACCGGGGCCCTTCTTCAGCCGCACCCATCACCTGGGGTCGTTCGTCGGCGTGCGGGCGGATGGCAAGCTGGCCGCCATGGCCGGAGAGCGGATGCGCCCCGAGGGCTACACCGAGGCCAGCGGGGTCTGCGTCCACCCGGATCACCGGGGCAAGGGCTATGCCGCGCGGCTGCTGCGCGAGGTGACGGCCAGGATCCTGGCGCGGGGCGAAAAGGCCTTCCTGCACAGCTATGCCGACAACGCCACGGCCATCGGCCTGTACGAGTCGCTGGGCTATCGCGGCCGGCGCGAGGTGGTGTTCACGATCCTGACGGGCGATCAGTAGGCTAGCCGGCCCTTCATCTCGTCGAACGGGATCATGACGTGCTCACGGTATGCGGGGCGGTCGCGGAGACGCGCGTACCAAGCCTGGACATTGGGCGTGCTGGGTCGGTCTATATCCAGTGCGAAATAACGGTAGAGGTGGGTCCCGGCGGGAATGTCGGCCAATCCCAGGGCTTCGCCGCTCAGGAACGGTTGGTTGGCCAGCATCTTGTCGAGCAGCTGAAAGTGGCGCTCGCAGGCGGCCAAGGCGGCCTCCACGGCGGACAGGTCACGCCGGGCTTCGGGTGTCCGATACCACCCCCAGAACACGCCCGCGAGGAAGTCGCGCTGCAGAGTGGTCTGCGACCAGTCCATCCAGCCATCGCCGCGAGCACGCGCGCCAGGATCGCTTGGCCACCAGACCGCGCCGCCATGAACAGCCGCCAGGTAGCGGAGGATGGCGTGGGATTCCCAGACGATGACGCCTTCGTCTTCCAGAACGGGTACGCAGCCGTGCGGGTTCAGGTCCAGAAAGGCGGGATCGTCGAGACCGCCAAAGTCGCCGCCGGCTGGAATATGCTGGTGGTCGAGGCCAAGCTCACCCACCAGCCACATCACCTTTTGCACATTGAACGAGGAGCGCCGCCCCCAGATTCGCATGCCGGTTCTGTCTCCTAGACCTGCTCGGTCTTGGCCGCGGCCTTGCGGGCCCAGCTGTAGAGCGTGAACACCACGATCGCGGCCGCGATCAACGCCAATGTCATGCCAACATGCTCGGACGGCGCGAAGGGAACGGCCAGCGGAGTGGGCTTGTTGGTCCCGACGATCAGGCCGGCCAAAGCCACGTTGAACAGGCTCTCGCCGACGATGAAGCCCGAGGCGATCAGCACGCCCATCCGCTTTGCCGGCGCCGCAGTCCGATCCTTGCTGACGATGCGCTCATAGAACCAGCCGATGACCGCGCCGACCACCACGGGGGCGGTCACCGCGCTGGGCAGATAGATGGCCAGGCCCACGCCCAGCGGCGGCAGGCTGAGGCGCTGGTTGCTGAAGCGGCGCACCAGGATGTCGACCAGCACCAAGCCTAGCCCGATCGCCGCGCCGATCCCCAGCAGGTTCCATGGCAAGATGCCGCCCATCACGCCCTTGGCCAGGGTCGAGATCAGGGTGGCCTGCGGCGCGCCGAGGTTCTCGGCGCCCGCCACCGTGCTCAGATTGGGCGCGCCGGTGAAGCCGTTGGAGCGGTTGAGCAGTTCGAGCATCACCGGGATGACGATCGAGCCGGCCAGCACGCCGATCACCAGGGCGACCTGCTGCTTCCAAGGGGTGGCGTCGACCAACTGGCCGGTCTTCAGGTCCTGCAGGTTGTCATTGGCGACCACGGCCACGGCCAGCACGATGGCGGTGACAAACAGGGCGAAGGCGACCAGGGCGGTGGTCACATCCGGTCCGATCGTCGCGCGGCCGATCGCGCCAACCATCAGCGAGGCGCCCAGCACGGTCAGGATGGCGATGCCCGAGACCGGGCTGTTGGACGAGCCGATCAGGCCGGCCATGTAGCCACAGACGGCGGCGGCCAGCAGACCCGCGAACACCAGGAAGGCCACGGCGGCGATGATCAGGGGCGTGGCGATGGCCGACAGCGGTCCGCCGCTGAGGAAGTGGGCCATCACCCAGCCGGCCGGGGCCAGCAGGGCGGTGGCGACGATACCGACGATCAGCACCGGAATGTCCTGCTCGACGCGCGGGATGATGGCGCCGTCGACCCGGCGGGCCCTGCCGGCCTCCATGGCGGAGACCAGCCCCTGCCAGATCGGCACGATCAGCTTGCCCAGGGTCCAGATGGCGGCGGCGCCAATGACGCCGGCCCCCAGGAAGCGGACCTTGGTGCTCCAAACCGTCAGGGCGTGGTCGGCGGCGCTGGCCCCCGGCATCGGGAAGACCTGGGTCATGATCGGCACCAGCACGGCCCAGGCGATGGCCAGGCCCGTGAACATGGCGATGCCGACGGTGATGCCCATCAGGTGACCGGCGCCCATCAGGGCCAGCGAGCTTGAGGCGCCCAGGCCCGTCGCGCCGGCTCCGGCCTTGAAATAGCCGGCCACCTCGCCGGCGAAGATCTTGGCGGCCGCCAGGGCGGCGAAAAGGGCGGAAGCCAGGGTTCCGGCGGCCACGGCGATCAGGCCGGCCTTGCCCTCGGCGGCGCCTTCGCGTGAGCCTGTGCCCACTTTCAGCACCTCGGCGGCGGCGACGCCTTCGGGGTAGGGGAGGTTGGAATTGGTCACCAGGGCTCGGCGCAGGGGGATGGTATACATCACGCCCAGAATGCCGCCGACCGCGCAGGCCATGAAGGTGGTGAAGAACGGCACATGCGCCCACCAGCCGATCATCAGCATGCCCGGCAGCACGAAGATCACCGAGGCCAGGGTGCCCGCCGCCGAAGCGATGGTCTGGACGATGTTGTTTTCCTGGATGGTCGAGGTCTTGAAGGCCCGCAGCAGCGCCATCGAGATCACCGCCGCCGGGATCGAGGTCGCGAAGGTCAGGCCCACCTTGAGGCCCAGATAGACCTGGGCTGCCGTGAAGACCAGGGTGATCGCGATCCCGAGCAGGACGCCCCTGAGCGTGAACTCCGAACGCGGAGCTGTGGCGGCGGCGTCAGCCATGAAGCGGTCCTGAAACAGTTAAGGCGGCCGGACCTTGCACGTCCGACCGCCCCCAACTCAAGCCTTCGATTGAGGCGCTGTTATAAAATCACAGAACGCTCAGCATTTCCGCGACCAGCGGGTGACGGACGATGTCGCGGTCGGCCAGGCGGACCACGCCGATGTTCTCGAGCGCCTCGAACTTGGCGGCCACGTCGGCCAGACCTGAAATGCCGGGCAGCAGGTCGGACTGGTTCGGGTCGCCGGTGACGACCATGGTCGAGTTCCAGCCCAGGCGCGTCAGCAGCATTTTCAGCTGCATGTAGGTGCAGTTCTGAGCCTCGTCGATGACTACGAAGGCGTTGTTGAGCGTGCGGCCGCGCATGAAGCCGACCGGCGCGATCTCGATGGCGCCTTCGGCCATCAGGGCGCGCATGCGGCGGGTGGAGAGCCGGTCGGTCAGGGCGTCGTAGAGCGGACGCAGATAGGGGGCCAGCTTGTCTTCCATGTCGCCGGGCAGATAGCCGATCGACTCGCCGGCCTCGACAGCGGGACGCGACAGCACGATGCGGGCCACGGTTCCGGCTTCCAGGGCTTCAACGGCCTTGGCGATGGCGATGTAGGTCTTGCCGGTGCCTGCGGGACCCAGGGCCATGACCAGGTTCTTCTTGTCGATGGCGTCCATCAACTCGGCCTGGCCTGGCGATTTTGGTTTTATGGTTTTGAGGTAACTCTGATCTCGCTCCGGCCCTTTCGCCGCGCCGTCAGGCCCAAGGGGCGACCAGCTATTGCCACGCTCCCGAATATCGACCGGCAGGCGACGCACCTTGGCGTCGTCTCCATAGTGGCCGGTTTCGGTCGCGCCTTCGCGCGCCATACGCTTCAGGGCTCGCTTGGTCATGAAAGCCTCCATTCAGGCATGAAAAAAGGACGAGGCCATGTGGCGTCGTCCTTGGGGCAGCGGGGAGGAGATGAGACGAAGACGCGTGCGCAACGCGGCGGCTCGGTGCTGAACCGAGAAGGCGGTGGTTCCGAGGAACGCCTGAACGCCAAGAGCGACACCCTGATCTCCGTCGTCGGGAGCCGGAGCCGAACATCGACCCCGGTGGGAATCGATGGGATTTCTCCTATCGAATCGCCCGACTAGGATGATGCTAACGTGGTTTCTCAGATGTTAATCAAGCAACGATTTCAAGAACACGGGGTGTACGGATGACTGTCTATTCCTTGGGCGCCGCCAGCCCGAGCCTTCCCGCGCCGGGCGAATACTGGATCGCGCCCACCGCCTCGGTGATGGGAAACGTCATTCTCAAGAAAAACGCGAGTATCTGGTGGGGCGCCATTGCTCGGGGCGACAACGATCCGATCGAAATCGGCGAGAACAGCAATGTGCAGGACGGCTCAGTGCTTCACACTGACCACGGTTCGCCGCTGACCATCGGGTCCAATGTGACCATCGGTCACATGGTGATGTTGCATGGATGCGCGATCGGCGATGGCTCGCTGATCGGGATCGGGGCGATCGTGCTCAATGGCGCGAGGATCGGCAGGAACTGTCTGATCGGCGCAGGGGCCCTGATCACCGAGGGCAAGGAGATCCCGGACAATTCGATGGTGATGGGCGCGCCCGGCAAGGTGGTGCGCGAGATCGGAGAGCAGCATGCCCTGATCCTGCGAGGCTCGGCCCTGCACTATGTCGAGAACTGGAAGCGCTATAGCCGCGAACTCGCGGCCGTCTAGCGCCGGCTTTGGGAGCGCCGCTTCCTATCGGGGGGAAATCAGAAGCGGCGCTCCCGATCCCGCGCGGAATCATCACGCGCGAGACGGGCTTTCGACACGGGCGCAATCGCCGGCGGCCGAAGCCGGGAGGCGAACCCGGTGGGGGAACCAGATCCGCTTTCACCTAAAGCGTCAGCGTGAATTTGGTTGCATCGCGCGTCCGGCTCGCCTTTAGAGGAAGCCCGTTGCCGGTCTGTCGAGGCCTGAGCCGGCCCCCGGGGAGCCGCGTGGACCGCTGAAGTCAGCCAGATGAGGTCGATGCGGGAGACAGGCGGGCGCGCCGGCTTGCATCCTTGAGCCAAGCTGTTGCAAAGGTCTCAGGACCCGCCACAGAACGCGCCTCCCGGAGGGTCGCTTGAAATCCAAGAAGCCGACCATTGACGATGTCGCCCGCGTCTCGGGCGTGGCGCGCGTCACGGTTTCACGCGTCCTCAACGGCGGACCCAATGTTCGCGACGAGGTGCGCGACAGGGTGATGCGGGCGGTGGAAAGCCTGGACTACAAGGTCAATCCGCAAGCACGCAGCCTGGCGGGCGGCGCCAGCCGGCTGCTGGCCTTCGTGTTCGCGTCCGACCCCGACAACGAGCCCAACTCCTACTACGAGTCCGCCCTGGAACTGGGCGCCCTGCGCGCCTGCCTGGCCCTGGGCTATCAGGTGCTAATCCAGAACGTGCCGCAGAACACACCCGACCGTCAGAAGCGGGTGATGGACCTGATCACCACCCAGCGCTGCGAAGGCCTGATCCTTTCGCCGCCCTACAGCGACGACGTTGAGCTGATCGACGCCGCGCTGGCCCAGGGCTGTCGTGTCGTGGTGGTGTCGCCAGGCGGGATGGGGCGGGGCAGGGCCGACGGCGTGGGCATCGACGACGAGGCCGGCGGCTATGACATGGCCCGCGAGCTTCTGCGTCTGGGTCATCGCCGGTTCGGCTTCATCGCGGGCCTGGAAGGACACCTTTCGGCGGACCAGCGCCTGGGAGGCTTCAAGCGCGCCCTGGCCGAGCAGGGACTTGGCCAGGAGGCCTATGTCACGGTGCGCGGCGATTTCACATTCCGGTCCGGCACCCGCCTGGCGCCGGAACTGCTGGATCACGCCCTGAGGCCGACGGTCCTGGTCTGCGCCAATGACGACATGGCCGCCGGGGTGCTGTCAGCCGCTCACGCCCGGGGCTTGAGCATTCCGGGCGATCTTTCGATCACCGGCTTCGACGATGCGCCGGTCGCCGGGATCGTCTGGCCGCCGCTGACCACGGTGAATCAACCGGTGAAGGACCTCGGCCAGCGCGCCGTAGAGCTTCTTGTCGCCCGCCTGACCGGAGCCAATCTGGCGTCCGAGCCCGTCTTCCATCTTCTCGACCATATGGTTGTTTCGCGACAGACCACGGCGCCGCTGTAAGGTCGCCGAACGGCGTTTCCGTTTCAAACTTGACAACGTTGTCGCCTGATCGCTAATTGGAAGCGCTTCCAATTAGCTCAAGCTGGGCGATTGGCGCGAAAATGAGAAGAAGCGCCGCCAAACGGGCGCAGTTCAGGGGAGAGCCATGCGAAACCGCATCACGCGCCGGGCGCGTCCGTCGATCAATCGATTCTACGCCACCGCTTCCGCCGCCGCGATCACCGTGGCTCTGGCCGGTTCGGGCGCCCATGCTCAGGAGGCCCCGGCCAAGCCCGAGGCCGACACCGTCGAGGCCGTGGTCGTCACCGGCATCAAGGCCGGCATCCAGAACTCGATCAACATCAAGAAGAACGAGACCTCGATCGTCGAGGCGATCTCGGCCGAGGACATCGGCAAGCTGCCCGACGTGTCGATCGGCGAGTCGATCGCCCGCCTGCCAGGCCTGGCGGCCCAGCGCGTCAATGGCCGGGCCCAGGTGATCTCGATCCGGGGTCTCGCGCCTGACTTCACCACCACCTTGCTGAACGGCCGCCAGCAGGCCAGTTCGGGCGACAACCGGGCCGTCGAGTTCGACCAGTATCCGTCGGAACTGCTGTCCAGCGTCGTCATCTACAAGACCCCCGACGCCCAGGTCTCGGGCATGGGCCTTTCGGGCACCGCCGACCTGCGCACGGTGCGTCCGCTAGCCTATGGCCGCCGCGCCCTGGCCCTGAACCTGCGCGGCGAACAGACCGCCGGCAAGAAGCTGAACGACGATGTCGCCAATCGCGGCGGCCGGTTCAGCGCCAGCTATATCAACCAGTTCGCCGACGATACGATCGGCGTGGCCCTGGGCTACGCGCACCTGGACTCGCCTTCGCAGGTCAAGCACTACAAGGCTTATGGCTATGAGGCCTTTGGCTTCGCCGTCACGCCCGACAGCGCCGACGACGCCCTGATGCTGAACGGCCAGGAGATCTTCGTCACCTCGCGCCTGAACAAGCGCGACGCCGTGATTGGCATCTTCGAGTATCAGCCGAACGACCGCATCCACTCGACGCTCGACCTCTACTACTCGACCTTCAAGCAGAACGAGACCACGCGCGGCGCGCAATGGTTCTCGAACGGTTGGGCCGACAACGCCACCTTCACCAACGTCAAGACCAAGCAACTGGGCGGCTCGAGCTTCGCCGAGAGCGGAACGCTCAACAACGGCGTCCCGATTCTGCGCAATGACTTCAACAAGCGCCAGGACCAGCTGTTCTCAGCCGGCCTGAACAACGAATTCCAGCTGAGCGAGCGCACCAGGCTGCTGGCGGATCTGTCCTATTCGTCCAACAAGCGCAAAGAACAGATCATGGAAACCTACGCCGGCTATGGCCGCGGCGTGGGTGGGGTCACGCCTGGAATCCCGGATATCGGGCGCACCTTCGACACGATCGGCTTCCAGGTCGCCGACAAGGGCTTCTCGCAATATGACGAAGGCCTGAACTACGCCGACGCCACCAAGGTCACCCTCGGTGACCGCGCCCCCTGGGGCGGCTGGGGTCATGATGGGGCGATCCGCTATCCGCACGTGAAGGAAGACGTGTCGGCCCTGGACCTGCGCCTCGAGCACGAGATGGACGGCTTCATCACCGGCGTCGATGTCGGGCTGAACTACACCAAGCGCGAAAAGACCAAGTCGGTCCTGGATAACGACCTGTTCCTCAAGAATGGCCGCCAGCAGGTCTATGTGGACGCCGGCGATCTGGTCGATCCGACCCAGCTGGGCTTCGCAGGCTTTGGCGGCGTGCTCAGCGTCAAGATCGGCGACGTCTGGAAGAAATACTACAATTCCGCGCCCATCCTCGACGCCAACTATTTCGACAAGAACTGGGCGATCACAGAAGAGGTCACGACCGCCTTCGCCAAGGCCAATTTCCAGGTCGGCGACCTGCGCGGTAACCTGGGCGTCCAGGTGGTCAAGCAGTCGCAGGAGTCGAGCGGCGTCGTGATCAATGGCCTTGAGCCGGGCCAGCCGATCGTCCCGACCAAGATCAAGGCCGGAGCCGACTACACCGACGTCCTGCCCAGCCTCAACATGATCTACGACCTGGGCGGCGGTCACCGCATTCGCTTCGCCCTGTCCAAGACCATGGCCCGACCACGCATGGACGACCTGCGCGCCAACGTGACGCCGGGCTTCAACTCGCTGGTCTGCAGCGGCCAGCCCTGCGCGCCTGGCACGACCGTCAATCCGTGGTCGGCCAGCGGCGGCAATCCGAACCTCAAGCCCTGGATGGCCAAGGCCGCCGACCTTGCCTACGAGTGGTATGTCAGTCCGGCGACCTATGTGTCCGTGGCGGGCTTCTACAAGAAGCTCGACACCTACATCTACCAGCAGAGCGGCACGTTCGATTTCACGGGCATTCCGCTGCCGTCCACCGCCACGGCGATCCCGCCGGGCATCGTCATCAGCAATATCGGCCAGATCACCCTGCCGGCGAACGGCAAGGGCGGCGAGGTCAAGGGGCTGGAGTTCAGCGGCGCGGTCGATCTGGGCGAGATCATCGATCCGCTCAAGGGCTTCGGCATGCAGGGCAGCCTGTCGCTGACCAAGTCGAACCTGAACCCCACCACCAGCACCGATCCGACCCAGAAGGTGCGCATCCCCGGCCTGTCGGGCACGGTCTACAACGTCACCGGCTACTACGAGCGTGGCGGCTTCCAGGCGCGGATCAGCCAGCGCTACCGCTCGGCCTTCAAGGGCGAAGTGGTGCAACTGTTCGCCACCCGTGGCTTCACCGAGATCCTGGCCGACAAGCAGGTCGACGCCCAGATCGGCTACACCTTCCAGGAGGGCCGGCTGGAGAACCTGGGCTTCCTGCTGCAGGTCAACAACCTGACGGACTCGCCCTATCGCACGCGTCTGGGTCTCGACGGTGGCGGCACGACCACCAGCGGCGGCGCCACCCTGCCGGAGACCTACGAGAAGTACGGTCGCCAGATCCTGTTCGGCGTCAACTATCGGTTCTAGTCCTGACGTCGCGCGGTCGGCCTTCGGGCTTGGTCCGCGCGCGGGCAAGAACCGGTGAAGGTCGGAGCCGACTCCCCGCGGCTCCGACCTTCAACCTCATGGGAGGCGGATGATGCAACCGCTGAAGAAGATCCTGATCGCGGGCGGCGGCTCGGCCGGCTGGATGACGGCCGCGCTCTGCGCCAAGCTCTTTCAGGGACTCTACGAGATCGTCCTGATCGAATCCGAGGAGATCGGTACGGTCGGCGTGGGGGAGGCGACGATCCCCGCCATCAAGAAGTTCAACGAGCTTCTGGGGCTGGACGAGGATGAGTTCCTGCGCGGTACGCAGGGCACGTTCAAGCTGGGCATCCAGTTCAGGGATTGGTGGCGCAAGGGCGAAAGCTACGTCCATGGCTTCGGCGTCATCGGCCAGGATCTGGGCTGGTTGCGTTGTCACCAGTACTGGCTGCGCATGCGGGAACTGGGCCGCGAAGGCGAGTTCTCGAACCTGTCGATCAATACGGCCGCCGCGCTGCAGGACCGGTTCATGCGCGCCCGCGCCGACATGGGCGACTCGCCGATGGGCCATATCGCCCATGCCTTTCATTTTGATGCCGGACTCTATGCCCGCTATCTCAGTGGCTTCGCGCAGGCGCGCGGCGTGCAGCGTCGCGAGGGCCGGATCGTCGATGTCACGCTGCGGCCCGAGGACGGCTTTGTTCAGTCGGTGACGATGAACGATGGCGAGGTCATCGCCGCCGACTTCTTCGTCGACTGCTCGGGCTTCCGGGGTCTGATCATCGAGCAGGCCCTGAAGACCGGCTATGAGGAATGGAAGCACTGGCTGCCGTGCGACCGCGCGATCGCCGTGCCGTGCGACCGCTCCGAGGACTTCACGCCCTACACCCGCTCGACCGCCCGCGCGGCCGGCTGGCAATGGCGGATCCCGCTGCAGCACCGCACCGGCAACGGCCACGTCTATTCCAGCAAGTATATCGATGACGACGAGGCCGAGCGCGTCCTGCTGGACAATCTCGACGGCGCCCAGCGCGCTGACCCGCTGCGCATCCGGTTCGTCACCGGCAAGCGTCGCAAGATCTGGAACAAGAACTGCGTCGCCATCGGTCTGGCCAGCGGTTTCCTGGAGCCGCTGGAATCGACCAGCCTGCATCTGATCCAGTCCGCGGTCATCCGCATGGTCCGGTTGCTGCCGGACGCCGGCTTCGATCAGGCCGGGATCGACGAGTTCAATCGCCAGAGCGATTTCGAATACGAGCGCATCCGCGACTTCATCATCCTGCACTACAAGGCCACGCAGCGCGACGACACGCCGTTCTGGCGCTACTGCCGCGACATGGACGTTCCCGCCACCCTGCGGCGGAAGATCGACCTGTTTCTGGCCAATGGCCGGGTCTTTCGTGAAGACGATGAGCTCTTCACCGAGGAGAGCTGGATCCAGGTGTTCCTGGGCCAAGGCGTCATCCCACGCGGCCATGACCCGCTGGTCGGCGTCCACTCCGACGACGAGATCGCCCGCTACCTGGCCAATATCGAGACCGTCATCGGCAAGTGCGTGAACCTCATGCCCAGCCACGCCGAATTCGTCGCCCGGACCTGTCCCGCGCCATCGCTGGTCCAGCCCAAAGTCCCAGCCCTCTAGATCGCTTGTCCCGGAGTATCGCCATGACCACCGCAGCCCAGCCCTTGTCCGCCTTGCGGATCCTGTGCCGGACCACAGCCGCCGTGGCCCTGTTGGCCCTGACGCCTGCTGCCGCAGCCATGGCTCAGGTCATGCCAACCCAGGACAGCGCCCCGCTGGCGGCGCGCGCCAACGATCCGGCCTGGACCCGCGCCGACGCCCTGGTCAGGCAGATGACCCTGGACGAGAAGATCAGCTACCTGCACGGCCTGTTCCCGCCGATGACCAAGACGGTCGCCGCCGATATGATCCCCTCGGCCGGCTATGTGCCCGGCGTGCCGCGCCTGAACATCCCGACCCTTCGTCAGAGCGACGCCAGCCTGGGCGTCGCCAACCAGGTCGAGCAACGCAAGGGCGATGTGGCCACGGCCCTGCCGTCGGGCCTGGCGCTTGCCTCCACCTTCGAGCCGGACCTGGCCTATCGGGGCGGCGCCATGATCGGCGCCGAGGCCCGCGCCAAGACCTTCAACGTCCTGCTGGCCGGTGGCGTGAACCTGACCCGCGACCCCTGGGCCGGGCGCAATTTCGAATATCTGGGCGAAGATCCCCTGCTGGCCGGCGAGATGGCCGGAGAGCAGATCCGGGGCGTGCAGAGCAACAACATCGTCTCGACGATCAAGCACTTCGCGCTGAACGCCCAGGAGACCGGCCGCCACGTGATGGATGCCCAGATCGGCGAGGCCGACCTGCGCGAGAGCGACCTGCTGGCCTTCCAGATCGCCATCGAGAAGAGCCATCCCGCCTCGGTGATGTGCGCCTACAACAAGGTCAATGGCGACTGGGCCTGCCAGAACGACCACCTGCTGAACAAGGTGCTCAAGCGCGACTGGAACTATCCTGGCTGGGTGATGTCGGACTGGGGCGCGGTGCACAGCACGACCAAGGCGGCGCTGTCCGGGCTCGACCAGCAGTCGGGCCAGGAACTGGACACCCAGATCTTCTTCGGTGACGACCTGAAGGCGGCCGTGGCCAGGGGCGAGGTCAGCCAAGCCCGCGTCGACGACATGGTCCGCCGCATCCTGCACGGGGTGATCACCTCGGGCCTGATGGACAACCCGATCTCGACGACCGCCCAGCCCATCGACTACGCCGCCCATGCCCAGGTCGCCCAGGCGGTGGCCGAGCGGGGTTCGGTGCTGCTGAAGAACGACGGCAACCTGCTGCCGCTGGCCAGGACGGCCAGGAAGATCGTGCTGGTCGGCGCCCATGCCGATGTCGGCGTGATCTCGGGCGGCGGCTCGTCGCAGGTGCGGTCGGTGGGCGGCGCGCCGGTCGAGATCCCGCTGAACGGCGGGGAGGCGGCTTCGTTCGTCAGGGTGACCTGGCACGCCTCGTCGCCGCTGGAGGCGATCAGGGCCGCCGCGCCCAACGCCCAGGTGATCTATGTCGACGGCAAGGATCCCGTCGCCGCAGCAGCCGCCGCGAAGGACGCCGATGTCGCGATCGTCTTTGCCTGGCATTGGCAGACCGAGGCCCAGGACGCGCCCTCGATCGCACTGCCCGACAACCAGGACGCCCTGATCGAGGCCGTCTCGGCCGCCAACAAGAACGCCATCGTCGTGTTGCAGACCGGCGGCCCGGTGCTGATGCCCTGGCTCGGCCGCGTCGGCGCGGTGCTGCAGGCGTGGTATCCGGGCCAGCGCGGCGGCCAGGCCATCGCCCGCCTGCTGTTTGGCGAGGTCAATCCGTCGGGCCGTCTGTCGATGACCTTCCCCAGGACCGCCGAGCAGGCGCCCCGCGCCAGCGCCCCGGGCTTCGCCGAACAGGCCGCCATCGACGACGCCCGCCGCGCCGGTCAGACGGCCGGACCGATCAAGGGCTTCCCGGTCAGCTATGTCGAAGGCGCCGCCGTCGGCTATCGCTGGTACGCCCAGCAGAAGCTGCAGCCGCTCTACCCGTTCGGCTATGGCCTGTCCTACACCCGCTTCGACTACGCCAACCTCAAGGTCGAGGACGGCGACGGGCTGAAGGTCAGTTTCGACGTGACCAACACCGGCAAGGCCGCTGGCGCCGATACGCCCCAACTATACGTCACGGCCGGCGCCCGTCGTCCGATGCTGCGCCTGGCCGGCTTCCGCAAGGTGGACCTCGCGCCCGGTGAGACCCGGCGGGTCACGCTGGAGGTCGAGCCCCGTCTCCTTGCCGACTATGACGTGGCAAAGCCCGGCTGGAAGATCGCCGCCGGAACCTATCCGCTCTATGTCGGCCGCCATGCGGGCGACATGGCCCTAACCGGCAAGGCCCAGCTGAAGTCCTGGTCGAGGAAGCCCTGATGCGTAGCGCCGCCATCGCCGGCCTGTTCTCGGCGCTCGCCCTGACGACCAGCGGCTGCGCCGGTCTGCCCACGGGCCAGACCTCCCAGGCGCGCGTCTGGGTGACTACGGGGGACCGCTCCCAGCTGCTCGCCGAGCAGGCGCCCCTGGCCCGTTCGGACGAGAGCCAGATCACGGGCCTTCCGCTCGTCACCGTCGACGCCGCTGAACGCCATCAGTCCATGGTCGGCTTCGGCGCGGCGATCACCGACGCCTCGGCCTGGCTGATCCAGACCAAGCTGACACCCGATCAGCGCGACCGGCTGATGGCTGAGCTGTTTGGCCGCGACGCGGGTGGCCTGGGCTTCAGCTTCACGCGGGTGACGATCGGGGCGTCCGACTTTTCGCTCAATCACTACAGTCTGGACGACGCGCCCGGCGGCGCGCCTGATCCAGATCTCAAGCACTTTTCGATCGAGCGGCCCGCCCAATATGTCTTCCCGACCGTGCGGCAGGCCCTGGCGATCAATCGCGATCTGAAGGTCATGGCCTCGCCCTGGAGCGCCCCGGCGTGGATGAAGACCACCCATTCGCTGGTGAAGGGGCAGCTGAAGCCCGAGGCCTATCCCGTCTATGCCGAGTTCTTGGCCCGCTATGTGAAGGCGGCCGGCAAGGCGGGCGTGCCCACCGACTATCTCAGCATCCAGAATGAGCCGGATTTCGAGCCGGAGAACTATCCGGGCATGCGCTGGTCGGCGCTCGATCGCGCCCGCTTCTTCGGCGAGAACCTGGGGCCGGTCTTCCTGCGCGAGGGCATCCAGACCCGCGTCCTCGACTGGGACCACAACTGGGATCATCCCGAGCAGCCCCTGACCGTCCTGGCGGACGCCAGGGCGCGGGCCTTCGTCTCGGGGGTCGCCTGGCACTGCTACGGCGGTGACGTCTCGGCCCAGGCCCAGGTGGCGGCGGAGCATCCCGACAAGGATGTGTTCTTCACCGAATGCTCCGGCGGGCAGTGGTCGCCGAAGTTCGACGAGAGCTTCAGCTGGATGATGAGCAAGCTGATCATCGGCTCGACGCGGGGCGGCGCGCGCGGCGTGCTGATGTGGAACCTGGCGCTGGATGAGACCTATGGCCCGCACGCCGGCGGCTGCGGAGACTGTCGCGGTGTGGTGACCATCGACAGCCGCACCGGCGCCGTCGAACGGAACCAGGAATACTACGCCTTCGGTCACGCCAGCCGCTTTGTGAAGCCCGGCGCTGTTCGCATCGGATCGCCCGCCAAGGTCGGCGATCTGGAGACCGTGGCGTTCCTGAACCGCGACGGCGGGCGCGTGCTGATCGTGCTCAACAGCGGGCAAAAGCCGTCCGTCTTCGCCATTGCTGATGCTGAGCGCCGCTTCAGGGCGACGCTCCCGGCGCAGTCCGCGGCGACGCTGGTCTGGTGACCCCGAAGGCCTGAGAAGGTCTCTCGGGCCTTTGCCCCAGAGGGCGTTCGTCCGGCCCGTCTTTACGCCGCGCTTATGCGCCAGGCCTCTTCCCGCATGGCGAGCTTACGCGCCGCCGTGGTCTTCAAGCCGCCTATCCGAATGGAGGCGGCGAATGGCTGACCTGATTTTTCTGGCGCTGGGGGCGGGGCTGTTTGCGGCCTTCGCCGGCTTCGCCATGGCGTTGAGGCGCGTCTGACCATGCTGGTGAGCGTGCTGTGGGGAGCCGGGGCGATCGTCGTCGCGGCCTATATGGTCGCGGCCCTGCTGCGACCCGACAAGTTCTGACGGATCACATTCCATGAATTGGCAAGGATGGGCGGAAATCGCCCTGACGCTGGGCCTGGCGGTCGCGATCGCCTGGCCCCTGGGCGTCTACATGTCTCGGGTCTGGAACGGCGAACGCACCTGGCTGGACCCGGTGCTGAAACCCGTCGAGGCCCTGTTCTATTCGGCTGGCGGCATTGACCCAAAGAAAAACCAGACCTGGCACGCCTACGCCCTGGCCCTGCTGGCCTTCAACGCCGTGGGCTTTGCGATGGTCTATGCGGTGCTGCGCCTGCAGGGCGGACTGCCGCTGAACCCGCAAGGCTTCGCCGGCCTTTCGCCGCATCTGGCCTTCAACACCGCCGCCAGCTTCGTGACCAATACCAACTGGCAGAGCTATGGCGGCGAGACCACGATGTCGACGCTCAGCCAGATGCTGGTGCTGACCGTGCAGAACTTCGTCTCGGCCGCCACCGGCGCCACCATCGCCGCCGCCCTGGCCCGCGCGTTCGTCGCCAATCGCGGCGAAGGCGTCGGGAATTTCTGGGCCGACCTGGTGCGCACCACCCTCTATGTGCTGCTGCCGCTGTGCATCGTGCTGTCGATCGTGCTCGTGGCCCTGGGCCTGCCGCAAACCCTGGCGGCCAGTGTTGACGCCACCACGCTGGAAGGCGCGCCGCAAAAGATCGCGCTGTTCGCCACCGCCAGCCAGGAAGCCATAAAGCAGCTGGGCATCAACGGCGGCGGCGTCTTCAACGTCAACTCCGCCCACCCGTTCGAGAACCCCACCCCGCTGACCAATCTGATCACGGCGGTGTCGATCAATGTGCTGGGCTGGGCCGCGTTCTTCGCCTTCGGCCGCTCGGCCCTGGCGCGCAAGGACATCCGCGCCCTGGTGATCTCGGCCCTGATCCTGCTCAGCGCGGGCGCGGCGGCGATCTACGCCACCGAAACCCAAGCCCCGCCCGCCCTCGTCGCGGCCGGTGTCGACGCGTCGGTCAATATGGAAGGCAAGGAGGTCCGCTTCGGCGCGCCCTCGACAGCCGCCTGGGCGGCCATGACCACGGGCGCCTCCAACGGCTCGGTCAACGGGATGCACTCCAGCCTGATGCCCTTGGGCGGCGCGGTGGCGATGTTCCTGATGCAACTGGGCGAGATCCTGCCCGGCGGTATCGGTTCGGGGATCGCCATCATGGTGGTCATGGCTCTGCTGGCGGTGTTCGTCGCTGGCCTGATGGTGGGCCGCACGCCCGAATATCTGGGCAAGAAGGTCGAGGCCCGCGAGATCCAGCTGGCCATGCTGGCCGTGCTGGTGATCCCGCTGTCGATGCTGGGCTTCTCGGCCATCGCGGCCGTCCTGCCCGAGGCCCTGAAGGGACTGATGCACTCGGGGCCGCACGGCCTGTCGGAGATCCTCTACGGCTACACCTCCGCCACGGCCAATAACGGCTCGGCCTTTGGCGGACTGACGGCCAATGCGCCGTGGTGGAACACCACCCTGGGGATCTCGATGATGATGGGCCGCTTTGTCCCCATCGTCGCGGTGCTGGCCATCGCCGGCGCCCTGGCGGCCAAGCCCAAGCTGGCGCCCTCGGCGGGCACTCTGCCCACCCATGGCGGCCTGTTCATCGGCCTGCTGATCGGGGTGATCCTGATCCTGGGCGGCCTGCAATTCTTCCCCGCCTTGGCGCTGGGTCCGATCGTCGAGCACTTCCAGGCGCTCGCCGCGGTCGCCAGCGTCCACTGACACAGCTGATCGCAAAGGCGATTTGAAATGACCACCCTAGAACCCACCCTCGGGGAGGGCCGGCGCAAGTCGGCCACCCTGGCCGGCGGCCTGTCCTCCGCCGTGCTGCTGCGCGCGACCAAGGACGCCTTCGTCAAGCTGGACCCGCGCCAGCTGACCAGCAATCCGGTGATCTTCACCACCTGGATCGTGGCGCTGCTGTCGACGGTCTCGGCCGTCGCGGCGGTGGTCAGCCATCAGCCGGCCGGCTTCGCGATCCAGATCGCCATCTGGCTGTGGGCCACGGTGCTGTTCGCCAACCTGGCCGAGAGCGTCGCCGAAGGGCGCGGCAAAGCGGCGGCCGACAGCCTGCGGGCCACCCGCGTCACCACCAAGGCCAAGCTGATCATCGACGAAAAGACCGGGACCATCGTTCCCACCCCCGCGCACAAGCTGGGCGTCGGCGAGATCATCCTGGTCGAGGCCGGCGATGTCATCCCCACCGATGGCGAGATCATCGAGGGCATGGCCAGCGTCAACGAGGCGGCCATCACCGGCGAAAGCGCGCCCGTGATCCGCGAAAGCGGCGGCGACCGCTCGGCCGTCACCGGGGGCACCACGGTGGTGTCGGACTGGATCAAGGTGCGGGTCACGGCCGAAGCGGGCAATACCTTCCTGGACCGCATGATTGCCATGGTCGAAGGCGCGGACCGTCGCAAGACCCCCAACGAGATCGCCCTGGCCGTGCTGCTGGCCGGCCTGACCCTGATCTTCCTGATCGCTGTTGTCACCCTACTGGGCCTGGGCAAGTTCTCGGGCGTGGCGATCGATCCTTTGGTGCTGGGCGCGCTGTTCATCACCCTCATCCCCACCACCATCGGCGGGCTTCTGTCAGCCGTCGGCATCGCCGGCATGGACCGCCTGCTGAAGGTCAATGTCCTGGCCACCTCGGGACGCGCCGTGGAAGCCGCTGGCGACGTCGACACCCTGCTGCTGGACAAGACCGGCACCATCACCTTCGGCAACCGCATGGCTACCGAAGTGATCGCCGCCCCCGGCGTGCGCCCGGAGGCCGCCCTGCGCGCCGCAGTCAGCGCCTCGCTGGCCGACGAGACGCCGGAAGGCCGTTCGATCGTTGAGCTGGGGCGCAACCTCGGCATCGTCGTCGAGGTTCCAGCTAGCGCCACCTCGATCGCCTTCAGCGCTTCGACCCGCCAGTCGGGCCTGGATGCGGGCGCGATGTCCTGGCGCAAGGGGGCGGTGGACGCCGTCTATCGCAGCCTGGCGCTGGATCCGAAGACGGTCCCGGCTGAGCTCCTTGCGGCGGTTGATCGCATCGCCCGCTCGGGCGGCACGCCCCTGGCGGTCAGCGAGAACGGCGTCCTGGTCGGCGTCATCCACCTGAAGGACGTGGTCAAGCCGGGCGTCAAGGAGCGCTTCGCCGACCTGCGCCGCATGGGCCTGCGCACCGTGATGATCACCGGCGACAACCCGGTGACCGCAGCGGCGATCGCCTCGGAAGCCGGGGTCGACGATTTCCTGGCCGAGGCGACGCCCGAGGACAAGTTGCGGCTGATCCGCGAGGAGCAGGGCAGGGGCCGGCTGGTCGCCATGTGCGGCGACGGCGCCAACGACGCCCCGGCTCTGGCCCAGGCCGATGTCGGTGTCGCCATGCAGACCGGCGCCCAGGCCGCCCGCGAGGCCGGCAACATGGTCGATCTGGACAGCGACCCCACCAAGGTCATCGAGATCGTCGAGGTCGGCAAACAGATGCTAATCACCCGCGGAGCCCTGACCACTTTTTCCATCGCCAACGACGTGGCCAAGTATTTCGCCATCATCCCGGCGATGTTCGTGGTCGCCCTGCCGGCTCTGGGCGCGATGAACATCATGCGTCTGCACAGCCCGGAGAGCGCCATCCTGTCGGCGGTGATCTTCAACGCCCTGGTGATCGTCGCCCTGATCCCGTTGGCCCTGCGCGGCGTGAAATACCGCGCCGTCGGCGCCGGCAAGCTGCTGTCGCGCAACCTGCTGATCTACGGCCTGGGCGGCCTGGTCGCTCCGTTCGTCGGCATCAAGTTGATCGACATGATCGTATCCAGCCTCGGCTTGGCTTAAGCTGACATCTCCGGAGATTCACACCTCATGCTCTCCAATCTTCGTCCGGCTCTCGTCTCGATGGGCCTGTTCACCGCCCTGCTGGGCCTGGCCTATCCGCTGGCGGTGACCGGCGTCGCCCAGGCGGCGTTCCCCTACCAGGCTAATGGCAGCCTGGTGCGTGACGGCCAGGGCAAGGTCGTCGGCTCGGCCTTGCTCGGCCAGGCCTTCATCGCGCCCAAGTACCTGCATCCCCGCCCGTCAGCGGCCGGGACCGGCTATGACGCCTCGGCCTCCAGCGGCTCCAACATGGGGCCGATGAACGAGGCCTTGGCCGAGCGGGTCAAGGCCGACGCCGACGCCCTGCGGGCCGAGAACCCCGGTGTGGTTATTCCCTCCGACGCCGTCACCACCTCGGGCTCGGGCCTGGATCCGGACATTTCACCGGCCTTCGCCCGCCTGCAGGCCGCCCGCATCGCCAAGGCGCGCGGCGTGGCGACGACAGAGGTGGAAGCGGTGATCGACGCCCATGTCCAGGGCCGCCTGCTGGGCTTCATCGGCCAGCCGCGCGTCAATGTGCTGGCCGTCAACCGGGCGCTCGACGCCCGCGCGCCGGGCTAGACGCTTGCCGGCCGACGAACCCAATAGGCCCGATCCAGAGGCGCTCCTGGCCGCCGCCAACAAGGCGGGCCGGGGGCGCCTCAAGGTGTTTCTGGGCATGGCGCCGGGCGTGGGCAAGACCTACGAGATGCTGCGCGCCGCCCGGCGTCGCAAGGCCGAGGGCAAGGACGTGGTCGTCGGCCTGGTCGAGACCCATGGCCGCCGCGAGACCGAGAGCCTGCTGCGCGACATGGAGGTTCTGCCCCGCAGGCCCATCGACCATCGCGATCGGGTGGTGATGGAGTTCGATCTCGACGCCGCCCTGGCTCGCAAGCCCAGGATTCTGCTCGTCGATGAATACGCCCACTCCAACGCGCCGGGCTCGCGCCATCCCAAGCGCTGGCAGGATGTCGAAGAGCTGCTGGCGGCCGGCATCGATGTCTGGACGACCCTGAACGTCCAGCATCTGGAAAGCCTGGTCGATGTCGTCCAGCGCATCACCGGCGTGCGCCAGCGTGAGACGGTGCCCGACAGCGCCCTGTCGCGGGCCGACGCCATCGAGGTCGTCGACATCACCCCCGACGAGCTGCGCGAGCGGATGGCGGCGGGCAAGGTCTATGTGCCCGAGACGGCGCGGCTGGCGTCGGAGAACTTCTTCAAGGTCGAGAACCTGACCGCCCTGCGCGAACTGGCCCTGCGCCGCGCGGCCCAGACGGTGGACGACCAGCTGGTCGCCGCCATGCGCGAGAAGGGTGTCGAGGGGCCCTGGGCGGCGGGCGAGCGGATCCTGGTGCTGATCGGTGGCGACGCCATGTCGGCGGGCCTGGTCCGCACCGGCCGGCGCCTGTCGGACATGATGATGGACGCGCCCTGGACCGTCACCCATGTGGATCGGCCGGACCGCTCCGCGCCCGGCCCGGCTTCCGCCGCCCGGGTTCGCGACGCGCTGAAGCTGGCTGAGCAACTGGGCGGTTCCACCGTCGTGCTGAGCGGGTCCGACATCGTCGCCACCGTGATGGCGTATGCCCGCCGCAACAATGTCACCCAGATCGTCATCGGCAAATCGGCTGACAGCCGCTGGCGCGAGATGCTGGGCCAGTCCCTGGCGGCGGCCCTGTTGCGCGAGGCGCGCGGCGCGGCGATCCATGTGGTCACCGAGGCGGCCCATGAGGCCGCGCCCGAGCCGCCCAGGCCACGCGCCCCGCGACCCTGGCTCGGCTATCTCACCGGCGCGGCTTTCGTTGGTGTCGCCACCTTGTGCGCCTGGGGCCTGGATGTGGCGTTCGACAGTGTCGATCTGGGGATGATCTTCCTGGCGGCGGTGCTGGCGGCCGGAGTGCGGCACGGCCTGCGCCCGGCCCTGGCGGCCGCGACCGTCGCCTTCCTTGTCTACAACTATCTGTTCCTCGATCCGCGCTACAGCTTTCAGATCGGTTCACCCACCGACGTCCTGACCCTGATCGTCTTCTGGGCCGTGGCGCTGGCGGCGGGCGGACTGGCGGGGCGGGTGCGCGATCAGGGACGGGACGCCCAGCGGCGGGCCTCGGCGGTTTCAGCGCTGCTGGCCGCCAGCCGCACCTTCTCGGCGGCCGCCGGTCGCGACGCCGCGGCGCACGCCATCGCCGAACAGGCCGCCGCCGCGGCAGGCGCCAAGGCCGTGGTGCTGTTGCCCCGCGATGGCGAGCTGGAACTCGCCGCCGGCGCGCCCACCCGGGAGCCTCTCGACATCGCCCCGATGGCCGCCGCGCGCTGGGCTTGGGAGAAGGGTGAGCCGGCCGGCTTTGGCACCGGCACCCTGCCTCAGACCCGCTGGACCTTCTGGCCGCTGGACGGGGTGCGGTCCCGCGCCGGCGTGGCTGGGGTCGAGGCGGGTGTGATGGCGCCGGGCTCGGACACCGAGCGTCTGGTCCTGGCGCTGCTGGAGCAGGGCGCCGTGGCCCTTGAACGCGCCGAGCTTGCGACCGAGGCCGTCGAGACCGAAACCCTGCGCCGCGCCGACCGCTTCCGCTCGGCCCTGCTGAACTCCATCAGCCACGACTTGCGTACGCCGCTGTCGACGGTGCTGGGCGCCTCCAGCACCCTGATCGACTATGGCAAGACCCTCACCCCGGCCGTGCGCGACGACCTGACCCTGAGCATTCGCGAGGAGGCCGAGCGGCTGAACCGCTATGTCGGCAACCTGCTGGACATGACCCGGCTGGAAGGCGGAGCGCTGCGCCTGCGCACCGACTGGACCGACGTGCGCGACGTGCTGGGCGCGGCCGCCGAGCGGGTGGCCCGCCGGCTGGGCGGCCGCGAGCTGACCCGCGACTATCCTGGCGAACTGAGCCTGGTGCGGGTGGACGGCAGTCTGCTGGAGCAGGCCATCGTCAACATCCTGGAAAACGCCATCGCCTACAGCCCGCCGGGGGCGCGCATCGAGATGGCCGCCTATGAAGACCGCGCCAATGTGGTGATCAGCATCGAGGACGAGGGGCGCGGCATCCCGACCGCCGAGCTGGAGCGCGTGTTCGAGAAGTTCCGCCGCATGGATGAGCCCAGCGATCGCAATCAGGGCGCGGGACTGGGCCTGTCGATCGCCAAGGGCTTTGTCGACGCCATGGGCGGGCGGATCGCCGCCGCCAGCCCCATCCACGATGGCAAGGGCACGCGGATTCTGATCAGCCTGCCCAAGGCCGTCGCCACGCCCCATCATCTGCTATGACGACATCATGAGCCTTTCGCGCCCGCGCATCCTGGTCATCGATGACGAGCCCCAGATCCACCGCTTCCTGGGGCCAGCGCTGGACGCCGCCGGCTATGAGCCCTTGCGCGCCGACAGCGGGCAGGAGGGTTTGCGGGGCATAGCCACATGGTCGCCCGACGCGGTGGTGCTGGACCTGGGTTTGCCCGACATGGACGGCAAGGACGTGCTGATCCGGGCGCGGGACTTCTACGAAGGCCCGATCCTGATCCTGTCGGCCCGCGACCGCGAGGCCGAGAAGATCCAGGCGCTGGACAACGGCGCCAACGACTATCTGGAAAAGCCTTTTGGCGTGGGCGAACTGCTCGCCCGCCTGCGCGCCGCCCTGCGTCAGCGGGCGTCAGCCAAGGCGCCGGTTGGACCCATCCGCGCGGGTGAGGTCGAGATCGATCTGGACAAGCACCGGGTCACCCGGACCGGCGAGGTCGTGAAGGTTTCGCCGAAGGAATATGAGCTGCTCGCCCGTCTGGCTCTCGGGCACGGCAAGCTGCTGACACACAAGGATCTGCTGACGGCCGTCTGGGGACCCGCCCACGCCACCGACACCCAGTATCTTCGCGTTTTCGTCGGCCAACTCCGCCAGAAGCTCGAAGCCAATCCCGCACATCCGAAGATCATCGAGACCGAGCCCGGCGTCGGCTATCGCTTCATCGCCGACTGAGCCGCGACATCGGCAACGGCGCGGGGGCGGATCTGGCGGCGCCGTAGGGGCTCAGGGCGCCTTCGCGATCGTCCTGACGTGCAGCGTGCTGAGCAGGCCGGCCGCCAGGGTCATGACGGCTCCGAACGCCAGGCCCAGCCGGGGCGCGATATCGAGGGATGTGGAGCTGAACAGCAGGGTCATGGCGACCACCCCGGCGGTCTGACCCGTCAGGCGGGCCACGCCCTGCAGTCCGCCCGCGGCGGCGGCGCGCTCCGGCGGCGCCGACAGGAACAGGTTGCGGTTGTTGGTCACCTGGAACAGGCCAAAGCCCAGCCCGCACAGCATGACCATCGGCATGATGGTGGCGGGATGGCCGGCCAGGGGCCAGGCCGAGGCGGCCAATAGTCCGGCCGAAAGCAGGGCGGCGCCAGCCGCGCACAACCAGGCTGTCGAGCCCGAACTGGCCCAGCGACCCGCGAGGGTAGCCGACAGCGCCACCATCAGCGGCCAGGGCGTGATGTAGAGGCCCGTCTCCAAAGGCCCCAGACCCAGCGTGTGTTGCAGGTGGAAAGGCAGGGCGACCAGGCCGGCGGCCTGGCCGGTGAAGCAACATATCGAGGCGGCCACCGAGAGCCGGAAGGAGGGGCGGCGCAGCAGATCCAGAGGGATCAAGGGCGCGGCCTTGCATCGTTCACGCTGGACAAGGCGCCTGAAGCTGAGCACGCCGATGATGAGGAGCGCGCCGGCGAGGATCGGCTGCCTGGCGAGACTTTCGGCCCCGATGACCAGAAGCGCGCAGCCCGCCATGTTCAAGGCGATGCTGATCGGGTCCAGCGGCCGTCCGGAACCGGCGGTGTCTGGAAGGGCGCGGGCCGCGCTCAGGACGAGCAGGCCCACGGGCAGGTTGATGGCGAATAGCCAGGGCCAGCTCGCGAGGGAGAGCACCGCGGCTCCCACCGTGGGCCCCGCCGCCGAGGTCAGCGCGACCACCAGGGCGTTCCAGCCGATGGCCGCGCCCAGCTTGTGGGCGGGAACGACCGTCCGCAGCAGGGCGACGCCGAGGGCCATCACCGAGGCCGCGCCAAGGCCCTGAGCGAAACGCGCGACGACCAGCCAGGTCAGCGTCGGCGCGGCGGCGCAAAACCCCGAGGCGACGGTGAACAGGGCGACGCCGCCGACGAACACCCGACGGTAGCCAAAGCTCTCCCCCAGCGCCGCGCAGGGCAGGAGCGCCATGACAAGGGCTGTCTGGTAGGCGGTGACGACGAGCACCGCCGCCGCCGCGGTGACCCGCAGCGAGCCTGAAAGGGTCGGCAGCGCGATATTGACGATGGCGGCGTCGAGCACCACCAGCACCAGGGCCGCCAGCACCGAGCCGATGGCCAGGGCGCGCGGCGGATCCGGCGCGGCTACCGTCGGTCCGTCTAGCGGCTGACTCATGGCGCGCCGATCGTCCAGACGCCGTCATGCTCGACGAAGCGCGTGATCCGGCCTTCTTGGTCTTCCTTGGCCAGG
Organism: uncultured Caulobacter sp.; assembly: GCA_964427205.1. GTDB lineage: Bacteria > Pseudomonadota > Alphaproteobacteria > Caulobacterales > Caulobacteraceae > Caulobacter. The sequence goes on from CAYRTE010000007.1 coordinate 89,953, forward strand.
TCGCGCGCGGTGAAGCGAAAGAGCAGGGCGGGACCCGCGACGCAGAGCGTGTCGTGGATGTCGCCGGGCAGATAGGTCATGGCCGATCCGGGGCGCACCAGGGTCGCGTCCCGCTTCACCAGGCGCGCCCGACCGTCCGGCTCCTCCATCCTGGCGTAACCGCCCATTTCGACGTCGCCGCTCTGGACGCCATAGAGCACCCAGCCGCGACCATGGTCATGGGGGCGTCGATAGAGCCCGCTTGGCTCCGTATGAGCCAGCAGCACGAACCCGTGCTCGGGGTCACGATAGAGCTCGCGGCTCGTGGGCTGTTCGGCGTGGAGCGCGGCGAGCCATGGCTCGGTGCGCGGGGCCTGAAGCAGGACCTCCAGGTGGGACCGACAGGCGGCGACCATTTCGGTGGAGAGGGGACCCCACGTGGCCCTGGTCCGGGTGATGAATCGTTCGAGAGCGGTTTGGGACATCGGCTTTCCTTTCGCGCTGGGAGCGGAGAGCCGAAAGCTAGTCGGGCCAGTGGCATGGCGGAACGCGCATGGTTTTCACAAACTCATTGCGTTTGACGCTACATATAGTGGCCGTGATAGGCTGGCCTGATGCCGATCCCCGATCTGAACCTGCTGGTGGCGCTGGACGTGCTGCTGTCCGAGGGCGGCGTCACGCGCGCCGCCAAGCGTCTGCGGCTCAGCCCGTCGGCGATGAGTCGCGCCCTGGCGCGCTTGCGAGAGGTCACTGGCGATCCGCTGCTGGTGCGGGCGGGTCGCGACCTTGTCGCCACGCCCCGGGCCCGCGAATTGCGCGAGCCCGTGCGCCAGTTGGTTCAGGACGCTCAGGCCGTTCTCAGGCCGGTTGAATCGCTGGACCTTCGGCAGTTGAAGCGGGTTTTCACCCTGCGCACGAGCGAAGGCTTCGTGGAGACCTTCGGTCCGGACCTGATCGCGCGCGTCGCCGCCGAGGCTTCAGGCGTTCAGCTGCGCTTTGTTCAAAAGCCGGACAAGGACAGCAAGCCGCTTCGCGATGGCGTGATCGACCTCGAAACAGGGGTCGTGGAAGGCGACACCGGGCCGGAACTGCGCACCCAGGTCCTGTTTCGCGATCGATATGTCGGCGTTGTGAACCGGGCGAACGGGCTCGCCGAAGGCGCAATGACGCCGACGCGATACGCGGCCGCCCGGCATGTGGCGGTGTCGCGCGACGGGGTCGCCAAGGGCGTGATCGACGAGGCGCTGGCGCGAGACGGCGCCGTCCGCGAGATCGTGACCGTGGTCGGCGGGTTCGCCACGGCCATCTCGCTGGCCAGATCGTCGGATCTGGTCGCCACCGTGCCAGAACGCCATACGCGGGGCCTGCGTGATGGGCTGATCAGTTTCGCGCTGCCCGTGTCGGTCCCCGAGTTTTCGGTGTCGCTGCTCTGGCACCCCCGGATGGAGGCCGATCCCGCTCATCGCTGGCTTCGCGCGCGCGTCAGGGAGGTGTGCGCGGATCAGGAGGCTTAGATGTCCCAGGCTAGGGCTTTGCTGATGGCCCCCTGAGACGGGCGAAACCCGCGACAAGGACGAGAAGCACGAGCATGCCCGGGAGGCTTGCTTCGAGCCCGAAGGCGCCGCCGGTGAGCCAGGTCGCGTCGACCAGGAAACGCGGAGCCAGCAACCCGGGTTCAGCTTCTCCGCTGACGCCAAAGCCCAAGATCACGCCCTGCATGACGTTGGCCATGAAATGGATGCCGATCGGCATGGCCAGGCTTCGGGTTCGGATGAAGGCCAAGCCAAACAGGATCGACGCGACGAAGATGTTGCACCCGGCCCAGATCTTGGTCGCGCCTTCCATGCCTGGATTGTTCAGGTGGGTCAGGACGAAAAGCAGGGAGATCAGGACCTGCGCCGGCCACACGCCAAGACCGTCGACCAGGCGCTGGAACAGAACGCCGCGGAACAACAACTCCTCGGCCAAGGCGACCCCGGCCATCAGGAGGGCGGCCATGAGCAGGGCCTGCGGGGCGACGCCAGAGAGCTCGAACCGCACCAGACCTGTCGCGGCGAGCACGAGGGCGGGGAGCGCCATGAGAAGGCCGCCGAGCGCCCCGCCGATGGCGAACTGCGCCAGCCACCGGCCGTCGAGTTTGCCGGTCACCTCCGTCACCGGCCTTCGACGCAACCCCTGGATCGCGAGGGTCGCCAGAATGATGAGCAGGGCTTGCTCGGCGATGGTGACCTCGCGCTCGAACCGCGCCGACACCAGGATCGTGGGAACCAGGAGGAGCGCCAGGATCAGGAAAAAGGCGGCGATCCACCAGCCATTCCGCAGACGTCGATCTTGAGCGACAAACACGCTGGCGATCCATGAAGGCATGACAGTTCAGCTCCGCTCGCCCGAGGACCGTTCGCATCCCGGGGTGCGGTGAGGTTAAGCTCCGCGCCAGGACGCTGGAAGGCGCGATATCCGAATAGTATTGTTGCGCTTGGAGTCATGTCCAGCACGTCGGATTTCGACATATTGGCGAGCAGACGAGCCTGGTCTCCGTTACCTGTTCCGGGCGCTCAGACGGCGTTGATGGGAATTTTCAGATAGCGCACGCCGTTGTCTTCAGGCTCCGGAAGGTGGCCGCCCCGCATGTTGACCTGCACCGAGGGCAGGATCAGCCGGGGCATATCGAGCGTCTGGTCTCGCGCCTCGCGCAAGGCCACGAACTCGGCCTGGCTGACGCCCTCGTGGACATGAACATTGTCCCGCCGTTGAGCGCCGATCGTGGTTTCCCAGGCAAAGACATCGCGGCCAGGCGCCTTGTAGTCATGGCACAGGAAGACGCGGGCCTGGTCGGGGAGGGCCAGCAGGCGTTGAACCGAAGCGAACAGGGTCGCCGCGTCGCCGCCGGGAAAATCGCAGCGCGCGGTTCCGTAGTCGGGCATGAACAGGGTGTCGCCGACGAAGATCGCGTCGCCGATCGCATAGGCCATGCAGGCGGGGGTGTGGCCGGGCACATGCAGGGCGACGGCCCGCAACCCACCAATCGCAAACGTTTCCCCGTCCTGGAACAGATGGTCAAACTGTCGACCATCGCGGGCGAAGTCCGACCCGGCGTTGAACAGCTTTCCGAAGGTGTCCTGAACGCGCACGATGTTCTCGCCGATCGCCAGGCGGCCGCCCAGGGCCGCCTTCAGATAGGGCGCCGCGGACAGGTGATCAGCGTGGGCATGGGTCTCCAGCTGCCAGACGACGTCCAGGCCCTGGTCCCTGACATAGGCGATGAGGGCGTCGGCCGACCGTTGACTGGTTCGGCCGGAGGCGGCGTCATAGTCTAGGACGCTGTCGATGATGGCGCAGGCCGAGGATTGGGGGTCACGCACCACATAGCTGACCGTGAAGGTCGCCTCGTCGAAGAAGGCTCGCACCAACGGCCTTGATGCGGGCGCGGCGATGGCCTGTTCGACAATCGCCGTCGCTTGGATCAAGGCGGTGTCGGGCGGGGAGATCGGCTCGCGCATCGGAAAACTCTCGGGCTTTGGCATCGACAAACTATTTATATGCGAATATATGAATATACAAGTCCCATCGAGTGGCTAGCATGTCCCTGTTCATGATCGTTTCGGCCTTGATGAGCGGCGCTCTCGTCGGCGCGCTGCTGGGTTTGTTCGGCGGGGGCGGGTCGGTGCTCGCCACCCCGCTCCTGCTCTATGTCGTGGGTATCCACGATCCGCATGTGGCCATTGGCACGTCGGCCGCGGCGGTCGCGGTCAACGCCGGGCTTAATCTTGTGGGCCACGGCCGGGGAGGGCGGGTCAAATGGCCTTGCGCCACCGTCTTCGCCGGCGCTGGCCTGATCGGCTCCTTCGTGGGCTCGACTCTGGCCAAGGCGGTCGATGGCCAGCGACTGCTGCTGTGGTTCGCCTTCGCGATGGCGGCGATCGCCCTGTCGATGATGCGTCGACCCAAGTCGCAGGGTGATCCTCTGGTTCACATCTCGCCCGGCCTGATGCTCAAGCTGGCGCCGCTGGGCGTTCTGACGGGCCTGGCCGCTGGATTCTTCGGGATCGGCGGCGGGTTCCTGATCGTGCCTGGTCTGATGGCCGCCACGGGCATGACCCTGGCCAACGCCACGGCCTCGTCCCTGCTGTCGGTGTCGCTGTTTGGCGCGGCGACCTCGCTGAACTACGCCGCTTCGGGCCTGATCAACTGGCCGGTCGCGGGGCTTTTTGTTCTGGGCGGCCTGGCGGGCGGCGCCGTGGGCGTGCGCGGCGCGGGCCTTCTGGCGCAGCGCGCCGTGCTGGCGCGCAGGCTCTTCGCTGGTCTGGTGCTGACGGTGGCGGCCTATGTGGCGTGGCGAGCCACGATAGCTTGAGGTCTGGGCGCGGCTCAGCGCGTCCCGGGGTCGCGATAGATCTCGCAGAGCGCCTCAAGAACGCGCACCGCGGCGGGGTCCTCCAAACGGTAAAAGATGGTCTGGGCCTCGCGCCGCGTCGCGACCAGCCCCTCGGCGCGCATCTTGGCCAGATGCTGCGAAGTCGCCGACTGGGCCATGCCGACATGGACCGCCAGATCGCCCACCGAGGCTTCGCCATCGATCAGACGGCACAGCAGCAGCAGGCGCTGCTCGCTGGCCAGAAGCTTCAGAAGCCGCGCCGCAGCGTGGGCGCTGGCGGCGAGATCCTGGGCGTCGTCGATGGGGGGAAGCTGTGCGATACTCATCATCTGCCTAATGTAGAAGATATGCATACAGGTGCAAGTTAAGCGCCCTCAGACCTTGTGAGGCGCGGTGTCATCGCGCAGCACGACATAGATGGCCGGAATGACCAGCACGGTCAGCACCGTCGACGAGGCCAGACCAAACAGCAGCGAGATCGCCAGGCCCTGGAAGATCGGGTCGAACAGGATCACCGCCGCGCCGATCATCGCCGCCAGGGCGGTCAGGACGATCGGCTTGAAGCGGATCGCTCCGGCCTCCAGCAGCACCTCGCGCAGCGGGCGGTCGCCCGTCTGGCTGTGGCGGATGAAGTCCACCAGCAGGATCGAGTTGCGCACGATGATCCCGGCCAGGGCGATGAAGCCGATCATCGAGGTGGCGCTGAACGGCGCCTTGAACAGGATATGCCCGATGACGATACCGACCAGGGTCAGGGGGATCGGCGTCAGGATCACCAGTGGCAGGCGGAAGCTCTTGAACTGGGCGACGACCAGCACATAGATGCCCAGGATCGCCACGCCAAAGGCCGCGCCCATGTCGCGGAAGGTCACCCAGGTGATCTCCCACTCGCCGTCCCACAGCACGGTCGGTTTGCTCTCGTCGGTGGGCTGGCCGTTCATCCGGATGTCAGGCTTGGGCAGGTCGCCCCAGTCAGCGGCCTTGATCGCCTTGTCGACGGCCATCATGCCGTAGATCGGGGCCTCATAGGCGCCGGCCAGTTCGGCCATCACCATGTCGACGTCGCGGCCGTCGCGGCGGAAGATGTGGGTGGAGCCGGCTTCCCGGGTAGCGGTGACCACCTCGCCCAGTTCCACCAGTCGCCCGGCCTGGCTCTGGGCCACGGGCAGGGAGGCCAGGCCCTCGCCCCAGCTGCGCGCCGACTGCGGCAGGCGCACCGAGATCTCCAGCGGATCGCGGCCCTCGCCGCGATGGGCGTAGCCGACCACCTGGCCGCCAAAGGCCGCTCCGATCGAGTCGAGAACCTGCCGGTCATTGACCTTCAGGGCCTCCAGGCGATCCCGGTCGGGGACCAGGCGCAGGCCGGGGCGAGCCTGGCCGTAGCTGTCGTCGATATCGACGATATAGGGCACGGCCTTGAAGGCGGCCTTGACCCGTTCGGCCACGGCGCGCCGGGTCTGGGCGTCGGGACCATAGATTTCGGCCAGCAGGGTGGCCATCACCGGCGGTCCTGGCGGAGCCTCCACCACCTTGATGGACGCGCCGGCGGGCAGGGCCACCTTGGCGAGCCGCTCGCGCAGATCCAGGGCGATGACGTGGCTGGAGCGCTTGCGCTCGCCCTTCTCGGCCAGCGACACCGACAGGTCGCCCTGGTCCGGGCGATTGCGCTGGTAGTAGTGGCGCACCAGGCCGTTGAAATTGAACGGCGAGGCGGTTCCGGCATAGGCGTCGATCGCCGTGACTTCGGGCAGGGTGCGGGTGATCACCGCCGCATCGGACAGGGCCCGGGCCGTGGCCTCCAGCGAGGTTCCCTCCGGCATGTCCAGCACCACCTGCAGCTCGGACTTGTTGTCGAACGGCAGCAGTTTCACGGTCACGGTCTTGGTGGCGAACATGGCGCCGGCCAGGATGGTGGCCAGGCCCACGGCGATCAGGAACGTCCAGGCGCTCGCGCGGGTGGCGATCACCCGGCTGGCGACCTGACGATAGAGCGCGCCCAGCTTGCCCTCGCTGTCATGCCCTCCGCCGTGGCCGTCCGCGGCCAGGGTCTTGCGGGCGAAGCGCACCATCAGCCAGGGCGCGATGACCACGGCGACGAAGAACGAGAACACCATGGCCGCCGAGGCGTTGACCGGGATCGGCGCCATGTAGGGACCCATCAGGCCCGAGACGAACAGCATCGGCAGCAGGGCCGAAACCACGGTCAGGGTGGCGACCACGGTGGGGTTGCCCACCTCCGCCACGGCGTCGACCGCGGCGTCGATTCGGCTTCGGCCATCGCCCATGGCCCAGTGGCGGGCGATGTTCTCGATCATGACGATGGCGTCGTCGACCAGGATGCCGATCGAGAAGATCAGGGCGAACAGGCTGACCCGATTGATCGTGTAGCCCATCAGGTTGGAGGCGAAGAGGGTCAGCAGAATGGTCGTGGGAATGACCACGGCGGTCACGGCCGCCTCGCGCCAGCCGATGGCCAGGCCGATCAGCACCACGATGGACAGGGTGGCCAGACCCAGGTGGAACAGCAGCTCGTTGGCCTTTTCATTGGCGGTCGCGCCGTAGTCGCGGGTCACGGCGACGTCCAGGCTGTCGGGGAGGAGCGAGCCTTTCAGGGCCTCGACCCGGGCCAGCACGGCCTGGGAGACGACGACGGCGTTGGCGCCTTTGCGCTTGGCGATCGCCAAGCTGGCGGCGGGGGCCTGGCTCCAGGCGCCGTCGACGCGGGCATAGCGCCAGGCGCGGGCCTGATCCTCGCGCGGACCCTGGATCACGTCGGCGACGTCGCGGACATAGACCGCCTGACCGCTGGCCGAGGGCAGGGCCAGGAGGCCGATGTCGGCGCTGCTGGTCAGGCTGCGGCCGGCCGTGACGTCGATGGCTTGGCCGCCGCCGCGAATTTGGCCAGCGGGAAAGGCGCGGGTGGCCTGGCGCACGGTGTCCATCAGGGCGCCCAGCGACACGCCGTGCTGGGCCAGACGCGCGGGATCAGGCGCGATGCGGATTTCCTCGGGCCGGCCGCCGACGATGAAGGTCAGGCCCACATCGTCGACCTTGGCGACCTCGGTGCGCAGCTTGCCGGCCAGTTCGTAAAGCGCCTGATCGGTCCATTGGCCGGCTGCGCCGGGCTTGGGCGACAGGGTCAGCACCAGGCTGGGCACGTCATTGATGCCGCGCGTCTGGATCAGGGGCTCGGCGATGCCGGCGGGTATGCGATCATAATTGGCGCGGACCTTTTCGTGGATGCGCACCGCCGCCGAGTCCGGATCGATCCCGACCTTGAAACGGGCCGTGACCATCACCTGATGATCGTCGGCGAAGGTATAGACGTGCTCGACGTCGGCGACGCTCTTGACGATCGTCTCCAGCGGCTTGCCCACCAGTTCGACGGCGTCGGGCGCGCGCAGGCCCGGGGCGGCCACCATGATGTCGACCATGGGCACGCTGATCTGCGGCTCCTCCTCGCGGGGGATCGAGACCAGGGCCAGCAGGCCCACGGCGATCGCCGCCAGCAGGATCAGCGGGGTCAGGGGTGATTTGATCGACGCCCGGGTCAGGCGTCCGGAGATGCCCAGGTTCATCGGGCCGCCTCCGCCGGGGTCAGGACGTCGCCGAGGCGCAGGCCTGACAGAACCTCCACGGTGTCAGCCGTTGCGGCGGCCCGGGTCTGGATGGGGGATTCCGAGATCGCGCCATTCGTGTCGACCAGTCGCGCGTAGTCGACGCCAAACCGGGTGGCGACATAGCGCCGGGGAATGACGATCGCCTGACGTTGGCCGATCTTGACCGCCGCCCGGACGCGCTGGCCGATCAGGTCGCTGGGCAGGTTGGGCGCGGTGACGTCGGCGGTGACCTGACCGCCGGTGATCGACGGATAGATCTGGGCGATTGTCCCGCGCGCGGCCAGGCCGTGAAGGTCGTCGGCGGAGAGCTCGACGGTATCGCCGACCTTCAGGCTCCGCGCCTGGCCTTCGGGCAGCTCGATGCGCACGACCAGGGGGCCGGCGGTGATCTTCGCGACCGACTGGCCGGGCATCACCACCGAGCCGACCGGGACGTCGGCGACCAGCACCCGGCCAGAGGCCGGCGCTAGGATCGCGCCCTGGGCGCCCAGCTCCGCGCTGGCTCCGCGCTGTGCGCGGGCGGCGGTCAGATTGGCGTTGGCGGCCTTGGCCTGAGCCTCGACCTGATCCAGGCGCGCCTGGGCGTAGACTCCGTGCGAGAAGAGATCGCGGGTGCGGGCCAGGTCGGCCTGGGCGCGGGCGGCCTCGGCGGCGGCGGCGGCGACCTGGGCGTCGAACGCGCCGGTCTGCAGGGTCAGCCGATCATCCTTGATCCGGCCGATGACCTGGCCCTGACGGACGACATCGCCCTCCTTGATGGTCAGGGCCGTCAAGGTGCCGGAGATCCGCGCCCGGGCCTCGGCCATGTCGCGCGTGGTCAGGGTGGCGGGAACCGGCTTGAGGTCCGCCACGGTCTGGGCGCCGACGGTCAGGCGACCGGCCGCTGGCGCGGTCTTGGCCGCGGGGGGCGGGGCTTCCTTGGACTCGCCGCAGGCGCCGAGCAGCAAGGCGGCTCCCAAGGCGCTGATCAGATATGGCCGCGCCGTCATGGCGTCCCCTCCAGATGTTATTGGTTTTGCTTGTCGACTAGCGGACGGTCGGCAGGCCGGCGGCCTTCCAGGCCATGATCCCGCCGGTCAGGTGGGTGTCGAGGGCGTGGCCGGCCTTCTGGCAGTGGCCCACGGCGGTGGCCGAGCGTTTGCCCGAGCCGCAACTGAACACCAGCGCCTTGTCGCCCGCGCTGGGCAGGGCCTTGGGGTCGAAGCTCGAGAGTGGAATATTGACCGCGCCCGGAATACGCTCGGCGGCGAACTCGGCCGGCTCGCGCACATCGACCAGCAGGATCTCCTGGGCGTCGAGGGCGGCCTTAACCTGGTGAGCGGTCAGGTCCTTGGTCTTGGGCGATCCGAACATCAGTGAGTCTCCTTTGAGGCGGCGGCTTCTGGGACCGCGCAGAACAGACGGGACAAGGTTTCGACCAGGGCGCGGGCCTGACCGCTGCGAAGGCCGTAGTAGATGGTCTGGCCGTCGCGCCGGGCGGCCACCACGCCGTCGCGGCGCAGCAGGCCCAGGTGTTGCGACGCCAGGGTCTCGCGAACCCCCAGCTGTTGGGCCAGGGCGCCCACCGACTGCTCGCCGTCGATCAGCGCGCAGACGATCATCAGCCGGTGCGGATTGGCCAGCGCCTTGAGCAGGGCGCAGGCGTCGTCCGCGGAAGCCTTGAGGGCGTGAGGCTCAAAATTCATAGTTGCGTATATGCGACTTTTCAAATATTCAGTCAAGCATCGATAGGGTGACGGTATCCCGACGGGTCGGGCTCAAACCTGATCCTGATCAAAGTGAGCCGCATGGGAAGAGCCCAGTCTCGGCTCCAAACCACGGCGTTGGAGGAACGAGATCATGGGCAAGCCGCGTATCGTCATTCTGGGCGCCGGATTGGGCGGGGCCATCGCCGCCTTCGAAATCAAGCAGGCCGTGGGCGACAAGGCCGAGGTCGAGGTGGTGTCGCAGGGCGACACCTTCCACTTCGTACCGTCAAACCCCTGGGTCGCCGTCCACTGGCGCAAGCGCGAGGCCATTGAGGTCAAGCTGCCGCCGGTCTTCAAGAAGCGGGGCATCGCCTTTCGGGGCATAGGCGCGGCCAAGGTCATGCCCGAGCGCAACCAGCTTGAACTGACCGATGGCGTGCTGCTCGACTACGACTACCTGGTGATCGCCACGGGACCTGAGCTGGCCTTTGACGAGATCCCGGGCCTTGGCCCGCACGGCGGCTTCACCCAGTCGATCTGCCATGTCGATCACGCGGAGACCGCGGCGACCGCCTTCGACCGCTTCGTCGAAAACCCTGGCCCCATCGTCGTGGGGGCCGTGCAGGGCGCTTCGTGCTTCGGGCCCGCCTACGAATTCGCCCTGATCCTCGACACCGAGCTGCGTCGCCGCAAGGTGCGCGACCGCGTGCCGATGACCTTCGTGACCTCCGAGCCCTATGTCGGCCATCTGGGTCTGGACGGGGTGGGCGACACCAAGGGTCTGCTTGAAAGCGAGATGCGTCAGCGGCACATCAAATGGATCACCAGCGCCAAGGTCGCGTCGGTCGAAGCCGGGATGATGCATGTCGAGGAGATCGCCGACGATGGCGCCGTCAAGGCGACCCATGACCTGCCGTTTGCCTATTCGATGATGCTGCCGGCCTTCCGGGGCGTCGCCGCCGTGCGCGGTGTCGAGGGGCTGACCAATCCGCGCGGCTTCATCCTGGTCGACAAGCACCAGCGCAATCCGACCTATCAGAATGTCATGGCCCTGGGGGTCTGCGTGGCCATCGCGCCGACCGGCAAGACCCCGGTGCCGGTGGGCGTGCCCAAGACCGGTTTCATGATCGAGAGCATGGTCACGGCCATCGCTCACAATTTCAAAGAGATCCTGGACGGCAAGCCCGCCACCCATGAGGCGACCTGGAACGCCATCTGCCTGGCCGACTTCGGCGACGGCGGCGTGGCCTTTGTCGCCCAGCCCCAGATCCCGCCCCGCAACGTCAACTGGTCGGCCAGCGGCAAGTGGGTGCATCTGGCCAAGGTCGGGTTCGAAAAATACTTCCTGGCCAAGGTCAGGCGCGGCGAGAGCGAGCCGTTCTACGAGAAGCTCGCCCTGGACGTCATGGGCATCCACAAGATCAAGCCCTGAGGGCGGAAGGCATTGTGATGCGGCAGCTTGTTTGCCCCGCCTGCGGCGCGACCAATCGCGCGCCAGAGGACAGGAACGCCTTGGCGGCCAAGTGCGGCCGCTGTGGCGAGCGCCTGTTCTCGGGCGTTCCGACCGAGGTGAGCGGCGCGCAGTTGGCCGCCCATGCCGGCAAGACCCGCGGTGTCGCCGTGCTGGTCGATGTCTGGGCGCCCTGGTGCGGACCCTGCCGGTCCATGGCCCCTCAGTTCGCGGCCGCGGCGGCAAGGCTCGAGCCTGACGTCAGGCTGCTGAAACTCAATTCCGAAGCCCAACCGCAGGCCGCCGGGGCGCTGGGCGTCTCGGGCATTCCGGCCTTGCTGCTCTATCGGGACGGCGCCGTCATCGCGCGGTCCGCCGGACTGATGAGCTCGGCTCAGATCGTCGCCTGGACGCACCAGGCCCTGGCCCAGGCGAACGCCTCGGCCGCTAAAGGAGGTTGATCATGACTGTCGACCGTATGGTTCTGGCCTTCGCCGGCTTCGTCGTCCTGCTGGGCGTCGGCCTGGCCCACTTCGTTCACCCCTGGTGGATCGGCCTGTCGATTTTCGCGGGCCTCAACATGCTCCAGGCGGCGTTCACCGGCTTCTGCCCGGCGGCGATGATCTTCAAGAAACTCGGCGTCAAGCCGGGCGTCGCGTTCCGGTGAGTCCGATGCGCGCCGTCCTCGCTCTGACCTTGCTGGCCAGCGTCGCCGCGCCCCTGGGCGCGTCGGCCATGACCCTGCCCGAGGCCATCGCCCTGGCGCGGCGCGCCAATCCAGGCCTGGCCCAGGTCCAGGCCCAGTCGGACGCGGCTTCAGCGCGCCTGGCCCAGGCTCGCGCGGGCCGTCTGCCCAGCCTGACCCTGTCGGCCGAGGGCGCCAGCGGGACGACCGACCTCGGCGGCTTCTTCGGCTTTGGCCAGAGCGACGTCTCGCCCCGCGCGGCGTCGCTGCAACTGCGACAGCCGCTGTTTGCAGGCGGTGGTGTCAGCGCGGCCATTGCCCAGGCCGATGAGGGTCGAACGGCGGCCTTGGCGCAGGTGGGCGGCGCGGCCGCCATGCTGAGCGCCGAGGTCGCCGCGGCCTATGTCGGCGTGCTGAGCGCTCACGACATGGTGTCGCTGAGTCGCGCGCAACTGGTCCAGATGGAAACCATCACCACCCAGGCCGAGCTGCGCTTCAAGGGCGGTGAGATCCCCCGCACCGACCTTGACCAGGCCCGGGCCCGACAGGCCGAGACGCGCGCCGGGCTGGCCCGCGCCGAGGGTCAGCTGGCCAGGAGCAAAGCCCATTTCGTCTCTGTCGTCGGCGCTGAGCCAGACGGGCTGGAGCCGGTGGTGACGCCGCCCGCAACGCCCGCCTCGCTCGACGAGGCGATCGCCCAGGCGGCGCGGTCCAGCCCCTTGCTGCTGGCCGCCCAGGCGGCCGAGCGCGCGGCCCAGGCCGGCGTTCGCTATGCCCGCGCCGAACGCCTGCCCAACCTGGCCCTGACCGCCACGGCCAGCACGGCGCGCGATCAGTTCTTTCCCGGCTACAGCGCCGATGGCGTGACGGTCGGCGTCCAGGGGCGCTGGACCCTGTTTTCCGGCGGCGCGGTCAGCGGGCGCATCGATGAGGCCAGCGCCGCCCTGCGCGGCGCCCAGGCGCGTTTGGACGCTGCGCGGGCCCAGGTGCGCGAAGCGGTCATCGGCGCCTGGGGCGATGTCGCCACCGCGCGCGCGGTGATGCTCGCCGCGACCGATCAGGACGCCGCCGCTTCCAGCGCGCTCGATAGCGTGCGCAATGAGGTGCGGGTGGGCCAGAAGCCTATGCTCGACCTTCTCGACGCGGAACGCGAGGCGCTTGCCGCCGCCAGCGGCCTTGTCGCCGCGAGCGGAGACGTAACGGTCTCGTCCTATCGCCTCACTGCGCTGCTGCAAGGCCAGTGAAGCGCTCGACGACGAGGTCTTGACCCGGGCCGAGAGGCGCCTACGACTTGGCGAGCGGCGGGGGAGGCGCAATCCATGACATCCTTTTATGACCGCCACGTCCTGCCTCGCCTGATCGGCTGCGCCTGCGGAGCTGGCGCGATCGCGCGGCAGCGGGCCAGGGTCGTTCCCCAGGCCGAAGGGCGGGTGCTGGAGCTGGGAATCGGCGGCGGACTGAACCTGGCCTTCTATGATCCGGCGCGCGTGACCAGCGTCACGGGCGTTGATCCGTCCGAGGGGCTGAGGGATCGGGCCCTGGCGGCCCCGCGCCCCGAAGGCCTGAAGGTCGAGGTCCTGGCGGGCGCGGCCGAGCAACTGGGCTTTGACGATCAGAGCTTTGACACCGTGGTCTGCACCTTCACCCTCTGTTCGGTTCATACGCCGCAGGCCGTGCTGGCCGAGGCGCGACGGGTCCTGAAGCCCGGCGGCCGGTTTCTGTTCTGCGAACATGGCCTGGCGCCTGACGCGAACGTCGCGCGCTGGCAGCGGCGCATCGAACCTTTCTGGACGCCGCTGGCGGGCGGATGCCGCCTGACCCGCCCCGTCGGCGCAGCGATCACCGCCGCCGGCTTCGTGATCAAGGAGGCCAGGACCTTCTACATGCCCAAGGCGCCCAAGCCCCTGGGTTGGTGCGAACTTGGCGTCGCGCTCGGCGCCTGACGGGCGTTATCCTGTTCCGTCCAGGCGGGCGGCGCGGTCGCCCGGCCATGGAAGGCCGGATCTTCAGTTCCACAAGACCTCTGACCAAGTTTCCCTGCTGGCAGGGCGGCCGCCGCGTGACTACTCAATTTGGGACCCCCTTCTCCGCGGCAGGTTGTCTCCAGGCGCTCAAGTTAGGATGGCGTTAGTATTTTACGGTAAATTTCGCGCAACATTGTTCTCAGATCTAGACGAGCCGTCATGCTGTTTTCCAAAGCGGTAAAGACCAAGCAGGCCGCCGCCATCGCTGAAATGCGCGAACTGAGGGCTCAGGTCGCGGCCATGGATCGGTCTCAGGCGGTAATCGAGTTCAAGCTCGACGGAACCATCTTGCGAGCCAACGCCAACTTCCTGAACGCCCTGGGCTATCGAGCCGAAGAGGTCGTGGGACAGCATCACCGGATTTTCGTTCCGCCGGCCGAAGCCGCGAGCGCCGAGTACCGCGCCTTCTGGGACGAGCTTAACAGCGGCCAGTTCGTCGCCCGCAAGTTCCTGCGGATCACCAAGCAGGGCTCTGAGTGCTGGATCCAGGCCTCGTACAATCCCGTGCTCGACGAGAACGGCAAGCCGTACAAGGTCATCAAGTTCGCGACCGACGTCACGGCGATCGAGATCGAACGGATGCAGTCGGAGGCCGAGCGAGAGCGATCGGCCGAGGAGCAGGAAGAGGTCGTGGCCAACCTCGCCGCGAGCCTCAAACGCATGGCGCAGGGCGACCTCACCGCTCGGATCACCGCGCAGTTCGTGGGGCGCTACACTCAGATCAAGGATGACTTCAACGCCGCCATCGATGCCTTGCGGGAGGCGATGAGCAGCATAACCGCGATGACGGGCGGCTTGCGCGCCGGGGCTGACGAAATCTCGTCGGCGTCGGACGATCTGTCGCGTCGCACCGAGCAGCAGGCCGCAAGTCTTGAGCAGACGGCGGCGGCGCTCGACGAGATCACCGCCACCGTCAAACGCAGCGCCGCGGGCGCCCAGCAGGCCTCCACCGCGGCCTCGGGCGCGCGAAGCGATGCAGCGCGGTCGGGCGAGGTCATGCGAGACGCCGTGGCCGCCATGGGCGAAATCGAGCAAAGCTCGGGTCAGATCACCCAGATTATCGGCGTCATCGACGAGATCGCCTTCCAGACCAACCTTCTGGCTTTGAACGCCGGGGTCGAGGCCGCACGCGCGGGCGAAGCGGGCCGGGGTTTCGCGGTCGTCGCCCAGGAAGTCCGGGCCCTGGCGCAACGCTCGGCTGAAGCGGCCAAGGAGATCAAAACCCTGATCGCTAGCAGCACGTCTCAGGTCGAGCGTGGGGTCAAGCTGGTGGGCGACACCGGCCAGGCCCTGACCGGCATCGTCGGCAAGATCGCCGAAATCGACGTCCTGATCTCCGAGATCGCCACGTCGTCCCAAGAGCAAGCCACCGGCCTCAACGAGGTCAACACCGCTGTCAACCAGATGGACCAGGTGACCCAGCAGAACGCCGCGATGGTGGAAGAAGCCACCGCCGCGGCCTCGAACCTCCGGACCGAGGCCTCCGAACTGGCCACGCTGGTCGCGCGCTTCGAGACCGGCGCGCCGGCCGCGCGGATCGAACCCGCCCAGCCTGGCCGTCATGCCCCGGCGCGCAATCCCGTCGCGCGGGCCCAGGCCAAGATCGCCGCCTTCGCGCGTCCAGGGGACGCCGCCCAGGCGACGGCCCAGGCCTGGGAAGAGTTCTGATCAGCGCGCGGAACGGATAAGGCGAATGGCGAGCGACGGCGGCCTGCCCAATGAAGGGCAATTGGAGCTGATCTCCTTCGAGATCGGTGGCCAGGAGTTCTGTATCGATATCCGCAGCGTGCGCGAGATTCGGGGTTGGACCCCCGCCACGCAGATGCCTCACACTCCAGGGTATGTGCTGGGGGTCATCAATCTTCGGGGCGCGGTGATGCCCGTCATTGATCTGCGCCACCGCCTGGGCCTGGGCGTGACCGAGGTGTCGTCGCGCCATGTCATCGTCGTGATCCAGCACGGCGCGCAGCTGGCCGGCGTTCTGGTGGACGGCGTTCAGGAAACCTTCCAGGTGGACGCCAGCGTGCTGCAGGAGCCGCCCCAGATCGAAACCACGACGCCGGACCTTTTCGTCGACGCCATCATCCCGATCGACGACCGCCTGCTCAGTCGCCTGGTCGTCAGCGCGCTTCTCCCGGCGCAGCAGCTCGCGGCCTAGGCGAGATCGGCGACCTGCCGCCGTGCGGCCCGCACACCGAATTGGAGATCGCTCCAATCGTCTCGCGGAGGCTGTCGACGGCGGCGTTGAGATCGGCCTTTATCGGCGGCTAGCGGCCTTGGAAGTCGATATCGATCCAGGTGGTCAGGTCAGCCTGCACCGCACGGGCGATGGCGCCGATCTCGTCACCGCGGTCCGCGAAGTCGACCTTCACCGTGAAGTCGTCCTGCGCCAGATCGCCCATCACGCTGTTCAGGCTCAGCAGCGGCCGAATGGTCACCAGCGCCCCATGTCGCTTTCGCGCCCGGCGTCTACTCGGCGGTGATCGCCTCGGCCTGGGCCCCTCGTTGCCCAAGCCTGGCCAGGGTGGGGTTGCGGTCGCCCAGTTGCCGCACGACAGGGAGTATCGCCTTCCAGCGCCTCGGCTCTTCGTCGCACAGGCGCTCCACCAGGGCCGCGATCAGCGCCAGATCAGGACTTTGAAGTCGGTCGCGCTGGTTTTCCAGCCTGGCCAGATGGCGTCGATCTGGCCCAGGGGGGAACTCGGCGATCGCCATGTCGACATCGGCCGTGAGGGCGGCGAGCCTGGCGCCCAAACCAATACCCATCGCTGCGGCCAGAAACGTGTCGACGTCATATGACATGATCCGACATTATAGATTGACAGCTTAACATAAAGTCTAGCCGTCGGCCCCGGGGCGTATCTTGGCGCGTCGATCACCCTTTAGCAGCTGCGCGGAGCAGGTTTCGACCTACGCTGAGCAGGCCGCGCTTCCTCGAAACGCCCCACTCCCGTTGTTGGCAACGCATGACGAAGCGAAAACATGGCTCCGCGCTGATCGGATCAGTTTGCGGTGCGATGATCAAAAGAAACCTGTTCGAGGTTCCGAACACCGGCTCGACGTCAAGCGATAAGGAAGGCCCGACTTGGGGTCGCCCCCCTGCTGCTAGGCGGCCGGACCGGCTTCATCCAGCGCGTCTTGCATCATGGCGTCCATGAAGACCGCCTGGAGCTCCAGCAGGCGCCACTCAAGGGCCATCTGGCGATAGGCCGGCGCGCTGACCTCATCGGCCTCCCTGGCCAGTCGCTCCATGGTCGCGGCCTTGAGGCGAATGTCTTCGATCGTCAGCATCAGTCCGCTCCCGCTCCGCTGCCGGACGGAGCCAAAAGTCGGGCGTGCAGTCGCCGCAGCGCGTCGTAACACTCACATGAGCGGCGCTCCAGGCTGGGCCTGTCGAGGATTTCAAGCTGGCCGCGGCTATAGCGGATCAGACCCTCGTCCCGCAGTTGGCTGGCTGCGGCGCTGACGGTCGTTCGCTGCACCCCCAGCATAATCGCCAGATAATCCTGGGTCAGGGGGAGCACCCGGGTGGCCAGCCGATCGCTGTTCAGCAGGATCCATCGCGCCAGTCGCGGTTCGGTGGCGTGCAACGCATTGCAGGCGACCGACTGCTCTTCCTGGGCGATGACCACCTGGGCGAACCTGAGTAACAGATCAAACAGCTCCGGGCTCTCGGCCGCCCGCTTGCGAAGCGCCGCCGCTGGAACCGAAATGCCCGACCCGGCCAATTGCACGAACGTCCGGTTGGACGAAATTCCACCGCTCAAGGCCGGGAGCAATCCGACGGCGCTCTCGGATCCAACCGTGGCGCATTCAACGCTGACCCCGTTGGCCATCACCGAAACGATCGAGAGTCCGGCGCTGCTCGGAAAGTGCGCCGCCTCTACCGGACCGGCGACATCATAGAGCAGCTCCCCCGGACCCCAGGTCACTTCCATCATGTCGGGAAGGAGGGCTGCCACATCGGCCTTGGCGAGGGCTGATAGCACACGATTTCGAAATATCACGCGAGCTCAACAATTCTGCTAGTCGCTCAACATAGATCAAATGTCGCTTTTGGCGCAGGAAATCGTTCCAATAGTCAAAGCATTACTTATAAGGAAGTATTTCTTATATATTTTGCCATATTGTTTGATTACTATGTCGAATACTGACCTATTGCCATAGCCGGGAGGTCGCGTTGAGACGCGCAGCCATCCCGCACCAGGCTTGCGCTTGCCTCCCAAGGACGCCTTCGATGCAAACCAACAACCGACTGCTGCGATCCCTGACCCCCGCTGATCACCAGGCGCTGTCGAGGCACATGCGCCCAATGGCGTTCAAACAGGGCGCGGTGCTCTATCAGCCCGAGGACCCGGTCGATTGGGTCTACTTTCCCGAAGAGGGCCTGGTTTCCCTGCTGTCCGTGATGATCTCGGGACTGGCGGTGGAAACCGCCGTGGTCGGTCGTGAGGGGGGCGTGGGATTTTTGGAAGCCGTCGGGGCCGGCGTGACATTTTCACGAGCCCTGGTGCAGGTGGACTTGCTGGCGCTGCGGGTTCCGGCGCAGGCCTATGTCGAGGCGTTCGACGCGAGCGCGTCGCTTCGCAAAACCGTTGGAAGCCATGTCGAACTCAGCCTCGCCGAAGCGCGCCAGACCTTGGCCTGCCAGACCCACCACTCGCACGAGCAGCGCTTGGCCTGGTGGCTTCTGGAATGTCAGGATCGAACAGGGGGCGGTCCTGAAATCCCCCTCAAACAGGACTTTCTCGCCGCCATGCTCGGGGTCCAGCGCCCAACGGTCTCACAGGTGGCTAGCGTTTTGAAGGCTGACGGACTGATCGACTATACCCGCGGGGTCATCAATATCCGGGATCGGGCCGGGCTCGAGGCGCGATCCTGTGAGTGTTACGCCACCAACCAACATTTCAGGCATCTGATCGAGACGGCAAGGCCAGTCGGCAAGGCGGATTGACTGTCTTCACACGCCCATGGCCAAGGGCGACAGGTCCTGCAGACGGGCAAGCCCTCCGCAGTCAGCGCGACAGGATTGGTTGGGGTGCGAGAACGCGGGACAGTCCGGAAGGCATTGGGCCGCCGTGACCAACCCAGCGGCGCATTCTGCCGAAGGGCCGCTGAAGACCAGAGTGTTTTCTCTCCAGACCGTGACCCGGACCGAATGGAGGTGGTCGGCTAACAGCTTCATGGCCTCGACAGCCGCAGCGGCGTTGTCGACTTGTTCTATGCAATGGAAGGTCGGCGCAACGCCGGCCGCCGTGTAGGGAAAAACCATGTAGGTGACCATTGCGCGCTCTGCTCACAGGGGGAGGGCGGGAGCGCAACGCGCAAGCCTCGTCTCTCAGCCGCCAGCGCCAACCAAGCCATCCTAGCGATAGCTTCACGATGCGCCCCATTCTCGCACCCGTCCACGGGTATGTCGAAATTGGACACAATACCGCCAGAGCTACCGAACCTAAGTGAGGCTGGGCGTCCAAATGTCCTCAAGGAAGCGGGATTCCAGAGTCGGCTTGGGCGTGACCGAGCCAGAAGCGGCCCGAAAACGCCAAGGGGAGACGTTCATACGGCACACTTCCAACCTGTACCGACAGACACTGTCGGCGCAGGTTTGAACTGTCCGGCTAAGTCGCTGATTTTCCGGGGACGCGAAAATCGCGCAATTTGACGATGCAAGTTAGCGCTGTCCCCTGGTGTCGCAGTCGTCAGGGTTTAAGGCTGCCAGAGGCGGGTGCTGAAGGCCCGGAGTCCGGATGGGGGCCATTGTCTGGAATTGGGTGGTGGGCTCAATCGGTCGCGGCAACACCGTCTGCGAAGGCCTGCGCGGGTGTCCGGTAGAGCAAGGTCTTTCTGGGGCGCTCGTTGAGTTGTCGGGCGATGGCGCTGAGCGGGGCCT
This sequence comes from uncultured Caulobacter sp., assembly GCA_964427205.1. Classification (GTDB taxonomy): domain Bacteria; phylum Pseudomonadota; class Alphaproteobacteria; order Caulobacterales; family Caulobacteraceae; genus Caulobacter. The sequence continues at coordinate 109,664 of CAYRTE010000007.1, forward strand.
GGCTGTGCAGGGATAGATCGGTTGAGCCCACCGGACAGAGGCTAGAGTCCGCATCGAGCGCTTGTCGTTCAGGCTCTCGATCCAGAACGCGCGACAATGGTCTGGCGCACGCTCTGCATGCGCTCCGATGACCGCGAAGCTGATCCAATAGCGCGCGTTGGCTTTTACTAGATCAACTCGCTCCTCTCAGTGCGGCCACTTACCACGAGCGATACGGTCAGAATAACGCCGCTGAGAACGGCTGGAACAAGGTCGCTTCGGCGACCTTAGCGCGGGGGCGCCTGATCAATCGGGCCACGACGAGGGGCCCCGCGCGGATGGACTTTCTCGCCGCCAGGCATGGCGGACATTCTGGGGCGCTCGCCCCTCGGGGAGGGGGCGCAAAATGCATCCAGTGCAAATCAGTCGAACAAACGCGCTGGTTTGACGGAGGCGGCGCCAATACTTGTCCCTCGGGGCTGGAAGGCCTCCTGGAGCCCTGACTGAAAAAACGTCGTGCCGCTGGGAGCAAGTGTTGTGGGTTGGCCTCGCCTAACCCTTCGGCCACAAAACCATAAAAAGGAGGGGAAATTGCTCAAGATCACCAGCTTTGTGTCCACGTCGCTGATTGCCTTGACGGCGGCGGCTGCTGCGACGTCAGCCGCGGCGCAGACCAGCGCCAATTCACCGGAGGCGCCGGCCTCCGTCTCGGTGGAAGAGATCGTGGTCACCGGCTCGCGGGTGCGCACGACCTACAATGCGCCCACTCCGGTCAACGTGGTCGGCGTCGAGCGCATGCAGCAACTGGCCATCCCGGACGTGGCCACCGCGCTCAACCAGCTTCCGTCGTTCCGGGCCACCGCGTCGGCCTCGACCATTCTCTTCCGGGTCAACGGCGCGATCGGCGGCAATACGCCCGACCTGCGCGGCCTGGGAACCAGCCGAACCCTGGTGCTGGTCGATGGCCGGCGCTTCGTGCCCAGCCTGGATTCCGGCGGGGTCGATCTCAACAGCGTGCCGAACGCGTTGGTCAAGCGCAGCGAAGTCGTTACCGGCGGCGCCTCGGCGGCTTACGGCGCGGACGCCGTGGCCGGCGTGGTCAACCTGATCCTCGACACGAAATTCGACGGGTTCAAGGTCGACGCCAGCGCCGGCGCCAGCAAGCATGGCGATGGCAAGAACTACTTCTTTTCAGCGGCGGGCGGACGCGGCTTCGCCAATGATCGCGGGCACATCATCGCCGGAATCGAGTATCGCCAGGACAAGGGCGTGGGCAACTGCTTCACCCGTGACTGGTGCGCAAAGCTGACCAACTTTGTCCCCAACCCCGGCTATATCGGCGGGGTCAGCACCAACGGCCTTCCCGCCACGCTGGTCCTGGACAACGTCAACTTCGTCTACACGCCGACCGGCGTCCTGTTGAGCGCCGTGCAGACGGTGGGCGGGGTCAAGACGACGCTGGGCCAGCAGATCAACAATACCGGCGCGAACGCGCTGCCCGCAGGCTTGCGAGGACTGCAGTTCAACACCGCTGGCAACGCTCTGGTCCCGTTCCAGTTCGGCAACTATCTCAGCGGTACGTTCATGCAGGGCGGCGACGTGGCCGCCAGCAACAACTGGGGTTGGGGCAACCCGCCGCTCGTGACGCCGACCTCCCACGGGTCGGGCATGGTGCATGTCGACTACGAGTTGACGCCAAAGACCCAGGCCTTCGCCGAATTCATCTACAGCCGCACGGAAGGCGGCCCGGTGCGCACGTCGGTGCTGTTGCAGGCGCCCGCGGGCGGCTCGGCGGGGCTGGACATCAACAACCCCTTCATCTCTCCGACGGTGCGGGCGCAGATCCTGGCGGCCAATCCCAACATCACGGCGATCAACGTCAACGTGGCTGTGGCTCAGGGCGGTGACACGGTGGTGGCCTCCAGCACCAACGACATCTACCGCTTCGTGACCGGACTGAAGGGGGATCTCTTCAGCGACTGGCGCTGGGACGCCTCCTACGAGTACGGCCAGACCGACAGCCGCACGGACGTCAAGAACACGCGCCTGGCGGCCTTCGATGTCCAGGCGACCAACGCGATCACGCCGCCGGCCGGCTACACGGGTACGATCTACAGCACGCCCCTTGGCGCGCCGGTGATCTGCGCCTCGTCGGTGGCCAATCCCAATAACGGTTGTCTCCCGGTCAATCTGCTGGGGGCCAACATCACGCCGGCGGTGCTGAGCAAGTACTTCAAGGACGAGTTTCAGACCCGCAAGATCACGCAGCACGACCTGATGGTGAATTTCCGCGGTTCGCTGTTCAATCTTCCGGCCGGCGCCGTTCAGGCCGCCGTCGGTGGCGAATTCCGCCGCGACAGTGTCTCCGGCGACGTCGACGCCCTGACCAAGGCGGGGCTGTTCGCGGCGCCCCAGGTGACGGCCTTGCCAGAAGTCACCCAGAAGGTGACCGAGGGCTATGTCGAAGCCAATATCCCGCTGCTGGCCGGCCTGCCGCTGGCCAAGTCGCTGTCCGTCGACCTGACTGGCCGCGCCACGCACTACAGTCAGTTCGGCAATGCTCATCCCTGGAAGGTGGGCGTCGAGTATCAGCCCAACGATCAGATCCTGGTTCGTGTGACGCGGTCGGCCGACATTCGCGCGCCATCCGCGGCGGAGTCGAACCCCAACACGGTCCAGACCTTCCTGCCCTTGAACGACCCGTTCAGCGGCACGAACCATCTGATCGGCGCACTGGCTGGCGGCAATCCCAACCTGCAACTGGAATCCGCCAAGACCACCACGGCGGGCATCGTGGTGAAGCCAAGCTTCCTCTCTGGCTTTCATGCCTCGGTGGACTGGTATGACATCACGGTCAGCAACGCGATCGACTCCGTGTCGGCCCCCAACATCCTGTCGGCCTGCTTTGCCAAGAACCTGCTGTGCAACCTGATCACCTTCAGCGGGGCGGCCAAGGCCAGCCCGGTGACGTCGGTGCTCTCCAACTTCCAGAACGTCGCCCAGGTCCACGCCGAGGGCTATGAGTTCCAGTCCGACTACACCATTCCAGATGTCCTGGATGGCTCGGTCATGCTGCAGCTCAACGCCAACTACGTCGAAGACCTCAAGTCGATCGGCGGCACGGGCCTGGTGACGCGCATGAACGGGGTGACCGGCAACGCCGGCTCGCTCGCCGGCATCGCGGGCGTGCCCAAGTACAAGATCGATGGCCTGGTCGCCTATACGCGGCCCAGCTGGATGCTCGCGGCGCATATGCGTTACATCCCCAAGAGCATTCTGGATCCGACCAAGATCGGGCCTGACCAGGCCGGATACAGCGTCAACCTGCCGAACAGTGTCAGTATCAATACGGTCAGTTCGCGGTTTTACCTGGATCTGTCTGGATCCGCCCAACTGCCGTCTGTGTTTGGCAGCAGCAAGACTGAGCTGTACGGTGGGGTGACCAATCTGTTCGACAAGGACCAGCCGCCCGAGCTGCGGCTGTTTGGAAACCCGCTGCAGTACGACACGGTGGGCCGCGCCTTCCGTCTGGGTGTGCGGGCCGTCTGGTAGACCCCGCCCGATCCCCGCGCGGCATCCGGGCCCTTCCTCCTCAAACCGGCGCCGCCTAACTTGCGTCCCGATGCGTGATCCACGCATCGGGACGATTTCGTTTGCGGCCTGCCTCCCGAAATTGGAGCGGCGTCTCGGGGGCAGGCGGACCGAGCCAAGGGATCACCCTGAGACCAGGGCGGGCGCCAACCTTCACGTGACCATGCAATCAGACAAAGAAAAATCCGCCCGCGACGAGCGCGAGCGGACAAGGCGTCGAGAGAGGGCGGAAGCGTTGCCTTACCAGGCGGCCTCGTAGATGGCCCGGGCGTCTGCTTCGGTGAGCGTGCGAGGATTGCGCTCCAGGAGTCGGGTGACCTTCATCGCCGCCATGGCCATCCTTGGGATCGCGGCGCGTTCGATGCCAAAGTCCGACAGGCGGCGCTTGATGCCGCAGGCGTCGGCCAGGGCGATCACTCGCTGCACGCCGGCGAGCGCGTCGGCGGCTGCGTCGCCAGTGCGCGAAACGCCAAGGGCGCCAGCGATCTCGGCGTAGCGCTCGGGCGAGGCTTCGATATTGAAGCGCAGCACGTGGGGCAGCAGCAGGGCGTTCGCCACGCCATGGGCGATATGGAACTCTCCACCAAGCGGATAGGCCAGGGCGTGCACGGCGGCGGTGTTGACCGGACCCAGACAAAGCCCGCCGTAGTAGCTGGCGATCATCATCGCTGACCGCGCCGCCAGGTCGTCGCCATGCGAGCAGGCGCGTTCGATGTTCTCGGCGATCAAGCGGATGCCGCCCAGGGCGTAGACGTCGACCAGCGGGTGGGCAAACCGATTAGCATAGGCCTCGATACAGTGGGTCAGGGCGTCCAGACCTGTCGCCGCCGTCACCGATGCGGGCATCGTCACCGTCAGGGCCGGGTCCAGATAGGCGGCGTCCGGCACCAAGTATTGACTGACGACGCCCTTCTTCAAGTCTTCGTCCTCGTCGCCGAGAATGGCGATGGGCGTCACTTCGCTGCCGGTGCCCGCCGTGGTCGGAATACAGGCCAGCCAAAGTGGGCGGCTGGCCACGAGGTCGCTCCCAACCACATCCCTGATGCTCTGGCGGCCGTCGAACAGCGCCGCGACCAGCTTGGCGACATCCATGGCGCTGCCGCCACCCAAGCCCACGACCGCGTCGGCGCCGCAGGCGCGCGCCGCCGCCAGGGCGGCGTCAAATTCGGTAAGGGTCGGTTCACCGACAAGGTCATGCCACAGGGTGGCGGTCACGCCCTCGGCCTCGAGGGCCTCGACCAAGGGCTGACACAGGAAGAGCGTCGGCTCCGTCGTTACGATGAAGACCGACCGGGCCTGCCGGACGATGAGATCGTAAGCGCACCGTTCCAAAGCTGCCGGACCGAAGGTGAGCGCTCCCACGTTCACCGTGCTGATGAGCCTTTGTCGCCCCACGTCCATCGCGTCTGCTTTCCTGTTTCAGTGTGTGATCCTGACTAGGACTGGCGAGATGGAGGGACTTGCTCAGGGAGGCACTGCGACTTGCATCGCCAACCCTGCTCCGCGCGGGCGCGCGCGAAGATATCGCGCGAAAGGAATTGCGCCGTTAGAAGCAAGACTTGTGCAGGGAAGGGGCCCACGTTTGGCGCCTGTTCCCTCGCGAGGATGGCGCAGGCATGGTACTGCGGGCAAGACTTCGACCGTTGCGCCGGAGGAGATTCCATCCGCGCGCAAAGATCCAACGAGGAGGCCCGATTGGCTCGCCGATCCACCGACCGGCAAGGTCAGGGCAACGAAGCGCCCGAGGGCGGTTTTTCCAGCCCGATCGGCGGGGACCGTCGCATCAAGCGAGCTCCGGGCTTCGTTGAAGAGGTTTTCGAGGTGATCCGGGCCGACATCATGTCGCTGGCCATCCCGCCGGACACGCGGATCTCGATCGATCAACTGGCGCGCAAGCTGGGAGTGTCGCAGACTCCGATCCGCGAAGCCCTCAGCATGCTCGAAGCCATCGGCCTGGTCACCAAGCGCCACTTCGTCGGCTATTGCAGCGCGCCGCAGCTCAATCGCCGGCAACTGGACCAACTTTACGAAGCCCGCTTGCTGATTGAGCCCTTCGCGGCGCGGCAGGCGGCCGTGCGAATGGATGACGCGGCCATGGCCGAACTGGTCGCGCTCGCCCAGGCGATGACGCCAGGGGAGTCGCGCCACTCCTACGACAGGTTCGCCGATCAGGACTCCGAGCTCCACGACCTCGTGGCGGCGGGCAGCGGCAATCCCATCATTCGCGAGACCCTGGCGCGACTGCACTCCCACCTTCATATCTTCCGACTGCGTTTCCACAGCGAAGTCACGACCGAAGCCGTCAACGAGCATGCGGATCTGATCGCGGCCCTGACCTCGCGCGATCCCGACGCGGCTGAGGCCGCCATGCGCGAACATATCCAGCGTTCCTACGCTCGCGTCGTGCCGTTCGCCGACGCCTAGAGTCGTCCGGTTTCGACCGGTCGTCGCCAAAATCGCAAAAAGCCGATCGGCCGTCCGCACGAGAGCGCCGTCTCGCGGCTCGATGACGCGCGCCCAGTCAGCTGGCGTCGCAGCGAAATCATCGAACGCGAAAATATCGCTTTTCATATTTCCTATATCATATAGGAAATGACTCAGGGAGGAGACACTCCCGGTGCGGGGAGGGTGCTGCATGAATGTTTTCAGCACGAACGATTTGGCCGCGCGGTCGTCCCTTGGGGGGTGGGCCGGGCTGTTCGCGACGCATGTAGAGCCCATGGTTTTCAGGCCCGCGAAGCCGGAATCGTTTTCGGCGGAACTGGCGGGCGCCGATCTGGGCCCGCTGCATATCGCGCGCCTCGCCTGCGCGAAGACGACCATCGAGCGGATGGACGATCGGGTCGCCCAAAAGGGATCATCCGGTTACGTCCTGATGCTGCAGGTCCAGGGCGAGGCCGAGGTCAGTCACTACGGCAATACGATCACATTGGGGGAAGGGGACTTCGTCCTGTGCGACGGCGCCGCTCCCCTGAAGATCGGGTTCGCCGACGGTGTCGAGACGCTGTTCCTTAAGGTCGGCGCCGCGACACTCAGGGAACACCTGCCGTCGCCTGAATGCTTCTGTGGTCGCGCGCTGCGGGCCAACGAAGGGTTGACGGCCGCCGCCGCCGCAATGGCGCTCAATCTGTTCGGCCGCCTGGAGGCGGGGCTGTCCATGCACTATCAGGAGCGCGTCGCGCGGCACCTGCTGGACATCGTCGCCATGGCCTATGCGCTGGCCTTCGACACGCCGACTTCCCGTTCGTCGATCGTCAGCGGTCGCTGCGCCGCGGTGAAGCTGTTCATCGAAGAGCACCTGCGCGATCCTGATCTGACGCCCTGTTCGATCGCTACGCGGATGAAGCTGTCCTCCCGCTATCTGCGGATGATCTTCGCCAGTGAGAACGAGACGGTGTCGGCCTACATCCTGCGCCGGCGGCTCGAACAATGCGCCCGGCAGATCGCCGATCCCGCCTGGCGGGGCCATTCGATGACTGAAATCGCGTTCGGCTGGGGCTTCAACAGCGCCCCGCATTTCACCCGCACCTTCCGTGACCGCTTCGGACTTCCGCCTCGGGAATATCGTCGGCTCAAGCTCGACGAGGGTGGTGGCGCCTTCCGCGCTGGATTGTCGACGGGACAGCCCGGCGCCCGGGCGGCCTAGGCCGCTTTCAATACGCGCGCCGGCCTTTGGCGCACCAGACATTGGGGATAATCTTGAAGACTACGGACGCCCGCCGGGCGACACTCGCTCGCCCGGACTTGCTGCGCGATCAGGCCTACTACGGTGGCGGCTGGAGACGCGCCGACTCCGGCGACACCGTCGCCGTGATTGACCCGTTCTCGGGCGAGACGATCGCTGACGTCGCCTTGATCGGCGAGGCCGAGATCCACGCCGCGATCGCCGCGGCCGAGGCAGCCTTTCCGAGGTGGTCGCGAACCCTCAACCGCGAACGCGGCGCGCTGCTGCGTCGCTGGCTGGAGCTGATCGAGCGCGACAAGGAAGACCTCGCCCGGCTGATCACGCTGGAGAACGGCAAGACGCTGAAGGAGGCGCGGGGCGAGGTCGCCTACGGCGCGGGCTTCATCGAGGTCTATGCCGAGGCGGCGGGGAACATCGTGGGCGAGATCCTGCCGCCCAACATGCCAGGGCGCAGCCTGCTGGTGGAGCGCGAGCCGATCGGCGTCTGTGCTGCGATCACACCCTGGAACTTCCCGATGGCGATGCTGACGCGAAAGATCGCGCCGGCCCTCGCGGCCGGCTGCACGATCGTCTGCAAGCCGGCCAGCGAGACGCCGCTGACCGCCCTGGCCCTGGCGGCCCTTGCCGAGGAGGCGGGAATTCCGGCGGGCGTCCTGAGCGTCGTGGTCAGCGCGCCGGCCCTGTTCGGCGACATCGTCACCGGCTCCAGCGTGGTGCGCAAGATCACCTTCACGGGTTCGACCGCGGTCGGCGCGCGACTGATGGCGGCCTCGGCCCCGACGATCAAGCGCCTGTCCCTGGAGCTGGGCGGCAACGCGCCGCTGCTGGTGTTCGATGATGCAGACCTGGATGTCGCGGTCGAGACGGCGATGGTCGCCAAGTTCCGCAACGGCGGCCAAAGCTGCATCGCCGCCAACCGTCTGTACGTCCAGCGCGGGATTTACGAGGCGTTCCTTGCCGCGTTTCAGGCGCGCGTGGACGGCTTGAAGGTCGGCGACGGCCTTGATCCGGAAACCGATATCGGGCCGCTGATCAGCGCGCGCGCGGTCGAGAAGGTCGAGCGCCATCTGGACGACGCCTTGGCCGGCGGCGCGCGCCTGCTCGCGGGCGGCAAGAGCGACGGCGATTCCCTTCTGTCGCCGGCGACCCTGCTTGGGGATGTGGCGCCCAATGCGCTGCTGACGCGGGAAGAGACCTTCGGTCCGCTGGCCGGCGTGATCCCTTTCGAGACCTATGAGCAGGGGATCGCGTTGGCCAACGACACGCCGTTCGGTCTGGCGGCCTATGTCTGTTCAGCGGAGCGTAAGACCATCGCGCAGGCTGGCCGCGACCTGGAAACCGGGATGGTCGGCTTCAATACCGGCCTGATCTCGACGGCCGCCGCGCCGTTCGGCGGCGTCAAGCTGTCGGGCATCGGGCGTGAAGGCTCTCACCACGGCCTCTCCGAATATCTGAACTACAAATATCTGTGCCACGCCGGACTGTAGGATCCCAAGATGCGCCATTCCAAGAAGATCATCATCACCTGCGCGCCGACGGGATCGATCCATACGCCGTCGATGTCGCCCCATCTGCCGATCACGCCCGACGAGATCGCTCAGGCGGCCATCGAGGCTGCCGAGGCGGGGGCCTCGATCCTTCACCTCCACGCGCGTGATCCGATCGACGGTCGGCCCAGCCCTTCGGCCCAGCATTTCGGAGCCTTCCTGCCGCGGATCAAGCAGGCCACCGACGCGGTGATCAACATCTCCACCGGCGGCAGCGCGACCATGTCGCTCGACGCCCGGCTCGAGGCGGCGATGACCTTCCAGCCGGAGGTCTGCTCGCTGAACATGGGGCCGCTGATCTTCGACTTCAGCGGCGCCGGGGCGCGCGTCCAGGAATGGCGACATGACTGGGAACGTGAGTACGTCGAGGGCGCGTCGGGCCGGATCATGTACAACGACAACGTCTTCATCGAGCGCATCATGCGCGAGATCGGCCAGCGGTTCGGCACGCGCTTCGAGTTCGAGTGCTACGACATCGGCCACCTCTATACCCTCGCTCACTTCGCCGAGCGGGGCCTGATCAAGCCGCCGTTCCTGATCCAGGGCGTGTTCGGGATCCTTGGGGGCATCGGCCCGGATCCTCGCAACCTGGCGCACATGGTCACCATCGCCGACAGCTTGTTTGGCGACGACTACATCTTTTCGGCCTTCGCGGCGGGGCGCCACCAGATGCCGTTCTGCACCCAGAGCGCGCTGCTGGGCGGCAATGTCCGCGTGGGCCTGGAGGACAGCCTCTACATCGGTCGCGGCGAGCTGGCGAAATCCAACGCCGACCAAGTGACCAAGATCCGGGGGATCATCGAGGCCCTGGGCCTGGACATCGCAACCCCAGCCGAGGCCCGCCAGATGCTGGATCTCAAGGGCGCGGACGCGGTCGCGTTCTGAACGCCCTGCCGACAACGACAACAGGAAGGAAATTGCAGCGATGACGGACAAGGGTGTCTTCCTGGTGACGGGCGGCAGTCGCGGGATCGGCGAGGCCATCGCCCGTGCGGCGGCGGCCGAGGGGTATTTCGTGCTCCTGACCTATGTCGGACGCGCCGATCGCGCCCAGGCGGTGGTCGAAGCCATCCAGGCGGCGGGCGGGGCGGCCGAGGCGGTCCAGGCCGATACTGGTATTCCAGCCGATGTCGCGCGGATGTTCGCCGCCGCCGATGCGCGCGGGCGGCTCTCGGCGCTCGTCTATAACGGCGGCATAACCGGCGGCGTTGGCCTGCTGGTCGACCAGTCGAACGAGACCCTGGCGGACGTCATTTCGGTCAACCTGACCGGGGCGCTGATCAGCTGCCGCGAAGCGGTCAAGCGCATGTCCACCCGGCTGGGCGGGCAGGGCGGCTCGATCGTGCTGCTGTCGTCACGCGCCGCCAGCCTGGGCTCGCCGGCCCAACACCTCTGGTACGCCGCGTCCAAGGGCGGCATCGACAGCCTGAACATCGGCCTCTCAAAGGAAGTCGCGGGTGAGGGGATCCGGGTCAACTGCGTGTCGCCCGGCCCGATCGCGACCGAGATTCACGCGGCGGGGCGGCTCGAGGCGATCCGTGACTCCCTGCCGATGAAGCGCGAAGGTACGCCGCAAGAGGTGGCCGCGACCGTGATGTTCCTGGCGTCCGACGCGGCCTCCTATGTCGCCGGCGCCAACATCGAGGTTGCGGGCGCGCGTTGAGGGGCGGGGGCATGAACACCGGGAGCGCGCCGATCGTCGACTGCCACGCGCATGTCTTCACGCGAGACCTGCCGCTGACGGGCGACGCCTGGATGGCGCCGGCCTACGACTACACGCCGCGAGACTATCTCGCCGACCTGGACCGCCACGGCGTGCATTTCGGGGTTCTGTCGGGCCTGAGCATCTCAGGCCTCTACAACGACTACACGATCGCGGCGGCGCGCCTGAGCCCGCGCCTGCGCGCCACGGCGATCGTCGCGCCCGACACCGATCCTTACACGCTGCGGCGCATGCGCGACGACGGCGTGGTCGGCATCCGCTTCCAGTTGGTGCGGCGCGCGGCGCTGCCCGACTTTACCGACGAGGCGCACCGGATGCTGCTTCGACGCGTGCGTGACTTGGACTGGCATGTCCACGTCGCCCTGGAAGGTGAGCGGATGCAGCCGACGCTGGCGGCTCTGGAAGCTTCTGGCGTGCGGATCGTGCTCGACCATTTCGCCCATCCCGAGCCCGACCAGGGCGTCGCCTGCGCCGGCTTCCGGGCGGCTCTGGACGCCGTCCAGCGAGGACGCACCTGGATCAAGCTGTCGGCCGGCTTTCGGCTCGCCGGTCCGGATGCCTGGCGTGAGCCCAACATGTCCAGGGCGGAAGCGATCGCCGAAACGGTCGCCGCCGAGCTGCTGGCCAAGGCCGGGCCGGAACGTCTGTTGTGGGGCAGCGACGCCCCGTTCGTCGGCTATGAAAAGCACATGACCTATGACCGCGCGCTGTCCCAGCTCAACGGCTGGGCGTCGGATCCAGTGGTTCGGCGCGCTCTGTCGGACACGGCGCTGCGGTTCTACTTCGCCTGAACCGGCGGCGGTCGCGCGGGCAACTTTGGGCGCCCGCCGGGACAAGTCAGGAGCCCCGCGCCGGATAGGCTGACCGAGGGTCATGTCTGGTCCGACGCAGGCGCTCCGGCCGATCGGCCGAACAATCAAGAGACGCGGGTCCGCCCGCGCGGAGAACAGGATGGAACGTCAATGATGGGTTGGTACCGCGAGGCGGACGCCAAGACGCGTCGCGTCTTCTGGACGTGCGGCGCTGGCTGGGCGATGGACAGCGCCGATGGGCTGGTCTTCCAGTATATGATCCCCATCCTGATCGTCGCGTTCGGCATGACGCTGACCGAGGCCAGCTACATCGCCAGCGCCAACTACATCGCCGCCGCCCTGGGCGGCTGGCTGGGCGGCTGGCTGAGCGATCGCTTCGGGCGCGCGCGGATACTGCAGCTGACGATCCTGTGGTTCTCGTTCTTCTCGTTCGTGTCGGGCTTTGCCCAGAACTACGAGCAGCTGTTTGCCGCCCGAGTATTGCAGGGCATCGGCTTCGGCGCGGAATGGGCGGTCGGCGCCGTGCTGCTGGGCGAGATGATCGCGCCCAAGCATCGGGGCAAGGCGCTGGGCGTCGTGCATAGCGGCGCGGCGATCGGCTCGGGCATCGCGGCCCTGCTGGCGGGGCCGGTCGCGGCCATGTTCCCGGCCGATATCGGCTGGCGCGCGGTATTCTGGATCGGCCTCCTGCCGGCCGTACTGGTGTTCTTCGTCCGACGCGGTTCGGATGATCCGGAGATCTACAAGGCGGCCGCAAAACGCGCGGCTGAAACCGGAAACCGGCCCAGGATCGCCGATATCTTCGGCAAGCGCGTGCTGAGGCTGACCCTCCTGGCGTCGCTTCTTTCGCTGGGCGCCCAGGGCGCGGCCTTCGCGGTCAGCAACTACCTGACCACCTTCCTGACGCTCGAGCGCGGCATGAGTGTCGCGATGGCCGGCAGTTGCGTGATGCTCAATAGCCTGGGGGGCTTCTTCGGCTTCCTGGTCAACGCCTATATCTCCGACCAGGTCGGCCGCCGCGGCGCCTTCCGCCTGTTCGGGGCCGGGTTCATTCTCAGCGCGTCGATCTATCTCTTCGCGCCGCTGGGCAATTCGGTGGCGTTCCTGATCCCGGCGGGGATCGTCTACGGCTTCTTCCAGTTCGGGATCTACGCCTCGTTCGGCCCCTATTTCACCGAACTGTTCCCGACCGAGGTGCGCGCCACCGGCCAGGCCTTCGCCTACAACCTGGGTCGCGGCGGGGCGGCGTTGTTCATCACCGGCGTCGCCTTGGTGTCCAAGACGCTGCCGCTGAGCGTGTCGATGGCGACGCTGGCGATCATCGCCATGACCTGTTCGATCGTCGCCACGCTCTTGCTGCCCGAAACGGCGGGTCGGGAACTGCACAGCCTGAGCGACCATGACGCCGAGCCGCAAAAGGGTCTGACTGGCGAGGATCTGGCCCATGACGAAGACAAGCTTCGGCGCCCGATCGGGCAAGACGCGCGCGGCGCGACCAATACGGTGGGCTGAGCCCTTTTCGAGGACCAATAGATGTACGATCCAAAGCTTGCCCAACTGACGTTCGAGCTGCAGCAGCAACTCGCCGACTACTGGCACGAAATCGACACCAACGGCGGCCGCGAGGCCGGCAGTTACTACACCGATGACGCCGTGTTTCATGGGCAGATGGCCTCCTACGAGGGCAAGGCCAAGATCCAGCAATTCTACGACTGGCGCGTGGCCCAGGGCCCCCGCCTGGCCGTCCACAGCTTCACCAATTTCCGCGCCTGGTTTACGGGCGAGGATACCGCCGAGAGCAGCTGCTATCTGTTCCTCTACGCCGCCAACGGCGTGAAGGTTCTGCCGACCCATGCGCCGATCACGATCTCGATGGCCACCGACAAGTACAAGCGGGTCGGTGATCGCTGGCTGTGTGTCTATCGCCGCTTCGAGCACTGGTTCGAGGGCGATACGCCGATCACCAACCCGAAGCTCTGACCCACGCCCAAACAGAGGCTGACGAGAGACCGACCATGTCCACCATGTACGCAGACGCCGACCCCCGCTCGGGGCTGTCGACCGCCAAGGCCGCGCCGGCGCCGACCACGGTCGGCGGCTTCGGCGCGTCCTCCTACGCGCTGTTTGGCCAAAGCGCGCCGCAGATCGATGACGAGACCGGACGCACCTGGCTGACCCGCGGCCAGAACTTCGTCGTCGCCTACACCTTGGCCAAGCCCGGCGCGGTGTTCACGCGCGTGGGCCAGCTCGACGAGTATGTCCTGCTGATCGAGGCCCCCCAGCCTCGGGCGGTCGTCAGCGCCGGCGGGGAAACGGTGGACATCCCGGGCGAGCACATCGTCTTCGTTCCCCCCGGCGACAGCCGCATCGAACTGCCCGAGGGCGGCGAGATCGTGCGGCTGTTCACAAGCGACTCGGCCGATCTGGCGGCGCTGTGCTCGAACGCCGAGACCTATGCGCAGGCTTCGCCGAACATCCCGCCGTTGGTGCGCTGGCCGGATCCGCCGGGCGGTTTCAAGATCCGGAGCTATTCTCTGAACGTGCCGGCCCAGGAAGGTCGTTTCGGGCGGATCTGGCGTTGCACCACCTTCATGGTCAACGTCTTCGAGCCCGCCGTACCGCGCGACCCGGAAAAGCTGTCGCCGCACCATCACGACGACTTCGAGCAGTGCTCGCTGGCGATGGGCGGGAGCTTCGTCCACCATCTGCGCTGGCCGTGGACCGCCAGGCTGGCCGAGTGGCGCGACGATGAGCACGTGACCTGTCCGGCTCCGTCCGTCGCAGTGATCCCCGCCAAGGCGATCCACACCTCGGCCTCGGTCGCCCCGGGCGCCGTCAATCTGCTGGTCGACATCTTCTCGCCGCCGCGGCGCGACTTTTCCGACATGGCCGGATGGGTGCTGAACGCCGACGACTATCCCGCCGCGCCGGTGGCCTGATGCACGCTCATAGCGAGATTCAACGTCGTTTCCGCGCGCGGCTGACCGGCCGTGAAAGGCTGCTCGGCACCTTCCTCAAAACCTCCACGGGCCATGCGACCGAGATTCTGGGCGGCGCGGGTTTCGATTTCGTGGTGGTCGACGCCGAACACGCGCCGTTCTCGAACGGCGACATCGACCTGATGATGCTTGCCGCTCGCGCCGCCGGGATCGCCAGCGTCGTGCGGGTGGCCTCCAGCGACGAGTCCCACCTGCTTCAGGCCCTGGATTGCGGCGCGGCGGGCGTGCTGACGCCGCATGTCACGAGCGCGGCCAAGCTGCGCGAGATCATTTCGGCCTGCCGCTATCATGGCGGCGCGCGGGGTTTCTCCAATTCGCCCCGGGCGGGCGAATATGGCGCGCGGGGCTTCGCCGACCACATGGACAACGCGGACGCCTCGACCTCCGTCATCGCCATGATCGAGGATCCTGAAGCGGTCGACCAGCTCGACGAGATCTTCGCCGTCGACGGGCTGACGGCGGCCTTCATTGGTCGGGGCGATCTGTCGGCGCGTCTCGGCGCCCCCAACGTCAGCGACCCGATGATCGCGGTCGTGGTCGCGCGCATCACCGAGGCGGCGCGCCGGCACGGCGTTCCGCTGATCGCCCATGTCGGTTCGGGAAGCGACCCCGATATCGCCCGCCTCAGCGAAGCCGGTGTCAGCGCCTTCCTGGTCTCCTCGGATCAGGGTTTCCTGCGCCAAGGCGCGCTGGCCGCACGCAAAGCCTTCGATGGACAGGCCTGATTTCGAGATCATGACCCAGAACGCAGACCTCCTGTTCGACACCCACGCCCATCTGATCGGCGACGATTGGGAGCGCTATAGAGCCCAACCGTTCACGCCTGACCTGCCGATGCCCGACAGGCCCAGCTTCACCGTCACCGGCGACGCCTTGATCGATCTGATGGACGCCCACAACGTGGAGCGCGCCTGCCTCGTGCAACGTGGCCACGTCTACGGCTATGACAACAGCTACATCCTGGACTGTGCGGACCAGAACCCGGGCCGCCTACATCCGGTGGTCATCCTCGACACCCAGAATCCGCAAACCCCGGCGCTCTACCGCGACATGGTGCGAAACCGTCATACGCGCGGGTTCCGCATGGCCAATGCCCGGCCCTGGCTGCTGGACACCGCGTGGATGAGCTCGCCTCAGGCCATGGAGGTCTGGAAGGTCTGCGCGGATCTCGGCACGCCGATGACGATGATCATGTTCATGAACCAGCTGCCCTATCTGCTGCCGCTGGTGAAGATCATCGCCAGGCAGTTTCCTGATTTGCCGATACTGCTCGACCACGGCGCGATGCCGTTCGGCATGACGCAGTACGAGGTGAAGCTGGCGCAGGAAGCGGGCGAGGCCGTGGTCATGCCGGCGGCGCCCGACTTCGGCATCGACCGGACGATCAAGATCTTCGAGGACGTCCCCAACGTCTATTTCAAGATCACCGAGATCAACATGGAGCGCTGCCAGGCCGCCAACGTCCGGCCCGCGCGGATCATCCGACGGATGGTCGACAGTTTCGGCCCGGATCGCTTGATGTGGGGATCTGACATGGGCCAGAGCATGCTCTGGAACTACACCGAGAAGACGAGCATGGCGCGCGCGGCGGCGGACTTCCTCGACGAAGATGAGCGTCGCGGCTTTCTCCACGCCAATGCCCAGCGCGTGTACGGATTTTGATCCGCATCTCCCTTGGGAATGGTTTCCAGGAAGGTTGTTCACACGCTGCCAAGGTGTGAGGCCGCCAATGTCTGATTGGGGTCGGCTGAGGTCATAGGCGTCGGTCCAGGGCTTGATTGCCCATCGGGCGTCCGAGCGCTCGGACGCCGTAGCCCCGAATTAAGTCCGGCTTCTCCGGGTGGAGCGGGGCGACGGCGAAGCCGGGGATTTCGGATGCCTGCCTGAACTCGGCGACGATGGCGTGGATCAATGGCGGCGCAAAGGCCGCGATACTCTCGGCACGCAGCGCCAGGACGAGCCAGTGTTGCGCCTGGTGAACATCCAGATGGAGGCGGTGAAACGCCGGGTACCCTCAGACCGCCCGCCGCTTAGCCCACATCGCCGGGTTGGCGCGAAACATCGACCGCAGGGCGCTCATCTCGACGCGCGGCCTGACCCAGGCCTGCAGCGGGCCATCGACGAAGCGCTCGAACACGGCGGCGAAGGCCACGGCGGCCGGGAAGGCCAGGGCCCAGGTCAGCCACAGAGCGCCTTCGTTCAGGCCCAACTTGCCGGCCGCGACGTGCTGGGCGCCAAACCAGGTCACGCCGACGAACTGGTTGGTCAGGTAGAGGGCGAAGGCCACGCGCCCCGCCGTCTTCGCCCAGCCCCAGTCCTTGCGTGCCGAGGCTCCGGCGGCGAAGATCAGCGCGCCCAGCAAGGCCAAGCTGGCATAGTCGAAGGCGCCGATCAGGTTCAGGCCCACAACCCCGGCGATGGCCGCCGCGCCCAGAGCGTCGGCGACGCGGGGGCTGACCACGACTTCGCGGCCCAGGCGGGCAATCAGCACGCCGATCAGGAACAGGGGCAGGGCGCGGATGACGCCGTACTTCAAAGCGAGGCGGTACGAGCTCTGACCCAGCCAGTAGCGGCAGGCCAGATCCACGGCGACGAAGATCGCCACGCCCACGGCCAGGGCGATCCAGGGCGAGCGGATGGCGGCAAAGCCGCGCCACAGCACCGGGAAGGCGGCATAGCAGAAGATCAGGGCCGACAGGGTCCAGGTCGGGGTATTCCAGCCCGACGGGCCGTCAAAGCCCCAGGCCTGCACCAGCAGCGCCTGGGCCGGCAGCTGCGACCACTGGAACCACTGGGGGTTCTGCGGGGCGACGCCGATCAGGGTGGTGGCGGCGATCAGGGCCACGAAGCCGGCCAGCATCACCAGATGCGAGGGCCAGACGCGGGCGAAGCGCTTGAGCAGGAATTCGCGGTCGCCGACCTGCCGGCTGGCCACCCGGTCGCCATAGGCCCGGCCCAGCACATAGCCCGACAGCATCAGGAAGAAGTCGGTGGCCAGATAGCCGCGCCCCAGCGCCGGATGCAGCGAGAACAGGCTGACCGGAGCCTGCTCGGCATAGTGATAGATCACCATGAAGAAGGCCGCGAAGAACCGCAGGGCGTCCAGCGGGCCGCCGCGCGACAGGTCTCTCGCCTTGGGAAGATCACACGCCCCAATGCGGGACGGTTCGGCGGCGTTCGACATGCGGATCTCCGTTTCTGACGAAGCTGCAGCAAGGCGCGCGCCAACAGGAGCGTTTTACCGGGGCATCGGTTAAAACCGGGTCGACACCCTTTCCAGCCGGATTCGCCCGTGACCCTGACGCCCGTCGCCGACCTGTCCGAAGCCCAGGCCGCCCTGGAACTCGAAGCGCTGGCCGACCAGCTGGCGGCTCACGACCTGCGCTATCACCAGCAGGACGCGCCCACGATCAGCGACGCCGAGTACGACGCTCTGAAGCGGCGCAATCTCGACATCGAGACCCGCTTTCCGCACCTGATCCGCGAGAACTCGCCGTCGCTGCGGGTGGGGGCGGCGCGGGCTGACCAGTTCTCGCCGGTCGAGCATGGCGTGCCGATGCTGAGCCTCGACAACGCCTTTTCCAATGACGAGGCGATCGAGTTCGACGCCCGCGTCCGGCGGTTCCTGAAGCTGTCGCCTGACGAGACCGTGGCCTATACCGCCGAGCCCAAGATCGACGGGCTGTCGGCCTCCTTGCGCTATGAAAAGGGCGTGCTGGTCCAGGGCGCGACGCGGGGCGACGGGCGGGTGGGCGAGGACGTCACCGCCAATCTGCGCACCATCGCCGACATCCCTCATCGCCTGAAAGGCGCCGGTTGGCCCGACGTGATCGAGGTGCGCGGCGAGGTCTATGTCGAACTGGCAGCCTTCGCGGCCTTCAATGCCGCCGCCGAGGCGGCCGGCCAGCGCACCTACGCCAACCCCCGCAATTTCGCCGCCGGCTCGCTGCGCCAGATCGATCCGAAGATCAGCGCCCAGCGGCCGCTGCGGTTCTTCGGCTATGCCTGGGGTCTGGTCAGCGACAGTTTCGCGGGCAGCCAGTGGGACGCCCTGGCCAGGCTGGAGGACTGGGGTTTCGTCACCACGGCCCCGCCGGCCAGGCGGGTCGAGAACGCCCAGGGCCTGCTCGACATCTATGCCGCCTTCGAGACCCTGCGGCCGACCCTGGACTTCGACATCGACGGCGTCGTCTACAAGGTCGACGACCTGAATCTGCAAAAACGCCTGGGCTTCGTCTCGCGCTCGCCCCGCTGGGCCATCGCCCGCAAGTTCCCGGCCCAGAAGGCCCGCACGATCCTCGAGGCCATCGACCTTCAGGTCGGCCGCACCGGCGCGATCACCCCGGTGGCGCGGCTGAAGCCTGTGACCGTCGGCGGCGTCTCGGTGACCAACGCCACCCTGCATAATGGCGACGAGATCGCCCGGCTGGACGTGCGGATCGGCGACACGGTGGTGATCCAGCGGGCTGGCGACGTGATCCCGCAGATCGTCGAGGTGGCGCTGGAGGCGCGGCCCGATCCCGCGCCGCCGGCCTATGAGTTTCCCCACGTCTGCCCGTGTCCGCTGAAGACGCAGCTGGCGCGCGAGACCAACGCCTCGGGGACCGAGTCTGTGGTCCGCCGCTGCACCGGCGAGTTCGCCTGTCCGTTCCAGCGGGTGGAGCACCTGCGCCACTTCGTTTCGCGCCGGGCCTTCGACATCGAGGGCCTGGGCGAAAAGCAGCTGCAGGCCTTCTTCGACGAGGGCTGGATCCGCGAGCCCGCCGACATCTTCCGCCTGGCCCGCGACGCGGAAAAGCTGGACGCCCTGCGCACCCGCGACGGCTATGGCGAGACCTCCGTCGCCAATCTGGTCAAGGGCGTCGAGGCCCGGCGCACCATCGGCCTGGACCGGGTGATCTATGGCCTTGGCATGCGCGATATCGGCGAGACCACCTCGACCGTGCTGGCCCGCCACTTCGACACCTTCGCCGACCTGCAGGCCGCCGCCGAGGCCGCCGCCACGGGCCTTCCCACCGCGACCTATCTGGAACTTTCCACCGCGCCCGGCGTCGGGCCTAAGGCGCTGGACCTGCTGGTCGAGGTCGGCAAGGGCGGCCTGAAAGCCGATCCCTGGCCCGAGGCTGACAGCCTGGAGATCAAGATCGGTCACGCCGTCCCCAAGCTGACCAAGCCGGCCCGCGCCGCCCTGACCCAGCGCTACGGAACCTGGGACGCCTTCGCCCAGGCCCTGGCCGAGGCGGCCAATGGCGCTCCGGGTGAGGACTATCTGCAGCTGGCCGCGGTCGACGGCGTGGGGCCGGTGGCGGCCCAGTCCCTGGCCAGGTTCTTCAGCGAAGATCACAACCGTCAGAAGGTCGCCGCCCTGGTCGAGCAACTCGACATTCAGGCCGTCACCAAGCCCAAGACTGACACGGCCGTGGCCGGCAAGACCGTGGTCTTCACTGGCGCTCTCGAAAAGATGACCCGCGACGAAGCCAAGGCCCAGGCCGAGGCGCTGGGCGCCAAGGTGGCGTCATCGGTGTCGAAGAAGACCGATCTGGTGGTGGCCGGTCCCGGCGCAGGGTCGAAGCTGAAGACCGCCACCGAGCTGGGCATCCAGGTGATGACCGAGGACGATTGGCTGGCGATGGTGGCCGGCTAGGCTGGACGGATTTGAAGATCTCGCCCTCAATTCGCCGGGAGGCTTGCCGTACCTGGCGGATCGGGCGATCCGTTACGTCGAACGCGCGTTCGAAGCGCCACCTCTTGGGAGTAGAAGCATGTTCCGCACCACCCTGATCGCAGCCGCTGCCTTGGCGGCGCTGGCCAGCCCGGCCTTCGCCTCGGATGTCTTGGGCCTGTGGGCGACGCCGACCAATGGCGGCCAGGTCGAGATCGCCCGTTGCGGCAACAGCCTGTGCGGCAAGCTGGTCACCTCCAACCAGATCAAGACCAACGCCGCCCTGAAGGACGAAAAGAACAAGGACGCCGCCCAGCGGGGACGCACCCTGAAGGGCCTGCAGATGCTGTACGACTTCACCGGCGGGCCGGCCAAGTGGAACGGCGGCAAGGTCTACAATCCCGACGACGGCGGCACCTATTCGGGCACGATCGAGATGCTGTCCGACAACCAGCTGAAGCTGAAGGGCTGCATCGTCGCGCCGCTGTGCAAGACCCAGGTTTGGAACCGGGTGAGGTAGGAAAGTCCTCCCCCTGAAGGGGGAGGCGGTCGCGAAGCGACCGGAGGGGAAGTGGCCTTGGCTCTACGACTTCCCTCTCCGTCGCCTGCGGCGACACCTCTCCCGTCAGGGACAGGACTTGAAATCTAAAGCGGCGCGCAGGCCGCTTCCATCCAGGCCCGCACCTCGGCGTCGACCCGGGGGCCGATCTCCTTCAGCACCCGCGCGTGATAGGCGTCGAACTGGGCGACCTCTTCGGCCGACAGCAGGGCCTTGTCGATCAGACGGCGGTCGATGGGGGCCAGGGTCAGCGCCTCGAAGCGGTGCATCGGGCGCTCGCCACCGGCGATGTCCTCGGCGGGCATGACCACTTCCAGGTTCTCGATCCGGATGCCGTACTCGCCGTCCTTGTAGAAGCCGGGCTCGTTGGAGACAATCATGCCGGGCTGCAGGGGAACCGTGTTGGGCGCCTTGGAGATCCTCTGCGGGCCTTCGTGGACACCCAGATAGACGCCGACGCCGTGGCCGGTGCCGTGGTCGTAGTCCAGGCCATGGCTCCACAGGGCGGCCCGGGCGAAGGCGTCGATGGCCGAGCCGGTGGTGCCGGCCGGGAAGCGCAGGCGGGCGATGGCCAGATGGCCCTTCAGCACCAGGGTGTTGCGCTGGATCATCTCGGCCGACGGCTCGCCGATGGCCACGGTGCGGGTGACGTCGGTGGTGCCGTCCAGGTACTGGCCGCCGCTGTCGACCAGTAGCAGGGAACCCATGGCGGCGCGCTCATTGCTGCGCTCGGTCGGGCGATAGTGGGGCAGGGCGCCATGGCCGTTGGCCGCGCCGATGGTGTCGAACGACAGGTCCTTCAGCACGCCGGTGGCCTCGCGGAAGCCTTCCAGCTTGGCGACGGCTTCCTTCTCGTCGGGCGGATTGATCTGACCCTCGGTGGCCAGCCAGTGCAGGAAGCGTGTCAGGGCCGCGCCGTCGCGGCGGTGCGCCTCGCGGGTGCCCTCGATTTCGACCTGGTTCTTGCAGGCCCGCGGCATCGTGCAGGGATCCATGCCGCGCACCACCCTGGCGCCGGCGGCGGTCAGCGTATCGAAGTACCAGGCCGAGGATTGGCCGGGATCGACCAGCACGCTCTTGCTCGCCAGCTCGGCCAGGGCGGCGTCCAGGGCGTCAGGGCTTTCCAGCGACACCTGGTTGCCCAGCCAGGCCGGCAGGTCCTCGGTGACCTTGGCGGGGTCGATGAACAGGCGCGCCGTGCCGTCGGCGTTGACGATGGCCTGAGACAGCGGCAGGGGCGAGCGGATCACGTCGCCGCCGCGCACATTGAACAGCCAGGCGATCGAGGAGGGGGCGGTGATCACGGCGGCGTCGGCGCCCAGGCCGGCCAGGCTGGCGCCCACGCGGCCGCGCTTGGAGGCGGAATCCTCGCCGGCATAGTCCACGGACTGGGGCACGATCGGCGCGGTCGGTTGCGCCGGACGTTCGGCGCCCCAGGCTTCGTCCAGCGGATTGACCGCGACGGGCTTGAGTTCAGCGCCGACCTTGGCGGCGGCCGCCTTCAGGGCGTCGAGAGCTTGAGGGCTGTGCAGGCGGGCGTCATAGCCGATGACGGCGCCAGCCCTGGCGGTTTCCAGATAGGCCGGGACGCCGCCCTCGACGAGGTCGCGGATCTCGAACACGCCCTGGTCGACCTGCTCGCGGACCTGCAGGGTGTAGCGGCCGTCGACGAACACGGCGGCGCGGTCGATCATGATCACACCGGCCCCGGCCGAACCGGTGAAGCCGCTGGCCCAGGCCAGGCGGTCATTGGCGGCGGGCAGGTATTCGTTCTGATGCTCGTCCTCGTGCGGCACGAGGAAACCGTCCAGCCCCTGCCGGGCCATGGCCGCGCGGATCAGGGGAACGTGACGGGGACCAAAGGACGGGTCGGTGGATTCATCGAAGGTCTGACGCATGCCTCGATGTAATCCGCCGACCCGAGCCTGGGAAGAGGATGATTATTGCGGCGAAGAGGCCGGCGGGGCGTCAACCGACGGCGCGCGGCTGTCACCGCTGGCGGCGACGCGGTCGGCGGCGTCCTGGGCGGCCTGGCTGGCGTTGGCGGCGGCGCGCTCGGTCTCGCGGCGGGCCTCGTCGGCGGCGGCGCCGGCGTTGCGCGCGGCGTTCTCGGCGGCGAACTGGGCCTGCTGGGCGCTGGTGGTGACGCTGGACTGCGCGCCCTCGATCACGCCGGCGGCGCGACCCTGTTCCTGAGCCTGCAGCAACTGGTCCTGGTTAGTGTCGGCCGGGCGCTGGGTCAGCATGAAGGCCACCGCGATCACCGCGACGACCGCGACGATGCCAGCGACGATCCAGCCGGTGCTGTTGCCTTCGCGACGGACTTCGACCACGCGTTCGGTCGGCGGGATCTGGGGATCGACATAGGTCATCGGGTTGTTCCTTGAACCGATAGTGTTGGCTCTAGGAACGTGGCCCTTGGCCCAGCGGTTCCGCTTAGTCTCAGGGACGCTGCAGAACCAGCGTCGCCCAGGCGTCGCGATGGATGCGGCTGACCACCTTGAAGCCGCGCGACAGATAGGCGGCCTTGACCATCCGTTCCTGTGTGCGCAGCAGGCCCGACAGGATCACCGTGCCGCCGGGAACCAGGGCGCGCTTGATGTCCTGGGCCAGGCTGATCAGCGGCCGGGCCAGGATGTTGGCGAACACCAGATCATAGGGCGCATTGTCGGCCACCAGCCGGTCGCCCAGGCCCGAGGCGTGGACGAACTTGGCGTTGGCCTGGTTGACCTTGGCGTTCTCGCGGGCGATGCGCACGCTGGGCCGGTCGATATCGGTGCCGACGGCCAGCTTGCTGCCCGTGCGGGCGGCGGCGATGGCCAGCAGGCCCGTGCCGGCGCCGACGTCCAGCACCTTGCGGAACTTGCGGGCCTTGATCAGGCGGTCATAGGCCTGCAGGCAGCCGACGGTGGTGCCGTGGTGGCCCGTGCCGAAGGCCGCGCCGGCCTCGATGCGCAGATTGACGGTGCTGGCCGGCAGGCGGCCGCGATCGTGCATGCCATAGACGAAGAAGCGCCCGGCCTTGACCGGCGGCAGACCCGACAGCGCCATGGCCAGCCAGTCGGCGTCGGCCAGGACCTCGGTGGTCACCTTGACCTTGAAGCCGGCCAGCACGCGCGCCAGGCCGTCGGACTCGTCCTGGGTGGTCGGGAAGGCGTCGATGCGCCAGATGTTCTTGTCCTCGTCCTCTTCCAGGATCGAGTAGGTCGCGCCTTCCAGCGCGGCGTCCATATCGATGGCGTCGGCGGCGGCTTCGGCGTCGGCGCGGGCGCCGCGGGCGACGATCTGTTGGGGCGTATAGTCAGTCATGCCGCTCCAGTACCGATCCCGGAGCCGAAAGGCGAGCCTTTGGCGACAGGATCAGTTCAGAAGCGCGGTTTCCACCGACGTGTCCTCGGGGAGCCGCACATCGAGAATGTCGCCATCCGTCGACGCCCATCGGGCTTCTTCCCGCGCCGGCCTTTCCCTGTAGGCAGGCCGGGCGGCGATCACGACCGGCGGCGGGGCCGTTTCTGCTGCCGGCGTGGATGCCGGCACAGACTGCGCGGCATAGTCGTCCTCGGCATAGATGACAGGCGCCGGAGCGTGGTCCCTGGCCTGCGCCAGGAAGTCAGTGCCGATCACATAGTCAGGGACCTTGCCCGACGGCCAGACAATGGGGTTGGCCTCCGCCTCGACATAGGCGCGGCTGGACGGCTGGGCGTTTTGGAAAGGCTCGCTCTGGTCGCCAACCTGAAACGCCAGTCCCAGAACCACGCCCAGCACGCCCGCCAGCGGCGCGCCGTACAGCACCGGCCGCGAGGCGGCGAAGGTCTTCAGGGGCGTCAGGTCGATGTCCATGGCGTGATAGCGTCTGAAGCGTGGTTCCGTTCGATCAGGGCGCGAGAAATCCTGCCGGTCCCGTGTTGGCCGAAGGGATGGCTGGACGCGGGCCCTGACCCCACCGCCCGAGAGCGGTCCTTGCGGTTGGCCGAGAAGGGGTGGCTTTCAGATTCGGCGGGCGATGGTGATGATTTCGGGGCTGGTCTCGGTGAGAGGGCTCTCATCCCAGTCCCCAAACTGGGCCTCCAGCATCAGACTTGCGCGTGCCAGTGCCGCGTCGAGGTCGGCCTTGCCGATGAACCTCAGGGTGCTGTGGCTGACTCGCGATTGATCCCACGCCACGCTTTGAAATGTGTGTGAGAACGACACCACCCGCCCATCGAATGGCGTTGTGACCTTCCGGCTCACCTGCACTCTTTCTCCGTGGGGACCGGCGAAGGCGCCGCGAACCTCGGATTCCCATGCCTCCCACGCCCGGGCGGATGGATTGCGGGTCTCGAAGGCGAAGCGGCCACCCGGCTTCAGGGCTGCATGAATACTCGCCAGGGCGCCGTGCAATTCGTCATCTTCGACAAGGACCTGGAAGGCGTGCCCGGTCATAACGACCAGGTCGAACTCTGCGTCCCAGGCGACCGATGAGAGGTCGCCGAGCACCCATTCGACATCGTCGCGCCTACGCGCTTGGGCCAACATGCCAGAAGCCGGATCGAGGCCGCAAAGCCGCCCGCTATGCCCCGCGTCGCGGGCCTCGTGCAGCAGGGAGCCCGTACCACAGCCCACGTCCAAGACCGCGTGAGCGGCCATCACCATCGGACGGTAGAAGTCATAGTCGTCCCGGCCGGGGTTCATCGCGTCATAGAGCGCTGCAAGTTCGGCGTCGGCGAAGAGGAGATCCGGCATTTGCCAAGATTTTCAGATCGGGTTGAACTCGACAAGCGCTGCCGGCCGGGAGTTCGCAACGGGCCGCAAGCAGCTATTGGCGCCCGTCCGACAAGCGGACGCCCGCGTACCGCTCATCCTTAAATCTCCTGGAAGCAGACCTGCGATCGTCTCGCCGTGAGATTTAAGGATGGCTCCCTTCGGCGCGAAGGCGGGTGGGCGCCTCTCTAGTAGATCATCGTCATTCCCGGCTCTTCTGGCGGGAACCTCTCTACCCGCCGCAGATGCGTGAGGGGTGAAGTGTGCGCGCACTTCGCTGGCATCTCACGTGTCAGCTGAACCAGGGGTTTCCGCCACAGGGGCGGGTGATCACCGGGACCGACAATCGCTCGCGGTGGCGATCTGAACGACCGAGATCGGCGCCTGAACTAAAACGTGCTTTCGACCCTCGGGGGACGTTCAGGTCCTGGTGGTCGGTAGCGCGACCATGACTCATCGCTGACCTTGGGAAGGTCTTGTGTGGATGGCTCCCGCGTTGCAAGCTTGATTTGATGTTTTGGCGGTTGGGTCG